>CAZNOI010000001.1:0-269535 GCA_964574685.1 uncultured Dehalococcoidia bacterium
CCGTCACCTGGTCTACGGATGAAGCGTCAGACTCGGTGGTCAACTACGGCCTGACTACAGCACTGGGATCGACCACCAGTGACGGGACTCTCGTCACATCGCACTCCATCGGTCTCACCGGGCTGTCTCCCAATACCACCTACTACTACGAGGTGCAGTCCACCGACGGCTCCAATAACACGGCCACCGACAACAACGGCGGTGCCTACTACAGCTTCACGACTTCAGACACGGTACCGCCTGTCATATCCAGCGTCCAGACCACCAATATCACAGGTACTTCCGCTACCGTCACCTGGTCTACGGATGAAGCGTCAGACTCGGTGGTCAACTATGGCCTGACTACAGCACTGGGATCGACCACCAGCGACGGGACTCTGGTCACTTCGCACTCGATCGATATCACCGGGCTGTCTCCCAATACCACCTACTACTACGAGGTGCAGTCCACCGACGGCTCCAATAACACCGCCACCGATAACAACGGCGGTGCCTACTATACCTTCACAACCCTGGATACCGTGCCGCCTGTCATATCCAGCGTCCAGACCACCAATATCACAGGCACTTCCGCCACCGTCACGTGGTCTACCGACGAACCCGCAGACTCGGTGGTCAACTACGGCCTGACCACAGCTCTCGGCTCGACCACCAGCGATGGGACTCTGGTCACATCTCACTCCATCGGCCTCACCGGGCTGTCGCCAAACACCACCTACTACTACGAGGTGCAGTCCACCGACGGCTCCAACAACACCGCCATCGACAACAACGGCGGTGCCTACTATAGCTTCTCAACCCTGGATACCGTGCCGCCTGTTATCTCGAACGTCCAGTCGAGTGACATATCGGGCACCACAGCCACTATCTCCTGGGATACCGATGAGCCGGCAGATTCCGTTGTCAACTATGGTCAGACCACGGCTCTGGGTTCCACCGAGTCCAATCCCTCCCTCGTGGTGAGCAGGTCCATCCTCCTGTCCGGCCTCAGCCCCAGCACCACCTACTACTACGAGGTGCAGTCTACCGACGGCTCCAACAACACGGCCACCGACAACAACGGCGGTGTCTACTATACCTTCACTACCCTGGATACTGTGCCTCCGGTCATATCCAGCGTCCAGACCACCAATATCACAGGCACTTCCGCCACCGTCACGTGGTCCACCGACGAACCCGCAGACTCGGTGGTCAACTACGGCCTGACCACAGCTCTCGGCTCGACCACCAGCGATGGGACTCTGGTCACATCTCACTCCATCGGCCTCACCGGGCTGTCGCCAAACACCACCTACTACTACGAGGTGCAGTCCACCGACGGCTCCAACAACACCGCCATCGACAACAACGGCGGTGCCTACTATACCTTCACAACCCTGGACACGGTGCCTCCGGTCATATCCGGCGTCCAGACCACCAATATCACAGGTACTTCCGCCACCGTCACCTGGTCCACCGACGAAGCCGCGGACTCGGTGGCCAACTACGGCCTGACTACAGCCCTCGGCTCGACCACCAGCGACGGGACTCTGGTCACTTCGCACTCGATCGATATCACCGGGCTGTCTCCCAATACCACCTACTACTACGAGGTGCAGTCCACCGACGGCTCCAATAACACCGCCACCGACAACAACGGCGGTGCCTACTATACCTTTACAACCCTGGATACGGTACCGCCGGTGATCTCAAGCGTTCAGGCTACGAGCATCACCGATACCTCGGCGACAATCACCTGGAGCACTGACGAACCCGCCGACAGCACCGTCAACTACGGGGAGACAACGGCGCTCGGCTCTACCGCGAGCGATGCTTCAATGGGCACCGGGCATTCCATCAGCCTGACTGGCCTCTCTCCTGATACCACCTACTACTTCGAAGTGCAGTCAACGGATAGCTCCGACAATACGGCTACGGACAACAATGGCGGCGCTCACTACACATTCACCACTCTGGACACTATTCCGCCGGTGATCTCAAGTGTCCAGGCAACAAACGTCACAGACACCTCGGCGACAATCACCTGGAGCACCGATGAACCCGCCGACAGCGTGGTGAACTACGGTCAGACGACGGCACTCGGCTCTACTGAGAGCGATGCTTCAATGGTGACAGCTCACTCCATCGTCCTTACCGGTCTGAATCCAGGGACCACCTACAGGTACGAGGTGCAATCGACAGACGACGCCAATAACACATCGACAGACAACAACGGCGGCGCGTACTACACGTTCGCAACAACGGATACGACAGCTCCGGTTATCTCTAATGTACAGACTACCGATGTATCAGGCACTTCGGCCACCGTCAGCTGGGACACCAACGAACCCGCCGACAGCGTGGTGAACTACGGTACAACAACAGCACTCGGATTGACAGAGTCCAACTCTGCACTCGTCACCAGCAGATCGATTCTCCTCTCGGGCCTGACCCCGAACACAACGTACTACTACGAAGTGCAGTCCACCGACGCCGACACCAACACCAGCACCGATGACAACGGGGGCGCGTACTACACGTTCACTACTGCAGATACCGTCCCGCCGGTCATATCCGGCGTACAGTCCACGTCCGTAGGCGACTTCTCGGCCACCATCACCTGGACAACAGATGAGCCCGCGGACAGCGTTGTGGACTACGGCAACACCACGGCACTGGGGTCGACGGCCAGCGACGTCACAATGGTCACAAGCCATTCAGTAACCCTCAGCGGTCTGAACCCCGGCGTGACCTACTACTATCAGGTCAAGTCCACAGACGCAGCGAACAACACGGCGACCGATGACAACGGCGGTGCGTACTACTCCTTCTCAACCAGCGACACCACTCCGCCGGTAATCTCGAACGTTCAGACCACGAACATCACAGGTACATCGACCACGGTCATGTGGACTACTGACGAGCAAACGGACAGCGTCGTCAACTACGGTGAGACAACTGCATTGGGATCGACAGCCGGCGATGCCACTCTGGTCACATCCCACTCAATTGATCTGATCGGGTTGACGCCGAATACCACCTACTACTACGAAGTGCAATCGACGGATGCTGCCAACAACACAACGACCGACGACAATGGAGGCGCCTACTACCGCTTCACCACTCTTGACACGGTCCTGCCCGTGATCTCCAACGTGCAGGTAACAAATCTCACCGATGTCTCTGCGGATATCACCTGGGATACCGACGAGGTAACTGACTCCGTCGTCAACTACGGCACCACCACCGCTCTCGGCTCCACCCAGTCGGACCCCACCATGGTCACCAGCCACCTCGTCTCCCTGACTTCCCTCACACCCGATACCACCTACTACTTTGAGGTGCAGGTCACGGACTCCTCCAATAACACGGCCACAGACAACAACGGCGGAGCTTACTATACCTTCACTACTCAGGACAGTATCCCGCCCGTTATCTCAAACGTCCAGACCTCTGACGTAACAGCTACTTCCGCCACCGTCTCATGGGATACGGACGAGCCAGCAGACTCCGTCGTCAACTACGGCACCACCACCGCTCTCGGCTCCACCGAGTCCAACTCAGCCCTCGTGGTCAGCAGGTCTATCCTCCTCTCAGGCCTGGCTCCCGACACTACCTACTACTTCGAGGTCCAGTCCACCGACGCTGCCAATAACACAGCCACTGACAATAACGCCGGCGCTTTCTATACATTCACCACTTCCGATACCGTCCCGCCCGTTATCTCAGCCGTCCAGACCACGGCTATAGATGACTTCTCGGCCACTATTACCTGGAATACCGACGAGCTCGCAGACTCCCTCGTCAACTTCGGCGAGACTACTGCACTCGGCTCTTCCCAGTCCGACCCCACCATGGTCGCAGCTCACTCCATCACTCTATCCGGCCTCACTCCAGGACATACCTACTACTATGAGGTCCAGTCCACCGACGCCGCCAATAACACCGCCACCGACAACAACGGAGGCGCCTTCTACTCATTCACCACCACAGACTTCACTCCTCCGGTGATCTCCACCGTACAGGCTACCTCCATCACCGGCGATTCCGCCACCATTCTCTGGTCTACAGACGAGCCCGCAGATTCCGTCGTCAACTTCGGCAACTCCACCGCTCTCGGCTCTTCCTCCAGCGATCCCACACTCGTCACTTCTCACTCCATCGCTCTCTCCAGCCTCATACCCAACACTACCTACTACTTCGAGGTTCAGTCCACCGATATCGCCAACAACACCGCCACCGACAACAACGGCGGCGCTTTCTATTCCTTCACTACTTCCGATACCGTCCCGCCCGTTATCTCAGCCGTCCAGGTCACCAACCTCGGCGGCGATTCCGCCACCATCATCTGGAACACCGACGAGTTCGCCGACTCAGTCGTCAACTACGGCAACTCCACCGCTCTCGGCTCTACCCAGTCCGATGCCTCTCAGGTCACTGCCCACTCCATCGTCCTTTCCGGCCTCGTGCCCCAGACTACCTACTACTTCGAGGTCCAGTCCACTGACGGCGCCGACAACACCGCTACAGACAATAACGGCGGCGCCTACTACTCCTTCACCACTCTGGATACCGTACCCCCCGTCATATCCAACGTCCAGGTATCCAATATCACGGACAGCAGCGCCACCATATCCTGGGATACGGACGAGCCGGCAGACTCCGTCGTCAACTACGGCACCACCACCGCTCTCGGCTCTACCGAGTCCAATCCCTCCCTCGTGGTCAGCAGGTCCATCCTCCTCTCAGGCCTCGGCCCAGACACTACCTACTACTTCGAGGTCCAGTCAACGGATGTTTCGAACAACACAGCTACAGACAATAACGGCGGCGTCTACTACTCCTTCACCACCGTCGATACCGTCCCGCCCATTATCTCTTCCGTCCAGACTACCAGTATCACCGATACCACCGCCACTATCACCTGGTCCACCGACGAGATTACAGACTCCCTCGTCAACTACGGCGACAGCACCGCTCTCGGCTCTTCCCAGTACGACCCCACCATGGTCACTTCTCACTCAGTCACTGTCTCAGGCCTCACACCAGGCGACACCTACTTCTATGAGGTGGTCTGTACCGATGTCGCCAATAACACCTCCACCGACAACAACGGCGGCAACTACTATACCTTCGCCACCACCGATACCACGCCTCCCGTCATAACCAGCGTCCAGTCCACCAACATCGCCGGTACTTCCGCCACCATCACCTGGACTACCGACGAGCCCGCAGACTCAGTAGTCAGCTACGGCGAGACTACTGCACTCGGTTCCTCGCTCACCGACGACAGCCTGGTTCGCAATCACTCCGTCATCATCACAGGGCTCACCTCCCAGACCACCTACTACTACGAGGTCCAGTCCACCGACGGCGACGATAACACAGCCACCGACAACAACGGCGGCGCTTTCTACTCCTTCACCACCACCGATATCATCCTGCCCGTGATCTCCAACGTGCAGGTAACAAATCTCACCGATGTCTCTGCGGATATCACCTGGGATACCGACGAGGTAACTGACTCCGTCGTCAACTACGGCACCACCACCGCTCTCGGCTCCACCCAGTCGGACCCCACCATGGTCACCAGCCACCTCGTCTCCCTGACTTCCCTCACACCCGATACCACCTACTACTTTGAGGTGCAGGTCACGGACTCCTCCAATAACACGGCCACAGACAACAACGGCGGAGCTTACTATACCTTCACTACAGTCGACACGGTCCTGCCCATCATCTCCGCCGTGCAGGTGACCAACCTGACCGACACGGCAGCGACGATAGTCTGGGATACCGATGAGCTTGCGGATTCGGTCGTGAACTATGGCATCACTACCGCACTCGGCTCTACGGAATCGGATGCCACGTTTGTCACATCTCACTCCATACCGCTGAGCGGTCTTACGCCTGACACCACGTACTACTTCGAAGTACAGTCGACAGATGTAGCCAACAACACCGCGACGGACAACAATGGCGGAGCCTACTACAGCTTCATTACGCTGGACACCATCCCGCCCGTAATCTCGAACGTCCAGGCAACGTCCGTTGACGATTTCTCCGAAACGATCACTTGGACGACCAACGAAGTCGCCGACACCGTCGTTCGCTATGGGGCGAACACAACCTCACTCGACCGGAATGTCTCCGATCCTAGTCTCGTAGTCGGCCACTCGATACTGATCTCAGGCCTGGTTCCAGGAGATACATACTACTACGAGGTCCAGTCAACAGACGTCGCAAATAACACTACGGTCGACAACAACGGCGGCGCGTACTACAGCTTCACGACCACCGATTTCACGCCGCCCATCATCACCAACGTGCAGACAGCGACTATCACTGACTTCACCGCCACCATCACTTGGGATACCGACGAGCTTGCGGGCAGCGTAGTGTGGTATGGCACGAGTACTACCATACTCGACCAGTCCGCTTCGGACCCCACTCTGGTCACGAGCCACTCCGTGCAGCTCACCGGGCTGACGCCAGGTGATACGTACTACTATGAAGTCGAGTCTACTGACTACACCGGCAACAACACCGCAGTCGATGACAACGGCGGCGCCTACTATAGCTTCACGACCACCGATGCCACACCGCCGATCATCACCAACATCCAGACAGCGGTCATCACCGACTTCACGGCCACCATTACGTGGGACACCGACGAGCTGGCCGACAGCGTTGTCAGATACGGATCGAACACTACATCTATCGACCAGACGGTCTCGGATGCCACTCTAGTCACAAGCCATTCCGTACAGATCACCGGCCTCACGCCGGGCGACACCTACTACTACGAGGTGGAGTCAACCGACTACACCGGCCTCAACACGGCAGTGGACGACAACGGCGGCATCTATTACAGCTTCACCACCACCGATTTCACGCCGCCAATCATAACCAATGTGCAGACGGCGACGATCACCGACTTCACCGCGACCATAACCTGGGACACCGACGAGCTGGCGGACAGCGTGGTTAGGTACGGGGCTAACACGACTTCCCTGGACCACAGCGTCTCCGATGCCAGCCTGGTCACGAGCCACTCCGTGCAGCTCACCGGGCTGACGCCAGGTGATACGTACTACTATGAAGTCGAGTCTACTGACTACACCGGCAACAACACCGCAGTCGATGACAACGGCGGCGCCTACTATAGCTTCACGACCACCGATGCCACACCGCCGATCATCACCAACATCCAGACAGCGGTCATCACCGACTTCACGGCCACCATTACGTGGGACACCGACGAGCTGGCCGACAGCGTTGTCAGATACGGATCGAACACTACATCTATCGACCAGACGGTCTCGGATGCCACTCTAGTCACAAGCCATTCCGTACAGATCACCGGCCTCACGCCGGGCGATACCTACTACTACGAGGTGGAATCAACCGACTACACCGGCCTCAACACGGCGGTGGACGACAACGGCGGCATCTATTACAGCTTCACGACCACCGATTTCACGCCACCGATCATAACCAATGTGCAGGCGACTAACATCACGGACTTCACCACCACGATTGTCTGGACGACCGACGAACTGGCAGACAGTCTGGTACGTTGGGGCTCGAGCCCGACTACCCTCGACCAGACCGTGTCGGATGCCACCCTGGTAACAAGCCACTCAGTGCAGATCTCGGGCCTCCTGCCCGGCGATACCTACTACTACGAGGTGGAGTCAACCGATTACACCGGCCTCAACACGGCGGTGGACGACAACGGCGGCGCCTACTACAGCTTCACGACTACAGACACCACTCTGCCGGTCATCAGCAACGTTCAGATCACAGAGGTAACTGCCTTCGAAGCGACCATATCCTGGACTACGGACGAGGTTGCGGACAGCGTCGTCAACTACGGCGATACTACGGCTCTCGGTTTGACAGCTTCGAACTCCACGCTCGTGACGAGCCACACTGTTCAACTGACGGGTCTCAACTCCGACACAACCTACTATGTCGAGGTCGAGTCCACGGACGATACGGGCGTCAACACGGCTGTTGACGACAATGGAGGCTCGTACTACACGTTCACGACGTGGGACATCACACCCCCCATCATATCAGCGGTCGACGCAGTCGATATCACCACTACTACAGCCACCATAACCTGGTCGACCGATGAGCCTGCGGACAGCGTTGTCAACTACGGAATAACGCCCGCTCTCGGCATGACGCGTTCTTACTCCTATCTGGTAACCGAGCGATCGGTGTTGTTGAGCGGACTTTCGTCAGGTACTACCTATTACTATGAGGTGCAGTCGACGGACGAGACAGGCAATAACACAGCCGTCGACGACAACGGCGGAGCATACTACACCTTTACCACCGCATCCGAAGACTACGAACCCCCGCTCATCAGCGGAGTTCAGACGCGCAGCATTACGTCAAGCTCGGCCGTGATCTCGTGGTCTACTGACGAGCCTGCGAACAGCGTTGTCAGGTACGGCGCCAACTCGACTTCTCTGGATCTGGTCGCCACTGATTCCAGCCTCGTCACGAGCCACTCGGTGCCCATCTCGGGCCTCAGCATCGGGACAACCTACTACTTCGAAGTGGAGTCTACGGACGGCTCGGGCAATACAGCAACCGACGACAACGGAGGCCTTTACTACAGCTTCACGACCGACCTTGAGGACACGACGCCACCGGTCATTAGCAGTGTGCAGGCAACAGATGTCTCGACCTCCTCAGCAACCATAGTCTGGCTCACGAACGAGACTGCCGATGGTGTAGTACGCTATGGCGCCAACATCACGTCCCTGGACCAGACAGCTTCCTACCCCTTCATGGTGGTCAGCCATTCAATTCCGCTGAGCGGCCTCGAGTCCGAAACGACATACTACTATCAGGTCGAGTCGACCGACGGCGCGGGCAACACGGCCATAGACAACAACGGAGGGACATACTACTCATTCACAACCCTGGCGCCTGAAACCACACCACCCGTGATAAGCGATGTACAGGTCGTCGATCTCGCAACGACCTCTGCTCGAATCACGTGGACTACCGACGAGCCTGCCACAAGCGTCGTCCGGTACGGCGCGAACAGCACAGGCATAGTGTCCAGCGCTTCGGACTACAGCCTGGTCACCAGTCATTCGGTCGCCATAGGCAGCCTCGATGCGAACACCACGTACATCTTCGAAGTCGAGTCGGCTGACGGCTCGGGCAACACGGCTATCGATGACAATGGCGGGGCCTACTACAGCTTCACAACCCTGCAGACCGAGACGATCCCGCCGGTCATAAGCTCGGTACTCGCAGGCTCGATAGGCGACGATACTGCCACAATCACCTGGACGACTGACGAGCCTGCCACCAGCAGGGTCAGGTACGGAGCATCGATACCACCGGGAAGCGTTGAGACCAGCGCCGACCTCGTCACGAGTCACAGCATCGTGCTGACCGGCCTCTCGGATGAGACAGTGTACTACTTCCAGGTTGAGTCCACAGATGGGGCGGGCAACACGGCCACCGACGACAACGGCGGCGCCTACTACACACTCCGGACCTCCGAGAGCGTTCCGCCTGTCATAAGCGGAATACACGTGGTCGACGTCAAGACAACATCAGTCACTGTCGTCTGGACAACGGACGAGCCTGCGGACAGCGTTGTCAGGTACGGCGGAAACACGACGTCCCTGGACCAGACAGCATCCGACACGAGCCTGGTCACCAGCCATTCGGTCGTGCTTAGCGGCCTGTCTCCCGCATCGACCTACTACTACGAAGTAGAGTCGACAGACGAGTGGTCCAATACAGCGGTCAATGACAACGGCGGGGCCAAGTACTCCTTCACCACGCATGTGGTCGAGAGCACCCCACCGATAGTCAGCAATGTGCAGGTGGTCGATATCAAGACAGACTCTCTGACAGTAACCTGGACCACCGACGAGCCGGCTGACTCCGTAGTCCACTACGGCAACACCACCGCTCTGGGGCTCACTGCCTCGCGTTCCAGCCTTGTGACGAGTCACTCCGTGGCCCTGACGGGCCTTGATTCGGATGAGACCTACTACTTCGAAGTGCAGTCAACGGACGGTGCAGGGAATACCGCTACTGATGACAATTCGGGCGCATATTACAGCGGGACCACACTGCTGCCAGAGACAACACCGCCGGTGATCAGCAGCGTGCATGCAATGAACGTCACAACCACAAGCGCGACGATAGCCTGGAACACGAACGAGCCGGCCACCTCGTTCGTGGAGTACGGCCCAACCACCGACCTGGATCTGAGTACCTCCAGCAGCAGCCTGGTCACCAGCCATTCGATCATTCTGAGTGGTCTCGACTCGGGTACTACCTACTGGTACCGCGTTCAGTCGACAGACGGCGCGGGCAATACCGCTGTAGACCTCACCTTCTACAGCTTCACGACGGTCAGTGAGGGGGTTCCGCCGCCGGTAATCAGCGGCGTTCAGGCCACCAACATAGCGGATGTCTCCGCGGTGATCGTATGGAGTACCGACCATCCAGCCGACAGCGTAGTGAGATACGGCGTGGATGCGGGGAACGGGACAGTCCTGAGCTTCACTGCCTCCGACGCGACCCTGGTCACGGAGCACTCGGTGGCACTGACTGGACTCAGCCCGCTGACCAGCTATCTCTACGAGGTCGAATCGACCGACGGCGCCTCCAATACCTCGACCGACAACAACGGCGGCGCGTACTACGGCTTCACGACCACCGACACACCTGATACGACTCCGCCTGTCATAACCAACGTTCAGGCAGTAAATATCACGATGACCGAGGCAACCATAACCTGGACGACCGATGAACCGGCAGACAGCCTGGTCAGGTTCGGGCGGGACTACGGCAACGCGACCGAACTTAACCGCACCGCAACCGACACAAGATTCGCTACCAGCCATTCCGTGACGCTGGGCGGGCTCGAACCCGGCAACGTGACCTACTTCTACAAGGTCCAGTCCATCGATGTCGCCGGAAATCCGGCTGTCGACGACAACCGCGGGGCATACTACAGCTTCAATACAGAGCAACTACCGCCGCCTGAGATAACGAACATCTTGATCACTCCCACGACTGCGACTTCCGCCATGATAACGTGGGAGACTGACCAGCCTTCGACCAGCGTCGTCAGGTATGGGCTGACGATTCCTCCCGCCAACGTCATCCAGAATGCGTCTCTGGTCACGATACACCGTGTGCCAATTACCGGTCTTGAGACCGCGACGACGTACTACCTTGAGTTGGAGTCGGCAAACGAGTTTGGCAGCACCACCACAGACAACAACGACGGGGCCTACTATCAGCTCCGCATATACCGGCTAACCGGCTGGGGCTGGTGCACGGACTACGAGGAGGTCGCTACGACCGAGTTCCTCGCCAATGGATCACTGGAGCCGAGGCCCGGCGCACCCGAGAGCGCGGACATACGACTGTCGGGCAACATGACCTTCACCCTGAGCGCCGAGACCGAGAATATCCCCGTTGACATGTACGGTACGAAGGTCAGGTCTCTCTTCTACTCCCACCAGGAAGTAGAAGCCAAGTCCGCCAACCTCCAGGGAGTATGGATGGTAGGCGAGGAAGACCAGTACCTCAGTGTAGGGGGGCGCCTGTTCCTGCCCGAGGGCGAGATATTCAAGACAGCGAAGGTCTACTTCGTGCAATTGCGAACGCCGGGAATCAATGTGCCTGAAAGCACCGACGACGGCTTCGTCGGGGACATAGAGTACATACTCACGGTGATAGTGAAGTTCTTCGATGGACTCATCGACAGATTGATGCTAACCGACTTCGCCGAGATACTCGGCAGAGTGCTCGCCAAGCTTATGGTCCTGCTCGCAGCAATCAGGGAGCTTGGCGTACCCTATATACCGTAGGTGATGCTATGGGCGACAACATGTTCATGCTACTAATAATAGGAGCGATAGCGGGAGCGGTGACGCTTGTGGCTATAGTCGTCGGCAGTATACCGATGGCTGCCATCGTCTTCGTGTGGAAGAATGTCTTCCCCGTGGTAAAGAGGCTGGCCAAATGGGCCGCGCGTCCGGAGAACCTCGCGTCAATGCTGCTATTGGCGCTGATACCGTTCGTACTCATACTGGTCCTGACCTTCGTGCTGTCACCAATCTTCATTATCTTCCTGCCAATCCCGCTCATCCTGCTAATACCGCCCGACCTCGGCGTGCTCGTCTGGCTGATAAGGGGTCTGAAGACGCTGTACAATAGATGGAGAGTGTGGCTGATAGTGATGTACCTGCGTCGTCAGATGGGAACAGCTAGCAAGCAGACCATAAAGGTCCGCAGGAGAAGGAAGAGCAATGCCTGAAGCAGCCGGTGCCAGGGTCATGCAGGGATTTGAAAACGCATGGGTCGCCGCTTATAATGGGTCTCGGAAAGGAGGGATCGCATAGAGGCCTAGTGCGGCCGCCTGCTAAGCGGCTAGGGGGGGAAACCTCCCTCATGGGTTCGAATCCCATTCCCTCCGCCATCTTGAATGTACAACCCCCGAAAGGGGGTTTGTTTGTGCTTGCGATGAATCATGCCGCCTGCCCTCTCTTTGCGCCGAGAGCGCCATCTGCATATAATGAGGCCGGCAATACGTACACGCATATCCACCATGCGGACCGTCTCTAGCAGAGTGTCCCCACCTGTGCACGATTCGACATGACTAGCTATCATATATGGACGATCGGCTGCCAGATGAACAAGGCCGATTCGACCTACCTTGCCAAGGGGCTTGATGAACTGGGCTGTACTCGTGTGGAGACGCCGGAGGACGCCGATATCGTCGTGGTCAACAGTTGTGTCGTACGCCAGAGCGCCGAGAACCGTGTGATATCCAGATTGGACAGCCTGAAAGAGATCAGGGCGACACGCCCCTCAGCTATTCTCGCACTGACAGGCTGCATGGTGGACTCGGACGCATTCTCACTGAAGCGCCGCTTCCCGCACGTTGACATGTTCCTCCCACCCGGAGACTTCTGGCCGCTTCTCGCACTAGTAGCAGGAGGTGACTCCCCATTTCCGAGACCGCGAGACCCGCTGCCGTTGCCGCCAACTGCTTACGTGAACATAATCGAAGGCTGTGACAACTTCTGCACCTACTGCATCGTACCGTACAGGAGAGGCAGGGAGCGCAGCCGGCCCGCCTCCGAGATCATGGAGGAAGTTGCCGGGCTCGCGCAGCGCGGTGTGCGTGAGGTCAGTCTCCTCGGCCAGAATGTCGATTCGTATGGTCACGATCTTCCGGGCGGACCCGACCTCGCGGGCCTCCTTGAAACAGTCAACTCCACGAGCGGCCTGTCCAGACTACGCTTCCTGACCTCGCATCCCAAGGATATGAGCAGCAGCCTCATCCGGGCGATCGCCGCACTGGACAAGGTCTGCGAGTACGTAAGTCTGCCGGTGCAGTCGGGGGATGATGACATCCTGCGTGCGATGGGAAGGGGCTATCACTCAGCACACTACCGAGAGCTGGTAGCTTCTATCAGAGAATCGGTCCCCGGCGTGGCCATATCCACGGATGTCATCGTTGGGTTTCCCGGCGAGACTGAGCCGCAGTACGAGCGGACGCTGCGCCTGCTGGATGAACTCAGATTCGACACGGTGCATGTAGCCGCCTACTCTCCGAGGCCGGGCACCAGGGCCTCCCGCGAACTCAATGACGACGTGCCCCAGGCCGAGAAGCGACGGAGACTCAAAGAGGTGGAGGCGCTGCAGCGAGGCATAGCCTCGGGGATCAACTCCCGGCTCGTCGGCAGCACCGTCGACGTACTTGTCGAACGGAAGACTAAGGGCAGATGGGAGGGGCGGACCCGCACCAACAGGCTCGTATTCTTCGACAGCAGTCAGGACTGCACAGGCAGGATGGTGAGCATACGGATCGAGGAATCCTCACCCTGGTTTCTCAGAGGAAGACGCGCACCATCCGAAGATGAGGCCGGATGATCAGCCCAGAGGAAGGTCTATCCTGCAGTCCTTCAGCACTGCCCGTATCTGGGAGGCGGTGTTCTCGTCGGCCGGCGTGAGGGGCAGCCGGGGGTTCCCCACCCCGAATCCCACCTCGTTCAGCGCGTACTTCACGGGAATCGGGTTCGCGACGAGGAACAGGGCACCGAAGAGTGGCAGGAGCGAACGGTGTATCTCCGCCGCCCTTGGAGTGTTCCCGGAGACTGCGCTGTGGATCATCTCCCTCATCTGCTTCCCCACGAGATGCGAAGCTACGGAGATGACGCCGTAGCCACCAAGACACAGGATCGGAAGCGTATCGTTGTCGTTGCCGCTCCAGACCAGGAAGCCCTTTCTCGCCTGCGAGATGATCCGGGCAATCTGATCGAAGTTGCCGCTGGCCTCTTTGAGACCTACGATGTTGTCGACCTCACTGAGTCGGATTGCAGTCTCAGCCGCGAGGCCCGCAACCGTGCGAGCCGGTACGTTATATAGGATGCAAGGCAGCCTCGTGCTTTCGGCAATGGTGCGAAAGTGCTGGTACAGTCCTTCCTGGGTCGGCTTGTTGTAGTAGGGCACGACCAGTAGACATGCGTCGACGCCGATTTCCTCGGCAGCCTTTGTGGCAGCTACAGCCTCGGCTGTGCTGTTGCTGCCCGTTCCCGCTACAACACAGCCACGGTCACCAACCACGGACTTGATATCGGCAAAGAGGCGGTCCTCTTCCGAGCGTACGAGTGTGGGTGACTCGCCGGTAGTCCCCACGACGACCAGACCGTCGCTGCCCGAGTCGAGCAGAGCCAGAGCCAGCTTCTTCGCCTGGGCATAGTCCACTTTCCCATTCTCGTCGAACGGGGTTACCATAGCCGTCAGCAAGCGACCCAGTTCAGCCACTTCTCTCCTCCTTGGCTAGACCCATCCCCTGGCAATCAGGTGCTCTGCGATCTGTACTGCATTCAGTGCAGCGCCCTTCCGCAGGTTGTCGGAGACAATCCACATGGCCAGCCCATTGGGGTTCGATGCGTCACGCCTTATCCGACCCACGTAGGTATCGTCGTTGCCCGCGGCCATCCACGGGTGCGGATACAGGCTCACTGACGGGTCATCGAGTACCTTCACTCCCGGTGCATTCGCCAGTATCTCCCGAGCCTCTTCCGGCTTCATCGGGTTGGTGAACTCCAGGTGTACGGCTTCGCTGTGCCCCGCGATGACAGGGACCCGCACGCACGTCGCAGATATCTGAATGCTGTTGTCGTGCAATATCTTCCTGGTCTCGTTTATCATCTTCCATTCTTCCTTCGTGTAGCCGTCATCCAGGAAGACATCTATCTCCGGCAAGAGATTGAACGCGATCTGGTGTGGATAGACATGAGGGACGGTACCCTTGCCTTCAAGCACCTGCTTCGTTTGATTCCTCAGTTCATCGATTGCCGCGGAGCCTGTGCCCGAGACCGCCTGATATGTATCGACCACTATCCGCTTAATCGGATTAACCCTGTGCAGCGGATTGAGGGCCACGACCATCTGTATGGTGGAGCAGTTGGGGTTGGCGATTATGCCCCTGTGGTTCTCCAGGTCTCCGGGGTTCACCTCGGGGACAACCAGCGGCACGCGGGGGTTCATGCGGAAGGCGGCGCTGTTGTCCACCACCACTGCGCCCCTCTTGGCGGCAATCGGCGCAAACTGCTTGCTGATCTCCGTTCCCGCTGAGAACAGGGCGATATCCACCGGGTCGAACGCCGTTGGGGTCGGCTCTCTTACCACCAGTTCCTGGTGGTTGACGAAGATCTTCTTACCGACAGACCTGTCAGATGCGAACAGGTGTATGGAGGCCATCGGGAACTGTCGCTGCTCCAGTACCTTGATGAACTCCTGGCCGACCAGGCCCGTGGCCCCGACTATGGCCGTATGATACTTTCGGAAGACCAGAGAACCTAGCAACGTCCATCCTCCAGGCCCAGTATCCTGTCAAGACCGAAGACAGCCTCATTGAGTTCCATTACTCTCTTCGCCGCCATGACGACGCTGGGCATGAAGGCCTCCCTGCTTATCTGGTCGAGTCTCAACGTGAACGTCTGTCCCGCCGCTCCGAGAATCACCTGCTGGTGCGCCAGAAGCCCCGGCATTCGGATGCTGTGAAGCGAGATGCCTTCATACTCACTTCCTCTGCTGGGCTCCATTACACCTTTCGCGACACCCGGGCGCACAAACGGGCCGCCCCTTGCGGAGACCATTTCTCGCGCCGTTGCGAGCGCCGTACCGGAAGGCGCATCCAGCTTCTGCTCATGATGCATCTCGATTATCTCAGCGTAGTCGAAGAACCTGGCGGCTGTACGACACGCGTGCATCATTAGGGCCGCAGCAAGCGAGAAGTTGGCGGCCACGACCGCACCCAGCCCCCGCCTGGCACACTCGGAGCGGATTTCCTCGTGGTCCTGAGAGGAAAGGCCCGTGGTGCCTATCACAAGCCGCACCGCGTGGCCCAGCGCCGCCCGAACGGCGGGCATAGTCGCACGCGCGGTAGTGAAGTCAATGAGGACATCAGGGCTGGTGGCGATCAGGATCGACTCGACGTTGTCGGATAGAGGCACCGGGGAATTCTGATTGGGCACAGGCAGGGAATCACTCTCTGCCCTCAAGTCAACCGCGCCGACGATACACAAGTCTGGGCTGCAGGAGACAGCCCTGAGGATCTCCTGCCCCATCCTCCCCATCGCCCCATGCACGACGACCCTTACCTGTGCCATCGGGATCCTGCTCCTTGCCCACTTCCCGTACTCTTCAGCCTTTCCTTTGCGGTCTCCTGGGTCCCCCGCCACCCCCGCCACCACCGCCACCACCGGGACGCGGTCCCCTGTCGCGCTGTCCGCCGCCGAATCTGGAGTCCGGACGCCTTCCGCGCGAATCACCCTGTGGTGGGCGATGTCCGGCCCCTGCGTGAGCTCCAGGCTTCCCGGATTCCTTCTCCAGAAGGGCCCGGCGCGACAGGTTGAGCCTGCCCATGCGGTCGATTTCCGTGAGCACAACCGTGATCTCGTCGCCGACTTTGACGACCTCTTCAACGGTCGAAGCCGGATAGTCTGCCAGCTCGCTTATGTGCACCAGGCCTTCCTTGCCCGGCAGTATCTCCACGAACGCGCCGAAGTTGGTGACCCTGGTGACCCTGCCCGTGTAGATCCCGCCGACCTCGGCGTCCCGGGTAAGCTCCTCGATCATCTTGATCGCCTTGTTGGTTGCCTCCTCGCTGGGGGAGCCGATCAGGATCGTGCCATCGTTCTCGATATCGATGGTGACCTTGGCCTCCGAAGTAATCGATCTTATGGTCTTGCCGCCGGGGCCGATAACGTGCCTTATCTTCTCTGGATCAACCTGTATCTTCGTCAAGCGCGGTGCGTACTTGCTAAGCTCGGGTCGGCTGGCCGCTATGGTCTCTCTCATGCGGTCAAGAACCTTCAGTCTGGCGTCCCTGCCCCTCTTCAGGCCCTCCTCCACAATGTCCAGCCGGATGCTCTTCACCTTGATGTCCATCTGCAGCGCTGTGATTCCCTCACTGGTCCCTGCGACCTTGAAATCCATGTCTCCGAGAGCATCCTCCAGGCCCTGAATATCTGTCAGCATTTCGTAATGCCCGTTCTCGCCCATCACCAGCCCCATCGCTATGCCTGCGACCGGTGCCTTTATCGGAACACCTGCATCCATAAGTGAGAGAGTACCCCCGCAAACGCTGGCCATAGACGTGCTGCCGTTTGAACTCAGTACCTCCGATACCAGACGAATCGTGTAGGGGAAATCCGACTCGTCCGGCAGCACCGGGACCAGGGCGCGCTCGGCCAGTGCGCCGTGCCCGATCTCGCGGCGGCCGGGCGAACCGAGCCTCTTGACCTCGCCACTGCTGAACGGTGGGAAGTTGTAGTGGTGCATGAACCGCTTGCTCTCTTCCTGCCCCAGCCCGTCTATCTGCTGCTCTTCGCCGGGCGAACCCAGCGTCGCTATCGTAAGCACCTGGGTCTGCCCCCGGGTGAAGAGTCCCGATCCATGAGTCCGCGGAAATGCGCCGACCTCGCATGTTATGGGCCTGATCTCATCCGGCCGACGCCCGTCCGGGCGTATCCCCTTCTCTAGTATCAGAGATCTGATGGCCGCTTTTAGCCCGCTGTCGAAAGCTGAGGACACTTCCTGCGCAGTGTAGTTGCCGCCGAACTTCTCCTCTACCTCTTCCTTCAACCGGGACACCGCATTCCTGCGGTCTGCCTGCTTCTTCCAGGAAAGCGCGTCACCAATCCTGTTACGGATGAGCGCTGCGACCTCCTCTTCGAGGGCCTTGTCAACCTCCTTCACCTTGTGCTCCAGCTTGGGCTTGCCGCAGGCCCCGATCATCTCCTCTTGAAGCTTGATCACCTCCGCATTCGCACTCTGGCCAAACGAGAGAGCGTTTATGAGGAGGTCCTCCGGCACCTGCTTCGCGTCGCCCTCGACCATCACCGTCCCGTCCTTGGTGCCGACGATCACCAGATCCAGCTTGCTGTGCTCGAGCTGCGTGTAGGTCGGATTGAGCACGTAGGCGTCATCGATGTACCCGACGCGAGAGGCGGCCACCGGCCCCGCAAACGGCACGTCTGATATGCTCAACGCGGCCGAGGCCCCAACAATCGCCAGAAGGTCCGGATCGTTCTCCATGTCCGCTGAGAGAACCGTCACCACGACCTGCGTCTCGTTCCTGTAGTCCTTGGGAAACAGAGGCCTGATCGGCCTGTCAGTCAGCCTGCACGCGAGAATGGCCTCGGT
Organism: uncultured Dehalococcoidia bacterium; assembly: GCA_964574685.1. Lineage (GTDB taxonomy): Bacteria > Chloroflexota > Dehalococcoidia > SZUA-161 > SZUA-161 > CAZGDV01. The sequence goes on from CAZNOI010000001.1 coordinate 18,709, forward strand.
GCTTGGCCTGCCCTCCCGCCTGAAAAAGCTCCCCGGTATCTTGCCAGCCGCGTACAACCTCTCCTCGTAGTCGACCGTGAGCGGCAGGAAATCGGCCGTCTCCTTCGGCTCCGGATTGGCACACGCAGTCACCAGTACCACAGTATCACCATACTGTACGGTGACAGCGCCATTGGCCTGCTCGGCGAATCTGCCGGTTTCGATCCGCAGCGTTCGACCACCTACTTCAGTTTGAGTTGCATAAGCCATGAACATCCACCCTTTCCATACTGGAGAGACGAAGGGCCCGCGCCAAGACGGACGATTACTTGCGAAGCCCCAGGCTCGCTATTAGTTGTCGATAGCGACCGACATCCGTGTTGCTGAGGTAGGTGAGGAGGCGGCGGCGCTGGCCCACAAGCATGAGCAGCCCACGCCTCGAGTGGTGATCGTGCTTGTGCACCTTGAGGTGACCGGTCAGTTGGTTTATCCTCTCCGTAAGCAACGCAACCTGCACTTCGGTCGAGCCGCTATCGTTCTCGTGGCGCTTGTACTGCTCTACGATGTCGCGCTTCTTCTCATTAGCGATCATATATGCTCTATCTCCGTCTCACGAACAATGCATTATAACACGGCCTCCGTCGGCCTGTAAACGAGTCTCCCTTCGACTCAGGGGGGCGGTACTTCCCGTTTCGAACCCACTGCTTTGACCCTGCGCTCCAGATCGCTCCGCTCCATCAGTACTCGCCTGCCGCACCCGAGACACTTCAGCCCGATGTCGGCCCCAAGTCGCACCACTTCCCATTCCACGCTACCGCAGGGGTGCTTCTTGCGCAGTCGCACGACGTCGCCCATAGCCAGCACCATACTCACCGCAGAGCACTCCCACACTCGTCTACCAGCACCCTGAGCCGCATCGTTTCCTCGCGCGCGGCTTCCGCGAAGTCGCTGCTTCCCCCTGCGTAAAGGACCTGCCTGGACACGCTCACGATCAGAGCACCCCTTTCTCCGCTGCCGCACCGTACCACAGAAGCGATGTCACCGCCCTGCGCGCCGACCCCGGGCACGAGGATGGGCATATCAGGACACAGGCCCCTCACCGTCGCCAGGTCATCGGCGTAGGTCGCCCCCACGACCAGCCCGATGTTGCCGTGCTCGTTCCACTCCTTGGCCCTCAGCGCGACCACTTCGAAGAGGGGGCGCCTGCCTCCCGACGCGGAACCATCTTCGCAGACCAGTTCCTGGAAGTCGGCCGATCCAGGGTTCGATGTCCTGCAGAGCACGAAGACGCCTTTCTCGGCGTACTCAATGAAAGGGGCCAGCGAATCATGGCCCAGATACGGGCTGACCGTTACGGCATCGAAGCCGAAGCCCTCGAACATCGCCTTCGCGTAGGCCCGTGAGGTCGAGCTGATGTCCGCTCTCTTGCAGTCTCCGATTACGGGGATTTCGGCCGGCACGTGTGCAACCGTTCTCTCAAGGTCCTTCAAGCCGTCAGCGCCAAGTGCCTCGTAGAACGCCAGGTTCGGCTTGTAGGCGCATACCAGGTCCGAGGTGGCATCGATGATCCTTCGATTGAACTCGAAGACGCCTATCGGAGGCATCAAAGAGGGATCAGGGTCCAACCCGATGCAGACCAGGCTGGAGTTTCTCTTCGACGCGGACGCCAGCTTCTTCCTGAACGTAGGCTCCATTCGCGCAATCCCGTATTGGCCGCACAGATGATATCAGTACGCCAAGCACGGCGTCAACGGCTGCCGCCAAACGCAACCTGCCCCTTTTGCCTGAACCGTCCTGTACGCATGGTGCACCCGCCTCACCAGCCGTCTATTCACTTCACCCATCCTAACCTACAACCGTAGGACTTCCGTCCCTATACCATTTCCTATCCCGATTGAACGTTTGGGTGATTGTGACCCCGAGTGGCGATGACTATAGTGGTTAACAGGTAGCATCAGTCGAGAGGGAGGCAGTAATGAAGATCGATGGCACGACGAGCACCATGCTCACTGTCAGAGAGGTAAGCCAGCTTCTTCATGTGCACAGCAACACGCTCCGCAGGTGGAGCGACCAGGGAGTGCTCAGGGCCTATCGCATCGGGCCTCGGGGCGACAGGCGCTTCAAGCCCGAAGACATTGCGGTCCTGCTCCTTGAACAGACCAGAGAGGCCAATCCCATCGGCAGAGGTAACGCATAGGGGGGAAGTCCTCAAGGAATCCCTGGAGGCTTATGGAGAAGACAACCGTCCTGATCGTCGACAGCCAGTCGATATTCCGGGCTGGCGTGCGCAAGGCGCTCGCCCAGCACCTGGGACTCGACCGGCTGGAGATCGTCGACTGCGATCCCGCAGATGGTATAGAGTCGGTAAGGAGAACGGTCGAGCACAGCTCCCCCGACGTCGTCCTGCTGGACGTGGATGGCTCGGAGCCGGGCGGCTTTGAAATCTGCAGCGATCTCAGAAGGCTATTCCCGTCGACCGGCGTAGTGATGCTGAGCCCAAACCCCAACGCCGACGAACTCATGGAGGCAATGAAGACAGGCGCATCTGCTTATCTCGGCAAAGACAGCACGGTCGAGGAGCTGTCCGAAGCCATCCAGTCGGCTGCCGCCGGGGAATACGCGATAAACGAGGAAGTCCAGGAGAGACCTGGCCTGGCCTCCAGAGTGCTGGACCGCTTCGAAGACCTGAGTGCTCAGGACATGCCGGAGGAGGCAATGGTCCCCGGATTGAGCCCGCGCGAGATGCGTTTCCTAAATCTCATCGCCGAGGATAACTCCAATCGACAAATAGCTGCCATACTTGGAATCGACGAACACACGATCAAGTCATACGTAAGCACTATCCTCAAGAAGCTTAACGCCGGTGAGCGCGCCCACGCTACTATGATGGAGCTTTGCAGCAATTGGCTGGCGATCCAGCAGGAGAGCGCTTCGCTCACATCACCCGAACAGTCGAAGGAAAGAGGCGATGCCTCGGCCCCCGCGAAGGGGACCGCCAAGACACCCACTAAGACCGCCGCCAAGTCCCGCCGCAACGGCAACAAGTCCAGGTCCACCACGTCAGGCAGCAAGAAGAAGGGCTAGACACCCGGTTCACGGAAGCCCGGTATCTACCTCTAACGCCGACCGCCCGACCGCCACTCCACAACCACCGAACAACACTGCATTTCACCCGCGACGCACGTTGACTTCCCCGCCTGCATCCCTCAAGATGGTCTGAGCACCAATCCGCCCGCTTTCAGGACGTCGCGTGGACACCCCATACGCAAGATGGAATGAAGCCATACCGGTGAGGCGGTCAAGGCGGCAGTACACCGGCCAGCCTCTGGACGCGCAGACTGATACAGCGCTCCGGGATTTCTGCGCCCGTTTTGCCCCCTTCCCGACTGTGAGCTCTGAGCTTGTCACGGAGTCACCTGACCGGGTCTTCAAGGGAGCGGTTGGGCCATACGGGAAGGTGAGGGATGCGCCCGCTTTCATCGCCTTCGTGGGAGACATGAGCGACCCGCATGTACACGAGAAGCTGGGCTACACCGGCGAGGGTGTCATACTCGAAGCCACGGCGATGGGACTGGCCACGTGCTGGGTCGGCGGTTTCTTCCGGCCTTCGGTCGCCGCGCGGCTGGTCGGAGCACGCGAGCATGAGAGAGTTCTGGCGGTCACCCCGGTCGGCAGCTCTCCGACCAATGCCACCACGCACGAAAGGCTGATGACCGGGTTCGGCAGGACGCACCACCGCAAGTCGCTTGAGGAGCTTTGCTCGGGCCTCGACCCCGGCGAATGGCCGGAGTGGATGCGGGCTGCTGCTGAGGCCGCACGCCTGGCGCCCTCGGCCATCAACCGGCAGCCCTGGCGCTTCCACATGCAACCGGACTCCATCACTGTATCGATCGACAGCGGCCTGGCCCCCGACTTCGCCATCTCCAGACGGCTCGACTGCGGCATAGCCATGCTGCACATCGAGGTCGCCGCGGGAGCCGAGGGGGTGCGGGGGGAGTGGGAGTTGCTGGAGCATCCGGAGGTGGGGCGGTTCACGCTCGCCACAGAAGCTTGATAGAGTGAGCCCTGGCGTACAGTATCTAGGACTCAAGAGTTGCTCTTCCGGCTCAAGTGACTGACCTCGGATTAGCGAAGCCACGAGACTAGGGACGCACCTTGTCTCATTGGTTGCGGAAGATGCAGGCATCGAATCTGCGACCTTGTGCGTGTGAACAAGAGGTCTTCGTGGCGAAGCTAGCTCTCCCCATCACGAAGCCAGCAGCTTCACAATGGGACCTCTGAGTTTGATTTCTCTCCGGCGGATATCGATAATTGAGAGTCAGACATGGCTGTTGGCTGGGATGGCCTCGTATATAGGACTGGTTGAGAACTCGGTAGCTGGCGAAGGAGTCAACCCCAAAAACGCTCATGTCGAAAGCTGCAGTGCAGAACTCAAGGCTCCAACTGTCGACGCAGCAGTACCGGCAAGGAGGAGACCGCATGGATACACATCAGGAGGATGCGCTTGCCACTCTGGAAGAGCTCCGTGGGCGCGCATTGCAGGGCGGGGGTGCAGACCGGATAGAGGAGCAGCATGGCAAGGGCAAACTCACGGCCCGAGAACGAATCGATCTCTTGTTGGATGAGGGCACCTTTGAGGAATTCGACGTCATCAAGACCGGGCGCGGCGGTGCCACTGCGGCTGAAGCCAGGTATCTAGGGGACGGAGTGATCACTGGCTACGGAGAGATATCCGGCAGAGAAGTAATGGTGTTCAGTCAGGATTTCACAGTCATGGGGGGTTCTCTGGGCGAGGGTCACTCCCAGAAGATCTGCAAGGTAATGGACCTAGCCGTCAAGGTTGGCTGTCCCGTCATCGGGATAAACGATTCGGGCGGCGCAAGGATTCAAGATGGCGTGGATTCACTGGCGGCGTACGGAGAGATCTTCGTGCGGAATGTCAAGGCCAGCGGTGTGGTACCGCAGATATCCTGCATGATGGGTCCGTGTGCCGGCGGCGCGGTCTACAGCCCTTCCATGACCGATTTCGTGTTCATGGTGGAGGGGACTTCCTACATGTTCGTTACCGGTCCCAACGTCGTCAAGACGGTCATCCATCAGGACATCTCTTCCGAAGAGCTGGGAGGTGCCTGGGTACATGCCGAACAGAGCGGTGTGGCCCATTTCATAGCTGCCAATGACATCCTTTGCCTGCGGGATGTTCGGAGACTGATCAACTACCTCCCATCCAACAACACCCAGATGGCACCGCTGCTCAACCTCAGCGATCCTATTGACAGGGTCGATCCCACCCTGGATTGCCTGGTCCCGACTGATCCCGTAAAGGGTTATGACATGAGCGTGCTGATATACAGCATCCTTGATGGCGCCGAGTTCCTGGAGATACAGCCCCACTTCGCACGAAACATCGTATGCGGATTCGGGCGCTTGGGTGGCCAGACCGTTGGCCTTGTCGCCAATCAGCCTGCGGTACTGGCGGGTGTCCTGGACAATGATGCTTCGATCAAAGCCGCTCGTTTCGTTCGTTTCTGCGATGCGTTCAATATCCCTTTGATCGTTCTTGTGGACGTGCCGGGATTCATGCCCGGGCCCGAGCAGGAAAGCGGTGGCATCATCCGGCACGGGGCCAAGCTGCTGTATGCTTTCATTGAGGCTACAGTGCCCCGCATTACGGTTATTGTCCGCAAGGCTTATGGTGGAGCCTATCTGGTGATGAACTCCAGACACATCCTGGGGGACATCATATACGCGTGGCCGTCTGCTGAGATCGCCGTAATGGGGCCCAGGGGGGCTGCAGAGATCCTCTACCGCAAAGAAATAAGTGCTTCCCCAGATCCGGAGAAGACTCTCAACGAAAGGGCCGCTCAGTACCGCGCCACATATCAGAATCCCTTTGTTGCAGCCCAGCGAGGGTACATCGATGATGTGATCTTCCCGAACCAGACCCGCCATCGGCTGATCAGGGCTCTCCAGTTGCTGGAGGGAAAGAAGGCCGAAGAACCCAGGCGAAAACACGGCAATATCCCACTGTGAGAGAAGCTATGTTCAAGAAGGTATTGATTGCCAACCGTGGCGAGATTGCGGTGAGGATCGTGCGCACCTGCTCCCGGATGGGAATCACATCCGTTGCGGTTCACTCGGATACTGATGCGCGCAGTCTTCATACGAGGAATGCAGATGAATCAGTGACACTGGGTGGTATGACCGCCATGGAGTCCTATCTGGCAATGGAGAAAGTGGTTGACGCCGCAGTCCAGACAGGTTGCGAGGCGATCCATCCCGGTTATGGCTTCCTGTCCGAGAATCCGAGCTTCGCTCGACTGCTCAATGACGCGGGCATCGTGTTCATTGGGCCACCGCCTTCAGCCATGGCTCTTCTGGGAGACAAGCTTGCCGCCAAGGAACTGGCACGAGACGTGGGAGTGCCAGTCATTGAGGGTCACCTGGATCCGGTCCGGGACCTGGCGGAAGCACTCGAGGTGGGCAAGCAAATCGGCTATCCTCTCCTGCTCAAGCCGGCGGCTGGCGGAGGGGGTAAGGGGATGAGAATCGTCCAAGCTGCCGATGATATGGCTGCCGCACTGTCAGTATGCCGCAAGGAGGCGCAGAAAGCGTTCGCAGATGACAGAGTGTTTGTTGAGCACTACATACCGCATCCGAGGCACATTGAGTTCCAGATTCTGGCGGACGTCTTCGGGAACGTAGTTCACCTGGGCGAACGGGAATGCTCTATTCAGCGACGCTATCAGAAGGTGATTGAGGAATCGCCCTCGGTAGCTATGAGCGCCTCTCTGCGGGACGAGATGGGAGCAGTGGCCTGTGAACTGGCTAGGAAGGCGGGCTATGTCAACGCGGGCACGGTTGAGTTCCTTATGGACAACGAGGGACGATACTACTTCCTGGAGATGAATCCCCGCATTCAGGTGGAGCATCCCATCACCGAGATGACTTCATCCATAGACTTGGTCGAGTATCAGCTTCGTATCGCTGATGGAGAGAAGCTCCCGTTTCGACAGGAAGACATTCGTTTGTCTGGGTGGGCGATGGAGGCAAGAGTGTGTGCGGAGGATCCCTCCAAGAGCTTCTTCCCGGCTACCGGGCTCATCACACGCTATCACGAACCACGAGGAGAGCACCTGCGGGTCGATTCAGGGGTCGAGGCAGGCAGTGTCGTCGGCGTCTATTTCGACTCGCTCCTGGCCAAGGTCATCGGTTGGGGGGAGAATCGCGAACAAGCCCGCAAGCGGCTTGTCAGCGCGCTCAATGGCTATCACATTGAAGGGGTAGTCACCAATATCAGTTTCCTCAACCAGATTCTCAATCTTTCGGCCTTCCGTAGCGGAGACACCTCTACGGATTTCATCGAACGGGAGTTCGCCGAAGGCGCTGCCAGGGAAACCCCATCCAAAGATCACCTGCGTCTTGTTGCCCTGGCAGCGACGTTGATCTACCACAATCGCAATATACTTGTGCGCGAGTCACTCAAGCCGATGATATCCACGATCGGAGCCAATCCCCAACCTCGTGGGCCTTATGAGTATGTAGCGAAGTGCCCCTATGACGTCTTCACCGTCCAGCTAACGGATCGGGGGCTTGAGAGGATCTGGGTTGCCCGCGTTGGGGATCGCAATTACACTGTGGTGGCACCACCCTTTGAGTTCTATCGGCGACGTCTGAAGCTGGAGATCGATGGAGAGACCCATCGGTTCATTCTTGACTATCGGGGCTCTTTCATAGAAGGCAGGTTCTGCGGCATACAGGAGGTCTTTGAGATATATACACTGAAAGAGTGGGAACTTGCATCCAAGGTCCGCCCACCAGTATCCCGCCAGGTTGAAAACGCGTTGACAAGCCCAATGCCTGGACTTGTCATGGAGATAAGGGTGGATGTCGGGGATCGCGTCTATCACGGTCAGGATCTGGTTGTCGTCGAATCAATGAAGATGGAGAGTTGCATCCCGTCCCCCGGTGACCACATAGTCTCAGAGGTGGTTGTGGGGCAGGGACAGACTGTGGAGACCGGAGATGTGCTCATCAGATTCAGCGAATGAGGCATGGCACAATGAGCCTAGGAGTCCGGATCCGTACCACTACTCGCGCTATGCTTGAGAGTGCTCGCCGGAGATCAGATTGGAACGCAGGTGCTCCTCGATTTGCTTGACGCTTCCACCAACGAGGCCCAGAAGGCAAAGATAGTGAATCCGATGCCACTTCTCTCTGGGAAGGCCGAGATTAGCCGCTGCAGTCGCCACCTTCGGCATACTGGGGGTATGCGCAAGCCCACCATACGTTCGCAGATCGTAGAGGAAGGCCAGTGGAGCAAATTCATCTCGGACTTGTCGACACGATCCCTTGAGTTCGGCTTGCAGGTCGGAATCGCTCACGCTAGTGGCTTTGCCTTCTGCCTGCTTCACCAGGATGGGAATTGTCTCAACCGGCAGCTGGAAGCTCTTTCTCAGCACCGCCATGAGCGTGACTCGCTGCAGGAGATTCCGGGAATTCAGAGGTTGAGGAGGGTCTCCGTCATTGAGGTGAAGGTCTTCGCCCATGGCTTTGAGAAGCTTGCGTAGCGAACATGGCGCCAAACCATCTATAACCAGCGTTGACAGAAGCGTTGCTCTCTTAAGGAACTCTTCATCGCCCGCATTGGTGGGATAGACCCACTTAAGCTGACGGCCAGCCAGACTATCGAGTGAACCCTGCCAGGGCAACTCCGAGATTGCAACACCGATGGAATCGGCGAAAAGGGCGAAAGCCTCGTTTAATCTTCGAAGTGCCTGAACCACAGAATTTACTGCATCAGGCACTGTCTGCTCTTCGCAAAGCGCATCTATGGTCTCCCTGCTGGGCGGTTCAACGGCGTACTGCTTCCAGTGCGGCCACTCCTCGAAGGGAACACCTTCTGCGAAATCACCGATAGCGGTCGCGAGCAGCTCATTACCGATTCGCGATGTACTGCGAACAAGTCCCCAGTAGTACCGACACGACACCGAGCCATTATCCGAAACGTCGAAACCAGAAGCCTCTTCATACTTCGATAGCACTTCCTGCCTGAAGTAGACGTAATCCATGAAGTCACAAACCCCGCCTTCGAACTTTCGCGCTTCGGTTTGTCGAAAGTGCTTCCAACGGGCCGGGGCAACGGGACCGGTTCGCGTGGGTAGGGTGAATGAATAGGGATCGAAGGCCGGCTCTTCGGCCCATGGGTCATCTATGTCAATCTCGAGAGGCTTGATCTCAAACCACAAGTGTAGCCTTCTCTGTAGGAATGGTGGCGTTCCTGGAATATCTCGTCGGGGTCCCCAGCTTTGGAAGATAGCCTTAGCGCCCTGTTCGGGAGAGCCTAGCACCACATCCTCCGCTACGAATGCCTCAAGACTACTCGGTGAGGGATCAAAGAGACAAAGGTGGCGATAGTGCCCAGTGACCAATGACATTTGGCGGGCCTGGAGGTACCTCTGCAGGTAGTCAACTCGGATCTCGACGATTTCCAGGTTGCCTTCGTCAACCACATGCCGACGGAGGGCTTCGACCCCACGTCGCGGATCCCACCAAATACTGCATCCACTTGTTTGTTCTTCCAGCCCAAAGAACAATTCTAAGTCCGGGTTGATGAAAAGCTCGACACCCGATGTGATGGAGCGGACGAACACTAGTGGCTCGCCAGTTACCGAGGTGAAACAGAACTCGTATCGATGGAATGGGGCATAACCATATTCCTTCTGATCGGCCTCATGGCGGACAAACCCTCCCGGTTTGCCGAGGCCACCGATGGCATTTCCGATGGACTCCAGTTTGTCAAAGACATCGGCAAATCGTCCAGGGGCAAGCAGGATGCTTTGCCGAGAAATCACATCCTCGACGCCTCGCCCATTCCGACCAGGTGTGATAGTCCAAGCCCCCAGTCTGAACCATAGACCGCCTGTGCTGTCGACAAGGAGGTCCTCGGCGAAACTGAGCTCAGGAATGCCGAATAGGTGGCTTGGAATATCATTCTGATTGAAGATCATGGTAATAGTATCGCTGCCTTGTTCATTTAGAAACTGGGCCTCTGTGACAATCGCTTTCCATGGTGGAGCTGAGGGGATTCGAACCCCTGACCTCCTCCGTGCAAGGGAGGCGCTCTCCCAATTGAGCTACAGCCCCATGCGGATTACGATTCTACGCAAAATGCCGGCCCTGGGCAAGCGCCCGGCCCGGCAGGTGTCTACTTCGCTGAGTAGCGGTGCTCTGGTATGACCAGCATACCATATCAGCCCTGTCGGCGCTTTCGCTCTTCCTCCATCGCCTCGATGGAGTCATAGCCGATCTCGCGGAACAGGTACGCGTACTTGTCGGCGACCAGGTTGTGGCCTTCCTTCTGCGCCCGCTCGATGTCCCGGTAGTAGAGGTCGAGCGTGTGGTCGGAGTACATCTCCAGCTCGCTCTTCAGGTAAGTGTCGATGGCGAACTCGGACCGTCCAACGAAGGTGTTGGGGTACTTGGCCTCGAGCTCCCTGAGCCACCGACCCTCGGCCTCTACGATCCTGTCTATGACAGGATTCTCGCTCAGGGGCGGAATCAGATTGTCGATGCGCGCATACTTCAGCTCGACCAGGTTGCGCCCCTCGTCCATCGCCTCTTCCAGGTCGTTCAGGTAGGAACGCAGGGTCTCCTCGGAAAGCGCGCTGAAGCCGGCGGCCCGCATGGTCTTGAAGGTATCGGGCTGCTGCTGGCAGGCAGACGGAGTCACCGGCTCGATCGCCATGAACATGCGCGACTCGATGCCCACTATCTCGTCCAGCAACTCGTCGTGGCTCTTGACCATAGTCTCCAGCCGGTCCTATGCGCCCTCCGCTAGTCTCCGGTAGGCATGATACCCTTGGCGACCTTGAGGTCCCACTTGCCCAGCGGGCATTCCTGAAGCTCGCTGTCGTTCACACGCACGGTCCAATCACCGGCGGGCAGGTTGCAGTACTCGACCAGCGTCTCTCCCTTCACGGGCTCGAAGAACTCGCAGGAACTCGGGCACAGGTTGGTATCCGATAGCAGAAGCTTGAACATGGTCTCCTTTCCACACGCGGCTCGGAGAGCCTTTCCCGGTCGTCACCCCGGCAGTCGCATCCCGCCGGCCCGAATGAATCGGCCGGATCTACTTCGGCGTGAAGGCGTCACACCCGTTGGAGTCGGCCCTGACCTGCATGCCGTACTTGACGCCGCCATGCATCGCCTTGGTGCAATTGAAGAACTTCTCGCCCTCGTTGGGCTCGAAGTTCTTGCAGTCACCGCACTTGGTATTGATGTTCTCCGCCATTGAACGTCCCCCGTAAGAGTTGCACGGCCCCGAACCTCAAAGAAGGCCGGGGGCCTCGATGCATCATTATATCACCATCGTCGTTTGCGGGCTACCAGAGCGGACACCCTGCGTATCTAGCTCATCGAGAATGTAGAGCCATCCTCGGTCTTGGTCACATCTATTCGAACGGGAAAGGCATCCTTCAACTCATCGATATGAGTGATTACCAGTATCTTCTCGAAGTCATCTTGTATCGAGCGGATGGACTCTACCAGCCGCTCCCTACCGGTACTGTCCTGAGTGCCGAATCCCTCGTCAATTATGATTGTGGGCAGTGGTGCACCGGCCCTTCGCGCCAGCAGCTTCGACAGGGCTATCCTCAGAGCGAAGTTGACTCTGAACGCCTCTCCTCCGCTGAACATCTCGTAGCTTCTGGTGCCCAGTTCGTCCGATATCCTGATCTCCAGCGTCTCGACGGTCTCGCCCTTCGCGGTGTCCTTCTGGCTCTCCAGCTTCACATGCATGCGGTTGTCCGTCATCCGACCCAGCAGCCAGTTGGTCTCCTCCTCGATCTCGGGAAGGACCGATTCGATGATCATGGCCTGTACGCCCTTCTTCCCAAAGGCGAGCGCAAGCTCATCGTAGATCGACTTGTCCTCCGCCGCTCTGGTCAGGGCCACCCGCTTCTCGCTCCTCTCGACCTCCATCTTCTGGCAGAGGCGCAGGGTAGCCTGCAGATCGGACAGCACGCTCGTGCATTCTCGCTCCTGCTTCTTGAGGTCCTGGTACTCTTTCTCGGCCTTCTCCAGCCTCTTCTCCAGGTTAGGCAGGCCCTCGGCCATCTTCAGGATACTGTCCCTGCGCTCGATGTCGGACTTCAGCGCCGAGCGCAGACCTTCCCTTGCTTCCTCGGCCTTACCGAGTGATTCCCGCGCCTGCGGAAGTCGGGTCTCTGCCTCGCGGCGGTCCTTCTCCAGGGCCTCCAAGTGGCGCTCGCAGCGTGACCGCTGGTTCCTCGCCTCTGACTGCAGCTTGTCGACCTCCGACCTCATCAGCTTGAGCCGCTGCTCCTTCTCCTCTATCTCAGCTCTGTTTGCGCGGAAGGCATCACCTTTCTCAACGCCTTCCGATTGATAGCGTTCCAGCAGGCGCCTCCTGCCCTCGTCGCCCAGCACAGTCCCGCATAGCGGGCATTGCGCGGCCTCTTCTTTGAGCAGGTCAACCCTCTTCTTCAGATCGTCCATCTCCTCGCGAAGCTTGGCATTGGCTGCCTGGAGCTGGTGTACGCGGTTGGACCATTCCTCGATGAGCTTGCGCTTGTCCTCCAACCCTTGCTCCAGTTGCTCCACCTGCTGCAGATCCTTACGTACGCGGGCTTCGTTCTGGTCATGCTCGGCGACGACGCACTGGTGCCCGCCTATCTGCTTGCCCAGTTCGGTCACCTGGTTTTCGAGATATCGTATCTGCCCTTCGGTGTCCTTGATCCGCTTCGCCACCTGCTCCGCTTCTGCCAATCGAGCCTTCATTTCCTCCCGCGAGTTGCGAAGGGCCATCAGTGCAGCTTCGTCCGATTCCAGGCGCTTGAGTATGCCGTCCAGCGTCTCCTGTGTCTCCGCAAGTCTGGTCTCGCACTGCCCCTTCTGCTCCAAATGAGCATCGATGCGCGCTATGTCGCCGGCGAGGTCCTTCTGACGCACGTCGCTGTCCCGGCTGCGGGATCTCGCCAGCTTCTCCAGGTTGTCGTACATCGACAAGCCGAGGACGCTGGCCAGCACCTGCTTGCGTTCCCCCGGTCTCCTTGTGCTAAACTCGTCAGCCCGTCCCTGCAGGAGCAATGCGCTGTTTATGAAGGTGTCGTAGTCCATCCTCAGTAGCTCGACGATCTTCCGCTCGGTATCCCGTATCGTGCTACCTGACAGGGTCGAGAAGCCGTTCGAAGAGGCCGCCTGCAACTCGAGGACGCTCTGACCGGGACGCTTGAGCGAGCCCCTTGACCTCTTTCGTATCACACGGTATCGGTCCGGCCCAACGTCGAAGTCGAACTGGACCTCCATGTCCTTCTCCCACATATAGATCAGCTCATCGTCGCTTCTTGCCCTGGCTTTGCCCCAGAGGGCCCAGGTCATGGCATCGAGAAGGGCCGACTTGCCGTGACCGTTGTCGCCGCTCATACATCCAACGTGTATCCCTTCGAAATCGAGGACGGGCACGTGCTCGTGATAGCACATGAAGTTCTTGAGGTACAGCCTGACAGGTATCATGTCACTCCGCGGAGCACGGGGCGACTCCCGGACCTGCTCCTTCCCAAGTATAAGCCCGTTGCCGCGAGGGGGACAACCATCTTGTTTCGGTGCCCCGCAAGTCTCGACATGGCTCACAAAAGGCTGGAGGCCAGCCTCACGGCTGGCCTCCATGGCACCAAGGGCAAGAGCATGATGACTACCGGCCCTGACATCAACCGTCCTGACCGGCAACTCCCAATATAGGGCGTGCCGGTTGCGGCCACAATAGCCCAATCGGTCACTGAAGAGAGCCAAATAGTCAGGAACGTTAGTCCTTCACGCGGTAGGCAAAGGATGCTGCGGGGTAGTCATATCGGTGCCGGGGTACCGCTGTTCACCACCAGCCGATTGGTTGCGCAGGGGGTCACCAGTTCTTGACCTCTCTGCCATCGGCGTCGAGCATCGCGCCAACCAGTATGAGGATCAGGTCGACCAGCACCCAGAGGCCGGCGACCACGAGGACAGGGATGCCGATGATAAGCCAGGCCGTTGCTGAGCCGATCACAGTGAGCGCCAGAATGGCTATGCCAGTCCCGACCTTGCCAAGATAGAAGCGGTGAATGCCCAGCTCGCCCAGGAAGAAACATAGAAGAGCGGCCGCCAGTCTCGACTTGCGGGAAGCGTACTGCGACGTAAGCCTCGCGCCACAGTTGACGCAGACCTCGGCAAGCGGGTCAGTCGCGCTTCCGCACGACTGGCAGTGATTGCTACCCGCAGGCGGCCTCACGCCGCATCCGGGGCATATCTCCGGTCTGCCAATCAGATCCCTGCCACAGTTTCTGCAGTACATCCTACCACCCTTCGAGATCGGGGCGACCGCCGCGCCTCAGCATTGTGTGAGCAAGATCCACACTACGATGGCGACAACCAGCAGGCCGAGGAAGAAGCCGACGACTCGCAGTGCAGAACCCAGGATTATCTTGAATGGAAGAAGGAACAGGCCAACCAGGCCGAAGAGGCGACCGATCATGGGCGATCCTGACTGCCGACACCGGCATCGGATGGCCTCATTCTAGCAGGTCCGGGGCGCATCGGGCAAGCTCAGGGGCGTTCAGGTGTGCCACTAGAAATTGGGGATGAATTTGTCCCCCAATACGCCCAGGTAGTCCGTGGCCTACAACGATATCTCCGACTGCCGATCCATCAGATCGCGTGCGTACCTCACCAGTGTCTCGGTGCGCTCCCTGCTGCTTCCTCTGGACCCCAGGTAGGTCTCCAGAGCCTCAATTACCGACATGCTCTCCGCTCGTCGACTTGCCAGTCGCCCGCGCCTCGCCCTCTCCACATCCCTGCTTATCGCAGCGACGAAGTGCGCCTCGGCCAGTGCCTTTCTGATCTCTGAATCGCGCAGGAGGTTCTCCCTTTCCGCAGATATCCTTATCCTGATACGCACGATCGCGCCCCGTATGTCGTGCCTGGCGATGGCGTCGAGTACAGCCTCTGTCGGATCGTCCCTATCGGCATCCACGTCTATGGTCAGGAATCGCCTGTCGTTGACGCTACAGAAGCTGTAGTCTTTCAGCCGCGAGCCGCGGGCAGCGGACTCGTCAAGCTCTACTACGTAGAACCCCTTGTCCTGCCCTTCGTCACCGAAGTCTATCGACTGAAGGCTTCCCGAGTACACTGCGGGCACGGGCCTCTCCACAACCTGACGGTTGTGCATATGACCCAGGGCCACATAATCGAACGCCGGATTGACCACCGTGCTCTGGAGCAAGACATAGTCGCGGCCCATTACCATTGCGTATTCCGATCCAGCTACGGCGCCCGAATGTGCAAGGTGGCCGCACAGCACGGCCGGGACATCCGGGGCCAGACCGCCGACCTCAGCATTCAGCCAGTCGGTGAGCAGTTCCTGGAGCTTCTCGTTCACCTGGTGCGGAGTGAGATTGCGAGCATCCTCCCTCGCCAGAAGGGCGCCGCGTCGCGCCCATGGCAACGCGACTATCTGGGTGGGCCCGCTCTTCGTCGACAGCAGATGCGTCCGCGGTCGTCCGGCTACAACGACGTTGTCAACCGACAGCGTGTCGAAGATCTCGACCGCCGTGGCCCTGCCGATCGCGTTCGGCACGTCATGGTTGCCAACGAGCAAGAATACGGGAACGCCGCTGTCGCCGAGGGTCTTCACGCGGCGGGCGAACTCGCGCTGGTACGTCTGCCCGGGGTCCCTGCTCTTGTATGCGTCCCCGCAGAAGAGAACAAGGTCGATCCCGGTGTCAATGGCATAGGCCACGACCTCGTCCAGAGCGGACAGGAAGTCACCGACTCTGGTCGACAATCCTGTGGAGGGATCGATCCGTCCGTAGGTCTCGATACCCAGGTGCAGGTCTGCGAAGTGGAGTATTCGCATCTCTAGCGTTCGGCAGGAGGGTCAACCGACGGTGCCGGATCAGCGTCATCGGTGGTCAATTCCTGCCTGCCCGGGGTGGCCGAACCATCCTCGCCGGGCAGGCTGCGCAGGTAAGCTGCTGCACCCCGCATCGATCCTATCTGGCGCTTGCACTCCTCGAAAGCGTTCACTATCATCGTGGCCCCGCGCGATACCTTGTTCTCCAGCTCGACATCGATTCGGTCGCACCCCTGCTCAATCCGATTCAAATAACCCTCTATCTTGTCGATATCCACTGAGCGGCAGTACTGCAGGTGAAGCTGGTATAGTGACAGAAGGTAGACCACTGCCAGACTGAAGGGCATCAGGATAACGTTGCTGCCGAACGCGTTGAGGTGGGCATTGCGACAGACGTTGAACACTGCATCCGGCACAGCAGCGACACCCCAGGATGTCGTCATCGAGGGGTCTATGTACTTCGTTACCTCCCTGACCTTTGTCTGGACTGCCTGCTCTATCTGATTAAGCAGCCGCTCTCTGGCAGCGGGTTCTGTCTCCTGCTCCAGCCCTTCGACCAGGTCTGAGGCCGTCCACTTCGAGTCGATCGGGACCCGTTTGCCGTCGACCAGCACAAGTGCATACTCCACCGGGTGGCCGTTGACCCTGAAGCTAGTCTCCACCACGTTCGGGGGGAACTGCTTGAATGCCTCCGCAAGTATGTTCTCTCCCGCTCTTCCCCGGGACCTGCCGCCGGCTATGACCATCTCTATGCGTCGGGAGCTCTGCTGCAGGTCGCGCTCCAACTGCTTCCGCGACTCCATTTCGGTCCGGATCGCCTCCAGGGTTCTTCGAGCATCAGCGAAGTCCCTGAGCACGGATTCCTTCACCGAACCGGTCGACTCCACCATCCTTGTTTCGAGTCCCCTTAGCGCAGACTCCAGGGAGACCAATGATGTTCGAAGGGCGTCCTGTCCGGTCGCCATACCGTCCATCCTGGACTTGACGCCGGCCAACTCCTGGACGTAGTCGTGCGCGGAACCTGAAGGAGTGGTGCGGCGCAGCATCACGAAGGCAGAGAGCACCGCGAGCGCCAGCGCGAATCCTATGGCTATGCCGAGGGCGATTTCCATGTAGATGTGGCTTCTTCCGGCGAGCTCCGGTCAGGCCGGAGGAGACGAGCTAGTCCTGCCGGGCACCTTCAGACTCTCCATCGAAGCCCAGGCCGAGCGAACCACCGGGAGGCAGCACCTCCAGAGGCTCGCCAGTCAGCTTGGCTTCAAGGGTGAACCTGAGACCATCAATTGGCACGCGGACCTGACGCATCGTGTCGCGCTCCCTTATGGTAACCCGCCTGTCATCAAGGGAGTCGAAATCGATCGTAACGCAATAGGGCGTGCCGATCTCATCCTGCCTTCGGTAGCGCCTTCCGATACTCTGCGCATCGTCGTACTGGGTCATCCAGCAGCCCCGTATCGAGTCGTACACCTGCCTGGCCAGCGGCCGAAGCTTCTCATTCCTGCTCAGGGGAAGCACGGCGACCTTGACAGGTGCAAGCGCAGGGTGCAGCCTCATCACCACGCGTATCTCGTCCTTGTCCGGCTCCTCGTCGTACGCGTCGGAGAGGAACGCAAGGACCGAGCGGTCGACACCGGCGGAAGGTTCGATGACGTACGGAACGACATGCTCCCTGGATTCCTCATCGTAGTAGGAGATAGCGCGGCCGCTCGTAGCGGCATGCTGCTTCAAGTCGAAATCGGTACGGTTCGCTATCCCCTCAAGTTCGGACCAGCCGATCGGGAAGTGATACTGAATATCGAAGCAGTCCTTGGCGTAGTGGGCGAGTTCGTCGGCTCCGTGCTGCCGGAGTCGAAGGTTGTCCTTGCTGATCCCCAGCGCCACATACCAGTTGAACCTCTCCTCGGTCCATTCCCTTAAACACTCCTCGTCAGTGCCGGGACTGACGAAGTACTCGACCTCCATCTGCTCGAACTCGCGCATCCGGAATATGAAGTTGCCGGTCGTGATCTCGTTGCGGAACGACTTCCCTATCTGCGCTATGCCCAACGGAAGTTTCTTCCTGGTCGACGCCAGCACGTTCTCGAAGTTCACGAATATGCCCTGAGCCGTCTCGGGCCGCAGGTAGACCACTGAAGCTTCATCCTCGACAGGCCCCACGACGGTCTTGAACATGAGGTTGAACATCCGAGGCTCGGTAAGCTCACCACCGCATTCGGGGCAGACCTGGCTCTCCAGGTCGTCGGCGCGCCAGCGGCGGTGGCATGACTTGCAGTCCACCAGCGGGTCGGCGAAACCATCCACGTGGCCGCTGGCCACCCACACCTGCGGATGCATGAGTATCGAGGAGTCGAGCCCAACCACGTCCTCCCTCGCCTGCACCGTGGACTTCCACCACTCCGCCTTGATGTTGTTCTTGAGTTCAACCCCTAGCGGCCCGTAGTCGTAGCACGCTCCCAGCCCCCCGTATATCTCGCTCGATGGGAAGATGAAGCCGCGCCGCTTGCACAGCGAGACCAGCTTCTCCATGGTCACCTTGCCTGTGGCCTGCTCAGTCAATACCGTCTCCCGTCACCTCACTCGTAATGGCAAGCTAAGGTTATCAGCTTTGAGAATGGGTGTAAAGCCTTGACAACGAACAGCGGCTAACACGACAATGTTCCGGGGAGGGACCAATGATCATCAAAGAACTCGTTGTCGGGCCCTTTGGGTCGAACTGCTTCATCGTCGGCTCGGATACCACAAAGGAAGCCATGGTCATCGATCCAGGAGCTGATGGGAACACCATACTCAAGACGTTGAAAGACGCAGGTCTAGAGGCGAAGCTCATCGTTGCCACTCACAATCACCTCGACCACGTGGGCGCTCTGGCACAGGTCAAGGAGGCGACCAGGGCAGACTACGCCGTCCACGAGCTCGACACAGAGAGCATGCTGCCGTCAGCGTTCGGCAGAATGGTCGGGGTGGTCATGGGCGGCTCCTTCAAGGCCCCGCCCAAACCAGACAGGCTTTTGCACGACGGTGACGCGATCGAAGTCGGTGACTTGAAGTTCACCGTCCTTCACACGCCGGGCCACAGCCCAGGAGGCATATCCCTTCTCGGCGACGGCGTTGTCTTCTCCGGTGACACGCTCTTCAACTTCGGCATCGGCAGGACGGACATGTCCGGCGGTGACTACAGCACTCTCATCAGCAGCATAATGACAAAGCTCATGGTCCTCCCGGACGAGACAATAGTCTATCCCGGCCACGGGCCTGCCACCACAGTAGGCGCCGAACGAAAGCAGAACCCCTTCCTCGCATGAGGAAGGGGTTCCATACTGACCTCTATCGTTCCAGTTTTCGCTTCTAGATCCAGAGTGGGCAGAGCACCAGAGTGATCGTGCTCAGCAGCTTCACCACTACGTGCAGAGAAGGACCAGCGGTATCCTTGAACGGGTCGCCGACCGTGTCACCGACCACCGCCGCGGAATGAGCCTCAGTACCCTTGCCGATGGTCTCCCCATTCTCGTCCTTCATTTCGCCGCTCTCGATGAGCTTCTTGGCGTTGTCCCATGCGCCGCCGCCGTTGTTGAAGAAGCTTGCCAGCAGAATGCCGCCAATTGTCCCCACCATGAGGAAGGCGGCCACCGCCTGGGCGGCGTCATAGCTCTCAATCTGGTTGAAGATGACTCCAATTAGTACGGGCATTGCCACGACCAGCAGGGACGGCACCACCATCTGCTTGAGCCCTGCTCGTGCAGTTATGTCCACACAACCGCCGTAGTCCGGCCTGGCCGTCCCGTCCATGATGCCCGGGTTCTCCCTGAACTGGCGGCGTACCTCTTCGATGACCTTGCCTGCAGCTTTGCCTACCGCCCTGATTGCCATCGAGCTGAACAGAAAGACCAGCATGACCGCCGCGAGCGCCCCGACGAATACCTCTACGCTGGCAATGTTCACAGTATCGAAGAAGTCTTCCTTGGGCACAGTGAGGAGTGTGAACCCTTCCGGAAGTCTCAACAGGGTTACCCTTTCCATGTACGCCTGGAAGAGAAGGAACGCTGCCAGACCGGCGGACACCATGGCGAATCCCTTTGTCAGCGCTTTCGTCGTGTTCCCGACCGCATCGAGACGATCGGTTATGGCTCGCGCGGAGCCGCCCTCACCGGACATCTCGACCACGCCGTTGGCGTTGTCCGTGATGGGGCCGAAGGTGTCCATCGTAAGGACGAACGGACAGGTCATCAGCATGCCCATGGTCGCGACTGCTGTGCCGAATACGCCTCCACCGCCATGCCAGGTGTAACCCTTGTCCGCCGCCTCTGCCGCGAGGCCGGCGCTGGCTATCGCCTGCTCGCCCATCCAGTAGGCAAGCAGAAGCGCAAGACCGATGGAGAAGGCCGTGGCCAGGGTCGTCTCGAAGCCCACGGCCGTACCGGAGACGATGTTTGTCGCGGGCCCTGTCCTGGAGGCCTCCGCTATCTCGTCCACCGGCCGGTGTCCCGGCTCCGTGTAGTACTGAGTGATGAACACAATGGCCACGCTGGCTGCGAGCCCGATCAGGCCGGCCCCGATGAGCCAGGCATACTCGGAGCCCAGCATGACCAGTACGGCTACTATCAATCCCACGACTGACAAGCCAATGGAGATGAAGTAGCCGCGATTGAGGGCGTTCATTGGGTTCTCATCTTCCCTTGCCTTGACCAGCATGACCCCCACCATACTGGCGAAGATGCCGAACGAGCGGACAACCAGCGGGAAGAGGACGAAGACCGCTTCGCCCGTGACAAGGTAGAGCACTATGCCCAGGATCATTGCGCCGATGTTCTCGGCGGCCGTCGATTCGAAGAGGTCGGCACCGCGACCAGCGCAGTCGCCCACGTTGTCACCGACCAGATCAGCAATGACTGCCGCGTTCCTGGGATCATCCTCGGGAATGCCGGCCTCGACCTTGCCGACCAGGTCGGCGCCCATATCCGCGGCTTTGGTGTATATCCCGCCGCCAAGCTGTGCGAACAGGGCCACGAAGCTGGCACCAAAGCCGAAGCCCACGATCGTGTGCGGCGCTATGTGCGGGTTGTCCGCGCCGCCGTAGGCGTAGTACATGACCGCGACACCGATTAGACTGAGCGCCACGATGAGGAATCCGGAGACCGCCCCACCCCGGAGGGCGACCGTGATTGCCCCATTGAGACTACTTCGCGCAGCAGCGGCACACCTGACGTTCGACTTCACCGAGACGTACATCCCGATGTAGCCCGACACAGCCGAGCAGAAGGCGCCGACCAGGAATGCCACGCCGGTGCGCCACGCAATGCCTACTGCCGAAACGAGCTGCTCACCGGTATCGCTGTCGATGAGGCCCTTCTCGCCTTCGAGCAGACCCACCAGTACACCGACCACCACCGCGGTGATTACCGCGATAATGCCTATCGTGGTGTACTGCCGCCTCAGGAATGCCAGTGCCCCCTCCAGGATCATGTCGCCGATCCTCTCCATCTCCGGCGTCCCGGTATCGCGTCGCAGTATGTCCCGGATCAGGAATACCGCGAATATGAGAGCGAAGACGCCGGCTGCGGGCACAATCCATATCAAGCCCAATCCCTCAACCCTCCTTTCTCATTCAGTGATTATGTGAAAATGAGCACCGACCAGAACTCGGGGATGCTCCCGGTCGGTGCTCATTTGCTCAGATGATAGACCGCGCATTGTCCGCTTCGTATCCGCGCCTACGTAGCCACCAGAACGAATATGGGCACGAAGATCACAGCCACCTTGCCTACAACCTTGATTAGAATGTTCAGGGATGGGCCGGCCGTATCCTTGAACGGGTCGCCGACCGTGTCACCTGTGACCGCAGCCTTGTGAGCAGGGCTCCCCTTGCCGCCATGGTGCCCGGCCTCGATGTACTTCTTCGCGTTGTCCCAGGCGCCCCCGGCGTTAGCCATCAGTATCGCGAGGACAAATCCGCTTACGAGGGACCCTGCTAACACTCCGGACAGCGCGTCCAGCCCACGCCAGAAGCCAATTATGAGTGGGACGATTACGACCAGCAGACCGGGGACGATCATGCCCTTGAGGGCCTTGCGCGTCGTTATGTCCACACAGTGGGAGTAGTTGGGGCGGCACGTCCCTTCCATAAGTCCCGGCATCTGCTCGAACTGACGCCTCACCTCCCGGCAGACGGCGTAGGCACCATAGCTCACAGCCCTCATAGAGAGAGCAGAAAAGAGGAATGGCAGCATACCGCCGATGAACAGGCCGATAATCACGTCCGGATTCTCGAGTGACCACACCATCGCCACCTTGCCCCGGCTGAGCAGTTCGTCATTTGCTATCTCGAAGAACGTGGCAAGCCACGCCAGCGCCGCCAGTGCCGCCGATGAGATGGCGAAGCCCTTGCCGATAGCTGCGGTTGTGTTGCCGACTGCGTCCAGGGCCTCAGCCCGTTCCCTCACGTGCTGGCCCATACCGCCCATCTCGGCCATGCCCGCGGCGTTGTCGGCAATCGGACCGTAGCAGTCTATCGCAAGCAGCATGCCCAGCGTTATGAGCATCCCCTCAGCGGCGATAGCTATGCCAAAGAGCCCAGCCTGCCAGTACGCTATGCCGGTGGCTACCGCCACGAGGATGACGGGAATCGCTGTGCTGAAGAGGCCGACCGCCAGCCCCTGAATGACGTTGGTGGCAGGGCCCATTTCACTTGCCCTGGCAATGCCCCTCACAGGGTTCTTCTCACCCGTGAAGTACTCGGTAGTCATACCGATGAGGAAGCCGCAGGCTAGGCCAGCGATCATGGCGTAGAAGACGCCCATCTGGTCCGAACCCAGGTAAAACCACGTGAGCAGACCGCCGCCAACAATCATCAGGCCATTGGCCGCATATACCCCCCGGTTCATCGTGGCATGTGCCCTGGCGGTCTGCTCCTCGAATGTGCCTTCCGCCTCCGGGGCCCTTACGAAGAACGTCCCCACTATGGCAGCAACAATGCCGACTGCGCCGAGAAGCAGCGGGAAGAATATGCCCTTGTCGGGGTCGGCGAAGAGCGCGCCCGTATAGGCCAGAACCATAGCCGCAGCTATCGCTGATACGTAGGACTCGTACAGGTCGGAGCCCATCCCCGCTATATCGCCGACGTTGTCGCCGACGTTGTCGGCGATTGTGGCCGGGTTGCGCGGATCGTCCTCCGGAATTCCCGCCTCGACCTTCCCCACGAGGTCGGCGCCCACATCCGCGCTCTTGGTGTAGATTCCTCCACCGACCCTGAGAAACAGCGCCACGATCGACGCCCCGACGGCGTAGCCCAGCCATACATGATGGTCGTCCGTCAGCAGCGCCGTCACGGTCAGCCCGAGCAGTCCCAGCCCCACAACGCAGAACCCCATCACAGCCCCACCGGAGAAGGCGATCCTCAGCGCCCTGGCCCAGCTCGATGCCGCCGCCGTAGCCGTACGCGAGTTAGAACGCACTGCGATGCTCATGCCAAGGTAGCCGGCAACCGCCGACGCTATTGTGCCTGCCAGGTACGCTACCCCGACCCAGGGCCTCGGCTCCAGAGCAGCAGCGAAGATGATGAAGATGACGATCGTGACGACGGCCAGCGCCCGGTACTCATCCATCAGGAAGGCCCTCGCGCCCTCCTGGATCGCGGAGCCAATCTCCCTGATCCTATCAGTACCAGCGTCCTGCCGGAGTATGAAGCGTGCCAGGTAGCCGGCGAATGCCAGAGCCAGAACCGCTGCGAGCAGCACCAGCACCATCTCAACGTCCATGCACCGTTCCTCCCGGTACGATTAAGACAGAACAAAGGGACAGGTTATTCACCCATCCCCCTTGAGCCGTTGACGCATCCATCGGCACAACAGTGATAATCTAGCAGCCTGAAGCTGGCAAGTCAAGTACAGCCGAGCGGCGCACGCCGGCGCATCGTGGAGGGGCTAGCTCCCGGACGCCCCCTGTGCCAGTTGAAAGTGCTTGCCCTCCGTCTTGATCGCCTGCGCAATGACCACCTCGGTCTGATGCATCTCCCGGATGTTCCGCGCTCCACACACTCCCATAGCCGTTCGCAGAGCACCCACCAGATTCTGGGTCCCGTCGGTCACCGAAGTCGGCCCCAGCAGTATCTCCTTCAGGGAGCCCCTGACGCCGACCTTGACCCTCGTCCCTCGCGGAAGCGCCGCGTGAGGAGTGGCCATTCCCCAGTGATTGCCGCGCCCCGGGGCCTCCTTGGCCTGCGCCAGTATCGAGCCCAGCATCACGGCATCCGCACCACATGCGAAGGCTTTACAAAGGTCCCCGCCGGTGCGAAACCCGCCGTCAGTGATTATCGGAACATAGCGGCCGGTGGTGCGGTAGTGGTCGTCGCGTGCGGCGGCGCAGTCCATCGTGGCTGTCACCTGCGGCACGCCCACGCCAATTACCTCTCTGGTCGTACATGCCGCCCCAGGCCCAACCCCCACCAGAACGCCATGGATGCCTGTCTCCATCAGCTTGCGACAGGCGCTGTACGTGACACAGTTGCCGACCACTACGGGCACCGGTACCTGCTTGACCAGCTCGGAGAATATGAGTCCCCGGTAGCTTTTCGAAATATGACGGGCGGTGGTCACGGTCGACTGCACGACCAGCACGTCCATGCCCGCCTCGGCCGCAACCGGAGACATCCTCTTCGTATTGGCCGGCGTAAGCGAGCCACAGCAGACAACCCCCTCTCGTTTCACCGCCTTGACCCGGTCGCCTATGAGCTTCTCTTTGATCGGCTCCGAGTACGCCTTCTGCATAAGGCCGGTAACCTTCTCCGGGGGAGCCTCCGCTATCTCAGCCAGCACTGAATCGGGATCCTCGTACCGTGTCTGCACGCCTTCGAGGTTGAGCACGGCCAGCCCGCCCAGCTTGCCCATTGCGACCGCCATGCGCACATCGACCACACCGTCCATTGCAGAGGCAACGATCGGCAGGCCGAAGTTGATCTGGTCTATGGAGAAAGCTATGTCAGTCTGGTCAGGGTTGATCGTGATATCGCCGGGGACAAGCGCCACGTCGTCGAAACCGTATGTCTGTCTGAGATACTTGTACTGTACTCTGTCCATAGTCAGTCCTGCTTCGATGTGCTTAGCAAAGGATATAATGCGCTGGTAGCGAAGTCAAGGATAGCTGTAGACCCGCCACCGTCCGTATACTATAATCCCGCTTGGCATGCCAAAGCTATACGTGGTCTCGACTCCCATAGGTAACCTGGAGGACCTATCCCCCCGCGCGGTGCGTGTTCTCCGTGAGGTCGGCCTGATAGCCGCCGAGGATACGCGTACCACGAGGCGGCTGCTCAGTTCCTGTGGGATAAGGACCCCGCTGGTGAGCTACCACGAGCAGGGCGCGAAGTCGAAGGCCGGCTCCATCCTTGAGAGACTGGAATCGGTCGACGTTGCCCTTGTATCGGAGGCCGGCACACCGACGCTAAGCGACCCGGGCTACGCACTGGTCCGCTCGGCACTGGCGAACGGCATAGAGGTGGTGGCAGTGCCCGGCCCTTCAGCCATAACGGCGGCCCTGGCTGTCTCCGGGCTTCCCTCAGACCAGTTCATTTACGTAGGGTTCCTGCCGAGGAAGAAGACCGAGAGACGCAAGTTCCTCACCGGCGTGGCCAATGAACCCAGGACTATCGTGGCCTTCGAGGCGCCGCACCGCCTGCGGGCGTCGCTCTCCGACATCCAGTACACTCTGGGCGACCGGGAGATAGCGGTCTGCAGGGAGATGACCAAGGTCCACGAGGAGGTACTCCGCGGCACCGTCAGCGAGGCGCTGGCTCACTTCGAGGAGCCAATCGGCGAGTCCACCCTGGTCATTGCAGGGAGGCCCGCCAGCGAGAGCACAGCTCCATTGACCGAAGACGCTGCAGCCGAGCTGCGGAAGCTGAGGCAAGAAGGCCTCAGCGCGAAGGAAGCCATCGCCCGGGTGTCCGCTCTCACCGGGGCCTCCAGACGGGACCTCTACAGGGCCTGGCTGGAATGAATCCGCCTGTTGTCCAAGCGTACGCTGTGTTAGAATAGGGTTCCGAAGAGCTGATGGCAGAGACAATCTTAATTGGCGTGGCATGGCCCTACGCCAACGGCCCATTGCACATGGGCCACATCGCAGGCGCCTACCTTCCCGCCGACATCTTCGCCCGCTATCACCGCATCAAAGGAAACAGGGTGCTCATGGTCTCAGGGTCGGACCAGCATGGCACACCCGTGACCCTGCGAGCCGAAAGCGAAGGTACGACGCCACAGGAAGTTGTCTCCCGCTATCACAGGTCCTTCCTGGAGTCATGGCGTAAGCTTGGCATCTCCTTCGACCTGTTCACGACCACCGGTACCGAGAACCACGCGAAGGTTGTCCATGAAATGTTCCTCAAGCTCCTGGATGCCGGTCATATTTACAGGGACACGATGCCGCTTCCCCATTGCCCGGCTTGCCGCCGCTCCCTGCCGGACCGCTACGTTGTAGGCATCTGTCCGAGCTGTGGCAGCCCGAACGCCCGTGGTGACCAGTGCGACGAATGTGGCAAGCCACTTAACCCCGTAGACCTGGTCGACATACGATGCGGCATATGTGGCGCCACGCCCGAGATCAGGGAGTCCGAGCACTTTTTCCTGCGCCTCTCGTCCTTCACTGAAAGGCTCGGAGGCTGGATCGAGAAGCAGGAGCACTGGCGCCAGAACGTCCGGAACTTCAGCAGGCGATACATGTCGGACGGGCTGAGGGACCGCGCCATAACCAGGGACATACAGTGGGGCGTGCCCATTCCGGTGGAGGGATTCGAGGACAAGAGGATATATGTGTGGTTCGAGGCCGTCATCGGCTACCTGTCGGCGTCGCGGGAGTGGGCAGGGGCGAGCGGCGACCCCGAGGCCTGGCGCTCCTTCTGGCAGGGAGACTGCAAGAGCTACTATTTCATCGGCAAGGACAACATAGTCTTCCACTCGATAATCTGGCCGGCGATGCTCATGGGATGCGGCGACCTCAACCTTCCCTACGACGTTCCCGCGAACGAGTTCCTCACACTCGAAGGAAGACAGCTTTCGACCAGCAGGAACTGGGCCGTCTGGCTGCACGACTACCTCGAACGCTATCCTCCCGACCCGCTGCGCTACTTCCTGTCGGCCAACATGCCGGAGACGAGCGACGCCGACTTCTCGTGGAAGGAGTTCTTCCGCCGCAACAACGACGAGTTGGTCGCGACCTACGGCAACCTCGCCCACCGGGTGCTCACCCTATCCTATCGTCACTTCGACGGCTGCACACCACCGATCGGCGACCCCGATGCGGAGTCAAAGGCACTGGTCATCAGAGCCGAGCACACCATATCTTCAGTTGACAGTCTATTGCACGGCTGCCACTTCAGGGAGGCCATGCGGGAGGCCATGTCGCTGGCCCAGGAGGCCAATCGCTACCTCGACTACAAGGCGCCGTGGAAGTCGATCAAGGAGGACAGGGAAGCCGCGGCCCAGGCCATCGCCACAGCTCTGGTCGTGATCTCCGCCCTGAAGACCGTGCTGTATCCATTTCTGCCCTTCAGCTCGGAGAAGCTGCACGATCTCCTCGGGTTCGAGGGAAGCGTAACCGATGGCGGCTGGGAATTGAGTCCGCCCTCCTCGGGGCAGCCGCTGCCGAAGCCCGAGCCGCTCTTCACCAAGCTGGATGAGAGTATCATCGACCAGGAGAGGGAGCGGCTTGAGCAGGGAGTCATCCCGTCCAACTAGGTCGACAGAAGCGCCCGACATGCAGTCGCAGTCAGCATATACAGTTGTGAAATCACGAGGCACCGTTGCGACGGCTCACGAGATACTCCGGGATCCTGCTGATACTGGTTGGCGAGTTGCTTGCTGTGCTGGGATTCGCCACCTATTTCTTCCTCAACGAGGTGATAGACCTCGATACCTCGCAGATGCTGAACCGCGTCCGATGGGTCATCGACCATGCCCGCGAGATCGCGGACTTCCTGGCCAATGTGAATACGTACGAGGCCTACGCTCTAGCCGCCGGCATTGTAGGGGCGTTGATGCTGGCCGGAGGTCTGACCCTCTTGCTGCTGAGAAACAGTGCGTCCGGGCGATGGTAGCGAAGCACTGCCGCAGAACGGAAGTGGAGTAGCAGTCATGTGGTATCTCACTAAACTGGCCCTGAAGAACAGGGCTGTCACCATCCTGCTGGCGGTGCTGCTTACCGGGGCCTCCGTCTGGGCCACCTTCCAGCTTAAGCTTGAACTCATCCCCAACATCGAGTTTCCCTATATGAGCGTGCTCACCATCTACCCGGACGCCTCCCCGGAAGAAGTCGCCGACGACGTGACCGAGCCGATCGAGCAGGTGATCTGGGACGAATGGCAAGATGAGGGCCTGAAGCATGTCTACTCGACATCGGCAGAGGGGGTCTCCATCATCTTCACCGAGTTCAGCTTCGGTACCGACATGGACGAAGTGACAAGGTCCGTCGAGCAAGGCATCGATGAGATCAGCTTCCCGCCGCTGGTGGAGGCACTTTCGGAGTCAGGACCGGGTGGCTACTCGAACCCGCGGGTCTTGAAGGTGAACCTCAGCGAGATGATGCCCCTCGTATACCTTACGCTAAGCGGCGACCTCCCGACGGCTGAGCTGCGCGCGCAGTCTGAAGATGTGCTGGTGCCCGCGCTCCAGGCGGTGGATGGTGTGGAGGCGGTAGAGGTGGAAGGCGGAAGCGCGGAGCAGGTGGTGATCACTCCCAGGGTCGGCGAGATGGCCGACCTCGGCGTCTCCACATACCAGCTACTCGCTATGCTGTCGGCACCCATGGATTACGACTCGCTTCAGGAAGTGCGAAGTGCACCGCTCGGTACCGGCAACCTCACTGTCCAGGATGTCTCCGACGTAGACGTCGGACCGCCGCCGGGCACGGTCATCACGCGAACTGACGGCAAGCCGAGCATCGGTATCATTGTGCTCAAGGCAGTCGACGCGAACACCGTGGACGTAGCCAATGAGGCGATCTCCGTCATCGAGGGGATCGGGCCGAACCTCGAGAACGGGGCCGCTCTTACGGTGATATTCGACCAGTCGGAGTACATCGAAGACAGCATCGGCGAACTGGCTCAACTGGCCATCATCGGCGCCCTGCTGGCGATGATAGTGGTATTCCTGTTCCTTGTAGCTTTCCGAGCGTCGGTAGTCACAGCGATGTCAATCCCGTTGAGCGTCATCATCGGCTTCCTTGTGATGTACTTCTTCGGCATCACGATCAACCTCCTGACCCTGAGCGCTATGGCCATAGCCGTCGGAAGGCTGATCGATAACAGCATCGTGGTTGCCGAGGTCATATACAGGCGTCTGCAGCAGGGAGAGAGCGTGAGGGACGCGGCCATCAACGGCGCAAAGGAAGTGGCTACGCCGATTACCGCGTCCACGCTCGCCACGGTCGTGATCTTCATACCTCTGGCGTTCGTTGGCAGCATCGTAGGTGAGTTCTTCAGGCCATTCGGACTGACCGTGACATTTGCCCTGCTCGCCTCGCTCTTCGTGGCCCTCATGATTGTACCTGCCTTCGCCAACTACTTCATTGGAAGGAAGGGCGTCCGGGCCAAGAAGGAACCAACCGGAAGCACCTGGTATCAGCGGCTGTACCTTCCTGCACTGAGATGGTCCCTCGCTCACAGGGTCATAACCATCGTTGTTGCGCTTTTGCTCTTCTTCGGCAGCCTGCTGCTGATTCCGGTGATCGGCACTTCCTTCCTGCCGGAGATGGGCGAGAAGCAGCTTACGATTACTGTGGAGATGCCGCCCGGAACTGATCTCGCGACCACGAGCAGCGTGGCAGCTCAGGTCGAGGATCTGCTGGAAGAACGGCGGGACATCATCGATACCTACTCCACGACTGTCGGAACGTCGACATCAGTGTATGGTGCAATGACCACAGCCTTCGGCGGCGGTGACCACACAGCAACGATAGAGATATTCCTCAAGGACGATGCCGACCTTGAAGCAGCGAGGGATCAGCTCAGGTCCGAAGTGGAGGGGCTCTCCGAGGAAGCCGAAATCACTGTTGAGGCCGGCAATGCGCACCAGGCAGGCTTCATGGGAGGCGCCGGCCTTGATATCGTGATCAGGGGTGAGGACTACGAGACGCTCGAAAGCGCTACCGAGTTGCTCACGGAACGCCTGCGGGGTATGGAGAGCGTAACGGGCGTGGAGAGCGAGGTCTCGCGGACGGTGCCGACTCTCGTTATCAGAAAGGACCCTTCAAAGATCAGGGGACTCGGCCTTACTCCGGAGGAAGCACTGCAGCTCTCCGCAGAGATCCGTGTACTCAAGTCGGGCGGGCAGGTGCCCGATACCGCCGTAAGTGTGAACGGGATCGAGCACGGCATCATCCTCAAGGGCCAGGCCCGCCAGCTCTATGAGGAGGAAGACCCCGAGGAGGCCGCGAGCAGATTGACCGTCGGCTGGCCGGAGACGTTTGACTTGACGCAGGTGGCGGAAGTCGCCCTTGTCCAGAGGCCCACCCACATAAGCCACACCGACCTGATGAAGTCGGCCACCCTGGACGGGGAGATAACGGCAAGGGACGTCGGCGCGGTCAATCGGATGATCCAGGAAGAGATCGACGCCCTCCTCGAAGAGCCCGGCATGGAAGGCGTAGAGATCGAGATGGGTGGCGTAGCTGAAGAGATGAACGAGCTGTTCGCTACGATGGGTATCTCGATAGTGGTAGCCATATTGATCGCCTATGCCATTATCGCCGTGACCATGCGGTCGATACTGAATTCGCTCCTGATCATGGTCAGCCTGCCGCTGGCGTCAATCGGAGCCCTGCTGGCTCTTCTCGTGTCCGGTCATACTCTCGGGATGTCCGGCATGATGGGAATGCTCATGCTGGTCGGCATAGTGCTGACCAACGCTATAGTTCTGGTAGATCTCGTGAACCGGCTCCGTAAGGAGGGCATGGCCACCAGCGACGCACTGATCGAAGGGGGAAGGGTGCGCCTGAGGCCCATACTCATGACCGCGCTCACCACCATGATCGCCATGGTTCCGCTGGCGCTGGGCTTCGGAGAGGGCACACTCATCGCGGCGGAGCTTGCCGTGGTCGTCATCGGGGGCCTCTTCACGTCCACGCTATTGACTCTTTTGGTCATTCCTGTAATCTATAGCTTGGCAGACAGCATGCGGCAGAGGGTGATGGGCGGCAGGTAGGCAGTCAGTTCCAGAAAAGGGGGGCTGTTCTTGGACAACTCGCTCTTCGCGCCTGTAGCGGACGAAGTTGAACTTGTAGAGCAGACAATAAGAGACTCAGCGGACGTCGATGATCCGATACTATCCGAAATCCTCGAGCACATACTGAGCGGTGGAGGCAAGCGTCTCCGCCCCGCCCTTACCCTGCTCAGCGGCAGATTTCACAACTACAACCTTGACCTTCTCGTTCCGATGGCTTCCGGAGTAGAGCTGCTGCATACAGCAACCCTCGTGCACGATGACACCATAGACAACGCCTCCAGGCGTCGCGGCAAACCAACAACGTCCAGGGTATGGGGAAGCGGCATTGCCATACTGGCGGGTGATTACCTGTTCGCGAGGTCTGCGGAGTTCGTAGCACGTACCTGCGACCTGAGGGTTATACGTCTCTTCGCACGGACGCTCATGTCCCTTTGCAGCGGCGAACTCGAGCAGAGCTTCAGCAGCTTCAATCAGAACCTCAGCCGGGAGAGCTACTTCCGCAGGATATCCAAGAAGACGGCCTCGCTCTTCTCAACGGCAACGGAATCGGCGGCCATTCTCAGCGAGGCACCGGAGAAGGATATCCAGGCGCTGAGGGCGTACGGCTCCAATCTGGGAATGGCCTTCCAGGTTGCCGACGACATACTCGACTATACGGCCGATGAGCAGAGGTTGGGCAAGCCCGTGGCCAGCGACCTGAGGCAGGGTACGCTGACGCTGCCCGCCATAGTGCTGAACGAGAAGTACCCCAAGGACAGCCCTATCGCGAAAGCCTTCGCGCAGAGCGAGCAAGGGGAGAGGCGTGAAGCCCTGCGTGCGGCCATAGAGATGATCAACAACTCGGACGTCATGGAGGAGTGCTACCGAATAGCTCGGGGTTTCGCCGATGAGGCGTGCCACGCCGTCGCCACCTTTCCCGAGACACCCCCCAGGACCGCTCTGGTCGACATCGCGCAGCACTCAGTCGCCAGACAGGTTTAGCCCCGGCTTTCGCCTTCCGTCTACCCCGGCGCCCCCTGCATTCGAAGCGTGTCCAGGAAGCCTGCGGACCTGATGTCTCCTTCCAGAACGTAGCGCATATACGACCGCAGGAGCCGCTCGAGTTCCAGAGACAGGTCGCCGCCCACCCGCAGCCTCCTTGCCGAGGTCCCCTCGTTCTCCAGGTAGAAGCGCATCACCTTCAGCGCATCATCCGAGACAGAGCACACCGCCGCGCCGGACCGCCCGCATTCGGCGCAGAGCACGCCGCCCTCAGCGATGCTGAAGAGGTTCGTCCCCGGATGCAGCTTCGACCGGCATTCGGTGCACTCATGAAGCTCCGGCTGGTACCCGAGGCAGCGCAATAGCTGAAGTTCGAAATACCTCAGCGCCAGTTCAGGGCGTCCCTCGCCGACCCAGCGCAGAACGCCG
The DNA here is from genome assembly GCA_964574685.1 of uncultured Dehalococcoidia bacterium. Lineage (GTDB taxonomy): Bacteria > Chloroflexota > Dehalococcoidia > SZUA-161 > SZUA-161 > CAZGDV01. The sequence goes on from CAZNOI010000001.1 coordinate 51,205, forward strand.
TCCACGATATCATACAGCTCGGGATTCTCAATGTGCTCGCCGGTGTACTGGTCCAGAAGCTCGGCCACGTAGAATGCACAGGCCGTGCGCCAGATGTCCGACCTCAGCGACACGTACATCTCGTGTCCCTGCGCCTGCGTGACTATATCGAGGTTGCGGCCCTGTGCGAGAACGAAGGCACCGCGAGTCAGGGGCTCCACGTGCCCACCCAGCTTCGAGCGTGTCTTCCTTACGCCTTTGGCAACGACCCGGATCCTGCCATAGTGGGGCGTGTACAGTGTGAGGATGGCGTCCGTCTCACCGAGGGGCGCCCGCTTCAGTACGATCGCTTCCGTCTTGTAGATCCGAGGCCTGACCATGAGGCTCACGGAATCGAGCGGGCTTCTGCCGGACGCTGGGCCGCGCTCTCGTCCACAGCGGCACCCACCCTTTCCCTTTCCCTTTCCCTCTCCCTCTCCTCGTAAAGAGCGGCCCTGTGTATGCTGTTCATCGAACAGAACGGGATAAGTCGCGGGTTCGAGTCCTTGTCGATGACCCCGAAATGAAGCGCGCAGTTCTGCACCCTGTCGAGGTCGAAGTTGTAGGGGTCCATGAAGTGCATTATCCCTATGGTAAGAAACTGGCCCGGCAGCCATTCCGTCAATGCCGACTTGATCGACCTCGAACCCTTGGTGAACATCATGACAGGCAGCAGCTTGACAAGCAGCTTCGGGTTGACGTACCGGACAAGGCATGCAAGGAGCGTCAGCATTATGCGAGGCGTCGAGTAACCCCGGTCGAAGGCTTCCTGCATGCGATCATGGAACTCCTCGTTTCGTATGTACCGGGGCAGAGGGACCAGCCTGTCTTTGTCCTTCTTCAGGACAGTTATGAGACCGCAGTGAGGATGCACGCAGAAGTCCTGATGAATGCCGCCCTTGGTCATTATCCGGGCCATCGTCTGGTTCATAGGCAGCGTGAAGAAGTCGCTCTTCTTCAGTTCCCCGCTGGTCTGTTCCTCTGCCAGCCTCATTACGTCGGAGTTCGTGATTCGCATCTGCTTGAGCCTGGTGGTGTCTATCCTTCCCGAGAAGCTCACCGGCTGGAAGACGATGAACTTCACGACATCCGAGTTGTCAGCCCCATACCTGATTATGTCCCCTACCTGGTTGTCACTCACTCCTCTGGCCACGGTCGGAATCAGGGCGATCTTCTCGTAGCCTATCTTGCGTGCGTTGTCGATTACCTTCTGCTTGACGGGCCACAGGTCTCGTCCTCTTGCCTTGATGTAGGGCTCGGGTGTCACACCATCGAACTGCAGGTAGAGCCACGCCCCCGAGTCCCGCAGCCGCCTGAAGTAGTCAAGGTCCTCGGCGAGCCTAAGGCCGTTGCTCATTATCAGGATGTAGTCGAATCCCAGGTCCCTTTCCATCTGGATTATCTCGAACAGGTCGTCCCGCAGAGTCGCCTCACCGCCGCTGTTCCCGACACCGCGCACCCTGAGCGGGTAGTTGTTACGCTGCGTGTACTCAAGGATGGAGCGTATCTGCTCCTTGCTTAGATCGCCATGGCCGTCTCTGCTCCCGGCGCTGGCGTAGCATATGGGACAACGCAGGTTGCATCGCTGAGTAACCTCGATAATCGTCAGGATCGTGTGGGTCTGGTGGTTGCTGCAAAGGCCGCAGTCCCTGGGACAGCCCAGATTCGCCTGCAGCGTGTCCTGGAGTCCGGTCCCGTGATCTCGAAAGCGCTCCGCCCTGGCGTACTCCTCGTAGTCGCTCCAGTATATGTCTTCGAACTCGCCGTGGTCGGGGCAGGTCTTCCGCATGAGCACCTGACCGTCGCATTCCCACAGCTCGGCGTCGATCACCCGGAGGTCCTCGGGGCAGAGCGACCTCGTTCTCTTGAGGAACTGCATACGTGGCACCTCAGCCTTGCTTGATCTTCGCGGCGCCCGGCCCTTTCGGTCCAGGCACGACTACATAGCCTGCCTTCGCTCCAGTGCGTGGGTGAGAGTCACTTCGTCAGCGTATTCGAGGTCGCTCCCCATAGGGAGCCCGCGAGCCAGTCGAGTAACGGAAACGCCGAGCGGAGAGACCAGCCTCTGTATGTACATCGCGGTGGCCTCGCCCTCCAGGTTCGGGTTGGTCGCGAGTATAACCTCTTGGACAATGCCGCCCTCCAGGCGGCGCAGCAACTCGTTGATCTTCAGGTCGTCCGGGCCGATGCCGTCCATGGGCGACAGCACCCCGTGAAGCACATGATAGTGGCCTTGGTACTGACCGGTCTTCTCGAGCGCCAGTATATCCAGCGGCTCCCGAACGACGCATATCGTCGTACGGTCTCTTTCCTCGCTGGTGCAGATGGCGCACGGGTCGGAGTCGCTGACGTTCTGACACAGCGAGCAGAGTACGGTCTTCTCTTTTACTGCGACTATGGCTTCGGCGAGTTCCCGTGACTCCGTGTCCGGAGCACGCAGCAGATGGTACGCCAGCCGCGCTGCAGTCTTCGGCCCAATGCCGGGCAACTTGCCGAGCTGTTCAATCAGCCTTGTAATGGGCTCGGCAGCCGATATGATTGAACCCCTCAATTGACAGATAACCTCATCGCGGAAGCAGTCCGGGTTCGCACTACATCAGCCCCGGTATGCTGACCCCCGTGATCTTGCCCAGGGAGTCCGCAGCAAGCTCCTTGGCCTTGTCCATTCCCTCGTTAACGGCCGCCAGCACAAGGTCCTGGAGCATCTCAACATCCTCGGGGTCCACGACCTCGGGACTGATCGTGATCGATTGAAGCCTCTGCTGGCCTGTGACCACGACTGTAACAGCGCCCCCGCCCGCTGTCCCCTCGACTGTGGCCTTCTCCAGTTCCTCCTGGGCCTTGGCCAGCTTGGCCTGCATCTGCTGGGCCTGACGCAGCATGGCCTTATTCACCATCTCCCGGCACCTCCTCGATTACCGTTGCTCCCATCCTTACGGCCGCATCGACGACAGCCTTGTGGCCCCTTTGTCGCGGCTTCTGTTCTTCTCTTTGCGTCTGCGTGCATCTAACCTGGTAGGGAGCCCCGAATACCTCCTGCAGCTTCACCTCGACCTGATGCCGGTACTTGGGGTCCTCCACCTTGTTCTTGTGCCACTCGTATCTGAAATCCAGGGTCAGAACGTTGTCTTCCAGTCCCGCTACCTCACATGAGCTTCTGAGCAGTGCATCAAGATTGCCGCTCGATCCCATCCCACGGCACGCCTTGACGAACTCGCCCCAATGCTCTCGAATCTGCTCCACGCTGTGTGGGGGCGGAGGCACACTCACAGAGGAAGCCGCAACCGGCGACCCTTTGGGTGGTGACTCGGACTCGGTGGGCTCGCTCGGCGCCTTGGTCGGACGCGATGAATCGGGCACGGGAGTCGTGCCCACTGCCTCCTTCGTTCTCGCCTTCTCCTTCGGCTCTGACCTTTCCCTTGACTGACGTGCCGCCACCGGCTTCTCCTGTTTCCCTTCGACGGCAGCGGTCGGTCTGGCTTCACTCACCGGGCTGGACGCGCGGTCTATCAGGGCAAGCTCAAGTGGCAGCGTCGACTGGGGGCCCGCCCGGAAATCGATCTGGGCGAACGCCTTGATGGTGGCCGACATCCCCTCAAGCGAATGATCTGCGACGAGGTCCTTGATGCTGCCAACCTCATCTGCGGGGAGGTCCGCGGCCTCCGGTGCCCCCGCCTTCAATAGCAGGAGCTTTCGGAGGTACTCAACCAGGCTGCGAGTGAACTGCCGAAGGTCGACCCCATCGGCGGCCAGGCTGTTGATGGTCTTCAGTCCCCGGGTTATGTCCCTGCCCAGGATGTGGCCTGCGAGCTGGCTGACGCGGTCGTCGTCGCTGACGCCCAGCTCTTCGCTCACCTGCTCGACCGTCACCGTATTGCCGTGGTTGAGCATTACCTGCTCAAGGATGTTCTCGGCGTCCCGGAGGCTTCCCGTCGCCGCCCTCGCTATCAGAGACAGGGCCTGCGGCTCGATGGATATGCCCTCGTGCTCGCATATCTGCTTCAGCTTCCCGACAAGCGCCGGACCCGAGACGCGCCTGAAGTCGAAACGATGGCAGCGGGACAGTATGGTTGGCGGCACCTTGTGCACCTCGGTGGTGGCGAGAATGAAGACCGCGTGGGCGGGTGGTTCCTCGAGCGTCTTGAGCAGAGCGTTGAACGCCGGCTCGGTGAGCATGTGCACTTCGTCTATTATGTATACCTTGTACCGGGCCATGCCAGGGGCGAAGCTGATTCTGTCCCGTATGTCGCGAATCTCCTCGATCCCCCGATTGGATGCACCATCTATCTCGACCAGGTCAAGTGCCCGCCCTTCCATCACAGCCTGACACATGGCACAGGCGTTGCACGGCTCCCCCTCCTGAGGTGACAGGCAGTTCATTGCCTTGGCGAGGATTCGGCCGGTGCTCGTCTTGCCGGTCCCGCGCGGACCGCAGAACAGATACGCATGCGCCAGGCGGCTTGTTCTGAGCGCGTTGAGCAGTGTCCGGGTGACCGGCTCCTGGCCGACCACTTCAGACAGTGTCTGCGGTCGCCACTTGCGGTAAAGGACCTGCGAAGCCATAAGTTACCTTGGGGCTGGAGATGGCGGAATTGGCAGGGTCTGAGTACATCCGTCGCTATTATAGACCAGGGCGTCCACCTGTACAACCAAGTGTGAGGCGGCTTCGCCAAAGGCTAGTCCGCTGCCGAACGCCCCCGCCTCTGCAGGCTTCCCATAGCCCGCTTCTCCGCCTCCCTCATCTGTGTCTCGTCCTCGTCATTCTCGTGATCGTAGCCCAGGAGATGAAGGACGCCGTGCACCACCAGCAGCGCCAGCTCCGTTTCCAGCGAATGCCCATGGTCCGCCGCCTGCTCTCTTGCCCGCGGCAACGAGACGACAACGTCGCCTAGATGAACAGCCTCTCCCAGCGGCGATGCGAAAGCCACATCATCACGGGATTCCGCGAGAGGAAACGCGAGCACGTCGGTGGTTCGGTCAATCCCCCTGTGCTGGGCGTTGAGCGCATGCACCGTTTCGTCCCCCGCCACAACCAGACTCAGCTCAGCCGGCCTTTCGAAGCTCGCGACTGACAGCGCAGCGCGTACCGACCGCCGGACCCAGGCGCGATCGACAGCGTCACCAAACGGCTCCTCTATCTGTACAGTTATGTCAATGCGTGACATGCCGTCTACGTGGGAAGCCCGGAAGAGTGCCGGATTTGGTATTCCAGTATGCTGGTACGCCCTACGGCCATGCGGAGAAGGTCGCGACTGCCCTCTCGGCGACGTCGATCACGAGGCCGGGAACGATTCCCAGCAGAAGCGTGCCGGCGAAGGATATCGCCAAGGCGAGACGGACAGGTGCAGATGAGGGTACCGCTTCGTTGGATGCAGGTTCACCCAGTACCATGTACTTAACTACTCGGAGGTAGTAGTAGGCGGACACGACCGAGTTGAGCACGGCCACTATGACCAGCCACAGGAAGCCCTCATCGACTGCGGCCCTGAAGATGTAGAACTTGGCCATGAAGCCGACAGCGGGCGGGATTCCGATCAGCGATATCAGCGAGACTATGAGCACAAATGAGAGTAGCGGCGCCCTGCGCATCATCCCAGAGAAATCAGCAATCTCATCGCTGCCCGTCTTGCTCGTGATGGCGATAATGGCTATGAACGCGCCCATGTTGGCCAGCGCGTAGCCGGCAAGGAAGAACATTATGCCGCTTTGCCCCGCCACGCCCACAGCCGCCAGGCCTACCATCAGGTAACCGGCGTGCGCAATACTCGAGTATCCAAGCATCCTCTTGATGTTGCTCTGTGCGAGGGCAACTACGTTGCCGACCGTCATGGAGATCGCCCCGAGCACCGCGAACATCATGGACCAGTCGCCACTGAAGGGGCCAAAGGCCTCGTAGAATATCCTCAGGACCACCGCGAAGCCGGCAGCCTTGCTCGCCACCGAGAGATAGGCCGTGATGGGCGTCGGCGCTCCCTCATAGACGTCCGGCACCCACATCTGGAACGGCACCGAAGCAATCTTGAAGCCCAGACCCGCCACAATCATCACGACGCCGAAGAGCAGCGCCGGACTGTCGAGGAGTTGACCGGCGGCCGCCAAGTCCGTGAGCTTGGTGACAATCTCCGGCAGATGCGTCGTTCCTGTCAGACCAAACACGAACGCCATCCCCATCAGCAGGGTTGCCGAGGCAATCGCGCCTAGGAGAAGATACTTGATGCCGGCCTCGCTCGACTTCGGGTCTTTGAGCATCGACACGAGCGCATAGAGACAGATACTTGCCAGCTCCAGAGCTATGTAGATCGATATCAGTTCGCCGGTGGACGCCATCAGCATCAGGCCGCCCGCCGACAGCAGAATGAGCGCGTAGTACTCGCCCTGGAAGCGGGCCATCCTGCTCACGTAGTCGGTGGACGACATTATGACGAGTCCCGCGATGCCCACGATCAGGAACCTGAAGAACACGCTGAAGTTGTCCGTGACGAGCATGCCCGCAAAGGACACCTCGTTCTTCCCCCAGAGCAGGACTGTGAAGGCGATCGGGAGCGCCAGCCCCACCAGGCTGACGAAGGCCAGGGCCTTCTTGTTCTCCTTTATGAACAGGTCGAGGAGGATCACCAGGAGGGCGACCCCGCACAGGCTCAGTTCAGGAGACAGCAACCAGAAGTCCAACTACATACCCCCGATTAAGCTAGCTGTGCCCGTCATTATCCCATCCCACCGAATACCGGAGCGATCATGTCCGTCAGCAGGCTCGGCCGTATCCCGAACAGCAGTATCACCGCAACCATTGCGAATATGTAGGCCTTCTCCATCCAGTCCGCATCACCTACGCCGTCGTACTCCTGCTTCGGCTCCCTGTAGAAGACGCGCTCCAGCATCCAGAGTATGTATCCTGCGCCCAGAACGATACCCAGGATCGAGATGACTACGGCTGTCTTGATGCCGACGAAGACCTCCGTCCCGCCCTGAAGCCCGAAGCTGCCAACGAAGGTGATAAACTCGGCGGCGAACCCGACCGTGGTCGGCAAACCAAGAGCGGCGAGACCCGCGATGCTGAACACGACGGCGATAACCGGCATCTGTCGGGCCAGCCCGCCCAGCAGCGGTATCTGCCTCTGATGCGTCTTGTCATACACGAGGCCCACCATCGCGAAGAGGAGACCGGATATCAGCCCGTGACTGACCATCTGGAGCGTGGCGCCGGTTATGCTTACCTGGTTCAGAGCGAAGATGCCAAGCAGAACGAAGCCCATGTGGCTTACGGAGCTGTAGGCGATTAGCCTCTTCAAATCCGTCTGCCTCAGGGTCGCAGCGGCACCATACAGAACGCTCGCCGCTGCGAACGTAACCATCAACATGGAGTAGTTCTCGGCAACATTCGGCACCAGCGCCCCGTCCCCGTAGCCGGCCACCAGTCGAACCATGCCGTAGGAGCCCATCTTCAGCAGGACGCCCGCCAGCATCACGCTAACCGCCGTAGGTGCGTCGGTGTGAGCGTCCGGCAACCATGTGTGCAACGGTACTATCGGCAGCTTGATCGCGAACGCCATGAATATCAGGAAGAATATCGCCGTGAACGGGATCGCACCTATGGCCCAGGCGTTCCCGCTCGCGATCTGCACCATGTCGAACGTGTGTGGGTCCGTGTGGAAGTAGAGGGTCAGTATCCCGGCGAGCATGAACGCGCTGCCAAACAGGGTGTACGTAACGAACTTGATCGCAGAGTACTCGCGCCTACCCCCTCCCCATATCGAGATGAGCAGGTACATGGGGATCAATTCCACTTCCCAGAAGAGGAAGAACAGCAGCAGGTCGGCAGATGCAAACACGCCCAGTATGCCCGTCTCGAGGAGCAGCAACCAGATATAGTACTCCTTGACCCTGGTCCGGATCTTCCACGATACGAAAACCGCCACAAAGCCCAGGAAGGCCGTCAGCAGCAGCAGCGGCATGCTGAGTCCATCGACACCAAGGTAGTACTGCGCGTTGAGGGCCTTGATCCAGCTTATCTGCTCAACGAACTGGAGACCCGATGCACCACGGTCAAACTGGACGAAGACGATGAGGGAGAGTATGAAAGAGGCCAGTGTGAACAGAGCTGCCATGAGCCTGACAGTCCTGTCCTGCCTCGCCAGCAGGGCAATGACAATTGCTCCTATCGCGGGAAGGAAAAGGATCGCCGAGAGCAAGTCACCAACTCCTATCCATCAGTATTTCCTGGAATCCACATCACGAGCCGACCGCAAAGTAGACCACCATGATTATCAGAATGCCTATGGCGATCGCCAGACCATAGGCCTGAAGCTGGCCTGTTTCCACCCTCCGAAGCCTTCCACCTATGCCCATAGTCAGGCTCGCTACGCCGTTTACTGTCCCGTCCACGATATAGGTATCGAACAGCTCAATGAAGTAGTTGAAACCATTCTGCAGGGCGCGGATCACGAACAACTGCTCGTACAGCTCATCCATGTAGTATTTTCGCGAAAGCAGTGCATGCAAGGGAGCGAAGACGCGTCCTATGCTCTCCGCAGATATCCAGCCAGCCTTGTATATGGCCCAGGCGGAACCTACGCCCGCGAGCGCGACCACAAGCGCTATCAACGGCATCGGCTCCTCGCCCACCTTGGTGAAGAGGTCGAAGAATCCATGGCCATGCCAGTGCACGTGGTGATGCTCCCACACCCTGTTTACAGCAGCGAGGAACCTGTCCACTCCCCCACCCCAGAAGGACCAGCCGGCCCCCACCGCCATCACCGCCAGAGCGGTCATCGGAAGAAGCATGACCTTGGGCGACTCATGCGGCTCTCCGTGTCCGTGACTGTCGCCGTGGCCGTGGTCGGGCTCGCCTCCCCGGTACTCACCGAAGAAGGTCATGAATATGGCACGGAACATATAGAATGCCGTCAGGAAGACGGTTATCATCGCGAACCAGAAAAGGACGGCAGGCGCGTGATCCCACGAACTGAGCACGATCATGTCCTTGCTCCAGAAGCCGGCGAGAGGCCATATGCCAGCAAGAGCAAGGGAACCGATGAGGAAGAGTAGGAACGTCCACGGCTGATACCTCCTCAGCCCACCCATAAGGCGCATGTCGAACGTGCCGGTGGCGTGACTCACGCTGCCGGCGCCAAGGAACAACAGGCACTTGAAGAACGCGTGCGTGAACAGGTGGAAGATGCCCACGGCTACGCCCAGCCAGATGACCACCTCGATGGCATCCATCCCGACGTGCTGGCCGTGATACTCGAAGCCACCCCCCTGCCAGACCCCGTTCGCGGCTATGCCAACGGCACCGAGACCGAGCATCATATAGCCGAGCTGGCTGATCGTTGAATAAGCGAGCACCCGCTTGATGTCATTCATCACCAGGCCCATGGTCGCAGCGAAGATGGCCGTGAATCCGCCGACTACGGCCACCGTTATTATCGCGGGCTCCGATACGACGAAGAGCGGCAGCATCCTCGCGACCAGGTATACGCCTGCGGCCACCATAGTCGCGGCATGTATCAACGAACTGACCGGCGTCGGGCCTTCCATAGCGTCGGGCAACCATGTGTGCAGCGGGAACTGCGCCGATTTGCCCACCGCGCCGGAGAACACTCCGAGCGCGCCGAGAGTCACCGCCGGGAATCCTATGGCCCCGGCCAGAGCAAGCTCGTTGATGCCGCTGGCGCCGTGTATCTCGAAGGTGCCGGTGTTGAAGTAGAGTATGAGTATGCCGACAAGGAAGCCGAAGTCGCCGAACCTGGTCACCACGAACGCCTTCTTCGCGGCGGCCGCAGCCGACGGCTTGTGGAACCAGAAGCCGATCAACAGGTAGGAGCCGAGACCGACCCCTTCCCAGAACACGTAGACAAGCAGAATGCTGGACGCCAGAACAAGGCCGAGCATCGAGGAGGTGAACAGCGCCATGAAGCAGAAGTATCGGATGTAGCCGGTGTCACCCGCCATGTAGCCCTGCGAGTAGATCTGGACCATCAGGCTGACGCCCGTGACCACGATGAGCATCATGGCCGTCAACTCATCGCAGTGGAAGCCGAGGTTGATGACGAAGTCGCCGATTATAGCCCACTCGACATTCCCTACCAGTGGCCCGGCTGCGAAATCGTGGGACGCCAGTACCCATATGGAAAGGCCGAGGGCGGCCGTCAGGCAGGCAATAAGCGTGTAGCCGCTGAGCTTGGGCTGGTCCTTGAAGAACGGCCTCAATACGAGACCGATGAATGTCATCGCGAAGACCGGCAGCAGGAATATGGCGAACAGAACGTTACCGGACAACTTCTACACCTTCCTCAAGATGTCATCAAGCAAGTGCTTCTTGAGATCCGGCACCAGAACCCTGTAGCTGGCCGCCTCCCCCACCTCTTCGCCCACGGGCAGAAGCCTGGTAGGAATACCTTCCCCCTCGAACAGATCCTTCCACATCTCCGCCGTCACCAGATTCGGCGCGACTCTGAACTCAGTCCACATACTTCAAAGCACTCCGGCGGCTACCACTTCATGAGATCTACCTGCTCCACATCCACGGTCCGGCGGCTGCGGTAGACAGCAATGACTATGGCCAGACCGACGGCCGCCTCAGCGGCGGCGACGGTCATAATGAAGATCGCGAACACATGCCCGGTCAGAACCACGAGGTCCGGAGCGAGGTAGCGTGAGAAGGCCAGCATTGCTATGTTCACGCCGTTCAGCATGATCTCGATGCACATCAGTACGGCGATGGCGTTCCGTTTGGCCAGCGCGCCGTAGAGGCCGATACAGAACAGTATTCCCGACAGAATCAGATAGTGCTCGATGCCAAGCATATCTAGTCCTTGCTCCTGACCAGGACAATGGCGCCTATGAGTGCCCCAAGAAGGAGCACAGAGGCTATCTCAAAGGGAAGGACAAATCCGACATCCTTGTTGAAGAGGGCCTCTGCCAGGCCTGTGGTCGTCGGCTGGTCAAGTTCGACGGTCACCGCCTGAGGCAGCTCTGCCTGGGTATAAGCGGGCCAGTCCGTCGTCAATACGACCGTTATGATTGTGACCAGCAGGAGCAGAGATACGAGCAGAGCGGGCCCATTCAACCTGTTGAACGGGTTGCCGCTCTGGATGTTGCGCGTCAGCATTATCGCGAACATCAGTAGAATCCCAATAGCGCCGACGTACACGAGCACCTGCACGCCGGCCAGGAAATCGGCATTCAGTGTTATGAAGATACCAGCCGCTGCGAAGAAGCAGAGCACCAGCACCAGCGCAGCGCGGAACAGGTCACGCAGCAGCACCACGCCGAGTGCGGCTATCACCATGACGATCGCGATTATCCAGAACGCAAGGTCAATCATGTTCTTTGACCAGTTCCTGTGAATACTCGTCGTAAACCAGAAGGGTCTGCCTCGGTATGCCGGGTTCCAACTCAGGATGACCATAGGCGCTCGCCTTCGCCTCGGGAGACATCACTGTCTCCTTGTCGGCCTGTACAAGGCGGCGGCTGTACCTTGCCTGCTCGTAGCTCTGGCCCATGTAGAGCGCGCTATAGGGACAGGCCTCAACGCAGATACCGCAGTACATGCACCTGCCCGTATCTATGTCGATCCTGTCCACGAAGTACCTGTTTCCTTCACCCGGTGAGGTCTCGATGTGTATGATCCCGTGCGGACAGCTCTTCGCGCAGGTCCCACAACCCGTACAGAGATCGGCTCTCCACACGAACTGCTGCCCGCGAATCCTGCGCGAAGGCTGGAGCCTCTTCTCCGGATATTGGGTTGTGATGTTAGGCCGAAACAGATGCCTTAGGGTCAGACGCAACCCCTTGGCGATCCCGAGGCCATAACGCTCGAACCTCAATTCTCCCTCCTCCCAACTTGAAGAACAGCCTGGACCAGATCATCACGACACCGATCGCAAGCGGGAAATTGACGAATATGAAGAACCACGGGAACCTTTCCCAGCCAGCCAGCCACGTCTGCCAGGCGAGGACTTCCAGGGCAAGCACGAAGATGTTCAGCAGAGCCGCGGGAAGCAGGAACTTCCACGAGAACGCCATTATCTGGTCGATCCTCACCCTGACCAGCGTAGCCCTCATCCACAGAATGACGGCGAATACCAGGAACACCTTGAGGGGGAACACGAACCACGTTGGGATCAGCCAGTCAATGGAATCGGGCAGAGGCCAGGGCCTCCAGCCTCCCAGGAACAGCGTGGCCGTAATCACGGCGACTGCCAGGGTGCTCACGTATTCGCCGAGAAAGAAGGTAGCGAATTTCATTCCTGAGTACTCGGTGAAATACCCCGTGGTCAACTCCGACTCAGCCTCGATTTGGTCCATCGGAGAGCGGTTCAACTCCGCAATCGCCCCTATGAAGTAGATGAAACAGCCAAGGGGGGTCACCAGTATGAACGGCGTGAACTCCTGCTGATCTACGATGGTCACAAGGCTAAGGGAACCAGCCACGACCACCACTCCGACGACTGCCAGCACCATGGGTACTTCGTAGCTTACCAACTGGGCGATAGCACGCATGGCACCAAGCAGCGAGTACTTGTTGGAGGAGCCCCAGCCGGCTGAGAATATGCCGACGACGCCAATAGATCCAATGGCGACCAGGTACAGGACGCCTATGTTCAGGTTGGTGAGTGCACCAAACCGTCCCGCGCCTATGGGTATCACGGCGAACATCATGAGGCCGGAGAAGAAGACCAGAATAGGCGCGACCCAGTGCACCAGCTTGTCGCCCCGCTCCGGAATGATCAACTCCTTGAACAGGGTCTTGATTGCGTCCGCAACGGGCTGCAGCAAGCCAGCCGGGCCGCAGCGGTTGGGACCGGGCCGCAACTGCATCCAGGCGATGAACCTGCGTTCGAGCCAGATGAATATGATCACTATGGGGAAGACAAACGCGAGTATGAGGGTTATCCCGATGAGGCTATCGAGGAATACGATGAGCGAGCTGGGAAGGCCCGCCCCCTGCAGCGTGAGTACGAAAGTCTCGTGGACCTCCGCGAACAAGTCGAGGAAGTACTTCCACGCTTCCATTATCGGTCAACCTCGCCCATGCAGACATCCACGCTTCCGAATATGACAATCAGGTCGCCGACCTTCCAGCCGAGGCTCATATCCCTGAGAACACCCAGGTTGATCTGTGCCGGCGGTCTGACCCTGAACCTGTACGGCGCTATGGAGCCGTCGCTTACCAGATAGTAGCCAAGCTCGCCTTTCGGCGCTTCAATGTGAGCGTATGCGTCACCCTTCGGCGGCCTGAGCGTCATCGGCACATCGGTCCGCACGGGCCCTTCGGGCAACTGCTCAATGGCCTGCTCGAGTATGCGCACGCTTTGCCGCATCTCACCGATGCGAACCCGATACCTGTCGTAGATGTCGCAGTTGGTACCCGTTACGACCTCAAAATCGAACCGGTCGTATACCGAATACGGATCGTCACGCCGGAGGTCTCGATCCACACCGCTGGCCCTCGCCATCGGTCCGGTCACACCCGCATTTATTGCAAGCTCATATGGAAGAATGCCTACACCCTTGGTGCGGCCCAGCAGTATCTCGTTCTCCTTGAGGAGCTCGTCGTACTCGTCTATGAAGCCGGGCATCTCTACGAGGAACTTCTTCGCGGCGGGAATGAACTCTGGTGGTATATCGTGGCTTACGCCGCCGATGCGCATGTAGTTGTAGGTGAGCCTCTGGCCGCAGGCCATATCGAACAGGTCGAGTATCTTCTCGCGCTCGCGATACATATACAGCAGAGGGGTCATCATCGCGCCCAATTCATTGGTCAGGAACCCCACTGCCATCAGGTGGTTCGAGATTCGCATGAACTCGTCCATGATGACCCGCAGGTACTCGGCCCTGTCGGGGACCTCTATGCCCGCCAGCTTCTCGACGGCCATGACGTAGCCGTGATTCGCCGTCATCGAGGCCAGGTAGTCGAGCCTGTCGGTGAATGGGATGACCTGCGCGTACGTGCGGCCCTCGGCGAGCTTCTCAATGCCCCTGTGGAGATAACCGAACACAGGCTCCAGGTCGACGATGACCTCGCCGTCCAGCGTAGTCCGCATGCGGAAGACACCGTGGGTAGACGGGTGAGACGGCCCGATATTCAGGAGAAAAGGCTGCGTCTCTATGTCCCTGGTCTCAAGCTCCATACCTTAGCTCGCCTCCCGTGGCGAAAGCCCACAGGATTCTCGGTGCGTTCCGCAGGAACGGCACCGCGGGCCAGTTCAACTCCTTCTTCTGACATATGGACGATACACTGAGCCTGTCGAAGTCGTCCTTCAGCGACATCATCTCAGCGGCTTCGGGGCCGTAGTCCGCCACTATCCGGTCGACCGCTTTCATCATCTGGATAGCATCCCTTGCGCGCGCATCAACGCCCTCAGCGGCCTGCGGGCTGATCAGACCCTTGTCCAGCTTCAGCTGGTTGAACGCCAGAGCAGCGTCGTAGGTTCCGGCAACAACCTCGTCTCGTGACATCCATTGCGTATCGTAGTTCAGCATGTACTTCCAACTCGGGCCGTTCAGCAGCCTGCGGTGCTCCTCAAGGGTCCGACAGGACAGGCTATAGCCGTAGTAGTCCGGCGATTCGAATACCTTGCTGCCAGGGTCTACGAACGGCGCAAGGGGTGATATGAAGGGCAAGATTGTACCCAGGTCACCGAAATCGGAAAGGAGCCGGCGAAGGTACACGGCGTCACTCATGACAGAGCCGCATGTCTGCTTCGGAAGCCCAATCATGTAGAAGAGGTCCAGTCTGCTGCAACCGTTCTCCAGTGCGCTCTGCACCGTTCGCTCGATATCAACGTTGGAGTACCCCTTGCCAAAAGACCGGCGCACTTCCTCATCGTTGGAGTCGGGCGACCACTGCAAGTTGTAGTCTGGAAGAGCGGCGTTGACCTTCTTGAAGAAGTCGTCTCCGGCCGGCCTGAACAGCTCCAGTACCACCGGCCCGCTCACATCCGCGGCCTTCATCTCCCTCAGGAACTCCTCTGCAAAGTCTTCGCCCGGCTGCCGGATGTCACCGACCACAAAGATCGGGCCCTTCAGATAGCGCCTGATGCTCTTGATGTCACCGACCAGCCGGCGAGGGCTTCTGACGGCTATGCTTTCACGCCCGAAGCTGTTCTTGTATGCGTACCGCGAGCCGCCGCATGTTGCGCAGTCGTAGCTGCAGCCGCGGCACGTAATGATACAGGTAATGGGATAGTCCATCCAACTGCCGAACGGCGTGATCCCGGCGAGGTCCCGGTATCGGAGTACCGACCTGACCGGGTAGGCATAGTCCAGCGCCATGCCGTCCAGGCTGTCGGGCACCCAGGTCATGGGGTTGTGATGCGGCTCCCCGTTCTGGCTCTTCCAACTCAGGTTCGGAACATCGTCATAGGGCCCGCCCCTGGCAATGCGCTTCATCAATTGGAGCACCGGCTCCTCGGTGGAATCACCACGCACGACGAAGTCCACCTGGGGGTACGTGATCAACTCCTCGTGGAAATACGATGCCGAGAGCCCGCCCATTATCACCGGAACCTGTGGATGATGCTTCTTCAGCAACGCGGCCAGTTCGAGGCTGCCGTGCGCGTGTGGGAGCCAGTGAAGGTCGATACCGAAGGCCTTCGCCGGGTGCTTCCGTATCAGCTTCTCGACATCGAAACCGGGGTCCGTCAGCATGCGGTTCGCTACATTGATGATTCTGGCGCGCATGCCGTTCCTCTCGAGGTGGGCCCCGATGCTCACCAGTCCTATGGGGTACATCTCGAACACCGGGGTAGAGGGAATTACATCGCTTATCGGGCCATACATGATGGCCCTCTTCCTGAAGTCGTAGTTGCTTGGCGCGTGAAGAAGTATCAGATCGGTTGTTGCCATGCTCACTACTTGCTTCCTAGAGGAAATCCCTCCGCAAAGGATGGCCCTCAAACCCGTCCCACAGGACGATGCGCTTCAGGTCCTCATGCCCCTCGAACTTCACGCCAAGGAGATCGAACACCTCGCGTTCCTGAAGGTCGGCCGCCCGCCAAATGGGCGTGACCGACGGTAGGACCGGGTTGTCCCGGTCGTAGCATCTCGTCTTGAGTACAATGCTGTGGTTGTTCTTCAACGACAGCAGATGGTACACCACTTCGAAGAAGTCCGTGTAGTCTACTCCGGTGAGATTGACGAGGAAATCGAAGTCGAGGCCGGGGGTGCCGCTGAGGCACCTGCAAACGTCGAGGATGTGTTCCGAACCGATGAAGACCGCTGTATCGTCGTACCTGACGACCGCTTCCGGGAACTGAGCCGCTATCCTGTCCGCGACTTCCTTGCCAGCCAGCGCGATAGTCATCGTTGGATGTGCTTCCTGGTAGAACCTACAGCTTCTGGAGTTCGCTCTCCGGGAAGGCCATACGGTAGCCTGTCTTGTCCGCCTTGATGATTATCCAGCCCGCCGGGTCCACTTTGACCTCAACGACTTCTCCCTCCCAACCGCTCAGGCTGTAGTTAGGCCGATCCTTAACCCTGACCCTGTCGCCTACTTTCAACTCGGCCATAGCTAACTCCTCACCATGCTGTCCTGTGATATCTTCTCATGCAGCATTATGAGCCCTTTGTACAGGGACTCGGGTCGCGGGGGACATCCGGGCACGTAGACGTCAACCGGCAGAATGCGGTTGATGCCCGGGACCACAGCGTAGGAATCGGCAAAGGGGCCGCCGCTTATGGCACACGAACCCATCGCCACAACCCATTTGGGCTCGGCAAGCTGGTTGTAGATCATCTGAACTGCGGGCGCCATCTTCCAGGTCAGCGTGCCGGACACAATCAACATGTCCGCCTGGCGCGGTGATGCTCTGAACAGCTCCATGCCGAAACGGGAGATGTCAAACCGCAGGGCAGCGGCCGCAACCATCTCCATGGCGCAGCAGGCCAGACCGAACTGCATCGGCCAGCACGACCACCGCCGGGCCCAGTCGAGGACGGAATCAAGCCTGGCGACCCACACGCCGCGCGGCAGGTCGTTGACATCAACCTCCAGCCACTGATCGGGGTCCGGGATCGGCTCGGTGGCCGCCGCCCGGAGGGCGTTTATCGTCTGCCCCTCATCCAGGTCACATTGAGCAGGGTCATAGGCGGGCACGATGCCATAGCCGATGCCTATTTCCATTCCAGAACCTTCTTCCTCCAGGCATATACCAGACCAACAATGAGTATCAGTATGAAGATGAGCATCTCGACAAAGCCGAAGAGCTTGAGTTGCTTGAAGTGAACAGCCCACGGGAACAGGAAGATGGCCTCTATGTCGAAGATGACGAACAGCAGCGCGAAGAAGTAGTATCGGAAGTTGAACTGAAGCCAGGAGGGGCCTACCGTGCGCATGCCGCACTCATAGGTCGCTCCTTTTACATTCTCAGGATCGAGTCGCTTGGGCTTGGGGGCGATGACTCTGGCTAGGACGAGGATTAGTGCGGGGACTGAGATTGCTACGACAAGAAGTATGGCTATGTAACCGTAGTTCTCAAGCAAGCGCTCTACACCTCTTCAGCGCTGGGCCATCTGAAATAATACCATACGGCAATCGGGCTATGCAATAGCCGGAGTGCGGTTTTTCGGAAATCGGCGAATCCAGGTCGAGGACGGCTCAATTCGGGTCGCTCCACCACTGTGAGTGCGCTATAATCTCACCCGTACGCGAGCGGCCAATGATAATCGATCTGCACGTTCACACCAGACCGCGCTCCGACGACAGCGATCTCGACCCCGATCAGGCAATCCAGGTGGCCAGGCGCTCCGGCCTGGATGGAATCTGTTTCACCGAGCACGACTGGCACTGGACAGATGAAGAGGTCGACCGATTGAGCAAGGAACACGACTTCCTCGTGCTCCGGGGCGTAGAGATCAGCTCTGACGAAGGCCATCTGCTAGTCTTCGGGCTCGACGAGTACAGGTTTGGCATGCACCATGCCGAATACGTGCGAGAGCTGGTGGATCAGGCGGGCGGAGCGATTGTCCTCGCACATCCATATCGGCGACAGGTCAAGTTCAACTCGGACCCGGACTCCCTGTTAGAAGCTGCATGCCGGAACCCTGTCTTCAACCTCGTCGACGCAGTAGAGGTGCTCAACGGCGGCTCAAGGGAACACGAGAACCGGTTCGCAGAGAAGATACGCCGGAGACTCAGTCTGAACGGAACCGGGGGCAGCGACGCGCACGCACCCGAGGACATCCCGTCGCACGCCACTGAGTTCGAAAGAGACATCGGGTCACTCTGGGACTTGGTCGACGAGCTAAGGGCGGGCAGATTCAGGCCCGTCAGTCTGAGATAGGGCTTTGCGCCGCCGAGAGGCATATATCTACGCGCACAGGTCCGCCACCAGCAGGTCCAGCGCGAGCTCACCCTTGGTATCACCCCTGAGCCTTCCTGTCTTGATTGACAGGTCAGCCTGCAACAACCGGCCATAGATCGCCGCCAGCCTCTCGGCGGTGTGCTTCCTTGCCTGCTCCTTTGTCTTCTGCAGCGGGAACCCCCTGGGGATGCCCAGCGCGCGTGCGATGTCTGCATCCTGGGCCCGGCGGCCCATCATGTCCTTGGCCAGGACGACCATCCGGAACTGCCGGGTGATCATGAAGAGCAGGTACGGTGGCGCTGCGCCCTCAGCTTCGAGTGCGTGCAGGAGCTGGACGGCGCCGGTCGCGCGCCGCGCGAGTATGCAGTCCACCATGGCGAAGACATTGGCATCACGCGCCTCGGCGACGAGCAGTCTCACGTCTTCCTCGGTGATCTCCCTGTCGCCCGCATAGAGACAAAGCTTGTCGATCTCGTTCGCCAGCACCCTGAGGTCGCCCGTGACCAGGTCGGCCAGAAGCCTGACCGCGCCGGATGAAATGCTGCACCCTGTGCCTCTTGCCCTGGCGGCAATCCACTGGTTCAGCTCGTTGCCTTTCGGGAGCTTGAACTCGCGGACGTCCGCGACGGCAGACAGCACGGGGAACAACGGGTTTTCTTTTGTGACCTTGCCGTCGATCAGCACGAGCTCCGTGCTCTCGGGCATTGTCTTGACAGAATCGGCCAGGGGCAGCCATTTCGATGCATCCGACTTCCGCGGCTTCTTCCCGGAGTCCCCGCGCTCGTACGTACCGAGGAGGCCCTTCACTATGACTAGGCGGCGGGGTGCGAGAAAGGGCATGGTGTTGCAGACCGAGCCCAGTTGTTCCGGGTCCACATCTGCTGCGTCCCAGACAGAGGTGTTGGTGGCGAGGGATTCAGCGTCACCCCACTCCTCCTTCATGCGCTTCAGGGTCTCGTGCAGGGTGAAGTCGTCTTCGCCGTAGAGAATGTGAAGCAAGCGGTGGACCTCGCCGCCCGGCGTGATCCGGGCGAGTATTCCGACCTGGGAAGATATTCCCTATAATTATAGCATTCAAACGACGGGCGACGGGAGGCAGTAGATGCAGTTGGGAATAATCGGCCTGCCCAGGAGCGGCAAGACGACGGTCTTCAACGCTCTCACACACGGGGCGGCGGAGACCGGCGACTACTCCGCTCACGATGGCTCACCCAACGTCGGTGTCATCAAGGTCCCGGATTCCAGGCTCGACACTCTCACCGATCTCCTTAACCCAAAACGCACCGTTCCCGCCGAGATAACCTATGTCGACATTGCCGTGCCGGCAGCCGGCCCCGGCACACAGGACGGACCAAGGGGACAGTATCTGGGCCACGTGAGCAATACGGACGCCCTGGTCCATGTCGTACGGGCCTTCGAGAGCGATACCGTCCCCCATGCGGAGGGCAGTGTCGACTACGAGCGGGACATCTCGACGATGGACCTCGAGCTGGCCTTCTCGGACATTGCTGTGATAGACCGAAGGCTGGAACGCCTGAAGGAGTCGCTCAAGGGGGCCAGGCAGCAGGAGCGCGACGCAGCCGCGAAGGAACAAGCCCTGTTGACTAGGATCAAGTCGGCGCTTGAGCAGGACGTGCCAATCCGCGAGCAAGGCATATCAGAGCAGGAATACAGAGAACTGGAGAACTTCCGCTTCCTTACCGCGAAGCCGATGCTGTTACTCGTGAACATCGGCGAAGGGCAAATCCCCGAAGCATCGGCTCTGGAGGCAGACCTGCGTTCACGCTACGGCAGGCCGAGCTTGGATGTCGTCGTTCTTTGCGGGCAGGTCGAGATGGAGCTGTCTCAGCTCTCGGACGAGGAGGCAGACGAGTTCGGCGCCGGCATGGGCATCGAGGAGTCCGGTCTCGATCGCATGGTCCAGGTCTCGTACTCCCTGCTGGGCACCATCTCCTTCTTCACTACCGCTTCGGACGAGCTGAAGGCATGGACAGTCACCGAGGGGACAACCGTGCAACGGGCGGCGGGCAAGATACACACGGACATGGAACGCGGCTTCATAAGGGCCGAGGTCATAGCCTATGACGACCTCGTCAAATGCGGGAGTGTGGCGGAGGCCCGCAGACAGGGCCTCCTGCGGCTTGAGGGAAAGAGCTACATAGTGAAGGACGGAGACATCGTCACTGTCCTGTTCAACGTTTGAATCAGCCTGAACATGACCTAGCCCGGCCAGTAGCCGGAGCCCGGACCTGCCTTCTGTTCAACTTGCGCGCCGCTGCCAGACAGATTGAGCGCATCAATCAGCGACTGTATTTCGGATACAGTCATATCTATATTGACCTCTACCAGCGAGCCGGCGATCTCGACCTCGATTGACTCCAGAATCTTCATCAGTTCCGTTGGGACGCCCTCGCCTTCGGGCAGGAACTCCAGGAATGTAAGCAGGGTCTCCAGCAGACCGCCCGCCTCTTCTGCTGCCTCGGCGCCGGTGAAGTCGAAGGCCATCATCAGGTAGACCGCCTCGCCGTCCTTGTCGATAGTGATCACCTGCAATTCCTGCTCGGCCCAGGCCGTGAGTCCCCGCATCCCGATAGCCATGGGCATGCCCTCGAGCGTAGCAGTCAGATCCTGTCTCAGTTCGTCTCTCTGCTCCGTGCTAATCGAAACAACCATTGTGAGAAGGGCCTGGTCATACACCTGGAGAGCATTCGTCAACACCGCGTCCACCCGCCCCTCGCCTGTCTTGGCCACATCGATGGAATCTCTGACGGCAACAAGGTCGCCAAGCAGGTATGTGTCACCCGACATGGAGGCGATTCCAAAGTGGTCTTCCTCGTCGGCGTAGAGGCGCTTGCCCTTGTACCTGCCGATCTCGAACTCTTGTCCCTCGGCCTCCCACTCCGCTATGAGGTCTTCCTCATCGAATTCGCCCCTCACAGCGTAGGCCAGATAGAGACGTTCTTCGAAGCTCAAGGCCGGCTCCATCTGCGCATCGCCGAACACAAGCATCTCCTTCGGCTCCTCACCGACGAACATGGTTATGTGCTCAATGCCCTCCTGCATGTCCGGCTGCCCGGCCAACCAGTCCCAGAGCTCGACAAGGTGTTCGTCCTGGACCGCTCTCTCAACATCCACACGCGCAACGAAGTCCGCGCCTTCCGGCACAAGACCTCGCGGCTCAATCGATCCACTTCCCGTACCACATCCCACCATCAATGCAACTGCCGCGAGGTTCAGAGCGAGCAATGCTATCCCTCTTCTCATATCGCCATCCTGCTATCAAGTATTCGGCAACGATTGTAGCCCACATACCGAATGAGGTCAACCCGCAGCGGGACATGGAAAAGGGGGCGGCGCCAGAGGCGCCGCCCCCTGAGACCTCCCACGATTGCCGCCACTAGAACGGCATCCCACCACCGAATCCGCCGAGGCCCTCCATGAGCTCCTCGGCCTGGGACTCGGATACCTCCACACTGAAGTTGACGCAGGAACCACTCTGGCTCAGATTGATATTGTCCACTAGTTCCTGCAACTCGGGGGAATCCTCAGCTCCCATCTCGAGCAGGTCCACCACGAATTCTATCAGGTCGTAGACGTCCTGCGCCGAATCCTCGCTGGTGAAGCACATCCGGGCTTCCATGGCAAGGTCGCCTCCGCTCTCGTCAACGGTCAGACCCAGGGTCTCCATATCCGCCAGCGACTCCATGCCCGGAAGCTCCAAACCTCCCATTCCGTCCCCGAGGCCCTCATCTATGACGCCCGGTGGGACAATCATTGCCATCCTCATATCTGCGCTGCTCAGCGAGTTGTAGGTGCTCAGCAGCTTGCCCCCGACAGCGGGCTCATCCCCTTCCTTCACCGAGATCGCATCCTCGACAGCATCCATACTGCCTACGACGAAAGTGTCACCGCTCAGGAACACCAGCGCTGATTCGCCTGTCTCGTCAGTCAGGATCTCATATGACTTGTACTCCACCGTGGTGAAGTCAGCCTCCATGGCTGCCTCTATCTCCGCCACCAGGTCATTCTCGACGAAATCGCCCTTGACCAGCATGCCGGCATATGCCTCAAGAGCGGTGGCCCCCTCCAGGTCCGCGAAGACCCACATCTCCTGGAGGCCCTGGAGTATCTCCAGCACATCCTCTGCCGTCTCGGGGTCCGCAGGCAACATCCCGGACGAGCCGTACAGGCTTTCCAGGTCTTCCTGTTCCTCTATCATGCTCAGGTCAACGTACACCATGACATCAGAGTCACCCGGTATGAGTTCGATCGGATTGCCGACACCGCCTGCGCCGTTGCACCCCACCACAAGCATCGACAGCGTTACCACCACTGCTATGATTCCGAGCGTCTTCGGCATTTTGCCTCCTTTCTCGAAGCAGTTTGTGCGTTCGGCAGGCAAGTCTATCACCAGCCCCCCTCCTTTGTCAAGCTGTGCAGCCTTGACCGCCCACGTACGGCACGTCTACAATAGCCGTAGAGGTAACGTATGTTCGAGACGCTGTCCGACAAGCTTGGAGCCGTATTCAAACGGCTGTCGAGCAAAGGCAAACTCACGGAGAAGGATGTCGATGAGGCTCTTCGTGAGGTGCGGCTCGCTCTGCTCGAAGCCGACGTTAACTTCAAGGTCGTCAAGGAGTTCGTGGCCCGAGTAAAGGAGCAGGCCATGACTGCCGAGGTGCTCGAGAGCCTGAGCCCCGCCCAGCACGTCATAAGGGCGGTCAACGAGGAGCTGGTCGTCATTCTCGGCGGCGGACAGCAGAAGCTCACGTACTCCAGCCATCCCCCGACCATCATTATGCTCGTCGGTCTGCAGGGGGCGGGCAAGACAACGAGCGCAGCCAAGCTGGCGCTTCACCTGCGCAAGAACGGGCAGAAGCCGCTCATGGTCGGCGCCGACCCGTATCGTCCAGCCGCTCGGGACCAGCTTGCGGCACTGGGAAAGCAGCTCGACATCCCTGTCTTCGTTGAGGAGGGGAAGACGCTACCCGTCTGCGGGGACGCACTGAAGCGTGCCAGGGAGATCGCCGCCAGCGTCGTGGTATTCGACACGGCCGGTCGCCTGCACATAGACGAGGAGTTGATGAAGGAGCTGGCGGATATCAACAGGGAGTTCCATCCCGCCGAAGTGCTTCTGGTCGCCGACGCCATGACCGGTCAGGAAGCCGTCAACATAGCAAAGGAGTTCAAGGAGGCGGTTCCTCTCACCGGCGTCATACTCACCAAGATGGACGGCGATGCCCGCGGCGGCGCGGCTCTCTCTATAGTCTCGGTGGCCGGCGTGCCCGTCAAGTTCGTCGGTGTCGGCGAGAAGGCCGATGCCCTCGAACCCTTCCATCCGGACCGTGTCGCTTCCCGGATACTGGGAATGGGGGACATCCTCAGCTTCATCGAGAAGGCGGAGGCCGCTTCCGACCAGGAGAAGCGCGCCGATCTGGAGAAGAAGATCCGCAAAGGCGATTTCGACCTCCACGACTTCCTGGAACAGCTCAACCAGGTGAGGAAGATGGGGCCGCTGAGCCAGCTCGTGGACATGGTGCCCGGCATGTCGGGCATAGCGAAGCGGCTTCCGATGGAGATCGATGAAAAGCAGCCGAAGAAGGTCGAGGCGATCATACTGTCGATGACACCGCGGGAGAGGACAGACCCCTCGATCATCGACGGCAGCCGGAGGCGGAGAATAGCGCGAGGAAGCGGTACCACTCCTCAGGACGTCAACCAGCTTCTCAAGCAGTACTGGCAGGTGAGAAAGCTGATGAAGCAGTTGGGCAGGGGCCAGAAGCTGAAGGCTCTCTTCAGATAGGTAGCGGCGCATGACGGCAGAGGCAAGACTGAGCGACCACACATTCGAGCTGGGGCCGATCCGGCCGCCAAGCGAGGGCGGTAGCCATTCGCTGCTGCTGAGGACTACACGGAACTGCCCGTGGAACAGGTGCCGATTCTGCTATGGGCTGGTATACGGTCGCGAGAAGTTCGAACTGCGCAGCGTCGAGGATATCAAGAAGGACATTGACACGGTCAAGTACATCGCCGACGCGATCAGGGCCATGTCCCGGAAGCTGGGTTATGCTGGCGCGGTAAACGAGAACGTCGCCATGGCCCTCGTGCGGCAGGACCGAGGGCTGAACACCAGTCACTCCTTCGTGGTGGTATTCAACTGGCTGGCGATGGGCGCGAAGACGGTCTTCCTGCAGGACGCGAACAGCCTCATCATGAGAACCAATGAGCTGCTGGAGGTGCTTCTCTATCTCAAGGAGACCTTCCCCACTATCGAGCGCGTGACATCCTACGCACGCGCCAAAACCATCGACAAGAAGCCACTCGAGGACCTGAAGGCGTTGTGTGCGGCGGGACTCTCCAGGCTGCACGTCGGCCTTGAGAGCGGTGATGACGAGGTACTGAAGATCGTCGACAAGGGCGTCACGTCCGAGGAGCAGATCCGCGGCGCCAAGAAGGCAAAGGAGGCTGGTTTCGAGCTTTCCGAGTACGTGATGCCTGACCTCGGGGGGCGCGAGAGGTGGGAGCAGCATGCCGTCAACACCGCCAGGGTGCTGAACGAGAGCAACCCCGACTTCATACGGCTGAGGCCGTTCGTCACCGGCATGGGCACGCCCATCTACGAGGACTACAAGAGCGGTCTGCTGACGCTGTCATCACCGCACGAGCGCCTGATCGAGCTGCGCACGTTCGTCGAGAACCTCAACGTCACGAGCAGGCTCTGCTTCGACCACTTCCTGAACTCGTGGTACACCGACAGGAAGCGACGCATCACCCTGTTCAAGCAGGACTACAACGGGTACAAGCTGCCCGAGGAGAAGGAAGAGGTCCTGCGGCTGATCGAGGAAGGTCTGCAGATCGACGAAGGCAGCCACATCCACGTGAAGGACCTTATCGGCCTGAGCAGCCTCTAGTGCTTGAGCCGCGTCGAGTCCCCGGGGCCTCTAGTGGTCACAGACGTTATCCCCGGTAGCCAGCCCACCCTGAAGATGGGCGAGCACCAGCGCCTCCGGATCGTCGCCGCGCGCTCCCACGATCACATCGATGCGGTTCTGCGCAAAAAGGCCCTGCGCCCTGGAGCCCATACCGCCGGCTATAACGATATTGGCGCCCTCTTCGGCCAGCCAGGCAGGCAGGACGCCGGGCTGGTGAGGGGGCGGCTGCAGGTATTCCGTACGGACTATGGTCTTCGTGGCATCGTCGACGTCTATCATTGCGAAATGCTCGCAGTGACCGAAATGATCGGACAACCTGCCACCGGTCACGGGAATCGCATAGCGCATATCAGTCCTCCTCAGTGGTCGTGATGGCAACCACCGCCCATCGAACACGGCGGCGTGTCACAGCGTTCATTTCGCCCGCAGCAGGTTTGGCCGCCATCCCCTGCGGACTCCATCCTGATCGTGTACGACGCCGTCAACAGCCGCTCCAGGTTCTCGCCACCGCAGCTTGCACACCGTGCGGACGCACTGTCTTCGCCGCGGACCAGCACTTCGGACACGGTGCCGCAATCGCGGCATCTGTAATCATATATCGGCATGACGCTCCCCCTAGGCTCCAAGCCTCCCGCGAACGGCGTCCCACAGCGCGGCGATGTCGGAGCTTGCGCCGTTGTGCGCGTACTCAACAACCGGCAGCCCGTTCACGAGGGCCTCGGTCACAACGTTGTCCACAGGTATCTTCGACACTACTTCAACACCCTGGCCCCTGCAGTAGTCCTCAATCCGCCGGCAGTTCTCCGGGTTGATGTCGTGCTTGTTTATGCAGACTACCGCTGGTACCCCGAAGTGGCGACACGTGCCCAGCACGCGCTCCAGATCATGTATCCCGGACAGCGTCGGTTCCGTCACGAGCAGCGCGAGGTCGGCGCCGGACAGAGAGGCTATCACCGGACAGCCTATGCCCGGCGGCCCGTCGGTGATTATGCAGTCCAGACCCTTTTCCTCACCGAGGGACCTCGCGTTCTGCCTCACCAGAGCCACGAGCTTGCCCGAGTTCTCCTCAGCTATACCCAGCTTCGCATGTACCAGCGGACCGTATTTCGTCTCAGACACATACCACTTGCCGGCCATGCACGGCTTCATCGCGACGGCGTTCTCCGGACATGCATTGTAGCAGAAGCCGCAGCCTTCACAGGCAAGGGGATTCACAACACAGTCCTCTATGGCCCGAAACCTGCACAGTTCCTCGCAAATGCCGCACCTGGTGCACCTGTCGGGATCGATCTCCGCCACCTGCCCGCTCCAGAACTCCTCGTCCCTCTCGACTCTGGGCGCCAGCAGCAGATGCAGGTCCGCTGCGTCTACGTCGCAGTCGGCGAGGACCTTGTCATCAGCCAGCGCGGCAAAAGAGCCAACCATCGTCGTCTTCCCGGTCCCGCCCTTGCCGCTTATTACCACGAGTTCCTTCATCGCGCCGTCCGGCCGGTTCCCGCCCCGGCTTCCTGCACCTCTCGCTCGATTCTATCGTAGACCTTGACGAAGTGCTCCTTCCACTCGGGCATACCCTCAACCAGGGTCGTCCCGCGGGAGTAGTGCCTGGCTATCTCCACGTCCAGCGGTATGCGCAGCAGGACGGGTATGCCCTCCCTCAAGCAGTAGTCCTCGATCCTTTCATCGCCCATCCCGGCCCTGTTGAGGACCACACCGCAGGGCACATCGAGGGCTCTCGTTACGCCGACAGCCAACTCCAGATCATTTAGACCAAAAGGCGTCGGCTCGGTGACCAGTATGCAGTAATTGGAGTCCCGTAGCGACTCGACTACTGGACATGACGTGCCGGGCGGGACGTCCAGTATGACCGTGGCCTCCGGATCAATCTGAAGCTTGGCCTTCCTGATCACGGGCGGTGCCATAGCCTCGCCCACATTCAGCATGCCATGCACGAACGCAAGCCCGTCCGCTTCTCCCGTCTCGACAACTCCAACCTGCCGGCCCTGCTCAGTGATGGCATCCTCAGGACAGAGATACGAGCACGCTCCGCACCCGTGGCACAGCTCTCCGAATACGAGCACCATCTTCGGCGTCACGGCCAGCGCATTGTACGCGCAGACTTCCGAGCACTTGCCGCAATGAGTGCATCGGGCCTCGTCCACAGAAGGAACAGGTATGTATACGCTCTCGGTGCCCGCTATCACCGGCCGCAGGAAGAGGTGCGCGTTGGGCTCTTCCACATCGCAGTCGACCAACTGTACCCGGCGGCTGTCCTTCAACGAGAGCGCCAGGCTGGTCGACACCAGTGTCTTGCCCGTACCACCCTTTCCACTGGCGACCGCGATTACCATTCGACTTCCCTATCTCGTGTCATAGCCGGCCTTCTCCAGAACGCGCATGACGGACCGGCACGCAGGCGAGTCCCCCGGCAGTTCCAGAAGTGACTTGCCCTCCATGTTGTACTCCTCGATCATCGGGTCGTATTCTATCCGTCCCAGCAGCGTGGCGCCGTCCTTTTGCTCCACCACCCTCTTCTGCATGTCTTCATTGAACCTGTAATTGGTGACCAGGTAGTAGTTGCTGTAGAGGATGCCCACCTCCGAGGTCAGGCGCTCGATCCGACCTATGTTCTTCAGCGACTTGAGCGTCGGGTCCAGTATGAGGAACAGGTCGTCGACCTCCGAGGTCACGTTGCGGTTCAGGTGCTCGAGACCGGCAGGAGCGTCTATCAGCGTGTGCGTGTAATTCTGCGCCAGCTTCGGAATGATGCCTCTAAGGAGGCTGTTCGGGGCGCAATAGCACCCCTGAGTCCACTTCATTCCCAGCGACACCAGGTCGAAGTGCTCGCCCTCGTAGACGCATTCCGTACCGAACAGGTACTCGATCTTCTCCGGGATCGGCATGCTCGCCAGCTCTTCGTAGCCCTTGTTCTTCTGGATATCATACAGAACATCGAGGACCGTCCTCACCCCCTGCTGCTCCAGGTCCACTCCCAGCATATCCGCAAGGCTCTGGTCGGGGTCTATGTCAATCAGCAGTACCGGCTCTCTCAGGTACCTTGCAGCCAGGACCGTGAACGTGGTCTTGCCCGTGCCGCCCCGCCCGGTCGATACGATCTTCCTGCCCATCTAATCCTGCCTTCGTCACATAGAATTCGCGCCCTGACTCCGCCTGAGCACGTCAAGCCAGGTCACGTATTTGGCTCGCGTCTCTTACCCAGATCCGGTACATCTTCTCCCCGCCTTCTTCGTAGCACCGGAGTCCGGGAATAGCCACCTCTTCTATTTGCACGTTCTCCTCGCCGCGCAGCTCGACGGCCTGCTCAAGCCAGTTCCGGAAATGAGAACCACCGCCAAAGTATACCTTGTTCCACCGGTTGCCATGTTCGTCGTACTTGACGGACACCTGCTCCTCGGCGGCCAGACTCCGCATCTCCTTGTCCTGCTCCGACAACTCTGTCCTCCCAAGGCCTAGCAGGGCTCTATCGTGATTCTGGAGCCCATGAAGTCGATTTCCTTAAGCCTGCCGTCCACTACCATCTTTTCGCCGAGGAGGGTCTCAAGCTCAATACGGCCGTTCTCAAGGGACATCCTTGCGATGTCTTCGAGTATCGCCTTGTCTGTCTTCGGCAACTCATAGGCTTTCGCCAGGCACATTGCCCACCTCCATTGCCGGGCCCGCCCGTCGATATCAGGCTGTGCGTTTGTCCGCGACCCCCAGACTATCTAGAATAGCGTCGACCGCAGGCCTGTTCAAATCGGAGTCCACCGGCGCACCTTCGAGACAGGCTTCAAACACCTGGCTGTCCGCTCGAAGGAGCCCGATCACCGGCACCCCGCGGTCGTTCACCTGCGTCTCCAGCTTGCGGGCGACTTCGTCATTCGGGAGCTTGTTCAGCACGGCCCATGTTCCCCGCAGGCTCATGTTGCGCGTCATCGCAGCGATCCTCTCGACGATCTCCAGGGCCTCGTACGAAGGGTCCACGACGATCAGCACGGCGTCGATACTTGTGTCCACGCCCCGGCCGAAGTGCTCGACGCCGGCCTCCATATCGACCACGGCTACCTCGTCGTCTCCCAGACGCAGCTTCCCGAGGAACTCTCGGCTCAGCACTCCCATCGGACACGCACAGCCCTCCAAGGAATGAAGTATCTTGCCCACACCGATGAGACTGAGGCCGTCGGAACGAACGACGTGCTCGGCGGGGACGTCGGACAGATGCAACTCGTCCCGCAGCATGATATTGGTGTCTGCGGCAGGCCTGACCCCGGCGTCCTTTGCCAGCACAGTGAACACCTGCTTCTTGCCTCCGACGATCTCGAGCAGGGGCACCGGCGGCTCGTCCAGACCAAGCATCCGGTACAGTCCCGAGTTCGACTCATCCGAGTCCACTACAACCGCGCCCAATCCCCGTCGCCTGATTCCTCCGGCCAGCAGGCAGGTCACCACGCTCTTCCCGCTGCCGCCCTTACCGCATATCGATATCTTCAACCGATGACTCCCTTTGGTGAGTTCCTCTACACCATCCTGATCGCATTCATGGGACACGCCGTCGAGCACTTCGCACAGCCCCGGCACCATTTCGCCGGATTCACCTCCGGCGACTCATAGGGCTCCGGCTGGACCAGGCTCCCGTGTTCGCACTCCAGCACTGCCAGACATACTCCGCCATCGCACCGCTCCGGGTGACAAGCGTTGTAGTCTACCGCTGCTACCTTCCTCGCCATCAGACATCTTTCGCCTGAGCCTTCGCCCTCTGCAAGCGCTCTTCCAACTCCTCGATCTCCTCCAGCATGTCGGGCGAAACGGAATGCGGTGGTATGCGCGCCCTCATTTCCCCGATTCTTTCCTCCAGAGCCTTTATGTCAAATTCCGGGTTTCTCGACTCGAACCCCATGGTTACCTCAGGCAGCGGATCCGGTGCCGGCCTTGCTTCGGGCCGGGCCCTGCTTGCCGTAGACCTCCCTGGCCCTTTCAGGGTCCTTCAGCACGAGCGCACCGACCGGACAGACCTCCGCACACTGGGCGCATTCCTCGCAGTGCGTCTCTGCAATAGGCCTGCCCTCGAAGGTAGTCACCACCCTGTCGAAGCCGCGTCCCGCGAAGCCCAGAACGCCGATTCCCAGCTTCTCGCGACATACCCAGACGCATCTGCCGCAGAGAACGCACCTGTTTGGATTATACTCGAATTCCGGGCTGCTGGAGTCTATCGGAAGGCCCCTGGCCTTCCTTGGAAAACGAGCCGTGTTGAGCTTCACACCGAGGCGTTTCGCTATCCTCTGAAGCTCACACGTGCCGTTTCGAGCGCAGTTCGCGCAGTCAAGGTCGTGATTGGCCAGCAGCAACTCCAGGGCCGTACGGGCCAGTCGCAGCGACCGTTCCCCTCGGGTATTGACCACCATTCCTTCTTCGACAGGCTCCGTGCAGGCAGTCACCGGTCTGGCACGCCCCTCTATCTCCACGAAGCAAAGCCGGCAACCGCCGTGCGGCTGGGACGCCTCTCGGATAGCGCAGAGGTTCGGTATGTATACGCCATTGTCCAGAGCCACCCACAAAAGCTTCTCCCCGGCGGGCGTCTCGACCCTCTTGCCATCTATCGTCAGCGATACCTTCTTCACTTCTCGTCCTTCACAGCGGGAACCTCACTGGGAGGGGAAAGCTTGACCACAGCATTGTACTGCGGCGGGCAAGCCTCCAGACAGGTGTTGCACTTCACGCACTTCTCTTGGTCGATTACCTTGATCCCCTTCCTGTTCGAGTATATGGCTTCAACGGTACAAGTGCCGACGCAGGCATCGCAGGAGCGCTCGCACTTCTCGGGGAGAATATAGTACGTGATGAGATCCTGGCACATCAACGCCGGACAGCGGCCTTCCTTGATGTGCGCCTCATACTCGTCCCGGAAGTAGCGCAGTGTGGTGAGGACCGGATTGGGCGCAGTCCTTCCCAGCCCGCAGAGCGAGCCATCCTTGATGTCTTCTGCCAGCTCCTGAAGGGCGTCGAGGTCCTCCATCCGACCCTCGCCCTTCGTAATGCGAGTGAGGATATCCAGCATCTCTTTGGTCCCCAGCCGGCACATCGTGCACTTGCCACAGGACTCGCGCTGGGTGAACTCCAGAAAGTACCGGGCAATCTCGACCATACAGTCGTCCTCGTCAAGCACCACCATCCCACCGGAACCCATCATCGCCCCTGCGTCCCGGAGGGACTCAAAATCCACCGGCAGGTCGAGCGCCGACTCGGGCAGGCAACCGCCGGACGGCCCGCCTGTCTGTAACGCCTTGAATCTCCTGGCGCCAGGGATCCCGCCGCCAACACCGTAGACGATGTCCCGCAGCGTCGTACCCATCGGCACCTCGGTCAGACCCGTGTTCACGACCTTGCCCGCCAGCGCGAAGACCGCTGTGCCCGGACTCTGTTCGGTGCCCGCAGAAGAGAACCGTTCGGCCCCTACATTGAGAATGCGCGGTACATAAGCGACGGTCTTCACATTATCTATGAGCGTGGGTTTGCCCTCCAACCCGACAGTGGACGGGAACGGGGGCCTGTGCCTGGGCATTCCCGACCTTCCTTCGAGCGAGGCGATGAGCGCGGTCTCCTCTCCGCACACGAAAGCGCCTGAACCCTGGTATACCTCCACATCGAACGAGAAGCCGCTGTTGAGCACGTTCTTCCCCAGTAGTCCTACCCGACGAGCTTCCGCCAAGGCCGTCTGGACCCTGTTCACAGCCAGCGGGTACTCCGCGCGAACGTAAATGTAGCCGTGCTTCGCCCCGACTGCGTAGCCGGCCACGGCCATGCCTTCGACCACAGAATGCGGGTCGCTCTCCAGAATGGCTCTGTCCATGAACGCGCCCGGGTCTCCCTCATCGGCATTGCATATGACGTACCTGGTCTTCCCGCGCGCAGCCCGGCACGTTTCCCACTTCTCGCCTGTCGGAAAGCCTGCTCCGCCCCTTCCTCTCAAGCCTGACCTCTTGACTACCTCGATGACGTCTTCGGGTCGCATCTGCAGGGCACGCGCGAGCGCCCCGTAACCGCCCCTGGAGACGTAGTGGTCGATATTCAAAGGGTCGATCCGCCCGACGTTTTCGAGAACGATCTGCTTCTCGTAGGCGAAACGGGGCTGGTCGAGTATCGACGGAATCAGGTCGCTTGCCTCCATCGCACCGAGCATGAACTCGGGCGAGAAGTCCTCGCCCTCCAGGTAGTCCTGCACCAGCCTGCGGGCGATCTCAGGCGTGACGTACCCGTACACAATCGGCGGATACTCGGGTTTCGAGATTACGACAAGTGGCTCGGCGTAGCAGTGGCCCATGCAGCCGACTTCCAGAAGCTCGACATCAAGATCTCTCTTCGCAACCTCGTCCTTGAAGGCTTGCAGCGTCTCAAGTGCTCCCGCCGACCTGCCGCATGTGGCAGTGCCAACGGCCACAATCGGCCTGGCGCCGTCCCACACGCCCTGAGACCGAGCCCGCGACTCCTCTTTGATTCTGTCAAAGGCCGCAGCTACATCGGCCGAAGCTGTCAGTGTCACTTTCCGTCTCCGCCGTCCTCGCCGTTGTTCAGTCGATATGAGAGGAGAATGCCGTCGACCCTGGTGGGAGTGACATGCCCGTGGACCTCGTCGTCCACGACAGTTACAGGGGCCATTGTGCAGCAGCCCACACAGGCCACCGTATCCAGATCGAACTCGCGATCCTCGGTGGTCTCTCCTGCGCCTATGCCGAGGCGTCGCTTCCACGAGTCCAGAGCTATGTACCCTCCCTTCATGTGGCAGGCCGTACCGAGGCAAACACGAACAGAATGCTTTCCCGGCGGGTTGAGGCGAAACTGGTTGTAGAACGTCACGACGCCATAGACATCCACCTCGGGGATGCCCAGATGCCTCGCGATCTCCGTCATGGCCTGTTCCGGTATGTAGCCCAGCCTCTTCTGAACATCCTGCAGCAGCGGTCCCAGGTATCGCCGTTTCTTCCCGTACCTCTTCAGCGCCTTACGGACTTCGGCTGTGATCTGCTCCTGCTCGGCGTCAGTCGCTACCATCAACCCTCTCATTCCTCTCGTGCGCGCAGTTGGCGCAGCACCCTTCTAAGTGTAACACAGCCCTCGATACCCAGAACCGGCGATTGCGTTCGACCTCGGACATCAGCCTGGAGACCAGAGGGCTTGTGAACTCGACCACGCGCCCGCAGCAAGTACAAACCAGGTGATAGTGCTCGGACGACCGCCTCAACTCGTACCGGCTGTGCCCCTCGTCCAGGCGTCTCTCGTCGACCAGCCCGAGTTCCTTGAAGAGGCGCAGGTTACGATACACGGTGGCCAGGCTGATACGCGGGTCCCGGCGCACTGCCTTACGGTACAACTCCTTGGCATCCAGGTGCCCCTTCGTCTCCTGGAGAATCCCCAGCAGTAGCTGTCTCTGTGCCGTAACCGGCCGGTTGCCCATGCTGCGTACGGAGTTGCGGTTGATTCTCATTCTCACAATAACAATTGTAGCAGCTTCCGTTGGCGGAGACAAGGGGCAATCCGGGGCTGTCGAACCCTGGCAGGATGGAAGCTTTATGTGGACTTCATTGCAGATGCGAGGTAGCTGTCGGGCCGGTCCTCGACCACCACCTCTCCGAAGCCGGCTCCCTCGAGCAGGCTCTCCATCTGAGACTCATCGGGGATGAGATGGTCCGACACGGGGGCCATCGACCTGTGAATCCCGTTGATCTTCTCCCGGCTGGAGGTATGGCAGACGAGCAGGCGTCCGCCTCGAACAAGGACTCGATTGAGCTCGCGCAGAGTTTCCTCTAGCGGCGTCAGATGGGGAAAGCTCGAATAGCAGACCACCGCGTCAAAATAGGTGTCGGGAAGGGGAAGACGGGAAGCACCCGCCTGGACGTAACGCAGGTTCCCAGCGAGCGATTTCGCAACAGCCAGCCTGAGCATTCTCTCCGCCACATCCACGGCGACTATCCGGCCGTCACCGCCGACGACGGCGGCAAGGTAAGGGAGAAACACGCCCGTGCCGGTACCGACGTCGAGCACGGTTGACCCCGGCCGTATCGACAGCCAGCCGGCCATCTCCCGGAGCTTGGTTTCGTCCTTCTCGGCCACGGTCTGATCCCATGTGGCAGCCTTGCCGTTGAAGAAAGCCCTAGACATCGTCGGTTGAGACCTCCTGCTGCCATCTCTTGACCTTCCTCTTCGGCGAGAGAAGAAGGGCTATCAGGAAGATGATGGACGAGGTAATGACAATCGTCGCCCCGGTCGGCCAGTCCAGAAGGTAGGACATCAGGAACCCCATCCACCCCGACAGGACCCCGAACAGGGCCGACAGGATGAACATCCTCTTCATGCTGTAGGTCAGTTGATAGGCAGCCGCCGCCGGGTTGAGTATTAGGCTGAAGATGAGCAGTCCGCCCACCGACTGCAGCGACGCGGTTATCGTCGCCCCGGTCAGGAAGAGAACTCCATAGAGCATGACGGTCGAGGCTATGCCCACCGCCGCAGCCATCTGGCGATTGAAGATCGTTGCCTGGATCTCTTTGAAGAAGAGTACCACCACACCGACAACCACCGCCGTCACAACACCCAGGAGAATGACATCGCCCCTCTGGTTAGTCAGGATACTGCCCCACAGCAGGTCGCGGACACCCGATTCAGTGCTCGACATGAGGCCCATGAACAGGAAGGCCAGGCCAAGCATCAGCGAGAAAACAACGCCGAGAGACGTATCCGGATTCAGTTGGCCCCGGTCCGCGAGAGGACCAACGATTGCCGCCGCCAGCAGGCAGAAGCCGAAGGCCACGACTAATGGACTGAAGCCCAGCCACAGTCCAAGCATTGCTCCGGCGAACGCCGCGTGCGCCATGCACACGCCTATGAAGGGCATGTGAAGCAGCACGACGAAAACGCCGATTGTGGAGCAGGCGATCCCCGCAAGCAGGGCCGAGAACATCGCGTTCTGTATGAACGGGTACGGAATCTGGAGGATGCCCCATGTAGCGGCGCCACACACCATGGCCGCGAGCAGCAGGACTACGAGGCGGTTCCTGGGTAGCAGTCTGGTGGGCAACCGCACGCCGATTCGCTCCCGGCGGGCTGGTATCTGCCCGGCTTCGGAGGGTAGTGGCTTGTCCAGGTTCAAGGTCAAGTCGTGCTTCCCTGTACGCTATGATACAGCCGTCGCAGCCTCTTCCCGGCGTTTCCGCACGGCCGTCAGAGGCATATCGTAGAGTGCGCTCAGTCTCTCGTCGGTCAGCAAGTCGTTGGGATTTCCTTGCTCCCATATCAGCCCGTTCTTCATCAGCACGACGCGACTGCATGCAACGGGGAGACAGCCAAGGTCATGGGTAACGAAGAGGGTAGTCAGATGGCGCGTATTGTGAATCAGCTTCACCAGCTCCAGTATCTCGCTCTGGGCCCTCCAATCGAGTGAGGCGGTTGGCTCGTCAAGCAGAAGTATCTTGGGCTCCTGGGCGAGGCACCGGGCTATGGCAACCCTTTGCTGCTCACCGCCCGATAGGTGGCCGATGGGCCGTGTCGCGAGGTGCGTCATGCCGACTAGTTCCAGCATCTCATCGACAACGTCCCAGTCCCTCTTCCCCGGGCTTCTGAGGAACCCCAGAAGCCCGTACCTGCCTATCATGACCACCTCCCGGACATTCATCGGCATCCGGGGGTCGATGCTCTCCACCTGGGCGACATAGCCCACCTTCCTGCGAAGCGAGTGGCCGTTTCCTCTGCCCACGTTCTCACCGAGGACGCGGACGTCTCCCCTCAGCAGCCTGCCCATGCCGTTGACGATTGTCAGTATGGTGGTCTTGCCGGCCCCGTTCGGACCCACGATTCCAACGAATTCCCCGCACTCAACTTGCAGGCTCACGCCCCTCAGCGCAATGTCCTCTCTGTAGGACACCACAGCATTTCTGATGTCTATTGCGATCCCTTCAGGCGCATTGCACGGCATATCAGTCTCCTTCCACCCTAGGCGGAAATGGCTGCCAGTATCTGATCAACGTTGTAGTCGAGCGCGTCCTCCCAGGTCTCGGTTCCCTCGAAGCCGCCAGGGAAATTCGTCAGTATGACTCGCTCGCACTCGAGGTCTTCGGCCAGGGCCGCCCCCGCATCCTTGCCGCTTTGCAGGTTGTCGATTATCAGAGCCACGCCGGCCTCCCTGCCAGCGTCAACCAGATCCATCAGCATCTGAGGCGTGAACGACTCGGGACGACCGTATGTCTCGATGACATCCAGGCCCAGCCAGTTGACAAAGCCGAACTGCATATCGGCACACATGACTTGCACGTTCTGCAGGCCGGCACCGGCAACACGAGCCTTCACTTGCTCACCCTTGGCCTCAACGGCCGAATTGTATGTCGCGGCGGCATCCTCGTATGTCGAGCAGTGGTCAGGATCGACCTCGCACAGGTGGCCGGCTATGACGTCCGCGGCTTCCACCTGTACCGGCGGCGTCATCCAGTTGCCCTGCACATTGATCACGGCCTGAATGAGATCCTCGTTCTCCGCAGACTCTATCAGTTCCTCGGTGAACTTCTCGCCCTGCCATCCGTGCATGAAGAAGAGATCGGCGTCAGCGAGCTGCATGATATCTCGTGCACCCACATCGAAATGGCCGGGACACTGGGCGGGCGGTATTATGTTCACCACCTCCACAAGGTCGCCGCCCAATCGCTCGACCATTCTCTGAAGCATGGAAGTACTCGTTACCACGCTCAGTTTGCCCTCATCCGTCCCGGAGCAGCCGGCAATACCGATGATCAGTAGACTCGCGATGAGCAGGGAAACCACCAGCGATCGTGCCATCTTTGTCTTCAAGGAGACCTCCATCGTGTTGCCGTAGTCAGGCAGTTGACCCACACGAAATGATATCATAGACCAATGGCTTTTGCAAACATTTGCATCAAGAAAAGCGTCCAAATATGGATGGCGGTCTTGGCGAATCCGGCGGATAGCTCGCACAGGAATGGTGTGCTTGTAGCTGCTTTGCTGCTGGTGTAAAATGCGAGTCACCTGGAGGAATCACTCGGGCCTGTCGAGGTCGAGTTCAAGTCATGTCTCAGAAGTCAGACGGCAGGAAGACCAAACCAGACCTTCAACGCGAACTGGAATCGGTAGAAGGGCGGCTCCGCGAGCTCGAGACCTCCGCGGCCCAGTACCGCGAACTGGTCGACTCCGTCAACGACATCATATTCACAATAGACACGGAAGGCAGGATTCTCTTCTCGAACTCCGCTGTTGACAGGTTCACGGGCCGCAGTCCTGAAGAAGTGATCGGCCACAACATCAGCGAGTTCGTCCACCCCGATGATTTGCCCCAGTTGCTGGACAGCATAAGGCGCGTGTTGGAGGGGGAAAGGTTGGAGGATGTGAGGGGGGTCTTCAGGGACATCGAATTCAGATGGCTGGACAGGGAAGAAAGAGTCATCTGGGCCGCTTGCAGGACTCTGCCCAGGTACGATGAGCGCGGCAAGGTTATCGCATTCACTGGGATCATGCGGGATATCACAGAGCGCAAGACCGCTGAACTCGGGTTGATAGAATCAGAGGAACGGTTCCGGGCGCTGATCGAGAACTCCTCCGATGCCATAGTCATCCTCAACAAAGACGGGACATCCCGGTATCAGAGCCCCTCCATGAAGCGCGTGTTGGGCTACACCCCCGAGGAGAGAATCGGCAAGAACGCCTTCGAGTTCGTGCACCCCGAGGACATGCCCAGGGCTATCGAGGCCTTCACACAGCTCGCTCAAAGCAAGGACGTGACCCAGCACGTTGAAGTGCGAGGGCGGCACAGAGATGGTTCGTGGCGCATATTCGAAGTCCTGGGGAGGAATCTCCTCGAAGACCCAGTTGTCAGCGGCATTGTCGTCAACTTCCGCGATATCACAGAGCGGAAACGCCAGCAGGAGAAGCTCCAGCAGATGTACGAGCAGGAGAAGGAACTGCGGCAGCAGATCGAGGCTGAAATGAGGAAAAGGGTCGAGTTCACCCGGACCCTTGCCCACGAACTCAAGACCCCTCTCACCTCGGTACTCGCATCCAGCGATTCCCTGATGGCCAAGCTGACGGACGAACCGCTCTTGAGCCTTGCCAGGAACATCGGTCGCGGCGCCTCCAACCTCAACGAGAGAATCGACGAACTACTGGACCTCGCGCGCGGCGAAGTCGGGATGCTGGAGCTGAAGGTCGAACCGGTGGACATCCTCAGACTGCTCAGGGACGTCGCGGAGAACATGGCGCCCATGGCAGCGAGCCAGGGCCAATCCCTGAACGTCGAGCTGCCCCAGTCCCTGCCGCTCGTAGAGGGAGACTCGAACCGGCTCCAGCAGGTAGTCATGAATCTTATGAGCAACGCACTGAAATTCACTCCCAGTGACGGCAGGATACAGCTTGCCGCCAGGGAGCGAGACGGAGTGATTGCCGTCGAAGTGCGAGATACCGGACCGGGAATACCGAAAGACGAGAGAGAGAGACTGTTCGAGCCCTATCAGCGCCTGGACAGCGACCGCGGTCACCTGAGCGGGCTCGGGCTCGGCCTTGCCCTGTGCAAGACCCTGGTGCAGCTCCACGGCGGCGACATATGGGTCAGAAGCCGCGTGGGAAAGGGCTCAACATTTGGATTCTCACTTCCGGTCCGGCCCGGAATGGGCCATGCCGCTGATGCGGGCGGAGCCAGAAAGCTTCACAAAGTCCTCATCGTCGAGGACGATCAGTCTATCGTAGACTCGATTGCGCTCGCCTTCCAGATGGACTGGCCCGAGGCGGAGCTCATCTCCAGCCGTCTCGGAGAAGAGGGCATAGATATGGTCGAGACGGAGGACCCTGACGTGGTTATCCTTGACCTCGGGCTGCCGGACGTAAACGGCTTCGATGTCCTCAAGCGCATTCGCCTCTTCTCTTCCGTACCGGTGATGATCCTGACGGTCAGCGCAGATGAGCCGGACATTATCCGGGGTCTTGAATGGGGCGCCGACGACTATATTGCCAAGCCCTTCCGACAGAAGGAGCTTCTGGCGCGCCTCAAGGTGCAGCTTCGGAAGCAGGGGCGTACTGACGAGGAGTCGCCCATAACCACGGGCCCCCTGAGACTCGACCCCACGACCTACCAGTTGAAATACGGGAGCAGGGAGATCAGCCTGACCATAATCGAAGGCCGGATTATGCAGTGCCTGATGAGAAACATCGGCAACGTTGTCACCCACTCCAGGCTGGCGGAGGCAGTCTGGGGAGAGGACTACCCCGGCGCGCTGGACAGCCTGCGGGTCTACATAGGCTACCTTCGAGCCAAGATAGAAGAAGACCCCGGAAACCCGAGACTGATTCGTACCAAGGCAGGCGTAGGGTACTCATTGACCAAACCGACCTAGAGTGCTCTAATGCTTTTCTAATTCGCTTCTTAGCCCTTTCTCATGCAACGCCGCTACACTCCAAAGTGCATGGAGCGGACCGATGAAACGCAATCGGAAGATGGCTCGACCGGATGAAGCAGGTGGAACCCCGGAAAGCGTACTGACCATGCGAGAGGCCTGCAAGCTGTTGAACGTCCACAGCAACACGTTGAGGAGATGGAGCGACCGGGGGCTCATTGACTCGTACAGGATAGGACTGGGCGGTCACAGGCGATTCCGGATCGAGGACATCAACGCGCTGCTCGTCGAGCAGCGAAACCATTCAAAGCGACGCGCGAAGGTACGTCGAGAGTAGCTTCGGTTTCACACTTGAGTCGCGCGTCACGGCCCTGGCGATAGTGCATCAAAGTGAGAGGTGGGTTTAGGAGATGCCCAACATAGAGATCACTTTCGAGGTGACCCTGGCACTTGACGAGAGGTGGGCGAGCCACCAGACGGCCGACGAACTTATTGACTACATACGGGAGAGGCTGCACAGCAGCCTGGGTTTCAGGGGCCAGATCAAGAAGCTGCGGGTCCTGGGCCAGAAGCGCAAGAAGAAGCAATAGGCTTTGACGTCTTGCCGGGTTTCGGGCGGCACCGGCAAGCGTTCTAGGCAGCAGCCGGCTGCAATGTTTCTTTGAGCACCTCGCCTATGTGCTCAACAAATACGAACTTCAGGTCGCCCTTTATCGAGTCGGGGACTTCCACCAGGTCCTTCTCGTTGTCCTTCGGAAGGACTATCTCCTTCACGCCCGCCCTGTGCCCCGCAAGGACCTTCTCCTTGATACCTCCGATAGGCAGGACCTTGCCCTGAAGCGTGATCTCACCGGTCATACCAACGTCTTTCCGTACCGGACGGCAGGTGATCGCCGATACCAGAGCGACGGCCATGGTGATTCCCGCCGACGGACCGTCCTTGGGTATGGCGCCCGCCGGGACATGGATGTGGACATCGTTCTCTGCGTAGAAGTTGTGGTCCGTCCCCAGCGCATCGGCATGCGAGCGGGCATAGGTTAGCGCAGCCCTGGCCGACTCCTGCATAACATCTCCCAGATGGCCTGTCAGAGTCAGATTGCCCTTGCCGGGCATCAGGCTCGCCTCCACGAACAAGACATCCCCGCCCGTGGGAGTGACCGCCAGTCCGGTAGCTACGCCGACCTCGTCCTTCAAAGCGGCCAGTTCGAACCTGTATCTCTGGACGCCCAGCATATCCTTCAGGTGTCCGGGCTTGACTGTGATTCTCTTCCTCTTGCCCTCGGCAATACGCCGGGCCGCCTTGCGGCACAGCGTACCTATCTCTCTCTCCAGGTTCCGCAGGCCGGCTTCCCTCGTATAGTGTCTTACTATTCCCAGTATGGCCTCGTCCGTAATGCGCAACTGGGTCCTGGTGAGCCCGTGTTCCTTCAATTGCTTGGGAATCAGGAACTGCTTCGCTATGTTCAGCTTCTCGGGCTCCGTGTAGCCGGGCAGTTCCAGCACTTCCATCCTGTCCTGCAGGGCGGGCGGTATCGTGTACATTACATTGGCCGTGGTGATGAACATGACCTTGGACAGGTCGAACGCAACCTCGAGATAGTGGTCGCTGAAGGCGAAGTTCTGCTCGGGGTCCAGCACCTCCAGCAGCGCCGCCGACGGGTCACCCCGGAAGTCGGCGCCCACTTTGTCTATCTCGTCGAGCATGAAGACGGGGTTGTTCGACCCTGCCCGCCTGATCCCCTGGATAATCCGGCCGGGCAATGCTCCCACATAGGTCCTGCGGTG
Organism: uncultured Dehalococcoidia bacterium; assembly: GCA_964574685.1. Classification (GTDB taxonomy): domain Bacteria; phylum Chloroflexota; class Dehalococcoidia; order SZUA-161; family SZUA-161; genus CAZGDV01. Next base: position 92,620 of record CAZNOI010000001.1, read on the forward strand.
TCCTCTGATCTCGGCCTCATCCCTGACCCCGCCGAGCGACATGCGTATGAAATTCCGTCCCAGAGCGCGGGCGATTGACTGGCCTACGGATGTCTTGCCCGTGCCGGGCGGACCCACGAAGCACAGTATCGGGCTCTTCATGTCGCCCTTCAGCTTCCGCACAGCCAGGTAGTCCAGTATCCGGTCCTTGACCCTGTCCAGGTCGTAGTGGTCCTCGTCCAGTATCTTCTGGGCGCGCGACACGTCGAGGTTGTCTTCGGTGCTCCTCGACCACGGAAGTGCGGTGAGCCAGTCCAGGTAAGTGCGCGCGGTGGTATGCTCCGCAGCCTGCGGTGACATCTTCGCCAGCCGGTCGAGTTCGCGCTCAGCCTCCTTGCGGGCCTCCTCGGGCATGCCCGCCTGCTCGACCCGCTCCCTGATCTCGTTGATCTCGGCGGACCGCTCATCGGTCTCGCCCAGCTCTCTCTGTATCGCCTTGAGCTGCTCACGCAGGAAGTACTCGCGCTGGGCCTTGTCCATCTCTGTCTTGACCTGGGACTGTATCTTGCTGCCCAGTTCGAGTATCTCCAGCTCGCGACCAATGAAGCCGGTAAGCTTGTCGATGCGCTTCCTGACATCCAGGGTTTCCAGGATGTCCTGACTCTCCTCCAGCTTCAGGTTGATGTGCGCTGCGATGAAGTCGGCCACCGTACCGGGATCCTCTATGTTCGAAGCCGCTACGGCCAACTCGTCGGGAAGATTGGGCGACAGGCTTACAACCTTCTGGAACTGGGATTGGATGTTCCTCAGAGCCGCCTCGAACTCAGAAGTTCTCTCGTACTTGTCCTCCTCGACGATCTCCACACGGGCCTTGCTGTAGGGCTCTCTGCTCTCTATCTCAAGCAGCCTGATTCTCTTCAGACCCTGCAGGAGCGCACGGATTGTGCCATCGGGTGTCTTGACCATCCGGGCTATTGCTGCCGCTGTACCGATGCCGTACATGTTGTCGGGAGGCTGCTCCTCCACATCCCTGCGCTGGGCGAAGACAGCGAGCATCTTGTCGCCGGCCACGGCATCATCGATCAACCGGATCGTCTTCTCCTCATTGGCCGCGAGCGGGATGATCAGCGATGGGAAGACGACTATTTCCTTGCTTGGAAGCACAGGAAGAACCCGCGGTATCTCGACCTCTGCAACGTCCTGAGACGGCACCTCGTTCGATGTCATGCCAGTGCTCCTGCTCCGTGTAATGACTACCTGGAGCCCTCGTCAACGGCCTTGATTCTGGTTGACTTGACCTTCGGCAGCACCACCCTAACGAAGCCCCTCTCGCAAGTCGCCTTCACGCCGGAGGGCTCGACGGCAACGGGCACGCTGACCGTCCGTCGGAAAGGTCCGCTCGGGATCTCCATACGGTGGTATGCCCGCTTCTCCGCGAGTTGCTCCGTGCGCTTGCGGTTCCCGCGGACGGTGAAGCTGCTGCGGTCGATCACGATTTCGACGTTGTCTTCACTCACTCCCGCCAGTTCGACTACAATCACCACGGCATCAGGGGTCTCGTACATGTCGATGGGGGGTTCCCAGATTGCCGGAGCGAATCGCACTGAGGGAGGCTTGGCCCCCGAGAAGTGCTCAAGGAGCTGACTCATCTCCTCGTGGACCATACGGTCGAACCAGTCGCGGCCGAACTGAGCCATGTCTTCCTCCCGGTTGGCAGGCGCTTCACGATTAGTCAAGCGGCTTCAACAATTATACGCCAGAGCGGAAACGGGTGTCATGCGCGATCTGATGGGCGTGGTGCTCACAGACGCATCTATGCGACCATCGACCTGTCGAATGCTCGTTCGCAAGAGTCCCTCGCTGGCTGTTCTGCACCCCGTGCCTGCTGCTATACTGACTGCAAACAGTCGGATGGTGACGAATGGGTCCCCTGGAAGGCGTGAAGGTCCTTGACCTGTCGAAATACGGACCAAGCAGATACTGCTCAATGATTCTGGGTGACCTCGGCGCGGATGTCATTGTCGTCGAGGTCCCCACGTTTGTGAGTAGTCTGCCCGTTGTCTCGGAGGACAGCGGCGCGCTCTACGTAGGACACAATCGCGGCAAGCGCAGCATCGCGCTCAACCTCAAGAAGGACGAAGGCAAGGACATCCTGAACCGGCTGATCGAGAATATCGACGTCCTCATAGAGGCCAACAGGCCGGGAGTCCTGAAGCGCCGGGGCCTCGATTTCGAAAGCGTCAACCGGCTGAACCCTAGAATCATCTACTGCTCGATAACCGGCTACGGTCAGGACGGCCCTTACGCGCAGAGGACTGGTCACGAGATCAACTTCGCGGGCGCTTCCGGCATCGTAGGACTTACGGGCAGCAGGAACGGCCCGCCCGTCTATCTCCAGTCTCCGTCCGTAGCCGATCTCCTCGGTGGGGTTACCCAGGCCGTTATCGCGATATGCGCCGCCCTCTACTCTCGGGTGACTACCGGCAAAGGACAGCACCTGGACGTATCGATAACCGACGGCGCTCTGTTCTACCACTGGATTGACGGGCCGGAGTACCTCCTTACCGGCAAGAGATCGGAGCGTTCCGAGATGCTCACGGGCAGCGACATGGCGTGCATGAACATATACCGAGCAGGCGACGGCAAGTACTTCACGGTCGGCTGCTTCGAGCCCTGGTTGTGGGAGAACTTCTGCAAGCTGGTGGGCCGCGAGGAGTATGTAGCCACTCAGTTCGATGGCTTTGAGAGGCAAAAGGAGATGTACGAAGCCTTCGCCTCTGTATTCGCCACCAAAGACAGGGATGAGTGGGTCAGGCTGCTGGACGAAGCGGATGTGAGCGTGGCGCCCGCGTATGACTTCGACGACATGTTCACGGACCCCCACTTCCGGCATCGCAAGGCGGTCGTGGAGGTTGACCACCCGAAGTTGGGAAGGATCAGGCTGCTCAATACCCCATTCAAGCTCTCGGGCACACCGGCAGAGGTTCGTCGCAGGCCGCCGCTCTGGGCGGAGCACACGGACGAGGTACTCTCGGATTTGCTCGGCTACTCAGCGGCCGAACTGGAGCGGCTGCGCGAGGAACAGGTCATAGAGTAGGCCTCACACCGGGCATTCCCCACCGGAGGATCAGTTTGGCACGAACTGCGCTCGGACACCTCAAGGTACTGGAACTGACAAGTATGGTCACGGGTCCGTACTGCTGCAAGCTGCTCGCCGACCTCGGCGCGGAGGTTATCAAGGTCGAGGAGCCGGGCAGAGGCGACCCGGCACGTCAGAGAGGGCCCTTCCTGCACGACTCCCCCGACAAGGAGACCAGCGGCCTGTTCCTTTACCTCAACACGAACAAGCTCAGCATCACGTTGAATATGCACTCTCAGGCCGCCAGACATGTATTCCGTGAACTGGTAAGGCGGTGCGATGTCCTCGTTGAGGACTATCCGCTTTCGGATGCTTGCAGACTCGGGATTACTTTCGAAGAACTGAGCCGAATCAATCCCCGCCTGGTCGTAACGTCGATCAGCCCCTACGGGCGGAGCGGGCCCTACGGGGAATACCGGGGACGAGAGCTGAACTGCGTTCATGCCGGCGGAGAGGGATTCATGATGCCAATCGAGTCCGACTTCCCGGACAGAGAACCGGTCAGGGGCGGCGGCCTCGTCGGAGACTGCATGTGCGGATTGAGCGCCTGCCTCGCGACCCTTGCTGCGGCCTACCGCAGCAGGGTAACAGGGAAAGGACAGCACGTTGACGTCTCCAAGCAGGATGTGCTCATGACGCAGGTGGGCCTTGAAGTCGCGATGTACACGTACAGCGGGACAGTCCGCAACAGACATCGCCGGGCTGCCATCACGGCGGTACCTCTCGAATGCAGGAACGGCTACGTGCAGTTATCCGCCTTCGGTGACCGCGACTGGCAGTCACTCATTCAGTTCATGGGTCGGGACGACTGGGCCAAGGACGAAGGATTCAGCGACATGGCCAGGCGCTGGCAGCGTGCAGAGGAGATCAACGAAGGCATCCAGGAGTGGATACGGCAGTACGACAAGGACTACCTGTTCCGCGAACTCCAGAGCATTGCCGTGTCGACGGCCCCCGTGAATACGTCGGAAGACCTGGTGAAATCGCCGCAACTGGAAGCACGGCGCTTCTTCGTGGATATTGAGCATCCGGTTGCAGGCCGGTTGCAGTACCCCTCGGTGGCCTACCGGCTGTCAGAGACGCCGGTGAAGTACGCTCGACCCGCTCCGCTATTGGGCGAGCACAACCGCCTAGTGCTCGGCGAGCAACTCGGTCTTTCGAGCGAGAATATAAGGGCGCTAGCCGAGGTCGGCACCATATGACGTGTCTTATGTGGTAAAATGTGGCCTTGTGAGCGCAATGCTGGCATGCCCCTTGGGCTACGGAGCATGACGAACTGATGCCGGACACCGCCCTGAGTCATCTGAAGGTGCTGGAACTCAGCTCCAGGGTCGCCGGCCCCTACTGCGGCAAGCTGCTGGCGGACCTCGGCGCAGAAGTAGTCAAGATAGAGGAGCCTGCGACCGGCGATTCTGCCAGGCGCACGGGCCCGTTCCTCAATGACACGCCGGACCTCGATAGAAGCGGGCTTTTCCTGTACCTCAACACCAACAAGCTGGGCATCAGCCTGGATGTCACCAGTACCAGCGGGCGGCACGTTTTCAGACGACTGGTGGAGCAGTCGGACATACTGATCGAAGACCTCCCGCCGGACCTGGCACAAGAACTCGGCCTGACCTACGAGCAACTCCGGGCTGTCAACCCGCGGCTCATCGTGACGTCGATCACGCCTTTCGGTCAGACCGGTCCCTACAAGGACTTCAAGGCCCGAGAACTCAACTCATTCCACGCGGGCGGCGAGGGATACCTGCTGCCCATCCAGTCACCTGACCTGGCAAGGGAACCGCTGATGAGCGGTGGTATCCAGGCCGGGTGCATATGCGGTCTGGGCGCAGCCTGCGCCACCCTGGCGGCGGCCTACCATATGAGGGCCACGGGCATCGGCCAGCACATAGACCTCTCCAAACAGGACATGCTCATGACCATGGCGCTCCTCGAGATCGCCATGGTCGCTAATGTGGACGTAGTAAGGAACAGGCTGGCGCGTCCTCTTCTCATGCCGCTTCCCATGCAGTGTCGGGATGGATACATACATGTATCCGCTCTCACGGACCGCGAGTGGAACGACCTGGTCAAGTTTATGGGAAGTCCCGCCTGGGCACAGGACGAGCGATACGCACTGTGGCTGAGCCGTCACCACCATGGCGACGAGATCACACCCAGGGTAGAGGAGTTCATGCAGCAGTACGACAAGGAAGACCTCTTCCACAGCCTGCAACGTGAGGCCCTCGCCGCCGCGCCGGTGAACACCGCCGAAGACCTGGTGAAGTCGCCCCAGATGGAGGCCAGAGGCTTCTTCAAAGCTGTCGACCATCCCGAGGCGGGCAGGCTCACCTATCCGACCGCTGCATACAGCTTCTCCGAGACTCCCTGGCAGGCCCGGCATGCGGCGCCGCTTCTGGGAGAGCACAACGAGCCGATCTACTGCGAGCGGCTGGGGTACACGAAGGACGACCTGGTGAAGCTCAGAGAGTCCGGATGCATATAGGAGGCGAGGTATCCCCGTTATGAAGGGTTCTGCGTTAGAGGGAGTCAGAGTAGCGGACTTCTGCTGGCTATGGGCTGGTGCCTACGCGACCGACCTTCTGGCTTTCCTCGGAGCCGAGGTAATCAAGATCGAGAGCACGGCAAGGATCGATCCTTCGAGGCACATGACACTGACCATCGGTCAAGCGTTCGAAGGCGTCAACCTGTCTCCGGTCTTCAACAGCATCAACCTGAACAAGCTTTCGGTAACCCTGAACCTCAAGAAGCCCGCCGCAGTGACTCTGGCGAAGAAGATTATCGAGATCAGCGACGTGGCCAGCGAGAACATGCGTCCGGGAGCGATGAACAAGCTGGGCCTCGGCTACGAGGAACTGAAGAAAGTCAAATCGGACATCATCATGCTGTCCTCGTCCGCATTCGGGAGCGAAGGCCCGCTCAATCGCTACGGCGGCTATGCGCCCAGCTTCGCCGCCTACAGCGGCCTGACGCACCTCACCGGCTACAGCGACGGCCCGCCCAATCCGATGACGGGCTCAACCGACCTGATGAGTGCTACGACGAGCGCCTTCGCCATCCTTACTGCCCTGGTACACCGCCAGGAGACTGGGCGAGGCCAGTACATTGACCTCTCGTCCGTGGAGAGCCTGGCCGTGTTCACAGGCGACGCAATCATGGACTTCGTGATGAACGGCAGGGTGCAGACGCGTTCGGGCAACCGAGACAGGATAATGGCGCCCCACAACTGCTACAGGTGCCGGGGCAATGACAAGTGGGTCAGTATCGCTATTGCGACTGACGAGGAATGGGCCGCCTTCTGCAGCGTGGCGGGCAACCCGGAGTGGGCTGGTGACACGAGGTTCGCCGACGGCTATTCCCGATGGAAGAACCAGGATGAACTGGACAAACTGGTCACAGTCTGGACACTCGAACACACGCACTATGAGGTGACGCATCTCCTGCAGAAGGTCGGGGTGCCCGCGATGCCCTCGCTCAGCAACGAGGAAATATTCGCCGACCCACACTTCAGGGAGCGGGGCCTTGCAGCGGAGGTGGAGCACCCCGCGATGGGGAAGCAGGTGGTGCTCGGCCCACCCTGGAAGCTCTCAGAGACGCCGGCGAGAGTAACGAGCGCTTCTCCTCTGCTCGGCCAGCACAACGACTATGTCTTCGGGGAACTCCTCGGCATGGCATCCCCCGATGTACAGCGCCTCATCGAGGAAGAGGTCATCCTGTAGGTGCCAAGCTCCCGCCCCGGGTGGCCAGGGTTGAGCCAGCGACCCTAGACGGTCGTGAGCTCATACTTCATTTCTCCGAGTCCAAGCTTCTCCGCTGTCCGAAGCTGGATCGTGCTGTCCGTCCCGTGGAGCTTGCCCAGGATATCGGGCGGGCTCGCTGACAGGGCGCCGGACACCACAGGAGCCCTGTCGATGAGATCCAGCGACGCGCTATCGAGTGCAACCGGGTCGAACGACGCGGCAATGCCCACATCCTGAACGAGCGGGTTCCCGGAAGGAGCCGCGCAATCGCAGTGAGGCGCCACATCCTGAATGAAGTTGATGTAGATCAACCCTCCCTTGCAGGCTGATACCACACCAGCGGCTGCGTGGGCCATGTTGACCTGGGCCCTCTCTTTGGCATCCGGCGGCCACACCCAGCAATGCGAAGGGCAAGCGAACATGCACGTCGAACAGTAAGTACACTGAGCGTCATCCCTGACGGGTACCCCCTCGACCATCTGTATCGCGCCGGTCGGACAGGCCTCAGCGCACTTGCCACACGCGTCGCACTCCCTGTCCTCCCTCAAAACAGGCATGTTGACCGAGTGCTGGGCGCGCTTTCCGTTCTTGGAAACACAGCCCATAGCGAGGTTCTTGACCGCTCCCCCGAAGCCGCTGAGGTCGTGTGATTTCGCATGGGTCAGCATCACGACCAGCGCACAATCGAGCAGCATGCGAGGCGTCTCGATCTCTATCAGATTCGTTCCGTCGATTCTCTGAGATATCGGGACAACGGCCATTTCATCATCGTCGTCCGCGATGACAACCGGGGCATTCATCGTCGCTTCAGCGAATCCGTTCCTGGTTGCAGTGTCCAGATAGTCCTTCCTCGTCTCCCTGGAGCTGGGGTAGTTGACGGTCGTGTCGAACAGGAAGGGCTTGCCGCCCTGCTGACTCACCAGATCGACGACATGCCTTACCAGCACCGGTCTCAGGTAGCGTATGTTCCCCAGTTCGCCCATGTGCAGCTTGACCGCGGCGGAACCCCCTGCCGGCACAACAGACTGGAACCCCGCTTTAGAGAAGAGGGCGTTGAGGCCCTTCAGTGGAGTACGTGAGCTACTGTAGCTGAAGAAGAACACCTGAGACATACTGTCTTCCCTTTCCGTGAGCCGTCATTGCACATGTACAATCATGCGAATCTGCCGGACTGTCGCAATGGTGGGCACAGCGTTGAATTCCAAGTCGAAACGGAGTAAACTTCACATTTGGAGTGGAAAGGAGCCCGATATGGCTAGGATAGCGGCTAAAGGAGCATCTGGCAATAGGTCAGCCGCCGGCAAGAAGGGCAAGGCCAGGAGCAAGACGAAGGCAACGACAACCTCGAGAAGCGGCGATGTCCCAGATGACGTCCTCGCACGTGTCAGCGCCAAGCTGGGACTCCCGGTTGCGCAAGTGTCCGACATGGCGGACGCCATCGAAGAGGTCGCGCGTGAGGCCCACCAGACCGAGGAGATCCTGGGCAAGTACAGAGCGGACAAGTCTGCCCTTATCCAGGTGCTGCTGGAGATACAGCGGCAGAACCGCTGGCTGTCGCAGCAGGACCTCGCAGCGGTCTGCAAGAAACTGGGCGTCCCCCTGAGTCGCGCCTATCGGATTGCGACCTTCTACAAGGCCTTCAGCCTTGTGCCCAGAGGCCGCCATAGCGTGTCAGTATGCATGGGGACCGCCTGCCACGTGCGCGGAGCGCCGCGCCTGCTCGACAGGGTCAAGGAGGTAATTGGAGCAGAGCCGGGGCAGACAACCGACGATCAGAAGTTCACTCTGGAGACGGTCAACTGCCTCGGATGCTGCGCCCTGGGACCTGTGGTTGTAATAGACGACGAATATCACAGCAACCCGGCGTCGAAGGAGTTAGAGAAGATCGCGGCCTCCTGTGACTAGGAAAGGAAGTGACGATGGCACGCCTGAAATCTCCCGCTGAGCTGGAGGAGCTGAGGCAGAAGCTTGTTGCCAGACGTGATCCAAACAAGCCGTGCGTGACAGTGTGCTCCGGAACGGGTTGCCATGCGCTCGGCTCGGACAAGGTCAGCGAGGCCTTTGTGCGGGAGCTTTCCAGGAATGGGCTCAAGGTAAAGGTGGATGTCAGAAGGACGGGCTGTCACGGCTTCTGTGAGAGGGGTCCGCTCGTTGTCATCATGCCCGACGAGACATGCTATCTGGGTGTGAAGCCGGATGACGTACCGGAAATCATTTCCGAGACGCTCGTAGCCAGGAGGCCGGTGGAGAGACTGCTGTACGCCGACAACGGCAGAAGCGTTCGGCATGAGGGCGACATCCCCTTCTACAGCCACCAGAAGCGAATCGTGTTCGGCAATAACCGCATGATCGATCCCGGGAGTATCGAAGACTACATCGCACTGGGAGGCTACTCCGCTCTGGCCAAGGCGCTCTTCGAAATGAGTCCCGAAGAAGTGTTGGACACCGTCAAGGACGCCAACCTGAGGGGTCGAGGAGGGGGAGGGTTCCCGGCGGGAAGGAAGTGGGAGACGACCCGAGACGCGCCCGGCGATGTCAAGTATGTGATAGTAAACGCCGACGAAGGCGACCCCGGCGCGTTCATGGACAGAAGCCTGCTGGAGGGCAACCCGCACAGCGTCCTTGAAGGGCTCATCATAGGTGCGTATGCGATAGGCGCCCATCACGGCTTCGTCTACGTGCGACAGGAGTACCCGCTTGCCGTGTCCAACCTCCAGATTGCACTCGACCAGGCAAGGAAGTACGGCATACTGGGCAACAGCGTACTCGGTTCGGGATTCGACTTCGATGTCACGATCCACCGTGGTGCGGGCGCCTTCGTTTCCGGGGAGTCCAGCGCCCTCATGACGGCCATCGAGGGCATGGTGGGAGAGCCCAGGCCGAAGTACACGCGTACAGCCGTGAGCGGAGTATGGGACAGGCCGAGCAATCTCAATAACGTCGAGACATGGGCGAACGTGCCCCTTATCATCCGGAATGGGGCCGAATGGTTCAAGAGCATAGGGACCGAGGGCAGCAAGGGTACCAAGATATTCTCGCTGGTGGGCAAGGTGAACAACACCGGGCTGGTCGAAGTCCCGATGGGAGTCAGCCTGCGAGATATCATCTACACGATCGGTGGCGGGATCAGGGGCGGCAAAGCGTTCAAGGCCGTCCAGACCGGGGGCCCGTCCGGCGGTTGTCTGCCGGAGAGCATGCTGGACCTCCCGGTTGACTTCGACGAATTGACCAACGCCGGATCCATGATGGGTTCGGGCGGAATGATCGTCATGGACGAGGATACGTGCATGGCGGACGTCGCCCGCTATTTCACCGAGTTCCTCGCCGACGAGTCCTGCGGCAAGTGCGTGCCCTGTCGCGCAGGCATCGAGCAGATGGTCAAGATACTCAACCGCATCTGCGAAGGCGAGGGTGAGACAGGAGACATCGAACTCCTCGAAGAGATCACGGAAGTGGTCAGGGACGCATCCCTCTGCGCACTCGGTCAGACCGCGCCCAATCCTGTCCTGAGCACAATCAGATACTTCCGCGACGAATACGTTGCACACATCGAGGAGAAGCGCTGCCCTGCAGGAGTCTGCAAGGCACTTGTGACCTACTTCATCGATCCGGAGAAGTGCACGGCCTGCGGTATCTGCCGCCGCGAGTGCCCGGTGGGCGCCATATCCGGCGACAAGAATACTGTTCACATCATCGACCAGAGCACCTGCATCAAATGCAACACCTGCTTCGAGGTCTGCCCGGCTCGTTTCTCCGCGGTCAGGAAGATATCGGGCGAGCCGGTGCCCGAACCGCCGCCTGCCGGCACGGAGGTAGTGCGCAAGAAAGGAAAGCAGGGATGAAGACGGTCAGACTGAAGATTGATGGCAAGGATGTGGAAGCCAGAGAGGGCATGACCATTCTTGAGGCCGCGCGAGAAGCCGGCATACACATACCCACACTCTGCTATCACGAGAAGCTTGCTCCTTACGGGGCGTGCAGGCTCTGCACTGTCGAGATATCCAAAGGTGGGAAGACACGCCTGGTCACTTCTTGCGTCTACAACGTCGAGGAGGGCCTCGAGGTCAAGACCGATACTCCGAAGGTCCAGAAGATAAGAAAAATGCTCATCGAGATGATGCTCGCTTCCTCCCCGGCTCTGCAGGAGTACGCGAAGCAATATGGCGTGGAGAAGCCCCGGTTCACTTCAGATCCTACTGAATGCATTCTCTGCGGGCTGTGCGTGAGGTACTGTGACGAGGTGAAGGGGGCCAATGCATTGACGTTTGTCGGCCGTGGCACGGACAGGCGTGTGGCTTTCGTCGATGAGGTCGTATCGACGGGCGTCTGCATGGATTGTCGCGAGTGCTTCTCGGTATGCCCCACCGGCAAGATACCTCGCGAGACTGACGGTGCCTGCTTCGAGGGCCTGACCGTACGAGACGTTCTTGCACAGAAGCGCTAGCCGCCGGCGCAAGTTCAACCCCCTGTTTGAATCGCCCTCGGGATCACTTCCCCCTGGTTCTACTGACCTCACGTATCCATCCACGTCGGCACGACGCTACCATAGTACTAACCGATGTAGTCCCAATGTGTGATTGTGGGTTGAGACTGGCCCGCTATATACTGGCGATGAACGGAGTACTTGGAGTAGGAAGAACTCTCAAAGCAACCAGCTTGCAGGTATTGACTCACGAACCGGGCAGGAGCCGTCAACATGAAACAGATCAGGAAGAAGGCCAGGAAGCTGCTTGAGTACCTGCACGTCGAGCGGGAGGGAATCACCGGGCTGGAGACGGCAATAATCCTGATTGCATTCGTGGTTGTTGCCTCTGTCTTCGCCTATACCGTACTCTCGGCGGGCATATTCTCTTCACAGAAGGGGCAGGAGGCCATACACGAGGGTCTGGAGCATGTCAGAAGTACTCTGGAGGTGGAGGGAACAGTCGTTGCCATTGGCAGCGGCTCGAACGTCACATCCATGGTCCTCACTGTCCACAATGCTCTCGAAGGCTACGCCATCGACATGACCCCGCCTACCGACGCTGACGGCAACGGCCTGGCAGACGCCAACAGTCAGAACGTGACAACGATTGAGTACTACAGTCAGGACGTCCACGCCATGGACCTCGCGTATTCAGTACAGCCGCGTGGTCGCTATGACAGCGATAACCTGCTCGAGACAGGCGAGCATTTCGAGCTTACGGTCGATCTAACCGGGGTGGGAGAGGCGGTGGTTGCGTACGACACGTTCACGCTCGCCATCAAGCCTCCCGTGGGCAGCGTCCTCCTGCTAGAGAGGACGATCCCGGCGAAGGTCGACCCTATAATGATCGTCAACTAGATAGAGAGAAGACGCAATACGTTTGTCTTCAATATGGCGAGGTCTTTGCCGATGTCCATCTTCCCTCCAACAGCCGGTGCCGACGCCGGGACTGCCAGCTCTGGCAGTGACGGTCGGATACCTGACCATAGTACCGAGGTGCACAATTGCGAAGGCGGGTACTAAACTACCTGGAGAATTAGCCCATTCGTGTGATTGTAGGTGAGGTGAACTGTGCTATATACTGGGCACGTGATTGGTAGTTCCTCTCGACCGGAGATAGCGCGCTAGAGGGGCTGAGGCGCCGTGGCTTCACGCGACAATCCGCGGCGTACAAGGCCAACAAGGAGAATCGATGAGAGGAAGACTCAAGCGACTGATAGATGGCCTCAACGCCGAGCGTAAGGGCATCACAGGTCTCGAGACGGCCATTATATTGATCGCTTTCGTTGTGGTAGCCTCCGTCTTCGCATACACCGTCCTGTCGGCGGGGCTCTTCTCCTCCCAGGCTGCGAAAGAGGCGATAGAAACCGGCATGAAGCACGCCGGTGTCACCCTGCAGGTGAGGGGCAGTGTAATCGCCATTGGCAACCAGACTACGAACGACGTCGACTACCTTGTCTTCACGCTTGGCAACGCACTTGACGGCTCTGAGATCGACCTTCGCAATCCGACCCCCGATCCATCCAACCCAAACCTGCCGGCAGCCAATAGCACTCATGTCACTACCTTCGGATACCACAGCGCAACGGAGGTTGAACACGACCTGATGTACACCGCGACAGCAAAAGGGTGGGGCGACGGAGACATGGTACTCGAAACGGGTGAGAAGTTCGAGGTCAGATTGAACCTTCTCGGCCTGACCGAATCACTTGAGCCTTATGACACAATAACCATTACCTGCACGCCCCCAACCGGTGCCACACTCCTCATACAGCGCACCCTGCCGGCAGACATAGACCAAGTCATCAACCTCCACTAGCGCTCCGCAAAGCCAATCTCTCCCCTGCTTCGCCCGTGCAGTAGCCGCCCGTCTGGCAGAACCGACCCCGTCCACTCGCAGGCATCTGGTCGATTGCCAGGAAATCACGCCCCATCATCGATGACATGGTGGGGAAGGGGGGATTCGAACCCCCACGCCCGAAGGCACATGATCCTAAGTCATGCTCGTCTGCCAGTTCCGACACTTCCCCCGTTGTCCACAGAATTCCTCAAGGGCGCCCTGAGACCACGTAGACTATAGCACAAGGCTCGCTGCAGTCAAAGGGTGAGACGCGAGCCTCTGTTGAAGGTGGCTTTCATCGCAAAGGAATTGACACGTGCGGGTAGGTTGTGTTAACTTCTTGAAGACCGTAGCAGGCTCGACCTTCAGATAACCTGTAGCCTGCGGCGGTTGACCCGCGTCATTTCGCTTCATAGCCATCATCCAACTATCCAACACATTCCAAGGGGGTTCTCGTGAAGGAAGTCAAGCCGGCTGAAGTTCACATGAAGTGGATCGAACCCGACCCCAACCAGCCCAGGAAGGTGTTCAGAACAGAGGAGATGAAGGAGTTGGTCGAGAGCATCGAAAGGGGGGCCAGGATTCCCCAGATCGTGGTCAGGACCGTCGGTGAGAAGTACCGCATCGTTGCGGGCGAGCGGTACTGGAGAGCCGCAGGGCTTGCAAGGCTGGACTACGTACCGGTCGACATCCGCGACGACCTCCGGGAGCGCCAGGTGAGGCAACTCCAACTCAAGGAGGACTATCACCGCGAGAAGGTGAATCCCATTGACCAGGGCAGGTCATGGATCGAGTACATGGAGCGATACGACGTCTCAATGCAGCAGTTGGCCGACGAGCTGGCTGTCAGCTACGAGACCGTGAGCTACTACGTCGGTCTGGTTAGAGACCTGCATCCCAGCCTCTGGGATAAGGTGGAGAGAGGCTTCGTGGGGGGCCTGAGTCTCGCCGAAGCCGCACTGCTGTCGAAGGTATCTGTCAAGGAGCATCAGGTTGCAGTCTACCAGACCCTCATAAGCAATCGTGTCAACCTGCTTCAACTCGAGCAACTCATCACCGCGGTTAACCAGTGGCCCGATGAGCAGCCCTGGAAGCTGCTTGAGGAGATCATTGAGCCGCAGAAGCCGCGCACGGAAGAGGCAGGTGGCGATTTCAAGTCACTGGCGGAACGTATCAGTGAATTCAGCCGCTTCCTCGATACGGTCGACTTCGAGAAGTGCCTCCACGAGGAGGGCGGCTTCTGGCCGGACCTGTATCGCAGGGACCTGATCACCCAGCTCGAAGCGATCGTAGACATGGCGAACACGATCATGAGCAAGCTGTCTTCGCCGCGTCCCATTTAGCAGTGCCAGTGTGCCAAGGCGCGTACTCCGGCACCCGCCGATCAGGGCGGGTGCCGGCTTTCTTACTCCGAGTGCCTTCACCGTTATCTCATCCCAGCAGGAATCCATTTTGCGGAGGTCGGTAATGTGTTCAGCATCCCGCGACGACCTGACCAACTCACAGTATCTGAGCGGCCGGCTCATCAGCATCTTCATGCACAGACTCGACATCCTCGTGGCAACAGCACAGGCCTACAAGACCAACGAATCCCCACAAGAAGGTAAGAGGCTTGCCGACCTCGTGTCCACTCTCGAAGAGGTGACGGCGGAGGCGGGACACGACAGGCTGGTAACCATGCTCCCCTTGCTCATTGAACTGGTCGCCGATTCCCTGGTCGAGCTGATGGCTGAGAACAACCAACGGCTGCTTGAGACCCTCTCGAAATGACTGCGGCCCCTTCACTCGAAGATCCCGACAGCAGGTTGACAAAAGGGTTGTCCTGAGGCACCATGTAGCCCCCGCCCGCCCGCACTACACGTGCCCGTAGCAGGAGGCGAAGATGAATCAGATGCTCACGTCCTTGAGGCATAGCAGTCGAAGGAGACAGCGCAGGGCGGTCGGTGCTTCAGCAGTCGCGGGAAGCGGCCTGTTGCTGGTGGCGCTCTTTCTCTTGCCGCTTCTGCCGCCCTTCAGTTTCATCTACTCCGGTGCACTGGCCATTCTCGGCATTCTCGCTATTCTGACTGTCGCCGGAGCGATAGTCGGCTTTGCCGTGCTCTAGGACAGCCATCCGAACCGACTCATGCAGCGTCGGGGTTTGCCTTCTTTGAGGGGAGCGTTTCACGATGGAACCCCAGGAGACAAGGGAGGCCCTTCAGGCCTGCGAGTTGTTTGCTCCCCTTTCGGAGCAGGACGTCGAGTTGCTCGCGACTTCCGTCTCAGAGGAGTGCGAGGTCGTGGACTTCGCCGCCGGAGATGCTGTCTTTAACCAGGGACAGTATTGCACGAAGCTTCACGTCATCCTGGACGGCCAGGTCGTTCTGGAACGCAGCTTCACCATCGGTGACCGTACTGCAAGGAAATGGATTGCCATACTCGGCAGGGGCAGGGCAATGGGCTGGTCATCGATCCTCTATGGCCCCCGGGACGCAACGGCAACGGCGGTCTGCCGGAAGCCCACACGCATACTGACGATATGCTCCGAGTCCCTCCGTACGGCCCTAGAGAGCGACCCGGCCACGGGCTTCCGTGTGATGGAGCGCCTGGCCTGCCTCCTAGCAGACCGCGTACGAGGAGCATACACCTCCATCGAAGGCCATTTCTGAACCGCTCTGCCGGGGCCGAGAACGGGCATGAGATGGACACGTGAGTGCGCTTCCGGCAACAGGTGGCGGGGTCGACCTCCGGTTTGGCCTACCAGTGAAATGTGATGCGCTCTCCGGGGACGATGGAGCGGTCAGCCGGTGCCTGTAGCTCCGGAGCGTCGGGAATGCCGTTCGTGAAGCTCCGCGCGTTGGCGTTGGTATCCGCGTTCGTCGACCAGCCCGCATCATTGCCCGCGAACACGCGCCAGAAGTATACCGTTCCGTCGTTCGGATAGCCTGCATCCGTGTGCTGAGTACCCTCACCGACCTCGGCGCTGAACTTCATACTGGCCGACTTGAAGCTCGGATCGGTGCTGACTTCCAGATAGTAGGTGGTCGCGCCGGGGACAGCATTCCAGCGATAAGTGATGCTCTCGGCGGACAGAACGTCGCCGTCCTCGGGCGCGGCCAGTGTTGGAGCCGAAGGGCTCGCGAGGCTGGTGAAAATGCGGCTGTTGGACTCGGCCTCTCCATCCGAGCACCAGCCCGCCACATTGCCTGCCCAGACCCTCCACGAGTACTCGGTTCCCCAGACATCGTTCGTGAAGCCTTCGACAGTGCACGACGTGTCTTCCACAATCGCGTAGTAGTGCCTGCTCGACTCGCTGCGCTCGGGCCCGAGGTTGACCTCGATCTTGTAGCTGTCGGCCATCGCAGACCTGCTCCAGCGGAAGGTGATGGACGGCCCGGTGACCACTGCGTCCTCCGCAGGGTAGTCGAGAACCGGAGCAGCCGGTATGCCGAGGTCTTCGAAGCTGCGGCTGTCGGCGTTGGCCTCAGCGTAGGAGCACCACCCCGCCTGATTGCCAGCGCGGACTCGCCAGTAGTAGACTGTCCCGTCCTGCCGATAGGCGGTATCCATGTACTCAGTTGCACCGCCAACGTCCCGGCTGAACTTCATCGAGTCTTCGCTCCAGGCGGGGCCGCTGCAAACTTCCAGATGATACCTGGTGGCTCCTGCGACCGGGTTCCACCTGTAGGTCACGGACTCGCTGGTGAGCACCGCTTCATCCACAGGCGATACGAGCGACGGGGCCGACGGTACGCCGAGGTTGATGAAGCTGCGGCCGTTCGCGTCGGCCTCGGCGTCCGGGCACCACCCGGCGGCATTGCCCGACCAGACCCGCCAGTAGTACGTTGTGCCGGTGGGATCAGCAGGCAAGCCGGTCACGGTCACCGACGTGCCCGCAGTCTCATCATAGTAGTGCCTGGTGGCCTCGCCCCACGCAGAATCGGTGTTCATCTCGACTCGGTAGTGCGACGTGGATTCGGAGGGCTCCCAGTGCAGCACTACCGACGTGCCCGATACGATAGACCCGGACTCCGGGGTCTTGAGCGCCGGCGCAACCGGTATCCCGACGTCCACGAAGCTGTGACTGTTGGCGTTGGCCTGTCCGGCTGCACACCAGTCGGCATCATTGCCGGCCCATACTCTCCAGTAGTAGACCGTTCCGTCGTCCGCGTATCCGCCGTCGGTGAACTCCGTCACATCGCCCAGCTCGAAGCGGCATTTGACCGTATCGGCTGTCCAGTTCGGGCTCGCATTCACTTCGATCATGTATCTCGTCGCCCAAGCTGATGGGTTCCAGGTGTACGTCACGGTACCGCCCGGCACGCCGGCGCTGTCAGAAGGCGAAACAAGACCCGGTGCTGAAGGCACGCCCGCATTGGTGAAGCTCCTTCCGTTGGCATTCGCGTCGGCGTCGGGACACCAGCCTGCCGCGTTTCCAGCCCAGACCCGCCAGTAGTAGGTAACCGCTCTGCTGGGATCGTTCGGGAAGCCTGACACTGCTTCGCTAGTCCCCGCGACCTTACCGTAGTAGTGCCGCGTGCCTTCACCCCATCCGGGGTCACTGTTCACTTCCAGCCTGTACTCGGACGCTCCCGCCGCCGGATTCCAGTCGAAGCTGATGCTCGACCCACTGAGAATAGCGGCGTCAGCCGGGGACGTCAGGGCCGGTGCCGACGGCGGGATCAGTTTGGTGAAGCTCCTGCCCGCCGCATTGGCTCCGGCGAGGGGGCTCCAACCGGCCGAGTTGCCGGCGCGAACCCGCCAGTAGTAGATAGTGCCGTCGTCCAGATAGCCGCTGTCCGTATAGCCGGTGGCGGATCCGACGTCCTGAGATATCTTCACGGAGTCCGGCTGCCAGCCTCGATCGCTGGCGATATCGAGGTAGTACTTCGTTGCCCCCGGAGAGGCTTCCCAGTGGAACTCGATGATGCTGCCGGACACGTATTCCCCGTCCGCGGGCTCCAGCAAGGCAGGTGTCGCAGGAAGGCCGAGATTGACGAAGCTGCGACTGTTGGAAGCGGCCTGCTCATCGGTGCACCACCCGGCACTATTGCCCGCCCAGACTCGCCAGTAGTAAGTAGTGGCCTGCGACGGGCTGTTGGCAAGCCCGGTGACCGTTCTCCTTGTGCCATCAAGTTGGCCATAGTACAGCCTGGTGGCATTCCCCCAGTTCCGATCCGTGTTGACCTCGATACGATATGTGGTAGCGAATGGAACCGCATTCCATCGGAATGTGGCCGAGTCCCCCGACACAATGGCGCCGTTTGCCGGCGACACAAGTATCGGAGCCGGAACGGGCTCGACAAGCACAAAGCTACGGGACTGCGAGTCCGCCTCGGCGTCGGGGCACCAGTTAAGGTCATTCCCGGCCCAGACCCGCCAGAAAAAGCGCGCGCTGCCAGCCCCGGTCGGAAGACTGATGTCGGCACTGGTATCCGTAGTGACTTCGTAGTGGCACCGCGTTGCAGGGTCCCAACTCGAATCGGTGTTCACCTCCACCCTGTATCGCGTCGCGCCTTCGGAGGCATCCCAGCCAAGTACTACATCGGGTGTGGACAGCTCCGCATCGTCCGAAGGACTGGACAGCGGGGGCGCATCCGGAATCGTGATGATAGTGAAGCTGCGGCTGTTGCCGTCGGCCTCAATGTCCGGGCACCAGCCCGCCTGGTTCGATGCCCACACGCGCCAGTAGTACACAACGCCCGTGGCGCTGCCCTCCAGGCCTCGCATTGTCTTCGACAGCCCGGCGATCTCTCCGTAATACTCTCTGGTCGCCTCACTCCACGCCGGGTCGGTATTGACCTCCAGCCGATACCCCGTCGCCAGGGCTGCGGCGTTCCACCTCAACTCTACTTCTTCATCCTGCAGTATCTCACTGTCCCGAGGGGAGACCAATACCGGCGCAGTCGGAACGCCCACATTCTTGAACTGTCTGCTCCTGGAGTCAGCATCGTCCTCGGAGCACCAGCCGGCTTCGTTACCGGCACGGACACGCCAGCAGTATGTCGTGCCATCGTTTGTGTAGCCTGTGTCGGTGAACTGCGTAGCAGCACCGACATCACCGCTGAACTTCAGAGTACCGGCGGTCCAGGACGGGTCGGTACCTACATCCAGACGATAGCGGTCAGCACCGGGAGAGGCATCCCATTGGAACGTCACTGTATCGCCTGAGACAACCGCGCTATCAGCCGGGGACGCCAGGGCGGGAGCCTCAGGGAGCATGACCTTGTTGAATCTCCGGCTGTTCGCCGTTGCCGCAGCGTCCGAGCACCAGCCAGCGGCATTGCCCGACCATACGCGCCAGTGGTAGGTGGACTGAGCACCGCCACTGCCTTTCAGGCCGGAGACTGTCTCGGAAGTAGCGTCAACCTCGCCGTAGAAGTGCCTGGTTGCGGTGCCCCAGTTTGAATCGGAGTTGACCTCCAAACGGTACTTGGTGGCTGTGGCTGCAGCGTTCCAGCTCAGCCTGATCGAGTCGCCTGTAGTGGTCGCACCATCGGCCGGCGATTGAAGCGTCGGCGCAAGGGGCAAGTCCACATTGACGAAGCCCTGGCTGTTCACGTTCGCATCGCCGTCACTGCACCAGCCGGCATCGTTCCCGGCCCAGACCCGCCAGTAGTATGTCGTGCCATCGTCCGTGTAGCCGGTGTCGGTGAACAGGGTCGCACCCCCAACACCGCCCTTGAACCTGGCGGTTCGGGCCCCCCAGGAGAGGTCGGAGTTGACTTCCAGCCTGTACCTGGTCGCACCGGTGACCGCGTTCCATCGGTAGGTGACCTCCTGCCCGGACACCACGATGCCCGGAGCAGGCGACGACAGCATCGGGGCTTCAGGCGGAATCATGCTGGTGAAGATGCGTGCGTTGGAGTCAGCCTCCGCATCAGTGCACCACCCGAGGGCATTGCCTGCCCAGACCCGCCAATAGTAGGTGGTGCCCAGTGGCGTCACAGGCAGGTCATCGACAGTCTGTGATGTGCCGTCAACCTGACCATAGAAGAGCCGCCCGGTGCTGCTCCATGCAGGGCTGCTATTCACTTCGAGCCTGTAGTAATCGGCAGCGGACAGGTCCTGCCATCTGAAGGTGATCGCCGTGTCGGAGATCACATCGCCGTTGCCCGGACTTGCGAGCGCGGGAGCACCCGGTACGTCCAGGTTGATGAACGTCCTACTGCTTGCCTCCACGCCATCTTCGGGTGACCATCCCGCAGGATTGCCTGCCCAGACCCGCCAGTAGTACGTAGTGCCATCATTGAGGTACCCGGCATCCGCGTACTCCGTCGAGTTGCCCACATTCCCGCTGAACTTCATCGTGCCGGTACCCCATCCGGGATCAGTGTTCACTTCCAGGCGGTACATGGTTGCGCCGCGTGGATCATTCCATCTGTATGTCACTGTGCTCCCGGAGAGGGTTGCTCTATCAGCCGGCGTGCCCAGGATCGGGGCGGCAGGCTGAGCGCGGTTGATGAAGCTTCTGTCGCTGGCCTCGTCGGACCATCCCTCGGAGTTGCCTCCCCATACTCGCCAGTAGTACTCGGTCCCCTCAGGATCATTGGGGAAGCCGTCGACGGTCATGGAGTCATCATGAGTCTCGCCCATATAGAACTGCGATTCGCCGTCCCATTCGGGGTCGGTGCCAACTTCCAGCCTGTACTTCCTGGCCGTGTCAACCAACGAACGACGGTTGGCCTCGGCCTCGGTATCCGAGCACCAGCCGGCATCGTTGCCGGCCCATACTCGCCAGTAGTAGGTCGCACCGTTGTTCGTGTATCCGTTATCCTCATATTGCGTAGCGTTGCTGACTTCCCCGATAAACTTGACCATTCCCGCATGCCACTCGGGGTCTGTGTTGACCACCAGCCGGTACCTGGTGGCACCGACGGAAGGATCCCAATCAAACAGGGCCGAGGTGCCTGTTATAGCGCCGCCATCCTGCGGATGGTTAAGCTGTGGGGCTTGCGGCGCGCCCATGTTCACGAAGCTGCGGCTGTTGGCGGACGCGGCTCCATCCTCACACCAGCCGGCTGCGTTCCCTGCCCAAACCCGCCAGTTGTAGGTTGCGCCCTCGGGATCATCCGGGAAGCCCGGGACAGTGCAGGATGTGCCTTCAACCTCGTTCAGATAGTGACGGGTCTCGTTACCCCAGGCCGGGCCGGTATTGACCTCCAGACGATATGCGGTCGCGGTTGGAACAGCATCCCAGTGGAAGTCGATGGTCTCGCCATTGACTATTGCGCCCTCGGCGGGCGAAGACAGGGCCGGCGCGTCGGGGATGTCGACGTCCACGAAGATTCGGCTGTTCGCATTGGCGTCGCTTTCCTCACACCAGCCGGCATCGTTGCCTGCAAGCACCCGCCAGTAGTATGTTGTGTCGTCATCTGCATAGCCCGTGTCCGCATACTGTGTGGAGCTGCCCACATCGGCCCTGAGCCTTATGCCGTTGCCGGACCAATCAGGATCGGTACCGACCTCCAGCCGGTATTGCGATGCTCCGACGGACTCGCTCCATCTGAAGGTAACCCTGTCCCCCGGTATCCCCTCTCCGTCATTCGGAGAGATGAGTACTGGAGCGTCCGGGGCAGCCTGGCTTACGAAGGTGTGGCTGTTGGCATTGGCCTCCTGGTCAGAGCACCAGCCCATGACATTCCCGGCCCAGACCCGCCAGTAATAGGTTGCGCCGCTTGACGGGTCATTCGGGAAACCGCCGACCACACAGGTTGTGCCGTTCGCCACACCGTAGTAGTGCCTGCTCGCTTCACTCCATTGCGGGTCGGAGTTGACCTCGAGACGGTAGCTCTCGGCGGCGGGGATGTCTTCCCATTCGAACTCGATTGAGTCGCCGCTGACAACGACGCCGTCACCCGGCGAAAGCAGCTCCGGAGCGGAGGGTATGCCCAGATTGACGAAGCTGCGCGCGTTGCTGTCGGCTTCCTCGGGCGGGCACCATCCGGCGGCGTTACCTGCCCACACGCGCCAGTAGTAGGTGGTGCCGTCGTCGACATAGCCCTGGTCTTCGAACATGGTAACGTCGCCGACGTCGCCGCTGAACTTGACAATGCCCGCATTCCACAGTGGTTCCGTATTCACGACCAGGTAGTACTTCGTGGCTCCCGGCGTCGGGTTCCACTGGAGCTCTACTGTCTGCCCAGAAATGATGTCCCCGTCGGCCGGTGATACCAGTGTTGCAGCCTGCGGCGTCCCAAGGCTGGTGAATTGCCGCGCATTCGCGCTGGCATCCTCGTCCGAGCACCAGCCTTCGCCATCACCGGCCCATACACGCCAGTAATATGTCATCCCGCTCGTTGGATCGCTGGGGAATTCTTCCACAGTCTGGGACGCTGCCGTCGTCTCACCGTAGTAGTGCCTGGTAGCCTCGCCCCAGTTCGGGTCGGTGTTGACCTCGAGCCTGTAGCGGGTGGCCAGGCTGTAGCCCTCCCACTGGAACGTAATCGAGTTGCCGGAGATGGCTTCATTGGACTCTGGGTAGACAAGCGCCGGTGCAGTAATCTTGCCGATGGCGGCAGCCGCATCTATTAGGCCCCAGCCGTATACATTGTCCCTACCTGACGAACCGAGGTCTAGGGAAGTTGACTGGAGGGCTTGCCGTATCTCATCCGGAGTCCACGTCGGGTGCTCTGCCTTTATCAGGGCAGCAGTACCAGCCACATGGGGCGCCGCCATCGACGTGCCCTGGAACCACCAGTAGCCCAGGTCGCTTGGATTCCTGGTGTAAGGGTTGATTGTCTGCTGGTAGACGCCGTCGGGATTACCGTCGCCATTCTGGTCGACTCGGACGTCACCGCCGGGAGCAACCAGATCGATGTACGAGCCTGTGTTGGAGTAGTAGGAGCGGTGCCGGTCATAGCGGACTGCGCCGACAGCGATACAGTACTCATCGTAGGCCGCCGGATAGCTCGGCGGATTGCCATACTGGTAGCTGTTGCCGGCGGCGCAGATTACCGTGACGCCGTGATTGTAGGCATAGGCACATGCGTTCCTGAGGGTGTAGCTGTTGTACTGTCCGCCAAGGCTCATGTTGATGATATCGGCGCCATTGTCTGTAGCGTAGTAGATGCCGTTGGCGATCGCTGTGTAGCTGCCATATCCGGCGCTGTTCAGCACCTTCACGGGCATGATCGACGTGTTGAAGGCGACGCCCGCGACGCCGCGGCCGTTGTCGGTGCTCTGAGCAATCGTGCCACAGACATGGGTACCGTGGGCTTGATCGTCGTTGGGATGGGAATCGTTGTTGATAAAGTCGTACCCCTGTACGAAGTTGACGTTGGCCAGGTCGGGAGCCAGCCTGTATGGGCCCCTGTTCTCATAGGCGACGCCGGTGTCGATGACCGCCACGACTACGCTCGGATCCCCTCCGTGCGTTGGCGAGGTCGAATCGAGGTCCCAGGCGTCCTCGACGTTGATCTGCTGCAGGTGCCACTGATACTGGTATTCAGGGTCATCCGGGCTCCAGGCTGCCCGTCCGACATAGTTGGGTTCAGCGTACTCGACTATAGCCTGCTTCTCATAAGTGCCGGCCACATCCTCGACATCTTCGGATCTCGCGAGTCGAAGAACCTGGCTGTCCGAGTAGGGATCGACGGCGACCACCGCTGCGTTCATCCGTCGGTGCAGATTCTTCTGTATCGCGTTTGAGATATGATCGGACGAGATTCGACCACCGAATTGCGGTATGTACACGGGTACGTCGTCCTTGAACTTGACGACCACCTCATTCGGAATGTGCTCGGGCGGATCTTCGGCGGCACTCATTCCATCATATGCGGAACCAGAAGCCGAAGCTTCGCGAGCCGGCAGCGGGACCGTACCGAGGGTCACAAACAGAAGTGCCAGAGCGAGGAGTGCCGCGGCTCGGATCATCCTACTCCCTTTCATCGTGCCGCCCATGGGGGGCGCAGCTTTCTTGAACACCCAAAGGAATAACGACCCAAAGCTGGCGACTGTTGCTTGCCCGGCCTGTACTTTTCTACCGGTACTTTCGGGCAAGACGGTACCAGCGACTGCCGTCGCCAAGCGCGATGAGGGCTATCAGTGTGATAGAGGAAGTGTCCGCAGGTCACCCTGGAAGGGGCTCTCAGCGCATGAAGCTCGGGAACTGCACCACGACGTCGTCGATCAGGGATTCGTTCGGCGCCAGCACAACGAGTATGTCCTTCCCATTCTGGCCCAGGTAGACCGCTGACTCAGTCGTTGTCCATTGCCGCACTGTGCCGGTGTCCGACGCGGACTCCCACTGTCCATTGTATTTATCGTAGACGAAGGCGCTGTACGCCTCGAAGAACTCATCCGCATCCTCCGTGGAGTCCCAGGTCGAACGCCACACCAGCATCCTGTCATCAGAGCTGTCCTTCAAATAGGCGAAACGGTCTCCACCCCACCCCGCCGCCGCGTTCCCGGCCATCCCGGGGGCAATATACGTCTCGAGGTAAGTCCTGGCACGCAGCTCCCCCATAACGTCCGTGTCGTGCAGAGTCCAATCGCCTTCGAGGCCTCCGGGCAGGTCCGGCAGCACTATCTCTACGGGGTCGTCCCTTTCTTCGAAGTACTTCTCCGGATGCAGTACCTGCTCAGTTGACTTCGGCGGATCGGAGTACGCCCGATTCACCGCCGTCCACTCGTTCTCGTTGTACAAAGCCGCCACGAAGGCCAGCCCGCCCTCCGTCTCGTCCATACCATATGGCCGGCCGTAGGGAAAAGCCAGTTCAACCTGCACGAACCTGGGAGCAGCATCGAGTCCTCCTGACCAGGACTGGTCTATCTGGCCTGCCACGGACTCCCAGTCGGCAGCGTCGAGACCGCTGTACATATAATAGGTTTGTGACATTGTCGCGTCGCCCTCGACCAGCGACAGGGCCGCTATCCTGGCATCGGAGTTGTTACCATATCGCAGTCCCACTCCGTGCGGATCGAAATGGCGGTGCAGGAGGGCACGGGCGAACTCGTGAGCAAATGAAACCCTGTCAAGAGCGCCTAGTCCTGAGCCATCGTCGACTACATTGAGTTGTCCCGTGCGGCTGTCATAGAAGCTGGAAGCCTGGTTCTGCAGCGCATTCCGCACTATTGTCCTCAAGTCCTGGCCGGCGCCCAGCATGTCGAGCAGGACATACACCTCCTGGTCGATGAGCACCCCGTCAGACAGATATATGTCCTCGGCTTCCTGGAGCAGAAGCCCGTCCATCTCGGACTGAGTCACCATTCTGTACTCGACGTCGGTGCCAGTGGTCAGCTCGCGCACCTGCTCCACTTCCGCACATACGTTGTCAAGCTCATCCAAGAGAGACCTCATGGTGGACGCCGGGCTTTCACCATCGCTGCAACCGCATACCGATAGGGCTGCCAGGAGGCAGCCAATCAGGGTGCTCGTATTAACGTTGACTATCCTGAGCAAACCTGCTCACCCCGGCACTCAGAATAACACATGAACCGATCTGATCGTACCTCGGGTCTCCGCGCATCCCCTACATGGAGGCCTCGACGTGTTCCTTGGATGACTGGTGCGCGAGTGGAATCTCCACAAAGAACGTGGTGCCTTTCCCGCTTTCACTGGCAGGATAGATGCACCCGCCATGCTGCTGGACAATGCCGAAGCAGATGGACAGGCCCAGGCCGGTGCCTTTTCCAACATCCTTGGTAGTGAAGAATGGATCGAAAACCCTGTCCAGGTTCTCCGCGCTTATGCCGGGCCCGTTGTCAGCAAACGATACTCGGACGGATTCGCCCGCCCGTTCCGTTCGGATACAGAGCGTCCCGCCGCCGTTTGCCTCGGTCATAGCCTGCTCGGCGTTCGTAATGAGGTTCACGAAGACCTGCTGCATCTGATGCTCGTCGGCCATTGTCAGAGGGAGCTCGGGGTCCATGTCCGTGGAAACCTCTATGCGGTTGACGCTCATCCGGTACGCATGCAGATCGAGGCTCTTCTCTACTATCTCGTTCAGCGAGATGGGCTTTTTCTCCGGCTGATGCTGCCTCGCGAAGGACAGCAGGTTCCGTCCCGTCTTCGCCGCACGAATAGCCTCATTGTGAATGGTCACCACGTCGTTCCTGGCGTCATCGCTCAGCGCCGGGTTCTCGAGAAGAAGCTCCGAGTATACCTGTATCGAAGCAAGGGGGTTGTTGAGTTCGTGTGCTACACCCGCCGCCAGTTCGCCGACCGCGGCCAGCCGACCGGCAAGCTGAACCTGCCGCTCCATTCCGCGCTTCTCATCCTCCGCCTTGCGCCGCTCCTCTATCTCGCGTTGCAGTCTCTCGTTGACTGAGCGCAGTTCGGCAGTGCGTTCCGCGACCAGGTCTTCGAGATGCTCCTGATATCTCTTCAGTTCAGCCTCGGCCCTCTTTCTCTCCGTGATATCCGATATAATCCCGATCGAACCCACTACCTCGCCGTCAACTCCCTTGAGGATGCATACCGACAGATCAACATCGATCGTTTCGCCTTCCCCCGTGAACATCCTGGTCTCGATGTGATGCTGCATGCCCTTTCGCCTGATATCCCTGGCTCTGATCATCCGCCACTCCTCTGCGGGATACAGGTCCTCGACGGCCTTCAGGTAGAGGCCGTCCTTATCCATCCTCAACAGGCTTTCCGCATGCCTGTTCCATGACACAATCCTGTCCGCTTCATCCGTCACCGTGATGGCGACAGCCGAGTTCTCGAATATTGTCCGGTAGTTCTGCTCGGCCCGTTCGGCCTGCCGTTCCGCGTTTCTTCTTTCGGTGATATCCGCTATGACGGCGATCGATCCGGAAACCTCACCGTCCGCACCCCTGAGGACGCTGAGCGAGAGGTCAACTTCGACAAGACTGCCATCGCCTCGAACCATCCTGGTCTCGATATGGTGCTGCATACCCTTGCGCCTGATATTGTGCGACCTCAGCATCTGCCAGTCGGTCTCGGGATAGAGGCTCTTGACAGGCCGCATATGCAGGCTGGCCTTGTCCATCGCCAGCAGAGTCTCCGTGTGTTTGTTCCAGGACACGATTCGCTCTTCCGCGTCGGCGAGGGTTATCGCAACAGCCGAATTCTCGAATATCGTCCTGTAGCCGTTCTCCGCCAGCTTGAGTTGCTCTTCGCGCCGCTTCCTCTCGCTGATATCCGATATGATTCCGATGGAGCCGAGAACCTTGCCGTCCGCGCCCCTGTACACGCTCAGGGACAGATCGACGTCTGTCGTCACTCCGTCGCCCCTCACCACCTTGGTCTCGATATGATGCTGAATGCCCTTCTGACGAATGTTGTGCGACCTTATCATTCGCCATTCGTCTTCGGGGTACAGTTGCTCCACGGGCATCAACCTCAGTTCGTCTGCCGACCTGCCCAGCAGCACCTCGGTGTAGGTGTTCCATGACACGAGCCGTTCGTCCTCGTCGGTGACGGTCACAGCAACCGCCGAGTTCTCGAACAGCGTCCTGTAGTTCAACTCGGCCTCGGTGAGTTGGCTCTCCACTCTCTTGCGCTCAGTTATGTCCTTGATGAAGCCGATCGAACCCACGACTTCTCCATCCGGACCCCGGAAGACATTGACGGAGAGGTCGACTTCTACTGAGGACCCGTCCTTGCGCATCATCCTGGTCTCGATGTGCCGCTGCACACCCTTCCTGCGAACGTCCTGGGTACGGATCATGTCCCACTCAGCGTCTGGGTAAAGCGAATCCACGCCCCTGTGCATGAGGTCATCGTACTTCATTCCCAGCAGCTTCTCGGTGTAGCTGTTCCAGGCCACGATCCGCTCTTCCTTGTCCGTGACAGTGATCGCGATAGTCGAGTTCTCGAATATGGCCTTGCACTTCTCCTCGAGTAGTCGCTGCTCTGTTTCCATAGCGTGCGTACGGCTGGAATCTATCCACTGCTCGATGATGTAGATCTCACCATCCATGTCCAGGGAAGAGGTTATGATATGGACAGTCGCACTTCTGCCTCCTGCACCCGGCATCACGATCTCGTACTGAGCCGGGGCACGCCCGATCGGTGTGTCGGCGTTCCCACCGGACCAGGGATACGGCGGACGCGTCCCCACTACCCGGTCAACCGGCATATCCAGGAAACGAAGGGTCGCGTCATTTGCGTAGGCGACGCGACCACGTGGGTCCTTCGCCACCACGGGGACCGGCCAACCATCGAACAGGTGGAATCCCGGTCCCTTTGTCCCGGGCGTCCTGCCCACGGACCTCTGTGAACGAGTCATGCTGAGACTCCTCTCGCGGTCCTCTCGGGCCACTGCCCGCCTATCTCAGCAGGTGCTTGGCCGTACCGAACCAGAACTGCGTTGTGCTCTTCATCACGTTCATGTAGTCGTACAGACTTCGCGGCTTCACCACATAGGCATTTGCGTAGTGGTCATAGGCGTTGAATACATCGCGCTCATGATCTGATGTGGTGAAGACTATCACGGGAATGCTTCTGAGGTGCCTGTTCGCCTTGATCTCAGCCAGGGTCTCCCGGCCATCCTTACGCCTCATGTTGAGGTCCAACAGGATTAGGTCCGGGCGCGGTGCTCCCTCGTACTTGGGTGGCTCCTGCCGGAGGAAGGCCAGTGTCTCGATCCCGTCGCCCACGACGCTCACATTATGGAACTCACCCAGCCGCTTGATGGCCTCAAGCGCCAGTCTGACATCTGCAGGATTGTCCTCCACCAGCAGTATCTCGTGTGGACGCACGTTCGTTGTCGTCATTGCTCCTCCTCTTCTCTATCGGGGATCGTGAAGTGAAACACCGAGCCTTCACCAGGGTCGGACTCCACCCATATCCTGCCGCCATGGCGTTCCACTATCTTCTTGCAGACCGCCAGTCCTATTCCCGTGCCGGGATACTCCTCTTGACTGTGCAGCCGCTGGAAGATCACGAATATCTTCTCTGCGTACTCCGGGTCGAGGCCGATGCCATTGTCTCGCACGGAGAAGACCCAGTGGTCCTTGCTTGATTCGGCCCCGTCCTTGCCGCGTCTCCCCTTCTCCCGCTGCGCCGAGATCTCTATCCGCGGGGGTCGCTCACCACGGAACTTGATGGCGTTGCTTATCAGGTTCTGGAATACCTGTGCAACCTGACACGCATCTGCCGTCACTGTAGGCATATCGCCGGAGGTCACCTCGGCCTGGGCCTCTTCTATCGACGTGCGCAGGTTCTCCAGCACATCCTCCAGGACGTGGTTGACGTCCGTGGGCTCGAACGGCTGGGCTTTCGTCCGTACACGGGAGAACGCAAGGAGGTCGTCAATGAGCTTGAACATCCGGCGAGTGCCGTCCGTGATGAAGTCTATGTACTCATCGGCGTCCTCACTGAGCTTTCCCTTGTAGTCCATCTCCAGGAGCTCGACGTAGTTGGATACCATCCGGAGCGGTTCCTGCAGGTCGTGGGAAGCAACGTACGCGAACTGCTCGAGCTCGTCGTTGGACCGCTGAAGCTCCGTAAGGGTCTCCCTCAGGTCGTCCTCTGCCTCCCGCCGCTCGGTGACGTCCCTGTAGTTCACAATGACACCGCCGACCTTCGGTTCGTCGAGCAGGTTGTGGAGCATGCACTCCACAGTGCGCCACGATCTGTCCCTGTGCCGTATACTCATCTCCACCGGGCCGACAGGCTGACCCGGGGTTCCGAGAATCGTGGCCCGGACACTCGCAACTTCCTGGCTTGCGTCGCCATGCACGTATTCGACTACGTTCCGGCCTACCAGTTCGTCGGGACGGTACCCGAGAATGCGCTCCACGGATGGGCTCTCATACAGTATCGTGCCGTCGGCGTCCATTATGGCGATGGCGTCCGACGAGTTCTCGATGAGCGACCGGAAGTATTCCTCCTGCTGCCGCACCCTTCGCTCTGCTTCCTTTCTTTCGTGCATTTCGGACTTCAGCTTCCTGTTGGCCTTCTCCAGGGCTCTTGTGCGTTGCTTCACCCGCTTCTCCAGCTCATCGTGTGCTTGCTGGAGCGCCTCCTGGGCCTGCTTCCGGTCGGTGACGTCACTGAAGATGCCCATCACGTAGCTCTTGCCCATGACCTCGATTGGCGCCGACGTGATGTCGGCGTAGAAGGCTGAGCCGTCTGCCCGCAGCACCGGCAGGTCGGTTGCCACAAGGAGTTCACCGCGCGCCTGTCTCTCGAAAGCATCCATCACCTCAGGCAGGCTCTCGAGAGGGTGTATATCGGGTACGCTCATGTGTTCAAGTTCCTCGCGGTCGCGGCCGAGCATTCGGCATATCGTCCTGTTACCCATGAAGAACCTGGCGCTTTCCACATCGGCCAGGAGAATCCCGTAGGACGCGTTCTCGAATATGGTCCTGAAGCTCTCCTCGGACTGCCTGCGCTCGGTCACGTCGCGAACATTCACGATTATGCCTTTCACGATCGGGTCGGAAAGCATGTTGGTACCCACAGCCTCGATGGTCCGCCAGGTGCCGTCTGCGTGCCTGGCGCGCACCTCGAAAACCTGGCTACTGCCGGGAGTCGCGAGGAGTTCTCGGAAGGCCGTCGCGCATCTCTCGACGTCGTCCGGATGGATGTTCTTCGAGAAGTCAGTGCCCGCTTGCTCATCAGGATTGTGGCCCAGGACGTGCCGGTAGGACGGGCTCTTGTATCGGACGACACCTTCGGCGTCCAGTATCTCCACGGCGTCGGACGAGTTCTCGATTAGAGCCCGGAAGTACTCCTCCTGTCGACGCAGTTCGTCTTCCAGTCTCTTCCTCTCGCTCACGTCGCGAGTTATGACCATGAAGCCCGACGGCTCTCCCACTGCATCCCGGACTACCGCCGCAGTGACCTCGCCCGTGAACTCGGACCCGTCCGCGCGGAGCAGGGCGAACTCCCTCGCCTCGAAAGCGGCGTCGGCCGGAGATGCGAGCATCCTTCCCGCCCGTTCGTGCTCCCGCTCAGCAAGCAGTTTCATGGAGTCCAGGCCCAGCAGTTCATCAGCGGCTTCGTATGCGTGGATTCTGGCAAGGGCCCTGTTGGCCTGGAGAACCCTGCCATCGAGACCTACGAACGCCACACCGTCACCCGCGCCCTGGAACATGAGCCTGAGTATCTCCTCCGACTGCCGCAGCGCGTCTTCGGATTGCTTTCGGTCCGTGATATCAGCGAACACGATCGCAAGGCAGTCCGGCTCACCTTCCGGCGCGGTGAGTATGAAGATGTTGGCCAGGACCGGTATTACCGCGCCGTCGCCGGAAACCAGCTCGATCTCTCCGGACCATTGCCCTTCGCCCTCCATGGCGCGAAGCGCCTCTGTCCGCATCCGGTCCCGCACCTCATCACAGTAGTACTCGTCCAGTCTTCTCCCAATCACGTCCCCAGGCGTCTGGACGCCGAGAATGCGGCACATAGACGGATTGAGGTAGTCGATTACGCCATCGAGCGTCGTGATTGCTTTGCCGTGTACAGAGGCCTCTGCGAACCGGTGGAAGATGGCGATCTGCTCTTCAGCCTTCTTCCGTTCAGTGACATCTCGCACGACGGCCACGAACTCCACCGGATCCTTGCCCGGAATCCTGGATACGGAGAACTCGACATGCATCGGTGTGCCGTCCTTCTTGAGCGTAAGACTGGCACCCCGGAAGCAGTCAGTGCCCCTGGTGGAAACCCGGACGGTGTCCGCGTAGTCCCCGGCGCTGATATTCCCGGCGGACATGAAGACCGCGTCTTGACCTATGAGTTCATCCCGCGCGTAGCCGAACATGTCGCATGTCCGGTCGTTGCACCATGTAATGGTCGACTCCCGGAGTCTGATGACCGCATCGGCTATGCTGTCGAGGAGCGCAGCGTACTGTCCTTCGCTCTCCTCCAGCGCCTTCTCCGCAAGCTTGAGCCTGAAGTCCTTATTCTCCTCAACCAGGCGTTTCCGCTCCAGCGCCTTCTCCACCCTGATCGTCAGCGCCTCCAGGCTGAATGGCTTCGTCACGTAGTCGTACGCTCCCAGCTTCATTGCCTCGACCGCGGTCTGTGTGTCGGCCATCGCAGACGCCATCACCACACATACATCCGGCTGGGAGGTCATTATCTCGGGCAGGATGTCTATTCCAGACAGGCCGGGCATCTTCACGTCCAGCAGCACCAGATCAAATCCCGTATCAGCCACGGTTTCCAGAGCCTGCGCCCCGTCGCATGCGGTCACGCAGTCATACCCCTGCGATTCCAGCTTGCGGGAAACGCCGGTCCGTATCGACTCCTCATCGTCCACGATCAGTACTCTGCCCCTCGGATCAGTCATGACTCCTCCCTGAACTAGAGCTTCGCCTCGACCGGCGATGCCTCTACCACTGATTCGACCCCTGCATCGGCGGCAAGCGGTATCTCAACAAGGAACATCGCGCCTCTTCCCGGCGAGCTTCTGGCATGTATCCTGCCGTTGTGATCGTTCACGATGCCGAAGCAGATGGAAAGGCCCAGCCCGGTCCCCTTCCCTTCCTCCTTGGTTGTGAAGAACGGGTCAAATATCCGCTTGAGGTCCGCCTCGGGGATTCCCGGACCATTGTCCTTGAATTCAACACAGACCATATCCCCCCGGAGTCGGCTTCTGACTATAAGGGTGCCCCTGCAATGGGCGGCAGTCATGGCCTGCTCGCAATTCGTGATGATGTTGACGAACACTTGCTGCATCTGATGGTAGTCAGCCAATGCCGGCGGCAGTTCGGCGTCCAGTTCCTTGACCACCTGTATGTTGTTGACGGTCATCCTGTACATGTGGAGCTGCAGGCTGCTCTCGACTACGTCATTGAGAGAGACCGCGGTCTTCTCCGGATTGTGCCGTCCGGAGAAGGACAGGAGGTTCTCGCTGATCCTGATCGCCCGGCGCGCCTCCTTCAGGATGATGTCAACATCGTCCCTTGCCGACTGGCCGATATCCTGGTTCTCCGCAAGCAACTCGGCGTACATCTGGATTGCGGCAAGGGGGTTGTTCAGCTCGTGCGCAACACCGGCGGCAAGCTCTCCCACGGCGGCCAGCTTGCCGGTCAACTGCACTTGACCGTGCATCCTTTCCCTTTCCGTGACATCTCGCATCATGCCAAGGACAGCCGGCCTGTTGGCGTACTGAATCGCTGCTACGGAGAGCTCGATGCTCAACTCGGTGCCGTCGGGCCTCACGATTGAGAAGAGCTGTGTATGGGGGACGGCCTCCCCATCGAGGTGCTTGCGGAAGCACTCAGCAACCATGGCCCGGTTATCTGGAGCCACGAAGTCGAGCAGGTCCCTTCCCCACAACTCCTCGCTCCTGCAGCCCAGGATGCCCGCTGTTGCCTCGTTGACGAAGACCAAGCTGGAGCCCTGGACGATCGCGACACCGTCCCTCGCCTGCTCGACGACAGCGGCATATTTCGCCTCCGACTCACGCAAAGCGTCAAGCGCCAGCTTGCTGCGTGTTATGTCAACCCAGCTCTCGATGATGTACTTCGTCTCGCCATCCCTGGCAACAGCGGTGGAAGTGACGTCGACCCAGAATTCCTCTCCACTCTTGCGGCGGAACAGCCGCTCGGAGCGAAGGGTGTTGGTCCCGGTGTCCACAGATGGGTGCTCGTCCAAAGCTCTCACCTCTTCGTCCGACCACCACGGATAGGGGGGCATGGCACCCACCAACTCCGCCATGGCAAAGCCGGTAAGGGTTTCCGTCGCCGGGTTGACGTATTCCACCGAGAGATCGCTGTTGATGACTATCGTGGGATTGGGCGAATGAATAAGCAGGTTGGAACTGAACTCCTCGCTCTCCGGAAGAGCCTTTTCGATGAGCTTGCGGTCCGTAGCTCTGCCCATCGCCTCATCGGGTGTGCGACCACGCATCTGCGCGGCCAGCGAATTCGCCGGCACCACTGTGCCGTCCCGAGTGACAGAGAGGCCGTCGTTCATCTCTTCTGGAAGCTCGGGCGCCGTCCCGACCGAATCAGAGGGAGCCGATCCGGCCCTGGCGACCCGGTCCAGCTTGAAGAGGAGCTCCTCTCGTATGACCGGCTTCGTCACAAAGTCATTTGCACCCTCTTGCATAGCGGCGATGGCGGTCCGAATGTACCTCGGCGAGGCCGTCGCAATGATGGTCAGGCCGGGTTGCACCGCAAGCAACTCCCGCACCGGGTGCGGGCCCGCGATCCTGCGGAGGTCGGTATCCAGCAAGACGACGTCAAATCGACTGTCGCGCAGTGCCTCGATTGCCTCCCGCAGTTCCTCAACCTTCAGGCACTCGAAGCCCTCGGGCTCCAGACCACGAGTCGTCGAGGCCGGCAAGCCGGGGCTCTTTCCGACAATCAGTATGCGTCGCGGTATTCTCATTCCGCGATTCCCTCCGCCGCTCCGTTCTCGTCCTCAGGCTCTGGAGCACAATGATCGACTATGGGCAGGCCAATCCGGAAGGTAGTACCTTCACCGGGCCTGCTTCTGACATGTATGCAACCGCCATGTTCCTGCACGATACCGAAGCAGATGGAAAGGCCGAGACCCGTACCTTTGCCTACCGCCTTCGTCGTGAAGAAAGGATCGAATATCCTCCTTGTGTTCTCCTCGGATATCCCCGGGCCGTCATCCGTGATGTCGACCACTATCTGGCCCCCACTTGCAGAGGTCTTGATGTCCAGACTCCCTCTCCCGTGCGCCTCGGTCATAACTTGCTCCGCATTCGTGATCATATTCACTAAGACCTGCTGCATCTGGAAGAAGTCGGCCATTGTCAGAGGCAGCTCCGGATCGAGCTCGGTTGCCACCTCGACGTTGTTGACCCTCATCCTGTAAGCATGCAACTCGATGCTCTTCTCGACGACCTCATTTATGGAGATAAGACCCTTCTCCGGCTTGTGCCTGCGTGCGAATGACAGAAGATTCTGCGTGATTCGGCTGGCCCTCTGTGCCTGTTCGTGGATGACCTCGATATCCTTCCTGATCGAACCCTCCAGATTGGGCCTGTCCTTCACCAGCTCAGAGAACATCAGTACGCTGGTCAGTGGGTTGTTCAGCTCGTGCGCAACCCCCGCGGCCAGTTCGCCCACCGCCGCCAGACGGCTGCTGAGGTGCAGTTGCTGCTCCATCTGGCGTTTCTCTTCCTCCGCCTTCTTCTGGCCGGTTATATCCCTCAGCGATACAAGGTCAACAACACGGCCCTGATACTCGGTGACGGCGCCGACGGCGCTGACCCACATTTCTCTGCCGTCGAGCGCTATGGTATGGAACTCGTTGATCTCGCGCAGGTCCTGCTGGAAAGCGTCTTGGATAATGATCCGGGCGGCCCGTTCCCGGTCATCCGGATGGACCAGGTCGAGCGGGTCGATTCCAATGGCTTCGCTCACCGACTCGAACCCGAACATCCTCGCCGCTGTCTCGTTGCCGGCGACCACTCGCAAGGTCTCAGCATCAATGGCGAATACGGCGTCGATCTTGCTGTTGAAGAGAGTCCTGTAGTTCTCCTCGCTCACCCTGAGGGCATTCTCGGTCTGGCGTCGCTGCAGTGCGACCGCTGCCTGACTGATGAACGCCTCAACGAGGCCGGGATTTCGCAACTCAGCGCCCGAGAGAGTCAGCAGGACCATGCTGCCAAACAGCGTACCCTGCCAGTTGAAGCCAATGGCGTAGCATCTCTCCAACTGGAGGGCCTTCTCCAACTCCGTGCAGACTTCCCGTGGGATCGCACCCCCGGCAAGCTCAAACACCCCCCCTGGCACCTCGAGCAGCTTGCCCGTCCGCAGGCCTGACCCTGCCTCCTCGGTAATGGGAGTCGTCATCCCGACTATGTCGCCCCCGAGATGCACAAGTATGCTCGAAACCAGTGACTCATCTCCCAGTACCGCCTCCAAACGGAAGCTCCCGGCGGTTTCGTCGAAGGAGTTGACGACGGCTACACACTTCTCGAACATCTCCAGCGTCGTCTGACCGATGAACCGGAGTATCTCGTCCTCGGACTCAAGCTCGACCAGTCCGACGGCGGCCCTCGATATGAACACCTGATCGTTGATCAGGGCTCTCTCCTTTTCCTCTGCATCCTTCTCCGGACCCAGATCGCGCGCAAGGATTAGGCTGGCGCAGCCCCCGTCCCATGGAACAAGGCCAACGCGGACCTCCACTGGCAGGGTTCGACCGTCACGATGTATCAGCGCGGACTCCGTCCCAAGCCTGTGTGGCCCCGATGTCTCCTGCGCGCTCGCATCCTCCAACGTGGCAGTCAACTCGCCGGCATCCATGAAGCGGTCCATTGGAGAACCCTTGATTTCATCCTGGGAATAGCCGAGAATTCGGGCGGCCTGTCCGTTGGTGTCCCTGACCACCCCGTCAACTACCACGAAGACCGTATCGGTCGTGTTGCAGACCATTGAACGGCACCTGGCCTCACATTCGTGCGCTTCGCGGCAAGCATACTCACTTCGAAGCACGGCGGCGGCGAAAGCCATGTATGACCGGACCGCATCCTCGGAGGGGCCGTCCATGCCATACGGCATCTGTATCGCCCCGACCGCCATCAACTCGGCGCCGAAGACGGCACTCAGCAGGTAGCACTTCCCATCCCCATCCATCAGTCGCTGCAGCGTTTCACACTCTGAGAACAGGTGGATGGGGCAGCGACGGTGCGCCCTGCACTCGGATAGTCTGTTCCCGGTCAACTCAGATACCAGCTTCCCACTAACCTGTCGAACCAACGGAGGCTGCCCCGAGAAATCGTGATCACCGATTCCATCCGCGCTTGCCGATTCCAGGCGCAGGAGAAGCGTGGAAGGGCTGAAGGAGGAGAGGACCGACAGGCGGGCGCCGGTCAGGCGCCTCAGGTTGCGACAGAGAATGGGGAACACTGCGTCGGCAGACTGCTCCGCCAGCTCGCCGATCGCGTCAAGCATAGCCCGATGGGACTGCGGGTAGCTTCCCCCCGCAGCCTTGCGCGCAGTTGGATCTCCGACGCTCTTCCCACTCACTGAATCGAATCCGAAGCCGGGGCTGCCACAAGTGATGTTGAAGATGGAGGATGTCAGGTTGTGTGAGCTCTTGCAGAAGTCAGGTTCTACGAATGAAGAAACTCGCAGAGCCTATCGGCGAATTCCTCGAGCATCGCCGGGCCGTTTCCCGCGGGCGCATCGTGCGACTCACTTCCTCTATCGCTGCCCGACTTCTCCTCCAGTCTCTGCAGAGCCACCTGCTCGCGCGCCAGCGCCTGTATTGCCTCCTGGTAGTACTGCCTGATCTCCCCTACCTGTTGCTCGACCATCTGCTCCAGGCGGACCTGGTAGGCCTTGTTCTCCAGCAGAAGTCGCCTCCGCTCCAGAGCGCGTTCCACGGTCATCACGAGGTCGTCCGACTGGAAGGGCTTGATTATGTAGTCATAGGCCCCGGTCCTCATGGCCTCGATGGCCGTCCTGGTGTCGGCCATCGCCGTAGCCATCACGACGCTGATGTCGGGGTACTCGGCGACTATCCTCTCCAGCACCTCAATACCCGACATGCCCGGCATCTTGATATCCAAAAGCACGAGGTCATAGGGTCGATCAGCCAGCGCCAGAAGCGCTTCCTGCCCATCGGCACCGGTCTTGCACCTATAGCCAGCCCGATCGAGTACGCGGCTCACACCAGCCCTGATGGACTCCTCGTCATCAACGATCAGGACGCAGCCGCCTGGCTCCACCATATCCTCACCCGCATACAGTCCTTGCTAGACCCTCCTAGACGAACCTTACCACGCGTACTCACAGTGGCACAATGACCCTTTCTGGTAAGCCTGGGTGGTAATATAGTACGCGTGTCCGGGCGGTTGGGCTGCATCCGGCCGGTGGCCTTCTGAGGACATACCCAAATCGACAGACCTCCTTTACTTGACGCGGTGTCAGCAACCGACATCAGGAGTCGGCATTGCACAAGCCCCGAGCGCCGGGGATGTGACTTCACCAGCCTACCTGCTCGTAGCATCGCCTATGGTGCTGGCACCATGTCCTGTATGGCGAGCACTGTCCCAATGGCAGGCAGAGGTACATGTTGCTTCATCTCGGCTGTCCGTATACTGGGAATATGCCGATGGCCAACATGCCAGATCGAACTGGTGCAGGACACAGGTTGGGCAGACTCTTCTACGGCTGGGTGATCGTCGCAGCAGCCTGGCTAATTATGCTGCTCTGCAGCGGCTGTCAGATGGGTAGCTTCCCCGTCTTCTTCGGTGAATTGCTCGACCATTTCGAATGGAGCCGGGGTTCCCTATCCCTGGGATTCACCCTCAACATGCTGCTGATGGCCCTGTTCGGACCCCTGGTCGGCTTACTCCTGAACCGCTTCGGGCCGCGCGCGCTCATCGCTGCGGGCGGGCTTGTGGCGGCCGGGGCAATGGCCCTTATCAGCCTCACATCACAACACTGGCACTTCTATGTCACGTACGGCTTGCTCCTGCCCGCAGGAATCTCAATGGCCTTCTACATCCCCACCGTCACAACCGTAAGAAGATGGTTCTCTCGAAGGGCAGGGATGGCCCTGTCCATGGCACTAACCGGATCTGGAGTGGGACTTGCGGTAGGGCCCGTCGTATCTCAGGCGCTTGTCGATGCATGGGGTTGGCAGATAGCCTACAGAGCCCTGGCTCTAATTCTTGCGGTCGGCGTGATTGCTGGAGCCTGGCTCATGAGAAGAGATCCCGAGTCCGTAGGCTTGAAGCCGGATGGCCTTCTGCCTGAACGCTCCGTGCCTGCTGTGTCGGGAGAAGACGCTTCAAGAGGATTCCAGCCGTGGCCGGTTGCCGAGGCGCTCCGTACGAGGACACTGTGGCTGTTCATGATGGCTCAAGCGGGTTTCCTGGTACTCATCATAGCAATGATCGGTCATCTCAAGGTATGGGTAGACAAAGACCTGGGGTTGGGCTCAGGTTACGGCGTCGCAATGGTCTCGGTGATGGCTGGCACGGCCGTCGTTGCGCGCCTCTTTGGGGGCTTCCTGTCTGACAGGCTCTCAGGTCGTCACGGAAGGAAACCCGTTCTCTATGTCTCGGTAATCGGCGTAGTCATATGCGGATTCCTGGGCACACTGGTTGACGGGGAAGTGACGGCAGGGGTATTCGCAGTTCTCCTGGGCCTGAGCTACGGTACCAGCATAGGGGTGTTTCCCACATACCTCGGTGACCTGTACGGGGTCGTCAGCATGCCCGTCCTGCTGGGCATAGTCGGAGTCGAGAGCGCGTCAGTATCCGCGCTAGGCCCCTGGGTCTTCGGCGCAGTCTATGACTCGACCGGCACCTACGATCTGGCCTTCCTCATCGGGGCAGGGCTTGGTATCCTTGCTCTTGCGTGCCTGGTGCTGATAAGGCCGCCGCAACGACGCGCCGCCGGTATTTGAACGAGCACAGCAGGCTGTAGTAACCTGGAAGCACGGAAGGGTTCGTCCGTGATATACGCGGGATGTGATCTCGGCATCGTATCTGCGAAGGCCGCACTGGTCGACGACCAAGGCCGGGTGCTGGCGCTGAAGGCATTGCCTTACAGGAGACACCCCCGAGAAGCGGCGGTGGCGGCAATGGAACAAGCCATGGACATCGCGGGCCTGACCGGCGAAAGATGGGCCTGCTGCCTCTCGACCGGATTCGGCAAGAAGGCCGTCGCCTTCGCAGACGACACGGCGCACTCCGAGTTCTGCCTGCAAAGGGCGCTCTCGATCATCAACCCTCATGTCCGGACTGTCGTCGATGTAGGCGGCCACACCATCAACGCCTTCAACATCGGTCGGGATGCGCGGATATGTGAGAGCGCCGTCATTGACAAGTGCGTTGCAGGAACCGGGCTGTTCCTGGAGGCCATGACAAAGGCACTTGAGCTTACTCTCGAGAAGTTCTCCCGTGCCTACCTGGGCGACAGGGAACCGGTCGCGATGAGCAACCAGTGCGTCATACTCGCGGAGAGCGAGGTCATCTCGCTGGTGAGTGAGGGCCATGACCGACTCGACATTCTCGCGGGTGTTGCCTCGGCAGTGGCGTCCAGGGTCGTCGGGCTCGCGAAGCGAATCGACCTCTTGGAGGAAGTAGCTTTGGTGGGAGGGGTTGCGAAGGTCTATCCTGTGAGTGCAGGCATCGAGAAGCGACTGGGTCTCAGGGTCGCCGACTTGCAGGGGACTGACCCGCAGGTCCTCGCCGCTCTTGGGGCCGCTCTGCTGGCAAGGGACTCTGAAGGGCAAATCGATGGCGTCTGAGATTCGGCCGAGGGCTGCAGGGAAGAGATAAGACATGATCGTCGCCGGCTGTGACGTTGGCTCCGCGACAACCAAGGCCGTCGCCATGGATGGAGGCGTGCTTCTGGGCTACGAACTCATCATCTCGAGGCCCGATGCTGTCCAGTCTGCTACAGATGTGATGGCACGACTGCGCGATGCGCTGGGTCTGGCCCGTGGAGACATAGCCAGTTCCGTCAGCACGGGCTACGGTCGCAACATCGTACCGTTCGCCACTGCGAACTACAGCGAGATATCCTGCCACGGCAGGGGTGCGCACTGGCTCGCGCCTAGTGTCAGGACAGTAATCGATGGTGGAGGTCAGGACTGCAAAGTCATCAGGGTCAACGAGCTTGGCTACCCCGAGGACTTTCGCATGAACACCAAGTGTGCCGCAGGCACAGGGAAGGCGCTTGAGCTCATGGCCGCGAGCATAGGTGTAGACGTATCGGAGCTGGGCTGGTATGCCGACCGAGCCGAAAGCCCGGTCGTCCTCTACGAACCCTGCTGTGTCCTGACTGAGATAGAGATAAGGCACATGGTGCTTGATGGCTTTGACACATCCGATCTCGCGGCCGGCATAACGGACATCGTGGGCCGCCGTATAGCCGCGCTCTCCCGCAATCTGGGCGTCGTTAATGACGTATGTATGACCGGAGGAATCTCGAAGAACCCCGGCGTCACGAAGTCTCTGGAGCACCATTTGGGCACAGGTCTGGTAGCTTTGCCGCATGATCCACAGATAGCCGGTGCGATCGGAGCAGCGCTCTTCGCCGCGGATATCGCCAACAGGAGAAGCTAGTCCTCGCACCACGCGGGATGCCGACTTGACTCGGCGCACGCTATCTGTTAAATATCGGAACAAGCAAGTGCACGGGGACAGACACCGACTGCTCTCCGCCCGCCTGACCCGCTCATCCAGTACTCCCGGTGTTCCCCATACTGGCATAAGAGCGTGGTTCTCGCCGCCTGAACCGTGTTCTGCCAGTGAGCTCTGCTCCCGGAGATTGTCTGCCCGTGGTATTCAGGCACAAACCGGGGATTCCAGCCGCCGTCCACTAGGAGCGTAGGCGTGAGATACAGCAGATCTAACAAGAGGTCGAGCGATCCAGGTTCGGCTGTCCAGCGCGGCTCAACCAAGCAGGAAGCTAGAAGCCCTGGCAGTTCCCATCCACTGAGGCATGCTGCGCACATCTCACCGGATGTCGTGATGCTGGTCGGCCCCGATTGGCTAATTACATATGCCAGCCAGTCGTCTGAAGCCGTGCTCGGTTTCCCACCTTCTGAGCTGGTCGGCACATCCCCGTTCGACCTGCTGAGTTGGCGGGAACCGGGCCACAAAGCTGACATCTCCCGAGCCCTCAAGGCTGCAGCGAGGAAGGGCGACGCAGAGTTCACAGATATGTGCGCGATTGCGAAATCCGGCCGCTGGATCCCCGTAATACTGGCCGCCAGGACGATCCGCGATGATGCTGGAAACCCCCTGAATCTGGTGATCGTGATAAGAGGCGATATCACCAGAAACGTCCGCAGCTTCGAGCACCGAATGCAGGGTGATTTCCAGGCCCTGGTCGAGAACTCCCTTGATGTCAGCGTCGTACTGAACAGCGACCTGACGATACGCTACGCCAGTCCGTCTCTCGAGAAGATGCTCGGCTATGCCCGCGACGAGATACTGGGACTCGGATCACTGCAATTCCTGCATCGCGACGATGCGCAGAACCTCATCGACAACTACGCAGAGTTCGCGAAGAGACCTGGCGAGGCCGTCCATGTGGAGGTCCGTTTCAGACACAAGAACGGCACGTGGCGAGTGGTCGAAGGGGTGGCGAACAACCTGGTTGACGATCCCCTGGTCAACGGCGTGGTAATCAACGCCAGGGACATCACGGAGCGGAAGAAGGCAGAAGAATCCGTACGTCAGCGAGAAGAGTACTTCAGAGCCCTCATAGAGAACTCACTTGAGGGTATCGCGATTCTTGACGCAGACATGACGATCCGCTACGAGAGCCCTTCCTCGGAGCGCATACTGGGCTATTCGCCTGACGAAATGGTTGGCCGCCATGTACTGGAGTTCATCCATCCTGAAGAAATCAGGGGCACTGTGAAGACCCTGAACGCGTTGACCAAGTACCCGGCGCAGTTGGTTCCAGCGTCGGTGCGTCTGCTGCACAAGGATGGGACCTATCACGTCGTCGAGGGAATAGCCCACAATCTCTTGAATGACCCCGTCGTCAGAGGTGTGGTCATCAACTACCGCGATGTCACCCAGCGCAAGCAGGCGGAGGAGCTTCTCCGCGAGAGAGAAGAACACTTCAAGGCGCTCATCGACCACTCCCTCGACGGAATAGCCATTCTTGATCGCAGCGGCACTATACGGTACCAGAGTCCCTCCGCAGAGCGGATGATGGGGCGTCAGCCCGGTGAGCGTTTCGGCAGAAACCCCTTCCAGTACGTACATCCTGACGATGTGCCAAATGTGGTACGGGCGTTCGCCGGACTGGTAGACACCCCTGAGGCCGTTGTCCACAAGGAAGCTCTCGTATTGCACGCTGATGGTTCTTGGCGCACCGTCGAGGTGGTGGCCCAGAATCTCCTCGACAGCCCTGCCGTCCAGGCGATTGTCGTCAATTTCCGCGATGTAACGGAAAGGAAGCTTTCGGAGCAGGCACGCATCGAGCACGCGGCTGCACTCGCCAGGGCGGAGGAACTTGAGCTGTCGCGACAGAGGATAGTAGAAGCCGAGGAGTCTGTCAGGCGGGACATTGCACACGAGTTGCACGGTTCCATTCAGAATCGTCTCATCGTCCTCTTGCACAGGCTGTCAGAGCTGGAGAATGAAGTGCCTTCAGCCGAACTCGCGGCGAAGCTCGCTGTATTGCGAGAGGGGCTCGCCGACCTGCTCGAGAACCACGTACGCTCGATAAGCCATCGACTGTATCCTTCGATACTGCGTCGTGGGCTCACGTCGGCGCTGCAATCGCTCTCAGACCGGTTCGAAACAGCTCTGCCCGTGAACCTGCGATTGGATGAGGATCTGGCGCACGCCGAGAGAAGAGAGCCACGCTTAATCCCCGAACGGGTCAAGCTGTCGGCGTATCGCATAGCCGAGGAGTCCCTGACCAACGCCGTCAAGAGTGCGAGACCCACCGAAGTCTGTCTGACGCTTGCACTCGTTTCGAAGGGATGGCTGTTGCTGGAGATATCCGATAACGGGATGGGCTTCAGCCCCGAGGTCGAATCAAGAGGCCTCGGAGTCCTGATGATGCAGGACTACGCCGAGGTAGTCGGTGGGCACTGTCGGATAGAGAGTCGCGCCGGCGAAGGCACCAAGGTCATTGCCATGCTGCCGTTCGCAACGCCTCACGAAGGGTGTCCAGGGAAAGCCTCACCTTCGGTATGAACGCCAGTGCACCCTCTTCCTGTGCCAGCCGTTCGTAGACCCGCTCCTGATAGGCGCTGACGACAATGGCCCTCGTGCCGGGGCAGTTCTCCTGCACGTAGCGGGCTACCCCTAGGCCATCTGGATCAGGCATACACATGTCGGCGATCACCAGGTCCGGCAGCAGCGACGCTATCAGCGACACAGCCTCCTCCCCGCTGCTTCCTTCACCCACAATCCGGAAGTCCCCGCTCGAGTCCAGGAGGGAGCGCAGCCAACTCCGGAACTCGGGCTCGTTGTCTGCAACTACCACACGATACACAATCGGCTGCCACCTTCAGTCGAATGGACCAACGAATGAAGAATACACGACGCCTGCTCTGGGGCCATGGTGCTGACTTGATGACGAAGGCTGTGGAATGCCTTCAACGAGTCTGGGAGTTCTCCAGGAAGATGAGGGTGGCTCTAACGCGCGCATGTATCTCGGGCTCCCTGGACAGATGCAACTCCTGGTATATGGCGTTGATATAGGTCTCGACGGATTTCTCCGAGAGTCCCAGACGGTGAGCTATCGTCGCATTGCTGAATCCCTGTGCTATCAA
Organism: uncultured Dehalococcoidia bacterium; assembly: GCA_964574685.1. GTDB lineage: Bacteria > Chloroflexota > Dehalococcoidia > SZUA-161 > SZUA-161 > CAZGDV01. The sequence goes on from CAZNOI010000001.1 coordinate 136,876, forward strand.
CTCCAGCACTTCCTGGTTTCTCTTGGTCAACCCTGCCACCGCGGAACCCTGCTTGGGACGCAACCCCGAGACGACGGCAGGATCCAGAACGACCATACCGGCCCTGCTGCCCCTGATAGCGCGGACAACCGTATCGATGTCAGGAACAGTCTGTTTCAGCAGGTAGGCCCAGCCTCGAATGTCTTCGAGAGGCAGGCTTGTAACATAGCGACGCTCGCTGTGCGCCGAGAGTATGACCATGCCGATATTCTCCATCTCCCGCTTTATCAGGGTCGCCGCCTCCATGCCATCCATCTCTCCGGCAAGCTCAATGTCCATCAGAACGACGTCGGGCTTGGTCTCCTTTGCCAGGCGCACGGCCGTCTCCCCATCCTCGGCAGTCCCAATCACCTCGAGGCCGGGATCGGCCGACAGCGTTCGACACAGCATGTCCCTGAATAATGCCTGGTCGTCCACCACCAGAACTCTGGTCTTTTCCATAGGGCTCCGCTTCCGCCTACTGGGCTGCTACTAGACCGAGTCCGATACGCCTCCCCTGATGCGTATCCAGGGTTTGCATAACATAGCACACCAGCCCTCGAATGCCAAGGAGTCTTAGCTGAAACAGGCTCTCGGACGCCGAAATGAGGGGCTGTCTCGGTTCCGGCCACTGGGTCACCCCCACCCCAATGCAGTGCTATCCCTTGCGATGGCTCAGGCTAGGCAGGTGAACCAAAGAGGGCCATGCACCATACACTGCCGCTGCTCTCGGCCCTAGACTCCAAGGGGTGGCATGTGGGGCCGATTCGAGAGGCCGTATGTGAAGTACTGCCGCTGAGCGTGCGACCTTTCGTCTTGGTAGAGCCCAGTCTCGCCCCAGGAGAGGACCATGGCGGGCATTACCGCATACGGAGCGTATATTCCATGGCATCGAATCGACCGGCAGGAGTTCCTCAGAGCCTGGGGCGGATTCGCGATTCCCGGAGAGAGAGCAGTAGCCTACTATGACGAAGACAGTGTCACAATGGGCGTCGAGGCAGCTCTCGATTGCATCAGGAATTCGGAGCCTGCCTCCATTGACAGGTTCTACTTCGCCACGACCACCTCGCCATACAAAGAGAAGCTATGCTCAGCCACTATGGCTATGGCTTTGCATCTGCGACGCGACGTGCACAGTGCAGACATCACGGGCTCCCTGCGATCCGGCACAACCGCATTGAGATTCGCTCTTGATGCGGTTCAGAGCCGCACATCCAACTCCGCCCTTGTCACCGCTGCCGACACCCGAATGGCCCCGCCCTCCGGCACCACCGAGCAGTCTCTGGGTGACGGCGCCGGGGCGCTGCTGGTTGGCAGGGAGAACGTCATCGCTGAGGTGCTTGACTGCTGCTCTGTATCCGACGAGCTGGCAGGCTCCTGGCGACATGAGGCCGACACCTTCATAAGACAGTGGGAAGACCGCATGGTCATGGACGAAGGCTACTCGAAGGTCATGCCTGAGGCCATCAGCCAGTTGATGAATAGGACGAACACGTCACCGAAGGATTTCGCGAAGGTGGTATTCGATCCGCCGGGAGACGTCAGGAGGCATGGCAGAGTAGCCGGCGAACTGGGGTTCGCCACGGAGCAACTGCTCGACCCCAGCAGCATCTTCATGACGGTTGGGTTGCTCGGCTCGGCGATGTCGCTCGTGATGCTTGTGTCTGCCCTTGAACAGGCGCAACCGGGCGACAGAATTCTGTTTGCCAGCTACGGGAACGGAGCCGACGCGTTTGTGCTGGAAACCACGGACGCCCTGGCTCGTATCGGCCGTCGGAGGGGGTTCGCTGAGCATCTTGGATCCAAACACATGATGCGGGCATACAACGACTATCTGAAGTGGCGCGACATCGTGCCCCTGGACCAGGCCAGGCGACCCGACAGAGGGCACCTTTCAGTGGCCGCCAACTGGAGACAGAGAAAGGACCTTCTCGGCTTGTGGGGAGTGAAATGCCTTGAGTGCGGCACACCCCAGTACGACAACGGAGGTATCAGCACCACGCCGATTCGGGTGTGCGCGGTGTGTGGTGCAGTAGACAAGTTCGATGACTACGATTTCTCCGGGAAGAAGGCCAAGGTTTTCAGCTACACGCAGGACCAGTTGGCGCCGGCACTGGACGCCCCCAGCTCAGTCGTTCTAATCGACTTCGAGGATGGTGGCAGGATGCTCTTCGACCTCACTGACAGGGACCCGGAGGAGGTCGAAGTGGGAATGGAAGTCGAGATGACCTTCCGGAAGGTGTTCTTCGATCGCGGACTCGTCAACTACTACTGGAAGGCCCGACCTGTCAGGTGCTGAAGGAGACGGCTGATGTCGGGGAGTATTAAGGACCGAGTAGCCATTGTCGGAATGGGGTGCACGCGATTCGGCGAACTGTGGCATAAGGGGCCCAGCGATCTCATCGTGGACGCAGTTCAAGAGGCGTTGGCCGATGCAAACGTGGAAATCAAAGACATTGAGGCGGCATGGGCCGGAAGCATATTCAGCGGTCACGGGGGGCGTTCCGTCAGTGAGCCCTTGCGCTTGCAGTACATGCCCATCACCCATGTCGTCAACGCTTGTGCCTCCGGCCATGATGCTGTGAGAAACGCATCATACGCCGTTGCTGCAGGCATCCATGACCTTGTTCTTGCGGTTGGCTTCGAGAAGCTCAAGGACGAGGGTATGAGTGGATTGCCCGGCATGGACAATGTAACCAAGAGCCATGCCGTGGGTACGATGCCGGGCATGTTCGCAATGATGGCTACCAAGTACTTCCACCGATACGGCCTGCCGCCTCAGGAAGGCAAGACCATGCTGGCCAAGATATCGGTGAAGAGCCACGGGAACGGCTCCATGAATCCTAAGGCCCATCTAAGGAACGTGCTCACCGTGGAGCGGGTACTCAACGCGCCGATGATAGCGTGGCCGCTGGGTCTGTTCGACTGCTGTGGCGTCTCCGACGGCGGCGCCGCGGCAATAATCACCAGCGCGGAGAAGGCGAAGGACTTCCGCAGGGACCCCGTCTACATTAAGGCACTCCAGATTTGCGCCAGTCCCACATCAGGTCGGCTGACCACAGACTACGATTTTACACACGTCGAGGAAGGCTACAGGGCCGGCATCGCCGCCTACAAGGAAGCAGGGATCACCGACCCCAGACGCGAAATCAGCATGGCAGAAGTGCACGACTGCTTCTCCATAACTGAAGCGGTTACGATGGAGGACCTGCAGTTCAGTCCCAGAGGGAAGGTCAAGGACGACGTGGATGCCGGAACGTTCGAACTCACGGGTGAGCTGCCCGTGCAGCCGGATGGAGGCCTGAAGTGCTTCGGGCACCCGATTGGCGCCTCCGGCATACGCATGCTCTACGAACTCTATCTTCAGTTACAGGGCAGGGCCGACAAGCGACAGATCAAGAACCCAAAGCTGGGCCTTGCACACAACATGGGCCACGAGCCCCTGGCGCCGACCGTAAGCGTATGCATAGTGGGTCTCTGACCATGGTCTGAGTTCCGGATTCGAGCTGGAGAGGTGAGACGATGACGCAACCAGCGCCCGCATCGCCAGTATACTGGCGATTCAACGCCGAGGTGTTTCGGCTGGTTGGTATCAGATGCAAGACCTGCAAACACATCAGCTACCCGCGGACCAGAATATGCCATGAGTGTGGCAGTCTCGATGTAGAGGACTACAGGCTCGCCAGGAAGGGAGCTATACACACCTTCTGCATCAACTGGGCGCCACCGCCGAACTTCGAGCCCCCGATCATCCCTGTGGCGGTAGACCTCGAGGGAGGGGGCAGGTACCTTGGCCTCATAACCGAGGCTTCCACGCCCGAGGAGATTAAGGTGGGCGCCAAGGTTGAGATGGTGCTGCGGAAACTGACCACCGACAGGGGACTGAATGTGTACGGGTACAAGTTCAGACTCGTGGAGGACGACTGATGAGAGGCAAGGTCGCTGTGGTCGGGGTAGGGATGATCAGATTCGGCGAGTTGTTTGACAAGAGCCTGGAGTCCATGATCCAGGAGGCCTATCTCAACTGCCTGAACAACGTCGATAAGGGGATCGACACGAAGGAAATCAAGGCTGCATGGTTCGGCCAGTGGAGTGGGGGCTTCATCGGGCAGGGCGCTCAGAGTGGTCAGTCTCTGGCCACCTACATAGGGCTGCTCGGCATCCCGGTCACCAGGATCGAGAACGCGTGTCCGACCGGTGGTGACACGTTCAGGCATGCGTGCCTCGCCGTTGCTTCCGGCGTATACGACGTCGTCCTGGCTCTCGGAGCCGAGAAGATGAGGGACAAACCTTCCGCGGAGTCACTTGGCGCAGCCGGTGGCGGCGGAGGGTCTGAGACAGGCAATCACCCAGCCTGGATGATGGGGCAGGGCGGACCTGCGATCCAGGCGATGCATGCCACAAGGCAGATGTACGAGCTCGGGTACACCATGGAAGACTTCGCCAGGGTTGCGGTGAAGAACCACCACAACGGGACATTCTGTCCATACGCCCACTACAGATTCGAGGTCACTCTCGAGCAGGTCTTGAACAGCTACACCGTTTGTTGGCCTCTGCACCTGCTCGACTGTTGCCCTCAAACGGATGGTGCAGCCGCCGCGATCGTATGTCGTGCCGACATGGCAAGTAGATTCACCGACAAGCCGGTGTACGTGCTCGGCAGCAACATCGGCACGGACCATAGCCAACTGTGGGATAGGAAGAGCTTCGTGGAGCAGCTTTCCACGGTAAGGGCGGCGAAGGGCGCATTCGAGATGGCAGGCATAAAGCCCGATGATGTGGATTTCGCCGAATTGCATGACTGCTTCACGAACACCGAGTTGATGAACGTAGAGGACGTCGGCTTCGCTCGCAAGGGAGAAGCGGCGCGCATGCTCAAGGATGGCGAATTCGACATGCGCGGTCGGTTGCCCGTCAACCCGAGCGGCGGCCTCAAGGCACATGGTCACCCGATTGCCGCAACAGGGCTTGGACAGGTGTACGAGGTGACCACGCAGCTCCGCGAAGAGGCTGAGAACCGCCAGGTGAAACTGAAGAAGGGCATAGGCGTTCAGCACAACGTGGGCGGCCCGGCATTTGGGGTCTCTGCCTTCAACATCCTCTCCCGCTCACCCTAGGACAACCCAAGGAGGCGAATGTGGCTGGCATAATCGGATACGGAGTGTACATTCCCCGCTATCGGCTGGAACAGAAGGAGGCCGCTATGCCCTGGGGCAGTTGGTCCCCGGGCGAGAAGGCAGTGTGCGGCGCTGACGAGGACGTCGTCACCATGGCGGCGGAGGCAGTCGACAACGCCATCAGGCACGCGGGAATCGATACAAGTAGGATAGACGCCATGTACATCGGTACCGCCTCTTCCCCCTATATCGAGACGCAGATATCACCAATACTCGCCGAGACCCTGGGACTCCCACCGGAAGCCACCATGATAGATTGCTCAGGCTCGCTGAATGCGGTTGGCACAGCTCTGCTGAGCTGCCTCGATGCGATAGCGGCCAAGAGAATCAGGACGGCCGTGGTCGTGGGCGCCGAAGACCGACCGACCGCGCCCGGCGCAGAAGGTGATGCGAGCTTCGGTGCCGGGGCAATGGCGATGATTGTCGGTACTGCTGGCACCATAGCTGACTTCGAGGGTACAAACACATACAACACGCTCTTCCTGGACAGGTGGCACGCCGCGAAGGACTCCTGGGTATCGAACTGGAATGACTATCGGTTCGATCGGGAATACGGGTACCAGAAGCACGTCTTCGAGACCTGCAACTCCCTGTTGAAGAAGCTGGGCAGAAAGGGCGCAGACTACAGCTACGCTGTCTTCCCTCAGCAAGACGACAGGCTTCCAGCGCTGCCGGCGAGAAGCCTGGGCATCGAGAAAGGCAATCTTGGGCCCGCCATAGCCTCAACGCTGGGGGATCTCGGTTCCTGTTCCTCCTTCGTCAGCCTGGCGGGCGTTCTGGACAGCGCCCGGCCCGGTGAGACGATTCTCGTCGCTACCTATGGCTCGGGCGGAAGCAATGCGTTCAGCCTGGTTGTGCACGAAAGGGTCCAAACGAAGAGTAAGAGAGTGAACCCACTGGAGAAGTACATTGCCCGCAAGCAGTACATGACCTACACCTCCTACGTGCGGGTAAGAGGCCACATGACGCGGGCTCCGTATTGACGCCGCCAGACTGAGACCGATGCGATCCAGGTGAGGAGCCCATCCGGACTCTTACCTTCCTACGAGGATTTGCCATTCCCGGCCCGAAAGGAGGCCAGCCCTTGGACTTCCAGTACACACCCGAACAGGAAGCCTTGCGGAAGGAGTTCGACGATTTCTTCAGAGATGAGATGAAGCATGCTCCGACGGAGCTGGAGACCTCGATGGAGGCCCTCTACGAGTTCAACCACTGTTGGGAATTCCACAAGCAGTTGGGCAAGAAGCTCGCTGCAAGAGGCTGGATCTCCATGGCCTGGCCGGAGGAGTACGGAGGCCGCGACGCTCCGCTCATCGAGCAGTTCATCTTCAACGAGGTCAGAGGATATCACCGGGCCCAGGGTATAGACCCAATAGGTGTGGGAATGCTGGCCCCCACCCTGCTGGTAACCGCCAGCGAAGAGCAGAAGAGCGAGCACCTGCCACCGATGGCACAGGCGGAACGCCACTGGTGCCAACTCTGGAGTGAGCCCAATGCAGGATCGGACCTCGCGAGCCTGACGACGCGTGCGGTAAGGAAAGGCGACGAATACATTGTCAACGGGCAGAAGATATGGACAAGCGGCGCACATCGGGCCGACTGGGGCATGCTTCTCGCCAGGACCAACCCGGAGGAGAAGAGGAGCCGCGGGCTCTCCTTTTTCCTCGTGGACATGCTTACTCCTGGAATCACGGTACAACCCCTGCACAGCATGGCGCGCGGTCACATGTTCAATGAGGTCTTCCTCGATGATGTTCCGGTGCCGGTGGCTAACCGGGTAGGTGAGGAGAACCAGGGTTGGATGGCTTCCCAGATGACCTCCAACTTCGAACGCTCGATGATCGACCTGTTCTCCAAGGCAAAGCACGATCTTGAAGACCTCGTGCAGTTCTGCAAAGAGAGACGCTGGAACGGCAAGCGCCTCGCCGACGACCAGGTGATCCGCGCGAAGTTGGCCCAACTGGCGATTGACATCGAAGCGGGGTTCGCGTTCTCGCATTCTGTGGTCTGGAATCAGATAACGGGCGGCCTGATGACAGCAGCCCCCCTCTCAGCCGGCGCGAAATTCACAGCCACCGAACTGACCCAGCGCCTGACCTACACGGCGTGCGAGATTATGGGGATGTACGGACAGGTGGCTGGTTCGAGCTACGCACCGTTCGGAGGAAAGTACGTGAACTACTACCAGGTGGTCATGGGCCTCAACATGGGCGGTGGGACTTCCGAGGTCATGCGCAACCTGGTGTCATCACTCGGTCTGGGCCTTCCCCGAAGCTGGTAGTGTGCGGCGCGTCAAATGCGACCTGGAATAGGAGTCACCAATGGACCTTGACCTCACAGAAGAACAACAGATGCTGAGGACTATGGCACGAGACTTCCTCTCAAAGGAGTGCCCCAGGACTCTTGTTCGTGAGCTTGAGGATGACCCGAAGGGATACTCGCCCGAGCTATGGAGTGCTATGGCGGAACTGGGCTGGACGGGGCTCGCAATCCCGGAAGAATATGGCGGTCAGGGTATGGGCTTCCTGGATCTGGTGATCCTGCTCCAGGAGATGGGACGCAATATAGTGCCCGGCCCGTTCTTCAGCACAGTGGTTCTCGGTGCCATGTCGGTCTCATTCGCAGGCAGCGAAGAGCAGAAGCAGGAGTTGCTCCCCCGACTGGCTCGTGGAGAACTCATAATGACATTGGCTCACATGGAGCCCAGCGCCACCTACGACGCCTCAGGAATCGCAGTGAAGGCAGAGGCAAAGGACGAGGGTTTCGTCATCAAAGGGGCCAAGCTATTCGTCGAGAACGCGCAAGTGGCCGACTACATGGTGTGTGCCGCGAGAACAGCCGGGGGCACTTCTCCGGAGGAGGGCATTACGCTCTTCGTGATTGACGCCCGATCACCCGGTATCGACGTCAGCGTCGTACCCACCATCGCCGACGACAAGCTGTGCGAGGTCATCTTCGACGACGTCCTGGTACCCGAATCAAGCGTGCTCGGGACCGTCGGAGAGGGCTGGCCCATACTGGAGAGAGTCCTCAGATATGCGACCCTGGCCAAGTGTGCCGAGATGGTAGGGGGGTCAGAGGCCGTCCTCGATATGACAGTCGCTTATGTGAAGGAACGAACCCAGTACAACAGGCTCATCGGCAGTTTCCAGGCTATCCAGCACTACTGCGCGAACATGTGGACTCGCCTGGTGGCCGGCAGGAACATGCTATATCATGCCGCGTGGAAGCTCAGCGAAGGATTGCCCGCCGACCTCGATATCGCAGCAGCCAAAGGGTGGACCAACGAGTGCTACAAGTTCGTGACTGAGAGGTCCATCCAGTGCCACGGAGCCATAGGACTCACTCGAGACCACGACCTCGGTCTATACTATAGAAGAGCCAAATCGGCTGAACTCGCGTACGGCGACGGGGCATATCACTTGGAGGCCATGGCGAAGCAGATGGGGCTCTAGCGCTCTGGCGCAGCCAGGCCTAGAAGCCGAACTCCCTCTCAAGTGTCCGCAGGTGGTGGGCCGTCACACCCAGATTCAGATCGCAGGACTTGGCATGCCTGAAGTAGAAGTGGAGGTCGTAGTCTAGATCGACGCCGAGACCTCCGTGCAGTTGCTGCGCGCTGGCAGCAACTCTCTGGCAGGCCATGTTGGTGAAGGCCTTGGCTATTGCCACATACTTGGCGGCAGGCAACCCCTCGCTCAACCGCCAGACAGCCTGGTATGTGGTCCATCTCGCGCCATTCACATCAATGAACATGTCAGCCAGGCGATGCTGTGCAGCCTGGAATGTGCCGATGGGCCTTTCGAACTGCTTACGATTCCGCGTGTGTTCAGCAGTCATGTTCAGTTCCTGCTGGGCGCCCCCTACCATCACAGCGCACTCAAGGGCAGCCGCTTTCTGGAACACAGCTTCGATCATCTGCAGAGCGGCTCCAACTCCTCCGAGTACTCCGTCAGACATCGCGGACACGCCTCTGAGGTTCAACTCGTACTGCCGATCCCGCGATATGGTAACCAAGGGGACATGTGAGACCCCTTGATCCTTGCCGTCCACGAGGATAAGGGTCAGGCCATCCGAATCTCCGCCCTGTCCGTTTGTCCTCGCAGCGACCAGTATCCTGTCTGCGACATGAGCATAGGGCACGAACATCTTCGTCCCTGTGATTCTGAGCCCACCCTCACTGGTCTCAGCCCTCGCGGTTACAAAACGCGGCTCGTAGTTGACCCCGGGCTCTGACACTGCCATGGTCAAGATGGTGTCTCCGGAGCAGACCCCGGGAAGCAGGACCTTCTTCTGCTCCTCGCTGCCATAGTCCAGAACAGGGAGGGCGCCTGTGGCGATGGTGCAGAACATTGGTCCAGGCACCGCGGCACGCCCCATCTCCTCGAACAGGACGGCCAGGTCAAGCAGGCTGAACCCCTCGCCGCCATACTCCTCGGGAATGACCAAGCCCATCCACCCGAGGTCAGCCATCTTCCGCCAGAGTTCCCTGGAGTAGCCGAGCTCATCGGCCTCCATCTCCCTGACCAGAGTCTTGGGGCACTCCACCGCCAGGAAGTCCCTGGCCGAATTCCGAAGAAGCTCCTGCTCTTCTGTGAGTGCGAAGTCCATCGCTAGTCTACCTTCTTGAACTTGGGGAGAGTCAGTTCGTCAGAGATGTCATCGAACACGACTTCCACGGGCATGCCGACCTCGATCTCATCTGGCTTCGCATCCACCAGATTGCTGACGACTCGTACGCCCTCGTCGAGTTCCACCAGTACGACGGAGTACGGAGGCCTGAAGCTCGGGTGAGCCGATTCGCGATAGGTAATCCAACTGTAGACCTTTCCTCTGCCACTGGACCGAGCCCACTCCTTATCGAAGGAGCGACAAGCGGGGCACATCGGACGCGGAGGATGCACCAGTGTGCCACACTGCCTGCACTTCTGGAACACGAGATCATGTCGCTTGACGCCTTCCCAGAACCCCTGGTTGTCCCACATGACAGAGGGCATGGGTATAGACTCTTCGAGATTGTAATGGATGCTCACTTGCTACCCCCCATGACAAGTACGCTCGCCGGTCCACCAGCTCCGGTCGACACCAGCGCGAGTTCCACATCTGCCACCTGATTACAGGACGTGCCCCTCATCTGGCGCACGGCCTCCACAACGTGGTTCATGCCATGTATGTAGCCTTCGCCGAGAGAACCGCCTGAAGTGTTAGTCGGCAGTTCCCCTCCGATCCGGATACGGTTGCCGCCTTCTACAAACGGTCCGCCCTCCCCCCGAGCGCAGAAGCCAAGAGCCTCAAGCTGCATCGGCACGAACGGCGAGTAGGAGTCATCCAGTTGAGCGACGTCTACATCTCCCGAACTGATGCCGGCCATTTCGAGCGCCCTGCGGCCCGCATCTCTGACCTCGGCCAGGTCGGTGATTTCAGGCCGGTAGAAAGCGTTCTTATCCTCTGTTTCCGGAATCATAGTCTGCGCCCCGCCAAGGATGTACACAGGCTGCCGCCTGAGGTCCCTCGCTCTCTCTACAGTCGTGACCACCAGCGCTGCGGCGCAGTCCGCGGTCTCGTGACAATCAAGAGTCCTCAGCGGCTCCACGAGACTCTCAGACCCTTGATGGTCTTCAATCTCGATGGGATTCTCGAAGTAGAGGCCGGCCGGATTCCTGGCACCGTGTTCCCGGAACACCGTCGTCACACAGCCAAATTGCCTGCTGACAGCCCCGGTCTCATGCATGTAGCGCCTGGTTATCATCGCCACCCGGCCCGCCTGCGACGCGAGTCCAAATGGAGCATGGAAGGTCCACTGCAACTGGTCGGCGGTGGACATCTGCCCGGACGTGCGCATGCTCGGTATCATTCGCACGCCCGAGGATCCATTCACAGCCCTGTACACTACCACGTAGTTGGCCACGCCAGCGGCTACCGCGATGGCCGCGCGGAGCACCATCGCACAGGGCGCACCGTCCCAACGGCACTCTCCGAAGAAGGAGAGATTGCCCATTCCCATTGAACTCGTGACCGCGTGCTCATCGGAGGCATCGTCTGTTTGCTTCACCAGACCGTCTACGTCGAGAGGCACGAGTCCAGCATCGTCCAGGGCTTCCCTGATCACTTCACAGGACATGCGCAGTTCCGTCTTGCCCGAGTCCCGAGAGAAGGGGCTGATTCCAATGCCCACGATGGCCGCCCTTCCACTAATAATGTTCATTGCACCGTCCTCAATGGCTAGTCTTGCCAGCGTTTGAACTTGGGCAAGGTCATATCATCTGCGACATCGTCGAAAACCACCTCTACCGGCATTCCCATGTAGACCTCGTCCGGCTTGACGTCGTAGAGGTTGCTGATCATCCTGACACCCTCGGTCATCTCAACAACCACCACGGTGTAGGGCACCTGTATCCCGGGATATGCAGCGTTCGCGTAAACGAAGTTGACCCAACTGTACACGATTCCCTTGCCTTCCGACTCCACCCACTCCCTGTCGGTCGAGAGGCACCTGGGACACATGGGACGCGGCTTGTGCACGTAGAGGCCGCAATAGGCGCACCTTTGGAAGACCAGACTGTGCCTCCTCACCGCATCCCAGAAGCCCTGGTTGTCGTAGTCCAAATAGGGGCGGAGAAGCGGAACCGCCGGGTTGTATTGCATTACCATCTGCTACCTCCTCAGCAGAATAGCGCTGGTGGGCACACCCAGGCCGCCCGTCACCAGGCTGAGTTCGACGTCGTCTACCTGCGCGGTGGAAGTGCCCCTTATCTGGCGCACAGCCTCCGCTATCAGGTTCATGCCGTGAATGTAGGCCTCCGAGAGATGGCCCCCTGAGGTGTTGACGGGTATCTGGCCATTCAAGCGAATCCGGTCGCCACCTTGGCAGAACGCGGCGCCTTCCCCGACACCACAGAAGCCATACTCCTCAAGCTGCATGGGGATCAACGGCGTGAAGGCATCGTAGAACTGGGCAACGTCGACATCGGCAGGAGCAACCCCTGTCACGCGCCATAGCTCCCGGCCTGCGTACCATGACTCAGGGATAATGGATATCTTCGGTCGAAAATAGCTCGTCATCATTTCGCCCTGAGTAGCGATACCCTGCGTACAGCCCATGATGTAGGCAGGCTTCTGTTTCAAGTCCCTTGCCCTATCGGCCGAAGTCACGATAACAGCAACTGCGCCGTCCGTATCAAGGCAGCAGTCGAAAAGCCGCAACGGCTCCACCACCATCCTGGACTCGAAGTAGTCCTTCAGCGTAATCGGTCGCCCGTAGAACATCGCCCTGGGATTCATGCATGCGTGTTCTCTACACACAACGGATACCCATCCCAGTTGCTCCGAAGTCGCGCCGAACTCGTGCATGTACCGAGTGGTGAACATGGCTACCCAGCTCGGCGGAGTCGCCAGCCCGAACGGCATCAGGAAGCCGTAATGATCATTGGGCGATATCATGACTCGCTCGGCGCCGGGTACCCGCCCATATCTGCGGCCTGATCGCTCGTTCATGGCTCGGTAGCACACGACGCAATCGGCCACACCAGTTGCGATGGCAGCGGCCGCATGCACCACCGTGGCACAACTCGCTCCGCCGCCCCAGCCGCACTCCGCGAAGTACTTCAGATTCGGGATACCGAGCGAACTCACCAGATGCATCTCATCGGTGTAGTCCATCGCGAACTTGACCAGGCCGTCAATATCCTCAACCTCCAGACAAGCGTCTTCCACCGCGGCAAGTATCGCCTCACATGCCATACGCTGCTCGCTGCGCCCCGAGTCCTTCGAGAACTCAGTGGCCCCGATGCCAACGATCGCCACATTGTCCTTGATAAGGTAGTCTTCCTTGCGCGGCCTGACCGTCGTCTGATATCTCCTGCCGAGGTACTGGTCGTACATATCTGGGCCTCCTCAGCCTCTACTCGGAAGCGCCAACGTCGCACTGCCCCAGGCGTGCGGCCCCATCGGGACCGTGAGGTTAAAGTCAACATCCACCAGTTGAGTGTCGTTTTCCGCGTATTTCTTCGTGACCGTCCCAGAGCTGGTCAGTGTATCCCCTGGGAACACTGTCGCCCCGAGCTTTATCGTCACTTTCTTCAGTTCACCCTCCGGGCCGCTCCAGTCGGTGAGGAACTTGCCTATCAAGCCCCCGGTGCTGAGTATGTTGAGGAAGATGTCCTTCGCGCCCTCGCGCTGTGCCGCCTCATGGTCATGATGCACCGGCGTGAAGTCCCTCGTGGCAATGGCGGTGGCGACTATCGTTGTCCTGGTAATGAGCCGCTCCTGATACGGCAGCTCCTGACCTTCGCTCACATCCTCCCAGTAGAGGGATTCGTAACTCATTGCTGCCCCTTTCATCAAGCCTTCTAGGCTGTCGCGGGCTTGAACTTGAGCACAGTGAATGGCTGCACACATACGACCTCTCCATTCTGGTTCCTGTATGTGTACTCGGAAGTGATGAAATGGCCTGTGCCGAGCCTGGTCGCCTTCTCAGCCGACACGCTGACGAGCTTGATGGTGTAGCTCAGTTTGTCCCCCGGCTTCATGGGTCGGAAGTACTCCTGAGAGGTCGTAGTAGCGACGACGCCGTAGTAGCCGGCCTCGTCCATCATCTGCACGGCCCTGGCTTGAGGGTCGGACATCTCCCTCTTGGGCCACAGGGGCGGCATGCAGAAGGCCTGGACCATCTGGGGCGGCGCCACTATGCCTCCATGCTTGCCCTTCGAAGCGTACTCCTCATCCTTGTACAGAGGGTTTCCGTCTTGCATGGCTTCGCACCAGTGGCGGATCATGGCGCTGTTGACCCCATCCGGCGAATCGAAGGGGCCTGCTTCCTCACCTACCATTGCCTGGAGCTTGTTGTACACATCATTCATTCCCGTTGACCTCCGGCCGGCCTGCCACAAGATACATCACACGGGTCTGGGCATACCAACGCCAGCCATTGCGATGATGTTTCGCTGGACTTCGCTTGCCCCGCCGCCGAAGATGTACACGACATCACTGCGGAAGGCCTTCTCGACCCTCCCTTTGAGCGGTGCCCATTTGGAGCTGCCGTGAAGCTGACCATACTGGCCCATTATCTGAAGCAGTGCGCTGTTCACACGCTGGTACAGCTCGGAGCCGAAGACCTTAATCATCGAAGCCTCAGCATACGGGACAACATTGTTCGTAACCAGCCAGGCCACGTAGAAGTTCAGTATCCGGAGGACTTCCTGTTCCATCATTAGCTCGGCAAGCTTTGCCCTGACCCATGGTTTCTCGATCACATATGAGCCATCGATTCTCGTCTCCTTGGCCCACTGGATTGTGTCCTCGATATTGCGCCTCATAGGTGCGGAAGGGCTGAGCATGATTCGCTCGAAGTCGAGTTGGGTTGTCAGGTACTTCCACCCCATGTTCTCTTCGCCAATAAGGCAACTCCTGGGCACCCTGACATTGTCAAAGAACGTGTAGTTGTTCCTCTCTCCCGCCATGGTATGAAGGGGTTCGATGCTTATGCCCGGCGTATTCATGGGAACCAAAAACACCGACAGCCCATGATGCTTCTTCGGTGCGTTCGGGTCAGTGCGCGCGGCCAGCCAGATGTAGTCACTAACGTGGGCCAGACTCGTGAACACCTTCTGGCCGTTGATCACATACTCATCGCCATCGCGGATAGCAAGGGTCTTGAGAGAAGCCAGGTCTGTGCCTGCCTCGGGCTCGGTGTAGCCTATGCATACCTCCATCTCACCGCTCAATATCCTTGGCAGGTACTCAGCCTTCTGCTCATCACTGCCGTACCGCATTATGGCAGGGCCCACCGTGTTCAGAGAGAGCATCGGCATCGGAGCATCATGGTAGGAGGCGATCTCATAGAAGATGTGCTGGTCCATGGGGGAACGACCCTGCCCACCGTACTCCCTTGGCCATCCCACACCCAGCCAGCCGTCACGCCCCATCTGCCGGATGAACTCCATGCAAAGCGGTGACTCCGAGTAGGCAAGCTCGTTTTCGTCCCTTTCGGCCACCATCTCAGCGGTCATGTGCGTCTTGAGGTAGTCTTCGAACCCCCTTGCGAACTGCTCCTGTTTCGGCGTCAACGCGAACTCCATCAATTCCCTCCGGTAACCAGTCTCCCGACCGTCAGTCACCGTCTGACGCTGCGTCGGGCGCGCTCAGTCCACTCCTGACAGACCACTAGTCCATGACATATGGTGGAGGGCATCCGCACAATGCCGATTGCCGGGTTGCGTACCCATATTGCGGCTGCTGTGATACTGAGCCCATAAGGTGGACTAGCTTCGCCCCTCGACCCAGCGCCGCGCGCCGAAGTCGGAGGAGTCCGGCTCATTCTGCAGTGTCATGAACGCATCATCGCAGTAGTGCCATGAGTCAGCGCGACCCATGTCTTCGACAGACCTGCACGTGGCCTTAGTCATTGTCACAGCGGCCAGTCGTCCCTGAGCGATTTTGCCGGCCAACTCCCTTGCGCCGTCTAGCATCTGATCCGGAGGGAAGACCCTGTTCGCAAGTCCGATCCTATGGGCCTCCTTTCCGTCAATGACGTCACCGGTGAGACACAACTCCAGGGCCTTGGACACGCCAACTCGCCAGGCCATGTTGGCGTTGGCGGCGGCCCCGCCCACCCAGCCGAGATTCTTCACGTGCATGTCGCTGATCTGCGCTGTCTCAGCCACTACGATCAGATCACAGCTCAGGGCCAATTCGATGCCACCCGCGGTACATATCCCGTCTATAGCAGCCATGGTAATCTTGGGGCACCAGCAGATGTTCTCCAGGGTCGGCACCATGGCCTGCTTCGGCCTGCGCATGTCCCAGAACTGTTTCACGGGAGTCCAGCTCGGGCCCGTGACGACCTGGCCGCCCTCGCTCTGGAAACCCGACATCTCCTTGAGGTCGGCGCCGGCACAGAAGCACGGCCTTCCGTCGGACCGGGGAGCGCCGGTATAGATGATTACCCTCAGATCGGGGTCGGCCTCGAACTCCTGTCTGGCCTGGTCGAGCTCCTGCCACATCTTCACGTTTAGCGCATTCAGCCTTTCCGGCCGGTTCAGCGTGACCACGACGAAGCCGTTTTCCCTCTCATACTTGATCGTCTCATATGCCATCTCGGTCACCATCTCCTCAACTGCTGGAACGCTTCGAGTAGACATTCCTTACAGGCACTGAGCCATCGGCTTGAAGTACCGGATATCGAGGATGCTGGCCGCGCGCTCCGGCTTGAATACAGCCTGTACCCTCATGCCAATCCTGAGTTGCTCGGGCTCCACCTCACCAAGCATGTGAACGAAACCCGTGTCGGCGCCATCCAATTGGACAATGCCATAGACGACGGGAGCCTCGACGGGTTGGACCGGATTGGGCTCATGGCATACCGTGTAGGTTAGAAGGGTGCCCTTGTCGTCGACTTCAACCCAGTCCCTGAGACTACCGAGGCATTCCCCACAGATCCACCTTGCTGGAACATACACACGATTGCACGTCTTGCACCTCGTGCCCAGGATTCTCTTCTTGTCCCTGAGTCCGACGAGAAAGCGACTACCGACGGCCCCGGCAGAGTAGCCGTTCGGAATGTAGACCTGCCCGTGATAAATCCATACGTCAAACCCTTCCAGCTTCTCAGTCGCGGTCTGCATACCCCGACCTCCTCTTAGTCGATCGTCCTGAAGAACCTGATATCTCCGGGGCCTTGCCCCCGCTCGTCGTAGTCGTCCTTCCAGACAGCTTGAACCCGCATTCCAACACGGAGCTTGTCCTTGTCCGTCTCCTCCAACAAATGCCTGTAGAAGACGCCGTTGTCCAGGCGTATGATCGCTGATGGGTATGGGTTCGCCCACTTCTCCCCGTAATGAGGGTCCCAGAGCGGGAGTACCAGGTAGGTATATTGATACACCTCCCCGGTCTGAGGCATTTCTTCCCAGTCCCACCCCATCTCGACCTTGCACTTGGGACAGACCACCGTCGGGGGCATCCATATCTCCCCGCACTGTGGGCACCGGTTGCCGACTATCTTCTGGTTCTCCCTAGCTTCGGCGTAGTAGTGCCCCAGGTACTTGCCGGTCGACCAGTTGTAGAGCCGGGGCCGATCGAACTTGACCTGGATGTACTCCGGCTTCTTCTTCGTCTTTGCTTCAGCCATTCCAATGCCTCCCCTAGAACCCCCTCCGTAGAAGGGTCAGGATAGTCCAGTTGGGCCCACCGAGCGCACTTGCAAGGGCCGTCTTGATTTCCTTCGTACACTGACGTTCGCCGGCATCTCCTCGAATCTGCAGAGCGGCCTCAGCCACACGTATTGTCGGGGTAGCGCCTATAGGATTAGTCGCAATGACTCCCCCTGACGGATTCACGGGGAACTCCCCCTCTATCTCGGTGATGCCTTTCTCGATCAGCTTCCAGCCCTCCCCCGGTTCACAGAAGTGGAAGTGCTCACAAAGGTTCATCTCTTCCCAGTTGGAGGGCTCGTAGATTTCGGCCATGTCGATGTCCCTGCGTGCGTTGGTGATACCGTTTCTCTTGTACAGCCTCTCGCAGGCAACGTGCTGTGTGTACGTCTCCTTGCCTGTAGGGTCCCCGAAGACGCCAGCCCGGAAGGGTTCCTGATGCACCGTCTCAACGTCGGCGAGCCATACCGGTTTCTTCGTGATCTTGCTTGCCAGCCTCTCGGATGCGAACACCAGAGCGCATGCCCCGCATGACTGCGGGCAGAAGTCCAGCAGCCTGAGTGGCCACACGAGATACGGCGACTGCAGGACTTCATCGACGCTCTTCAGGCCCAGCTTCAGATGGGCGTAGGGATTTCGGCAGGCGTTTCGGTCGGCCTTGAGCCGGACCATAGCCGCGTGCTCCTCTGTCGCACCGGCTGTCTCCATGTACGACAGCGCCTGCTTTGCGAACTCACCGATCGCGCCGGTCGTGGCCCCCTTTCCCCACATGGGCGTAGCCGCTGCCGTTATCGCTGCCGTCGTGTCGCCGCAGTCCTGCTTCTCGAAACCTATGATCAAGGCCAGATCGTACAACCCGGACGCTACGAAATAGAAGCCCTCACATACGACCGAGCCGCCACTCGTTCCACCGGTGCAGACCTTGAGACCGGGCTTCCCGACCGCGCCGACCTCGGCGGCCATCCCGTGGTCGGGGAGGAAGATACCCTCGAATGTCTCCATATTGCTGAAGAAGACGGCCTCGATGTCCTTGATACTGAGTTGGGCGTCGGCCAGCGCGTCTATGACGGCCTCGTTCACCATCTCGGGCTGGTTGACATCCGGGCGTCGTGCGGTGTGGTACGTCTGTCCAATGCCTACGATCGCTACTCTGTTCGGCATGCCCTACCTCCGACTAGCTGTTCCCGAGGATCATCACCGCCTGATGCTGCCCACATATTCCTGTCGCACCGTGTGCCAGGGCGGTGCGCGCGCCCTCAACCTGCCGGTCACCGGCTTTGCCCCGAAGCTGGAGCACGCACTCTGCTACTCTCGCCATTCCGGCCACGCAGACGGGGTTGCCAGGCAGGACACCCCCCGACGGGTTCACCGGCAACTTGCCGCCTGACCACGTGGTCCTAGACTCTATCAGTTCGCCGCCCTCGCCCCGTTCGCAGAAGCCAAGACCCTCCATCCATAGCAGGCCCTGATATGAGTACTCTTCGGAGATCTCAGCAATGTCTATCTGTCTGGTGGGATTCTTGATCCCGGCCATGCCGTAGGCCTTCGTTGCAGCCTTCATGAGGGCATCACAGTCGGCGAGATCGCGGTCGCCGAGGTAGTGTGTCTCATAGCAATTGGAGGCTCCGAGTATCCAGACCGGATTCCTCGTCAGCTTCCTGGCTTTCTCCTCTGTCGCAAGAACCATTGCGCACGCGCCGTCCGATACTGGCTTGGCGTCAAGACGCCTTATCGGTGACGACAGCATCTTCGAGGAGAGGATGTCCTCGACGGCGATATCCAGTGCCTCCTGCGCGAACGGGTTCCTCCGGGCATTGGCGTGGTCTCTCACGACAACCTTCGCGCATTGCTCAGCGCTGATGCCGTACTTGTACATGTAGCGCTTGGCCTGCATGGCCGCTGCCGACAGGAACTCCAGCCCAAGTTGCCGCATCAAAGCCGGATCGAAGGCGGCGTTCTCGATGAGCCCCTTCTCGGCCTGGGACTCCTTGGTATGCGACACTACTAGTACCAGATCCTGGTGTCCCGACAATATCTGTGACATAGCCACGTAGACGGCGTTCAGGCCATCTTCGGCTACCTTGTCCTCATGCCCGAGGTGCGCCCCCACGACATGCTGTACATTCATGTTGGATATCGTTCTGCCATCCCAGAAGTCTTGTGAGCAGGTGACTGCCGAGTCGAACTCAGAGAGCGTCAGACCGGTCTCTTCGAGCACTTGCTTTATGGCTTCAAAGGCCAACTCCTCTTCGTTCACCTCCGCCCTGTTCGGATGGTATTTGGTCTGGCCCACCGAAACGATGCCCACTCGATCAGCCATGCATACCTCCTTGGGATGGCCCTCTCCAACGCCCTGGAGTACCTGCGACTCGCCTATGAACCTACATGAGTTCTCTGATAGCGCAGCACTATGTCCGCAACGTTGATGCCCGAGTCCGTGGCCTGGTGTACGCCAACGCCGTACCCTCCGGCATCGGTGCCAACATAGAAGAGGCCCCGTATCGGGGCCTTTGCCGACGGCTTGTATTTCCCGCACTGATCGACCAACTGGCCGAGGCCGATAGTCTCTCCACCCTGGCCCGGGAGAACTTGGTCCCGCGTCAGCCTGCTGACGTGTCTCGTGTCGTAGCTTTCTTGGGACTCTATCGATCCTTCCAGATTCGGGAAGACCTTCTTGAGCACCGACTCGCCCTTCTCCCGCCAGAGCCGTTTCTCCCTTTCACTGATGCTGGGGTCTGCCGGGCACCAGTAGCCGGTCATAAGTATCTGCTTGCCGCGCGGCGCGGCATTGGGATCGTAGTTCGACGGGACCTCGAAATAGACAACGCTCTCGGGTATGCTGCCGGTCGACTTTGCCCTGTGGAACTTCTCCAGGCTCCAGGGCGTGTCATCCGAGAAGATGACTCCGAACGGCGCGTCGGTCAACTTCTTCTTGAGGAAGTAGCGTGTACCCATCATGCCCATCGAGGGTACGAGGTCCTTGACGTAGTTGACGTACCCCCTGTCGAAGTGCTCCTCGCCGACCAGCCTGAGGACTGTTGGCTGAATGCCAACGTTGCTCACAACTATCGGTGAATCGAATATCCCCTTGTCCGTGGCGACACCCGTGACCCTGCCCTCTTCGACCAGAATCCTCTCAGTCCTGGTTCGGAACATGGCCCTGCCGCCGTTCTCAGCCACGGCCTCAGCATAGGTCTCGGCGACGCGGCCGATGCCGCCCTCGCAGAAAAGGCCGCCACTCCGCAGGATCATGTCCTGGACTGTTCTGATTCCTTCCGACGCCGAGAGAACGTCGACGGGGACCATGAACATGCCGTCACACATCAGGCTGATGAAGAACCCGTATAGAGATTTGGGTATGTCGTAGCGTCCAATCCAGTCTCTGAAGGTGGAATTGCGGAACGCGTTAATCTCGGCCGCACCCATCATCGTGAGGTCGGTGAAGAACTTGAGGGCAACCTCGCGGTCCTCCTGGCTTATCTCAAGCCAGTCGAAAAGCACGTTCGGGTCCATACCACCGGCGGGCATAGGAGGCATCTGGGAGTACCTGCCGGAGGCGGTCTTGTAGAAGCTTTGCGACCCCTCTGGCGCCACGAGCTTGACCCGGTCCACCATGCCCAGTTCCTTGAGCACAGCTTCGAGCGAGTTGTTGAGAACCGGCGCCGTTATCACTACCCACGCGGTGTACGTATACCCTCGCTTCGAAAACGACATTGCCTTGCCGCCAGCCCTCGCGTTCTTCTCAAGTAGGAGGACGTTGAGCCCTCTCTTCGCGAGCAACGCGGCACACGAGCTGCCGCCGAAGCCAGCCCCAACCACGATCGCGTCGTAATGTACGCTCCCCATTACACCTCACCTCCCCGATGCTGGCTCAAGTAATGGCCCATACCCCTGCCGAGGATTCGGATTTCGAGTATGCGCGACTAGAACTCGCCGGGGTGCTGAGCGTCCTTCTTGCCCCACTGTCTGGGCGAGAAGATCAGGCTGAGAACAGCAAGCTTCCCCATACATGAAACGACCTTCGCCAGGTCTCTGAAGTTAAGACCAACTCGGAGTTTCCATTTCACAGGATCGGTCACGTTGACGTACATGATGATGTAGTCACCCTGGCGCTGCATGGTGTCCACGTTTCCTGTCAGTTCGGTCTTACCCAGGCCGGTCGATCGCATCAGCATATGCGTGCCACCTCCGATTTGCCATCTTGCGACTCACAGTATGTAGCCCTTCTCGCGTGAAGCTGTGACAATCGCCGGTTCCGTCCACCACTTCTCGATCCCGCACTCCTCTGCCACGGTGTTGGCGCATACATAGCCGGGCCCCCAGATCACACATCCCCCAGGCCATACGTTTGCGCCTCCAACGAACAGGTTCTTGATCGGAGTAACACTGTGGGAGCATTCCTGGTTAGGCCTGAGGTATCCCATCTGCAATGGATGGTATTGCCCCTGCTTGTAGGACCCCCTGACCATGTTGGCGAACTTGTTCTGGATGTCGGCTGGAGTGGTTATGTTCCACCAGAGCACCTTCTCGCCGGTGATGTTGGGTGCGTATCTCTCAAGTGTCGCCAGCTGGTAGCTGGCGAGCTCCTGCCGGTACCTATACCGCAGCCACTTGTCGGAGCCACCATCCTTCAGTTCGTATGGCGCCATCTGAGAGAGCAGACCGGAGCATCTGCCAGGGGGTGCCTGGTACGCATCGTGCACGCTGGGGAAGGATGCTATGTACCCGGCTCTCTCCGGCAGTTCCCCGGACTCCATCATGTCCCATTCCTTCTTGAGCTCGGCGCAGCTATCGTAACCCAGCACGTACATGAAGGACTTGTCCACATCGGGGTTGGCGTCCGCCGCCTTGAAGTGGGGCGTCTCATCCAACGCCAGATGCAGGTCGCACAGGCTCCATTTCTCCCATTGCCAGGCCTTGACCATATCGACGAAATCTGATTCCAGCTTGTCTTCGCCAACGTACTTGAGGAAGGTCTGATGAATGTCGATAGTGCTCACGACAGCCTTGTTGGCCGTATACCGGGTACCATCCTCAAGTTCGACCCCTTTGGCAGTACCGTTTTCGACCATGATCCGCTTGATCTGCGCGCTGGTGCGTATCTGCCCCTGATTCTCGAACATGGCCTTGAGCAAAGCGTTTGACACCCTGTGGGAGCCTCCGGCGGTCAGGCGATAGTTGGACATCCTGTTGAAATACAGAGGGATGAGGTATCCGACGCCCGATTGAGCGTAATCGAGGCCCCAGTGGCAGACAGCGTACAGCATGAGGGTCCTGACGTGGTCGTTCTCAAACCTCTCATTGATCACATCTTCCGGGGTCTTCTCAGAATACGCGGTCAACTTGCCGCCAAGCTCTGTCTGGTCCATCCTGGCAGCGGCGAGCGGAGCGGGTTCGGGCTTGACGTACGTCTGCGGTCCTACGATTTCCCTCATCAGCTCGTCACATTCCCTGTGCATCTCCCGATAGGACTCGGCATCCCTTTGAGAGAATTGGGATATGGACTTGCACGTACGCTCAACGTCCGTATACACACAGACACACTTTCCGTCAGGCAGTGGCATCGCCCACTGCAGTTCCGGATGGATGTGCCTTACTCCGTAGACCTCCTCCAGCTTGAAATCATCATAGATGGGAGCGTAGTCCACCATCATATGGAAGATGGCATGGGTGTTGTGGAAATACTCGGGTAGCGTGATCTGCTCGGTGGCCAGACCGCCGCCGGCCTCGTACCTCTTCTCGAGCATCAGGACCTTCTGCCCCGCCCGGCTGAGGTAGGCACCAATCGCAAGCCCATTTGGTCCACTACCGATGACTATCACGTCGTATTCCCTAGCCATGCTGGCCTCCTACCATCGGGTATTCGCTTCAGTTGCCATCGCTCCTCGGGAAGCTCTCTCGGGTCCTCTTGACCGCTAGGCGGGTCTGTTCGACCAGGGAGTCCGGCTCTTCCTTGCCCGACTCTTCCCAGGGTTTGCACAAGCCCATGTCCGAGGCGATTATCTTGTAGCAGTTGTATGCCTGGCTGGCACTGGCCTCGCCGCCGAGATGCCAGAAGCCGCCGGTGCAATAGAGGTTCTGAACGGGCGTCCTGTGATTTGCCAGTTCCGGGGTCGGCCTGTTGTCCGCCCGCTGCGAGAAGGTCATATCGATTCCGGCGAAGTTGCCGTGCGGGGCGAGGTTTTTCATGCGCACGTGGTCAAACGGGCTGTTGGTGTCGATTCCGATGATGTTGTCCCACGTCATGTCGGGCGCGTATTTCTGCCAGACGCTGATCATGTCCTCAGCGTACTTCTGCTTCAGCTCCAGCCAATCGCTCTCGGAGAGGTCGCTGGCGCGCGGGCCCTGCATCTCGTTCTGGGCCACGTGCTTGCCCGGCGGGGCGAACGCCGGATCGACAAGGCTGTGGCACCCGACAACCGGGTTCCAGTCCTCGATCGGCGGCAGCTTGCCCAGTGAGGCCCACTTGCACTCGTTGGCTATGTGTTCGGGGTCCGCGCTCTCCGCCAGCCCCAGCCACATGCACTCGCGTATGTCCGGGTTGAACTCCTCGGCCGAGTAGCGCGGCGCATCGTGCATCGCGAAGCTGTACCACATCAGGTTGCCGATGTTATTCGTCGAGAGGTTGTCCACCCTGCGCGATATCTTGTCTCCCATCACGTCCCTGCCGACGATGTCCACGAGCTGCCACGCGCTCAAGCCGGCGCTCACGACCAGCTTGTTGGCGGCGATCTCGGTGCCGTCCGCGAGACGCACGCCGGTGGCCCTCCCGTTCTCCAGAAGCACCTTGGTCACATCTGCATGTGTGAAGAATTTGCAGCCCTCCTGCACCAGTATCTGGTGGCAGGCGTGGGCGAACTGGTGGGTCCCGCCCCTGGCGAACGATATGGTCGGGAGAGTGCCGCACATGCCCAGGGTCTCGCCGCCCTGCTGGGGATCGTTCACGCTACGACAGCTGGATACTATGAACCGCGCTATGCAATACTGGAGCTCCGCGGAGTCAAACCACTCCCTCACAGCCCGAATGGGCGTCGCCGCGAGGACGAGAGCGTCCGGCTCGAAGCCGGCCTCCAGAGCCAGAGGGTAGACTGCCATCTGCCGCTCGAGGTACTCCGGTGCAGTCTTCCACTCACTGGGATTGAAGATCATGTCTACGTTGACCCGCTGCAGCTCATCGCTCTGGAAAACGCTCCAGATCTTGAGCCACTTGTCAGCGTCGCTCTCCGAAAAGCGGGCGATCTGCGCTGCCGTCCGCTGCTGGGTGGGATCGACCTTCTCGCTGTATATCGAGAGGCAGGCGTTGTTGTTGCGGAAGATCGCCCCGTCACTGCAGAGGTGCTGATCGAGTTGACCACCGAAATCCCAGAACTCCGGGAAGTCGCGCCACAACGGCGCGAAATACCACGGAAGCATGATGTTGGCGTGGGTATTGCCGCGGAAGCCCGGTGCTGAGAGCTCCTCGGTTGCCAGCCCACCGCCAATCTCATGCCTGCGTTCGAAGACGCCGACGCTCATGCCCGCGTACCTGGTCAGGTACATGGCGAGCATAAGGGCCTTGCAGCCGCCCCCGGCTATCACCGCATCGAAAACAGCATCTGCCATAGTCCAGATTCCTCGTGAGCCGCTCCTACATCAGCTCTATGTCGCGGCACTCCTTGTCTACGATCAGGATCGGCTCAGTCAGACGCTGCACCTCCTCAGGTGTCCAGCCCGGCGCGACCTCCTTGAGCACGAGCCCCTTGTCCGTCACCTCTATGACGGCGATGTCCGTGACTATCAGGTCGACGCATTCCGGTGCCGTAAGCTCGTACGTGCACTTCTTCACTATCCTCGGCTGGCCATCCTTCGTGACGTGATTCATGGCGATGATAAGACGCCCGGCGCAGAATGCCAGGTCCATGGCTCCGCCGATCGTTCCGACCTGTCGCTCGGGCACCATGTAGTTCGCCAGGTCGCCATTCTCCGACACCTGATAGGCGCCCATGACGCTGATGTCAAGGTGCCCGCCCCTCACCATGGCAAAGGACTCATCGTGGCTGAAGAAGCACATTCCGGGCTGCCTGTGGACTGTCTGGCCGCCGGCATTCACCAGGTCCAGATCGCCTTCACCAGGGAGCGTCACTTCGCCGAAGCCAAGCACCCCGTTCTCACTGTGGAAGACGACCTCGCGACCGGCAGGCACGAAGTTGGAGGCCAGCATGGGGATCCCTATACCGAGGTTAATGCAGTCTCCATCCTGAAACTCCTTGCCAACGCGAAGAGCGATTATCTGTCGATCCAGTCTCTGCTTATCCTTGAGATCGTCGCTCATCCGGCCCCCCGCTGTCCTTGAACTTCTTGACCGCTTCGATCTCGGCCCGGAACCTGGCCTGAGACTCCACCGCCTGCCGATCAGTGACCTCGCTGTCATCAGCTGTCGCCCTGGGCCTCGGCACTACCATGTCCACGTATATCCCTGGTGTCACTATCTCTTCGGGATCGAGTTCACCAAGCTCCACTACTTCATCGACCTCGGCGATGGTCACCCTGGCCGCGCCGGCCATCGTTGGGTTGAACGTCCTGGAGGTTCCTCTGTAGACAAGGTTCCCCCATCTATCGCCCTTGTGTGCGTGGATCAGCGCATAGTCGGCCTTGATTGGCAACTCCAGCAAGTACTCCTGGCCATCGATCGCCATCTTCTGCTTGCCCCGCTCGACAACGGTGCCGATGCCGGTGGGAACGAGGATGCCCCCCAGTCCCGCCTTGGCTGCTCTGACTCGTTCGGCGAGTGTACCCTGGGGCACCATCTCGATATCGACTTCGCCTGCCCGCAGCAGCTTCTCGAAGTTGTTCACATACACAGCGCTCACCGGAGCCGATACGATGGCCTTCTTGATGCGGCGGTTTCGCACCAGTATGTCCATATCCTCCGGAAACGGGGCTCCCTGCATTCGCCAGACGTCTGCCCCAAACCCGGTGCTGTTCGAGACGGTGGTCAGGTCCTTGACGCCCTTCCGGTCCAGAGCTTCGAGAAGACAGCTGGGCATACTGACCACAGTGCCAAAGCCGCCGACCATGATCACAGCACCGTCGTGTATGTCGGCGACCGCCTCATCGAAACTGGAGACTATCTTGTTTATGGGCATGCGCCATCACCTCGATGTGGGCCGACAGTCTTCTACCGATAGGTATAGTTGGGCGGAGCAGAATCCTGCACCCGCTTCCGTATTATTCTCTGCATCTCCACAAGCGAGTCCGGCTCTTCCTTGCCCTGCTCCTCCCATGGCTTCCCAAGGTCCATGTCACTCGCAATCGACTTGTAGCAGTTGTATGACTCAGAAGACCCCGCATTGGAGCCAACGTGCCAGCACCCTCCTGTGGCGTACAGGTTGGATATCGGAGTGCGGTAGTTGGCAAGTTCCGGCGTGGGCCGGTGCTCGTTGACCTGGAACGGCACGCGGTCGATTCCTGCCATTGTGCCGTTCGGCCCCAGGTTCTTCATTCGCAGGTTGTCGTACGGGCTGTTGGTGTCAATGCCAATGACGTTATCCCAGCTCATGTTGGGGGCGTACTGCTCCCAGATGAGCATGAGGTTCTCGGCATATCTCTTCTTAATCTCCAGCCATTCCTTCTCCGAGTGCACCCTGGCCGGCGGCGAGAGCTGCTCGTTCTGGACGACGTGCTTCCCCGGCGGGGCGTACGACGGGTCGACCAGGCTATGGCAACCCACCGTCGGGGCGTAGTCCTCCAGGGGGGGCCACTCCAGCAACCGCTCGTGCAGGCATTCCCGTGCTATGTGCACGGGATCGGAGTCAGGCTGCAGACCGAGCCACTGGCACTCGTGTATGTCGGGATTGAAAGCTTCCGCCTTGTATTTCGGGGCTTCGTGCACAGCGAAGCTGTACCACATAAGGCAGCCGAAGCTCGTCTGTATGAGCTCCACTCGCTTGGCCAGTTTCGCTGGCAGGTTCTCTCTGCCAATCATCTCGAAGCACAACTGCGCTGGAGAGAGACCGCAGACAGCCACGAGCTTCCTCGCCGTGATCTCGCTTCCGTCCTTGAGCCTTATCCCCGTGGCCCTCCCGTTCTCGATAACTGCCTTCTCCACGTCCGCGTGTGTGAAGAACTTGCAGCCCATCTGCACCAGGAGTTGATGCGCTGCGTGGGCTATCTGGTGCGTCCCCCCTCTGGCGAACCCGATCCACGGCAGTTGGGTAGCGAGCCCCATTGTCATGACGCCCTGCCCCGGATCATTGATGTCCACCACCGACGACACGCCAAACCTCAGGATACAGGACTGCAACTCCTGGCTCTCGAACCACTCCTGGGCAGTCCGCATCATGCTGCCCGCCATGAGCACGCCATCGGGGAGCAGGTCCGCTTCTATCGTCAGTGGCGCAACGGCAACCTGCCTTTCCATGAATTCAGGCCTGACCATCCACTCCGGGGGGTTGAAGATGCCGTCCGTCATGACCCTCAGGTACTCGTCGCTCAATGCGATCTTCCAGAGCTTGAGCCATGTATCGGCATCCTTCTCCGAGAAGCGTGCGATCTCCTTCGCGGTGCGCTCCTGAGTCGGGTCGTGCTTCTCGCTGTAAATCGCGAGGGCGGTCTCGTTGTTTCTGAACACGAAGCCATCGGAGCAGAGGTGCTGGTCCCAGCGGGCCCCGTAATCCCAGAAGTCCGGGAAATCGCGCCACACCGGGGCATAGTAGAAGGGCAGGATGATGTTGGCGTGGTCGTTGCCCCGGAAGCCCGGCGCCGACAACTCTTCGGTGCAAAGACAGCCGCCTATCTCGTGCCTTCTCTCGAAGACACCTACACTCATGCCACCGTACTTCATCAGGTATAGCGCGAGTAGAAGGCCCTTGTTACCACCTCCTACTATCACGGCATCAAACGCATCATCAGCCATGCTGACCCCCTCAAGAGAAATCCGAGTTCACCAACGCGGCTATGGGATACTGACTACACTACGAATGACCTCACCCTTCTCCAGTGCCTCGTATGCGTCATTCACCTCGTCCAGCGAGTAGGTCTTGCTG
This sequence comes from uncultured Dehalococcoidia bacterium, assembly GCA_964574685.1. Classification (GTDB taxonomy): domain Bacteria; phylum Chloroflexota; class Dehalococcoidia; order SZUA-161; family SZUA-161; genus CAZGDV01. The sequence continues at coordinate 165,238 of CAZNOI010000001.1, forward strand.
ATGAGCTTGTCGAAAGGCAGCTTGCCATCCATGAACATGTCTATGTACTTCGGTATGTCCACCTGCGGCTTGATATCGCCCTGGACGGTCCCGGTAATAGCCTTGCCAAGCAGGAACTCGTAAGACTGAATGCTCACCGAAGTACCTATCGGTGACATTCCCGCTACTACGCATTTCCCACCGCCATGGATAGACGCATAGGCCTGCTCGATGACTTCGACTTTGCCGGCCGTTTCGATTGCGTAGTCCGCTCCCCCGGCCGTCACCTCCATGACCCTGCCGACGGGATCCTCCTGCTTGAAGTTAATAGTGATGTCAGCCCCCAATTCCTTCGCCATCGCGAGCTTGCTCTCATAGCCGTCGACGGCAACAATCTTGCCCGCCCCGGCCAGCTTCGCACCCATCAATGCGCTCAGTCCTACACCACCTGATCCCCATACGACGACGCTTTCACCCGGTCTAACGCCAGCCGTGTTGATCGCGGCGCCAATCCCCGTAGCCACACCACAGCCGAGCAGGCAGACTCTGTCGAGGGGCGCGTCGTCCCTGACCTTGACGCAGGACCGCTCGTGGACTACCGAATACTCGGCGAAGCACGCCAGACCGAACAGGTGATGCAGCGCCTGGTCTTCCTGGCTGAGGCGCATTCCCCCGGATATTGGCAAGACGCCGCCAGCCATGACGGGCATGTTTTCTACACACATTGTGGGGCGGCCCTCAACGCAGAAGCGGCACTTGCCACACGAGAAGGAGACTGCCATGACTACATGGTCCCCGGCTTGCACGGTTGTCACTCCGGGCCCCACCTTCTCAACAATGCCCGCACCCTCGTGACCCGCGACCATTGGCATTGCGCAGTACATCTCGCCCTTCATGAAGTGAAGGTCGCTGTGACACACCCCGCAAGCCGAGAGCCTGACCAGCACTTCATTCACCTGAGGCTCCGCGAGCTGGACATCCTCCACTCGCAGCTTTCCGCTCGGCTCATAGCACACTGCAGCCTTCACGCTCCTCGACCTCCTCTCTCCTTGGTGGTCACTGTCCTCAACAATCGAACATGCCTTTGCCGGAACTCTCGGTATTCGCTGGGCTGTGAAGCACGTCCTCCTGCAGAAGGCGGTCTATCTCCTCGTCATTGAGACCAAGTGTCTCTCGGGCAACCTGCTCGGTGTGCTGACCAAGCATTGGTGCTGGTGTGCTATTCATACCAGATACACCCGACATCCTGAATGGAATACCCGGATAGAGCCTCTTTCCTGCTACCGGATGGTCCAGTTCGACGATGGAGCAGTCCCACTTAAGCTGCGGATCGGCCAGCGTGTCCGTCGCTCGCTGCACCACACCGGCTGCGACACCCACCGACTGCAGCGTCTCCATCACGGCGTACGCATCAAGCTTCGACGTCCAATCACTGACACGCTGATCAATCTCGGCCACGTTGCGGAGCCTGCCCACAGCATCCGCGAACTTTGGATCGCTGACCCACTCGGGGTTGCCGATCGCTTCGCAGAATGAATCCCACTCGTCATCAGTGAATACTGCAATGGCGCACCACTCGTCGACGCCACTGCATGGGTAGCATCCATGGGGCGCTGCGTACGCGCAGGCGTTGCCCGTTGGCTTCGGGACACGGCCATTGTAAGTGTAATCCAGGTAGTATTCCCCAATGAGGCTGGCTGCAATCTCCGTCTGGGCCATATCCACCAACTGCCCGAGGCCGGTGCGGCGGCGATAGTCCAGGGCCGCGATGGCAGCAATAACCACGTGCTTGCTCGCCATGTGGTCAGGCAAAGGCGAATTGGAGCCTACAGGGTAGGGATCATCCGGCTGTGCCCAGATGGACAGCATCCCTGACGCCGAGGACAGCATGGGCCCATATGCCTGATGGTCGCTGAAGGGTCCCCCTCCTCCGAATCCCTGGCTGCTGACGTAGATGATGCCCGGCTTCAACTCGGCTACGCTATCGTAGTCGAAACCCAGCGACTTCATGACTCCACCGCGGAAGTTCTCGACCAGGATGTCCGCGCTCCTAATCAATTCGCGGACAAGCTCCCTTCCTCTATCGGTCTTGAGATTGACGCCGAAGCTGCGCTTATTGCGATTCGCCTCGTTGAACCCCGCGATGTTGTTGATGTCAGGACCTATCGTTCGCATGAAGTCGAGGTTGTCCTTGGACTCGATCTTGATAACGTCGGCCCCAAGTTCGCCCAGTATCTTGCAGGCGTCAGGGCCGACCCCGCCAGTGCCGAAGCTGAGGACTCTGATGCCTTCCAATGGCAGCATTTGCCACTCCACCTATATGATGCCGGCGCCGCTCAGAGCACCTAGCTCATCTCTTGAATAACCCAACTCCCCGCCCAGTATCTCCTCGTTGTGCTCGCCAAGACACGGTGCCGGCCTGTCCACCCGAGCCGGTGACACCGACCACCTGTATGGTGGCCCTGGGTAATCAGCCTTGCCGGCTATCGGGTGGTCCATTTCGACGAAGTAGTCTCTCGCCTTCGTATGTGGGCTGTCATAGAAGTCCTTGATGCTCAGGATTGGGGCAATCGGCACCCCCTCCCGCCTGCCTGCCTCGAATAGCTCCAGCATCGTGTACTTCTCGGTGAACTCCACCATGAGTGCATAGAGGTCTTCCGCGTTGCCAATCCTGTACATGAAGCTCCGCCATTCCTCCATCAGCAGGACGTCCGGGTTGCCCAACACACGAACCAGAGCATCCCACTGCCTTGGAGTGAGGGCTATTACTCGGATCAGGCCATCCTTGCAGGGATACACAGGATATATGGACGCGCCCATTCTGGTCTCAGAGGTCGGTGGCGGCCCACCGGGATTAAGGGCATAGGAGTAATTGGGGACTATCCAGGGATAGAGTCCCATTCGGGATGTCTCGTGTACCGACACATCGATATGCTGTCCACCGCCTAGTGCTTCCCTCATGTAAAGCGCGGAAACCAATTCGATGGCGGCATGCACGGAGGCGGCGTCATAGGCAGGCCACCCTGGCAGCAGAGCAGGTTCCTTCCCAGGAAACCCGCTCGTGATCATGACACCCGACATGGCGAAATGGACCAGATTGGAGCCTTTCCTGTATCTGTAGGGGCCGGACGAGCCGAAATCGCTGATGCTGGCCATGACCAGATGCGCATTCTTCTCCCGAAGCGCCGGGTATCCCAGCCCAAGGTCGTCCATATGGCCAGGGGGGCCGTTTTCAATCAGCACATCTGCAGACTCTGCCAAGGCGAGCAGAATGCTCGCGCCGCAGTTCGTGTACAAATCGAGCGTGATTCCTCGCTTGTTGGCGTTGCGGTGGAGGAAGCAGAGGCTCTTCTCGATATGGGGGACTTCGCCTGCGAAGGGAGGAACCCTGCGTCCGAAGTCGCCGTCAGGGCTCTCTATCTTGACTACGTCCGCACCGAGATCCGCAAGTACCTTGGCGCAGTAGGCACCCCTCATATCCGTGAGGTCCAGCACTCTGTAGCCGCTCAGCGCCCCTTCTCGGTCGCGTGCCATCATGCCATCACGAATGCCAACTCTCCAGCATCACGAGTTCACGCCTGCTGCGAGAGGTGACAACCTCGTACGCAGAATAAGGCGGAGCATCGAGGAATAGTATGGTGCTGGTTCCTGTTTTGGCTCACTCCCGTTTCCTGAGTGCCGCCAAGGGTGAACTCCATACATTCCGGTGTTCACTTGGTATGGGCAAGGGTGCTACCACCGACGGAATTGGAACGGAGATTGCCGAGGAAATGCTTTACCTACTCAAGATAGGTCTTGATGTATCGCGCCATTTCCGGCGTCGGCTTCCACCACTTGGTTGTCCCCAGGTCCTCTGCCACCTTGTTGGCTCCTAGGTAGCCGGGTCCACCCAGCACCATTCCCCCTGGATAAGTCGAAGCGCCGCACACGTACAGCCCTTCGATTGGCGTCGCCGTGCTCGAGCATTCCTGGTTGGGACGGAAGGAGGCTAGCTGCATTGGGAAGTAGTCACCGTGCTTGATGCCCCCGCGTCTCATGTTCGGGAACCTGGTCTCGATGTCGACCGGGGTCTCAAAGGTGGTGGCTAGGATATTCTCCTTGGTCATGTTGGGGGCGGCCTTCCGCCACTTCTCTAGTACTGCTTCCGTGAGCCACTTGCCTTTCTTCTCCCAGCCACCCTCTATCTCATACGGCGCATGCATCTGGAAGAAGGAGACTGCCTTTCCAGGCCTGTCGCTCAAGGTAGGATCGAAGATCGTCTGGCACGTGGCGTGCCCGCCAAACTCGTCCCCTATCCTTCCTCCGACAACACTGTCCCAGTGTGCCAGGAGCTGGTCGGTGCCCTCAATCCCAAAGACTGTCATGAACGCACTATCGATCCAGGGATCGTCGCACTTGTACTTGGGGGGCTCTTCCGTAGCCACGTGCAGCGTGTAGTAGCTCCACTTGTCATACTTCCACTGTTGTACAGAATCCTTCAAGTCCGCTGGCACGTACTCCGAACCGACAAGCTCGAGGAAAGTGCTGTGCGGGTCGAGAGTGGACATCACAACCTTGGCCTTGAGCGAGCGCCCTTCGGCGAGTTCCACGCCGGTCGCGCGCCCGTTGGTCATGCTGATTCTGCTGACAGGTGCATGCTCCAGAATCAAACCACCGGCCTTGACCAACTCACGGGCCATGGCGCTTGCGAACTTGTGCGAGCCGCCGTAGCAATAGCACTTGTTCATGCCCCGGCACAGCATGAGCGCCACGAACATACCGATGCCTGTCTCGCGGGGGTCAAGACCCCACATGCAGGTCGTGTAAAGCAGGAGCGCGCGCACTTCATCGCTCTCGAAGTTGGAGGTTATGATGTCCAGGGGGCTGTGCTCGACCATTTCGAGCATCTCGCTCCCGACCTCGGTCTTCTGCATGGTGGTTATCATGTCGAGAGGGGCCATTACCGGTATGTAGGTAGAGGGGGCAATTATCTCGTCGACGATCCTTCGCCATCTCCGGATGAGCTTCCCGAAGTTGTCAGCGTCCTTGAATGAGTACTTGGCTATCGAGTCCTTGGCGTCCTCGGCCATTCGCGTCAGAAGGACCGATTTTCCGTTCACGAAGACGATTCCGGACTGGGCGTTCGGCTTTATCCAGACCAGGGACGGCCCGTCCAGATTGAAGTCCCTGATGACGGGCATATACTCCACCATCATGTGGTAGACCGCATGAGGGTTGGTCGTATAGCAGGGATAGAGTATCTCCTCAGTCGCGAGGCCGCCTCCGATCTCGTACCGCGCCTCGCACAGCGCCACTCGGAGGCCCGCCTTCGCCAGGTAGGCCGCTGCCATCAGGCCGTTGGGACCCCCGCCTATCACTACGACATCCCACTCGCTCTCCTCGGGGAACTCCTCAAACATATGTCCGAAGTAGTCTTCCATCGCCATGATCGGCCTCCTTGCGGCTACCGCGGGATCGCGGAGATCTTGCCCTGCTGCGGGACATAGTAGGGCGACGGGTACCACCACTTGCCCGGCCCAGCTATACCGTCCTCGATCAGGATGTGCATAAGGTTGTAGGGAATGGCCATCAGGCACAGCGCACCGGGATGCCCAGTAGTCTGATGGCACGTATACAGCCCGTCTATGGGCGTGCGATAGCGGGCCAGCTCTGGTATTGGGCGCTGCGTCCACAACTGGTCGTCGCAGTGGCGCGATCCGCACCACGTTCCGCCGATCAGGCCCGTATTGCGGAACTCGACTTCACGGCCCGTGGCCGACCAGTGGTGAATGATGCTGTCATCGTCCAATCCGTCGAGCGCCTCGCTGAACGCCTTGCGCATATAGGAATCAAGGTCACCCTTGATCGAACATTGCGCGTCCGGACCCTCGACATGGTACTCGGGGACGGGGACGTTCACCTCGAAGGCCGCCGAGATGTGGCCGTTGCGGTATTCCCCCTGGCAGTCGGTTGGGTTGAAGGCCTGAGACGGCGTGAGGAACCACATCAGCTCTTCCGGCGGCAGGCTGGGATTGGCCTTGTGCGAGTCGACGTCGGCCACGTTCTTGTAGTACAGCTCACGCGAGTCCGAAGGGTATACACCACCGGAAGGGGTGTTGAACGGACCGGCCACACCCGTCTGGCTCTCCGCCATCGCCTTGAACTTGGGCTTCCACTGCATGGGCCTGCGCGTGTGGAATGTCGAGACGTAGAGCGTGCCGTTCTTCAGGCTGATGTCCTTCACCTTCTGGAGGAAGCCGGGATCGAGATGCTGCTTGCCGATCATCTTGAAGAATGTCTGCTCGTAGTCGACTGCCGATATGACAGCCTTGTTGGCCCAGATCTTCCGCCCGCCCGTCGCCGCCGTCTCCCTCAACCTCACTCCCACCGCGCGTCCGTCGTCGACCAGTATCTCATCGACCGGGCAGATCGTGCGCACGACAGCCCCGTGTGCCACGGCGCACCGATGGATGGCGTGGAAGTAGCCGTGCAGTCCACCACGAGGGACGCTCAGCTTGCCGGTGTTGGGCAATAGCAGCAATTGGACGCAGAGCAGCGCCGGTATGGCGACCCCGTTCCAGTGACCAGCCGCGCCCGAGGCCCACGCCGCAAAGGCCATCGTCACCTTGAACGGCTCGCTCTCAAGGTGCTCGTCCATAAGATCGAACATCGTCCATTCGCGCAGCTCAGAAGTCACTACATCCGGCTGGTACTTCTTGTACACCTGCATATAGGGCGTATTCTCGTCGGTGACCTCTACATCAGGTGGGTGGGGCGGGCACCAGAAGGTCGCCCGCATCAGCTCCTTGGTGAACGGCGGCTGGCCCATCAGGCCGGCCAGCTTGCCGAACCCCATCATGTCCTTCTCTGTTATGGGGTGCACACCCTGAGTCGTGGTGCTGCCCGAAGCCAGCGACTTCACCATGTCAATTGGGTTCCATGTCATCCTGAAGCCATACTTGTGCAGCTCAAGCTGCTCGAATCCGGGAGCCGGTGCGGCGTACATGAGCATGGCGTGAGGGTAGATGCGCACTCCTGATATGGGCTCAACCGTCTCGCAGGCGCCACCGCACTCGACCCGCTCTTCGAGCACGCAGACTTCCAGACCGCACTTGGCCAAGTACGCGGCTGCGGTCATGCCGTTTGGGCCACCCCCAATGATGACTACGTCGAATCTCTCATCTCGTGGCATTAACACCTCCATTCGGGTCGCGCATGGAAACGGTTCTCTCGTTGCGCAGGAGTAGCGATTGTAGGGAAGGATAGGCCAAATGTCGGATGCGTGGTATGGTGCTGCGACGAGTTGTCGCTACTCGTCACCTACACACGCAGCAGATGGCTAGCACCATGCTGGCAGGTGACTGCACCGTGGAAAGTCCTTGGGAGAGTCAGCCACCGCTCAGCGCGAGAATCAGGAAGAGCTCATCACCGTCGTTGAGGTCCCTCTCAAGCTCACCGGGAAGCAGTTTGTCGCCGTTCAGGAAGAACCATACCTGCGGCCTGACATCACCCTCCTCATCGTGGAGGAGGTGTCTCAAGCCGGGGAAACGGACGACCAGAGCATCCGCGCATTCGAGCGGTGTGCCTGCAGGTACTTCCAGTACTTCCGTATCGCCGGCTGCGATTCGCATCAGGGCTGAAAGCCGGACTCTGACCATCATAACCAACCCGCAGATTCACTCTCCTTCGCCCGGCTGCAGGTATCGCAGTCCGGGTCTCTTCTGATACTGTGCTCACCGAATTGCATGGCCAGGCCATCGTAGCTCAACATCCTTCCCAGGAGCATGTCGCCGATTCCCAACGCGTACTTGAGGACCTCGGTAGCCTGCAGGCATCCGATCACACCCGCGGTCACGCCGGCGACCCCTACGTTGCCACGTGTCTCGTCCTTGTAGAGACACCGCAGACAAGGTGTCTTCCCCGGAATCACCGTAGTGACCACTCCCTCAAACGCATGCACTGCGCCGTGGAACAGAGGGAGACCTCGCGCGACAGCCGCCCGGTTCAGGATGTATCTCGTCGGTACGCTGTCGAGCGCGTCAACGACCCAGTAGTCACGGATAATACCATGAACGTTTTCGTCGGCAATCGTCTCGGCGATCGGCTCGATCCTGACAGAAGGATTCAACGCACTCAGCCTGTTCGATACGGCATCTACTTTTTTCTGCCCGACGTCAATGTCACCGTAGAGCACCTGGCGATTCAGGTTGGTATTGTCGACCACATCACCGTCGACCACCCTGACCGTGCCCACACCGGCGGCAACCAGATACGTCAGCACAGCGCAGCCCAAGGCACCCGCGCCGGCCACCAACACGTTCGAGGCCTTCAACTCGAGTTGGCCTTTCTCCCCCCAATTCGGGATGGCCAACTGCCTGTTGTATCGAGCCGATTCCTCTCTGCTGAGCACCGCTACCTCCGTCTGGCGGGGGCTCGTACCAGGTTGGGGAGAAGGTTCCACTCACAGAAGTGCCTCTTCCTGAGAAGAGGCACCGAACGCAGACAAGCTAAGCACGGGGACTCGCCGCGGGCAACCTAGAGCTTCGCCGCGAGATCTCCCAGTCCGAGCTCCTGGAGTTTCTCCTTCAGGGGACGGCCGTGGCTGTCCAGCCCCCTGAACTTGTAGTAGTCTTTGAGCAGAAGATCGACATCTATCTTGGAGCCAGCGGCGCCCCCTTCAGTAGTGGGCGTCAGAAGCCGCTTCGGCATCCTGTCGTCGGCCGCCGTGATGCCCATCAGGTTGTTGAGCCCCCTCTGGAGCATCCATATGCGAGCCCCGCACTCCATCAGCTCGTCCAAGGTGTAATCGAAGCCGGTGGCTCCCTTGAGCGCGTCGGCCAAATCGGTGATGCTCATGGTCATGAGCGCGAACTGGCACATGGTCGCCGAGTTGGCAAGCATTGCCACGTTCTCGCACGTTACATTCAGTTCGCCCTTGCCTTCATCCGCCTTTGGATCGTAGCCACCTGTTACACCGATCTCCGGCCACGTAGTCCAGCTTGATTCGATCTTGCCTATTTCCGAAGCGACATGGCAGGCACCCCGGTTGGACATCATGAAGCCCAGGCCGTGGCCGTGCGAACCCCTGACATCGTACAGGGCGAACTCGAGGCCTTTTATCTCGATCGTGAAGTCCTCGGCATTCTTGCCGACCTTCCTGGCGGCGTTGCGGCTGCCCTCGGCCAGGACATCCCCGAAGCCCTGTCGCATAGCGATCTTCTCCATCATGGCCAGCACGTCATCAGCGTTCCCCCACCGGAGTTGCCCGCCATCCAGATCCTTCGAAGTGATGAGCCCCTTTTCGAAGCACTCCATGGCGAACGCGAGAGTGCCGCCACAACTGATGCTGTCCATGCCGTACCGGTTGGCCATCTCGCCCATCTTGATGACGGATGCCAGGTCATCGTTGTCAAGAAGCGAACCGAAAGCGCCCACCGTCTCGTATTGCGGCCCGGGACCTTCCTTGATCGCATAGGGGCCTTCCGTCACCTTGACCGTTCTCTTGCAGGCAATCGGACACGTCAGGCAGGCATGGGGCTTGGTCAGGTACTGGGCAGTGATGACACCGCCCGTGAGCTTGGGTGCGAGGTAGTTGCCATCTCCTTTCGTGTAGTTCTTGACGGGGAGGACTCCGGTCATGGCGTTGACCTCAACTCCCATCGCGGTTCCGGCTGCCGTGAGCGCCTGCGAAATGACGCTCTCCTTCGCTTTGGCCAGGGCTCTCTTGCGCACAGCATCGAATTCGCTGGCGGATGCCGGCGTCACTTTCCCTGCGCCCCTTACCACTACGGCCTTAAGGTTCTTGGAGCCCATGACCGCACCACCCCCACAGCGGCTGACTGAGCCCCATTTGCCATTCATGATCCCAGCGAATCGTATGACGTTCTCGCCTGCCGGGCCGATCTCCAGCATATCTGCCTTGGCGCCGTGACGTTGCTTAAGAATCTCTGTGGTCTCGTAGCAGTCCTTGCCCCACAGGTCAGAGGCATCCATAATCTCGACCTTGTCATCCTCAACCAGGACATAGACCGGCTTGCTTGATTTCCCCGAAATCGCGATACCGTCGAAGCCTGCCTTCTTGACTTCAGCGGCGAAGCTGCCCCCGGCAGAAGCCTGGCCCCAGATGCCCGTGAGAGGTGACTTGAACGCTGCAAGCAACCGGGACGAGGTAGGGAAGTTGGTTCCCGCCAGAGGGCCGGCCATCAGGAATAGGGTGTTCTTCTCACCAAGGGGATCCGTGTCAGGCGGGACCCTGTCAAGGAACAACCTGGCCGCGAGGCCAGCGCCTCCCACGAAGTCCCTCTGGATTCTGGAGTCCAGGTCTAAGGTTTCGACCCGTCCCGAACTCAGGTCTATCTCAAGCAACTTGCCGGTATTCGTTCCCACGTGACCTCCTCCTTCTGGCTCCCACCCAGGCAACAGAGCCCGGCGTGCAGTCAAACACTATCCGTGCCGCCTCCGGACGCCGACGACCATAACCCTGACGCCTTTGCACGTCAATTACAGTTCCATCCGTAACCTGATTGTGCTAGCCCCGTGATATGCCCCGTGGCAGCCCCATGCTTGCTGGGGCTATCCTGCCAGCCAGAGCGAATACCACCGAACAGCAAACCAGGGTGCAGCACTATGGGCACCCTTCATCGAAGGGCTTATCGTTTGCCCAGAAAGGCACGTATGCCAGTGGTAGCGGCGCCGCCGCACTGGCGGGCGGTACAGGCTGGCTTCTAATCGATAGTAGACCATCATATGCGGCAACACGGCGAGAGCGCAACAGAGCCATCTGCCTATCCTTTGGCAGTGACACGGCTATGCTGTGCTTCCACCTCGCAGGCGGCTGTATGACTGATGACCCGAGGAGACAAGATGATTATTGGAGGCTGCGATGTTGGCTCAGCTACCGGCAAGGCCGTGGTTGTGAGAGACGGAGAGGTCGTATCCTACATCATAGTCCCTTCCACGACCAAACCCGAGGTCACAGCGAGAACGGTGATGGACCGGGCGCTTGTCGAGGCCGGGCTTACTTCCATTGAGGACCTGGACTACATAGTCGGTACAGGCTACGGCAGATTGAAGGTGCCGTTTGCCAGCGAGAACGTCTCCGAGATAACCTGTCACGCTCGTGGCGCACAGTGGCTACTGCCCAAGGTGAGAACGGTAGTAGACATAGGTGGGCAGGACTGCAAGGTCATGTCGCTTGGGGACAACGGGAGCGTGCTTGAGTTCGTTATGAACGACAGGTGCGCGGCCGGAACTGGGAGATTCTTTGAGGCAATGGCACGTGTGCTCGATTGTGGTCTCGAGGGGCTGTCGGAGTTGTCGCTCCAAGGCAAGAAGCCCGCAGCCATAACCAGCCAGTGCAGTGTGTTCGCGGAATCCGAGGTTGTCACACTGGTCAACGAGGGAGTGGACCTCGCCGACATCGTCGCAGGACTGCACGCCTCCATAGCCGGCAGGCTCAACTCGATGGTGCGCAAGGTGGGCCTCGTAGAGGACGTAGCCCTTACGGGCGGGTGTGCCAAGAATGACGGGCTTGCAAAGGCACTCGAAGACAAGCTTGGTGTCACGGTCAAGAAGCTACCGATCGACCCGCAGATAGTGGGTGCCATAGGTGCAGCACTCATAGGTGAAGGAAAGGCAAGAGGCCTGTAGTGACCTGGTTCCATACTCCTGCAGGTCCTGGTTCAAAGCGCCGGCCTAACCCAGGGATCGGGTAAGGGAAGGAGGTCTGACTTGAACACCGAGATAAGCTCAAGAGCATTCCAGGCATTCGCCGAGGCCACAAACACGCTGGCAAACCCCATGATTCAGGAATGGAAGGAGAGCGGCGGCAAGATCGTCGGGTACTTCTGCACGGCCGTGCCGGACGAGATTCTGACGGCTGCCGGCCTTCTGCCGTTTCGAATGAGGGCAACTGGAAGCACGAGCACGGAGGAGTCAGACGCTTTCTACAGCAGCATCAACTGCAGCTTCCCAAGGCATTGCTTCAACTCAGCCCTCATCGGCGATTTCGGCTTCCTGGACGGTGTCATCTGTGTGAACTCCTGCGACCACGTTCGTCGTATATACGATAACTGGAAGCGCTTCGTACCCATAGACTTCATCGACGTGCTGAGTTTCCCACGGAAGACAGAACCAGACCAGGTGGACTGGTATAGAGAAGAGATCGGGTTGCTCAGGAATAGGCTACGGAAGCACTTCGGAGTGGAACTTACGGATGACGATCTGCGAAAGGCGATAGGCCTCCACAATGAAACGCGCAGATTGCAGAAGAGACTGTACGAACTGCGGAAGAGGGAGAAACCCCCGATCACCGGGGCCGAGGCGCTCGCTGTCATGGTTGCGGGTACTGCAATGCCCAGAGCTACCTACAACGAGATGCTGGAGGAACTCCTCGACGAGTTGGGCGACAAGGAAGGCCCAGGAACCCACAGGGCGAGGCTCATGATCGTCGGCGGCATTCTCGATGACCCGGCCTATCTCAGGGTAATAGAGGAGCAGGGGGGGCTGGTTGTCACGGATTCTCTCTGTTTCGGCACCAGGCTCATGTGGGCGGAGGTCGATGAGACAGACGCCGACCCAGTGAAGGCCCTGGCCAGATACTACGTGGCCGAGCGCCCGACCTGCCCCAGGACATACGGGGAACATGACAACCGATCAGAATATGTGAAGGGTCTGGCCGGCGAATTCAGCGTAGACGGCATAGTCGGCGAGAGGCTGATGTTCTGCGATTCGTGGCTGGTCGAGCACTACATGCTGGGTCAAGACCTGAAGGCAGACGCCATTCCGTTTCTGAAGCTGGACAGGGAGTACACGACAAGCGGGATCGGACAATTGAGGACACGCGTCCAGGCGTTTCTCGAGACGATGGGGAGGTAGGCAATGACAACGAAAGAGCATCCGGAACTCGTACGATATCTCCAGGAGCGGGACTGGTTCATCTTCCTTCGCGAGCAGACAATGGCACTGAGCGAGATCCCCGAGATGCAGCTTCAGGTGAAGACTCTGGACTCGCTGCTCGAGATGTACAACAGAATCATCGATGCGGTTGAGCATGATGAGCCCTTCGTGGCGAGCTACTACTGCCTCGCTCCCGAGCTGTACACAGCCATGGACCTTCCCTACTATATGGTAATGCAGACGCCTTTCCTCGCCTCTTCGGTACCCTACCTTCTCGACGACATCGACGCTGCCGAGGCGATGGGGCTTGGGAACGACCTGTGCACAGCGATAAGACTGTCCATCTATTATGTCGAGGCCAACCTTTCGCCACTCCCAACGTGTGCATGCAATCTGCTGTACCCCTGCGACGGCGCCCCCATGTTGCACGAGGTGATTGTCCGCAACGAGAGATGGCGAAACATACCCATGTTCGGCTGCGACCCGCCCTACTATATCGATGATCGCAGTCTGGACTACTTCGCCAATGAACTGCGAAAGATGGCGAAGTTCGTTGAGACTCACACTGGTAGGAAGCTGGACCTGGACAGATTGAAGGACGCCCTGGACGAGTCGAACAGAATGTTTTCCCTGTGGGATGAGTACAACCAATTGAGGCGCAACGTGCCGAGTCCCCATGGCTGGGGCATAGGCGGGCCACAGGCTTTCTCACAGGCATGGGTCTATCGCGCAGGCATGAAGGGAGGCACAGAGTGGTTCCAGAAGCTGGTGGAGATCGCCGAGGAGAACGTTCGAACGGGGGTGGGACCGGTACCGCAAGAGAAGATCAGACTCTTCTGGTTCGACCTGCTGCCCTTCGGATGGGTCTTCGAGTTCCTCCCGTGGCTCGAGGAGGAATGGGGAGCTGTCATGGTGATGGACATGTTCGGCAACTACCCCTACACAATGATCGATACGTCGAGCGAAGAAGGTATGTGGAAAGGTCTTGCCAAGAGGAACCTGTTTGATGCGCCAATGGTCAGACAGGCGCGCGGTGTGGCAGACAACTTCGCGGGGGACATCGTCCGGATCGTCAAGGACTACGGCATAGACGTAGTGGTCTGGCCGGGACACATGGGCCACAAAGACGGCTCGGCGACTGTCGGCATAATGAGAGAGACCTGTCGCGAACTGAACGTGCCGTTCGTGCACCTGGGTCTGGACCTGTTCGACAAAAGGTACACAACTCCTGACCAGGTCAAGGACAAGATGTCCCAGTTCTTTCGTGCAATGGGGCTCGGCTAGCACACCGGAAGCACCACCCGCGCAAGGCCTGCCTCTCGACACACTGACCTCCTTGGCTTCCAGTGGCCTCTGGTTCGTACTACTCCGGGAATACGACCATGGCAGTCTTCGACCCCTACTTCAGGAAACTCGCCGATCAACTCGCCGCGATTCGGCAGCGCGGCGAGTCTGTGAGAGAGTTCGATTGTCCGCGTACAGTGGATGACCTGCTGGCTGCACTGCCCATCAGGGTCGGCCCTGGATCCAGCCCGCGAGTGGTCCTGCGTTCCGAGACCTTCGTCGAACTGGGCGGCCCGGACGCCGGCTCCTCAGGACAACTCCTCTGGACAGAAGACGACTCACTTGTCCAAGACGGCAGAGTCACCCTTGTCGGCCCTGACATCCCGGCATCCGAAGGGGCCAGCCTTCCATATGGCCAGGCCATACTCGTCGCCGGGAGCGGACTCACAGGCGAGGAACATGAGCTCCTGGAGCGGACACAGTACGTCGCCGACCGAATTGAAGGCTACATGGTCAAGACGACCTCGGAGCGATTGTGGAGCAGAGTGAGCAGGGATGCAGTTACGAAGGGCTTCAATTTCAAATCCCTGGGAAGCGCCCTCATGGCGATCTTCAAGTCGGAGCTTGAGAAACTCAGCGCGGTTGAACTCGTGTTCGTCACGTCCAGCAAGGAAGATGTGCAGCGTCTTGAGGAAATCGCGACGCAAGTACGCAGCATCGGCAAGAACATAGTCAGGGAGAACTGGCTGGCCCGAGGATATGATATTCTAGAGTGTACCCTGGGTTGGGATTGCAGCACCTGCCCGGACAGACCTGTCTGTGATGACATCAGGGAAGTGATCAAGATAAGGAAGAAGAGGCCCGGCAACGGCGTCCAGTGAGAGCTGGTGTGAGCAAAAACAGACCTGCAGGAAGGAGACTGGTAGCCGTCTGCGGCAAGGGTGGTGTCGGAAAGACGGCCTTCACAGCTATGGCTGGCCGCGCCCTGATGGAGAGCGGAGTTGCGGGAAGACTCCTCCTGATAGATGCAGACCCGGCGATGGGGCTCCTGACTGCCCTTGGAACCAGCGTCAGGCTGACAATGGGTGGGATCCGAGAGGAGGTTATCCACACATCAAGGAGCGGAGGCCAGAGGGACAAGACTGAGCTGCTCGATACACTGGACTACATGGCGTTCGAGGCCCTCGGAGAGCTGGACAACTACGCTGTCCTGGCAATGGGTCGCACCGAGACGCTCGGCTGCTTCTGCCCGGTCAACGATCTCCTCCGGGTCACCATAGAAAGCCTCTCCAGTAGCTTCGACACGATACTGGTCGACGGCGAGGCGGGACTGGAGCAAATCAACCGCCAGGTTATGAGGGGGGTGGATACGCTGGTCGTGGTCACCGATCCCACCTCTCGTGGCCTTGAGACCGCAGCACTGATTCGCAAGATGGTCGAGGAAGATAAGGTCATCGAATGCGGCAAGATGGGCCTGGTGTTCAACAGGTTCCAGGGGAACAGGGAGCTCCTCCAGAACTCTGCCAGCGAAATCGGGTTGGAGGTGCTTGGCTACGTTCCACAGGACGAGCATATAGCCCACCACGACCTGGTCGGGAAGCCGCTGACAGAGCTGCCGTCCGACTCGGTTGGCCTGAAGGCAGCAAGAGAGATAGTCGAGCGCCACATCCTCCAACGCGAATGAGATAACACACGTTGCTGACCCCGATCCATCTGATTCTGACGTACATGTGCACCTCGGAATGCGACCACTGCTCCCTCTACTGCAGCCCCCGGTCAGGATAGTCGCTGCGAGAGCTGAAGACCTCGTGGACTATGGCGGGGGCTGGTGGACAGCGTATCGGGGAGTCGAAACTGCGATCAATAGTCGCTCTAGCTTCGGAAGCTCGACTATGTGATATATGATTATTCTTTGCAGGGCGGGATTCCACCCGCCAATGACAATTGAAAGAGGGTGTACATGGATACTGATTTCGAATTGTCAGCTCAGAGTATGCAGGAGATTCTGACCTACACACAGAGTCACAGCGGCTTTCGTATCACCGAGAGATGGTTTTCCGATGAACAGCACTTTCCCTCCATCGGGCTTGCCAATATCCACACCGTGGTCCCTGACATTGAAGCGAACAAAGAGAAGATCGTGCGCGCTGTCGAGATCTTCAAGGACAAGAAAGTCAATCTCGCCATCTTCCCCGAGCTCTGCCTCTCTGGCTATTTCTGGGAAGATGAGCCCGCTTGCCGTCGATACATGGATCAGGCGGTTATCGAAAACCACGCTCATTGGATCAATGAAACCCTCAGGTCTTATCTGGATGATTGTTTCAAGGGCATTATCATCAATGGTATTCGACACGGAACGAGTGGCAGATACATCAATTCAACCTACTACATAAATCGGGAATGTGATTTTCTCGATAGCGACAGGATATACAACAAGGTATTCCTCCCTGGAATCGAGAAGGTATACACGGATACCACGGCAGATGATGTGCTCGTACTAAGCGGTGAGTATGGCCGATTTGGGTTCACCACCTGCTATGATATATGCTTCTCCCAGTTGCTACTGGAGTATTCCAAGATTGAAAACGTTGATGCTGTGATAGAAATCGCTTCATGGCGAGCACTGGCCTTTCGGGATTACCCGGGAATGAATGTCGGCACCGACACGTACTATGCGGCTCTCTGGGACATGATCCTCCCGGCTCAAGCAGCAACTAACCAGGTCTGGATCATAGCCTGCAACGCCGTGGGGCGACACGAGATCACTGGTGCAGAGTTTGCCGGAGGCTCTGGTTTGTGGTCACCATCCGGTATGAAACTGGTGCAGGCCTCCCGCTTCAATGAGGAGCTTCTGATCGTTCATAACATAGATATTCACGGGCAGCTCCGGCTTGAGAAGGACGATTTCAACTACGCTCTTGATTTCAACGCCATATATCGTCCCGTCGAGTGCAAACGCAGGTTTGCGCGAATATGAATTGAAGCCCTCAATCGGCTCCCCCAGTGCATAATCGCTACCTGTGTAGTGCATAAAGGATCAAGAGAGAAGACTAACCAGCCCCCGCTATCTCGCAATGAGCACCTGGGGTATGTGGTCACCGCAATACAGCACGGCAGGTGGGCGACTGCCAGACGCAATGGTGGCAAGTGTAACCCAGATGTGAACCATGCTTGACCGGAAAGTAACCTTCCAACATCAGCGAGTCAGTGGGTCAGTGGACAAGTCAGGAGGTCGGTTTGTCGGCGGAAATCACTATCGGTCGTGGACGAGCATCTAAGCTAAGTGGTAGGCTGGGGTGGGCCAGAATCAGAACATTTGAGCTAGTCTTCGAGC
This sequence comes from uncultured Dehalococcoidia bacterium, assembly GCA_964574685.1. Taxonomy (GTDB): domain Bacteria; phylum Chloroflexota; class Dehalococcoidia; order SZUA-161; family SZUA-161; genus CAZGDV01. Next base: position 182,711 of record CAZNOI010000001.1, read on the forward strand.
TGAACTTCTGAGGCAGAAACGAGAACGGCCCTGGTGAGATCACCAGGGCCGTTTGGCACCACCGGTGCACCGGTCACTTGGACTTCTTCTCATAGTGCCACTTGTCGCACTCCTGGCACTTCCAGGCCTTCCGGCTCTGGCCATCCTTCTCGAACTGCACGAGCTCCATGTGTTCGGCACTATCGCAATGCTTGCACACGGGCCTCTCGGCCTTGGGCACGCTCTTTCCATTCCCGTTCGAGGCACGAGGAACAGCGCCCATTTTCTCCAGCTTCGATATCACCACGGTGTACTTCTCGATGAGCGTAGCGCAGTTCTCATCGTCTCGAAGCGTAATCTGACTCTCGTAGCCGTTCAGGCTGAACTTGACATTGATGCTGTATCTGGCTTCCTGCATGACACTCCTCCTCTATCATTATGTCAATCGCAGATGCTCGACCAGTTCCTCGCCGGATCGGGTCTTCCGAAGGCGCGGCCACTCCTGCCACGAGAGATGCTCCGCGTAGTGGCAGAACGAAGGCGCAGGGCGATAGCAGCACCACATCAGAACGTCACCACGCCCGCCAACGTGACGCACGTCGAGCGTCAAGGGATGGCCGCACACAGGGCACCGGTTCTCCATGTCTAGCACCTCCTTTCGTCTTTGGAGGGCGGCAGATGGCCGCAGCGGAAGGCACCGCGAGACGCAAGCCGGGCCTTCTTCTTCTCGGCGCAGGACCGGCAGAGGCCCCGGAACGGCGAGGACGAGGAACGGGCGGGAACGCGAGGCGAGCCACACCACAGGCAGGCGACCACGAGACACCCCCTTCTACCCCCAGACCCCATCCGCTGGGGGCAAAGCCCCCACGGCGGCGCGGCGACCCGACGCAAGGGCGCGAGGTACGAGCGCTTGTCTTGACCCTTGCGGAAGGGCGCGAAGCGAGCGCGCCGCTACAATGGGCGTGCCCCAGCGGATACAATTCAGTCTCTACCACTATTCGGGGGGAGGATAGGGGGAGGTGTCGTTTTGCGGGAAACGAATCGTAGCTAGATAGGGGCCGTTGGCCGACACACGAATGATGAGTGGTGGCACTGTGGCAAGAGCGTCGCGGGTGGCGCGTAGCGAAGCGCAGAGCGACTCACCCGCGGAGCCGAAGCCACGGTGCCCTGTCGTGGGGCGGCATGGTCCGCCCAAGGCGGACGATGCCGTGGGGTGGTGGGAACCCCGGCGGCAGGCACCACCAGGGCCTACGGAGAACGAGGCGACCCAACAGGGGGTGCCGGAGGCGAGCTTGTCGAGGCCGGACGCACCCCTACGCTGGTACGCAGCCCGCCGGATGGCCCCGCTAGCGGGCCACCATGCCCACGGGCACGACGAGGCAGCGACGACGGCTAGGTGTAGTACGTGGGCTGAATAGGGACGAATACGAGCGTTGGATGATCTTTCCGGGCGGAGCCAGGGATGGTCTGAGGGATGAGGTGAAATGAAAGGCAGGTTTCGTGTTGCTTGCTGGGAGGGGAGGAGTAGTTGGCGTGGAGGGATAGGATGATTGAGCGTTGGGATATGAGGCAGCGGACGTCATGTTTGGGCCAGAGGGTGATTTCCAGCTTGCCATTGGGAGGGATGGCTGGGTGTTGTCCCTCAAGGCGCGGGTCTTCGAGGCGCGTATTATCGCTCTTGTTGCATAGGAATGCGCTGTAGTTGACGACTCCCGTTGGCACGCTACCAGTGTTAGTGAGGGTGACCTTGAAGGCGTGTTCAATGGGGATCTCGGGGGTGGCGCGGGTGGTGCCTGTGTAGGAGAGCCAAGGGCGAATGGTCGATTCGACAGAGTGGCGAGTGAGGTAGAGGCTGCAGAGGGCGGCACCCAATGAGAGAGTGGCGACGAGTAGGGCGAAGAGGGCAATCTGGGTGTCGTCCTCGTCGAGTTGGAGGATGAATGTCACGGCAATCGCGAAGATGACGACGACAACGAAGATGACGGCAATGGAGCCACAATGGGTGCGGATGAATGTCCAAGGACGCTTGAGGTCAGTCATGGTCGGATTATACCACGGTCGTGGGGGAGGATGCGCTAGCGGCGCGAGGCGATGAGGTGCTTGATAGCGACTGGAGCTGGTATGTGACTGTCAGTCTGTAGACCAAGAGGCGATTTCGTTCTAGGCTTGGAGCGAAATGGGATCGGGAGACCGGAATCCGGACGTAAAGGTGGTATTCGGGCAGCGGCTAAGGGAGACGCGTTTGAAGCGCGGGCTGGCGCAGGAGAGGCTGGCTGAGTTGGCCGGGCTGGACCGGACCTACATCAGCAAGATTGAGAAGGGCGAACGCAATATCTCGCTGGTGACCGCGGCGCGACTGGCTAGGGCTCTAGGCGTTGACATGAAGGAGCTACTGGCGGGGCAGCCGGATGAAGAGCCAATGGAATGACGGTTGTAGAGCTCATCACGGTCCTTGAGCGTGGCAGTTTAGCTAACACGGCGGAGTGGGCTGCGGTGCGGAAAGACGTACTGGACGCGGTCCGGTGTGTTGATTGGCCACACGGGTCAGGGAGGTTCACCATCTATCGGGAAAGAGACGGCAACGGCGTGGTGCCAATCAAGATTCCGTGTATCAGGCGACTCGTAGACAGGGGATGGAAACGAGAGAAGCTACCGCCAATAGAGGGCTCGGTTTTGGCACCAGGCGACCTCGACGCGTTGTACGAATCGACGGCTGGATACATCGGATTTGAATGGGAGACAGGCAACATATCCTCGAGCCACAGGGCTGTGAACAAGCTGCTGTGGTCTCTGTTCCAGGGCGTCTTGGTTGGGGCTATCTTGGTGGTGCCAAGCGACGAGCTCTACCAGTTCCTGACTCAGAGGGTCGGGAACATAAGGGAATTGAGACCATACTTGCCGCTCTGGCAGTCGTATTCGGTGAAGGAAGGCATATTCGAGATCGTGGTAGCCGAACAGGATGACGTTACAGACGATGAGAGCCTGAGAATACCAAAAGGCCCTGCGGGGAACGCCTTCAGAGTCAGGCGTGCGGGGTGAGGAGCCTGTTACTCATCGTCAAGGTAGTCAGTGTTACTGTGCGCGCGAAGTGTCCTGCGGGTGAGTGATTCTGGGATAGCACTCGCATTCTATAGATCATAGCCGACCCAGTGTCGGCCAAGCCTCTCCCAAGCCTCGTCAGCTGTGCCACTGCCGCCAAACGGATCGAGGACCAGGGCTCGTATTGGTGTGGAGAGTTCAACGACCTGGTCAGGTAGCCAGTGCGAAGCTAACGGGCTGCGATAGGGACTGCCAACCGCTGAAGTCGTGTCCAAACGCCAAGGCGATTGCCGCAAAGTGTGGTTTGACGCGCGGAAGACCATGGTGTATGTTTAGGTGAGTAGTAGAGGATCGCAGAGAGTCATTAGCCACGGGAGGTGCAGAGCATGGCAGACGAAGTGGGTACTGTGGATGCGATGCCCAGGAAACGGCTATTCCAATCGATCATAGCGGATTACAGCATCAATTCTGCACTGTGCGAACTTATCGACAATGTCCTCGATATTTGGACGAAGAACGGCAGGAAGGGCGTTGCCGCCATCAACGTCGAGTTGAATGAGGAACAGCAAATCATGATGGTGGAGGACACCTCTGGGGGTATCGACAAGGACGACCTCAGCGTCGTGGTGGCTCCTGGGGCGACAAGCAACGAGCCATCGGAGAAGGTTATCGGCATATTCGGCGTGGGAACCAAGCGGTCAGTAGTCGCGCTGGCACAGCGCGCAAGGATAACTACACGGTGCGGGAAGAAGAAGACTCACATGGTGGAGATAGACGATGAATGGCTGAACAGCGATGAATGGTCGCTGCCGGTCTATGCAGTCGACGATATTGAAGAAGGCAGCACGGTAATAGAACTGAGCAAGCTACGGATGAAGATCACCGAGGAGGTTATTGCCAGCGTGCGAGAACACCTGGGGGCAACGTACGCCAAGTTCCTCGGGAGTGGCAATGTCAACTTGGTGGTGAACGGGGAGAAGGTGGAACCGATCACATTCGACAAATGGGCATACCCGCCGGAATACGGCCCTCGGAGATACTACGGAAAGGTCGCTACACCAGACGGGGAGGCCGTCAGTGTCAACATCGTAGCGGGACTCAGCACCGTCTCCAGCCAAGCCGGAGGTGAGTATGGCGTTTACTTCTACTGCAACGATCGGCTGATTGCACGTGGGCTGAAGAGCTACGAAGTGGGGTTCACGACCGGCAAAGCAGGTCTCCCACACGCGAGTATTTCGCTTGCACGCATGATTGTCTGCTTGAACGGCGAGGCTCACCTAATGCCGTGGAACAGCAGCAAGTCTGGCATCAGTCCACATCACAATATCTTCGTAGCGATTAGGGATCAGATCGTCGAGGTGATTACAGATTATTCGTCGCTGTCGCGCCGGTTCGTGGGTGATTGGCCGAACAGCGTGTTCAAGTACACCACTGGCGATATTGTGGAGATCGATATAGGTGAATTCTCACAGGCCAAGAAGTCGTACTTGCCGAAGCTGCCAGCCGCCAAGCCTCGGTACACGGACAAGGTCGCTCAAGTCAATCGCGATCTGGCCCATCAGAAACCCTGGACGAGAGGACTGTATGAAAGCATGATCGCCGTTGATTTGATCGGCAAGCAGAAGAAGCTCGATCAGAGAAACCGAATCTGCCTCATACTGCTAGATAGCACACTGGAAATAGCCTTCAAGGAGTACCTCGTCAGGGAGTCAGGCCAGTATTACTCGGACCAGCAACTGCTTACGATGTTCAGACAGCGGTCGCAGGTTCACGATGAAGTCAAGAGGTACGCGAGGATCAGCAATACGGACTGGGGCAAGATCGGGCACTACTACGACCTGAGGTGCAAACTGGTCCATGAACGGGCAACGGTTGGCATTACCGACAGCCAGATCGAGGATTTCCGCGGTGTCGTACAGCGGGTTCTGAAGAAGCTGTTCGACCTGAAGCTCGCGGTCTGAGGGGACACAAGGGACACTTGGGCATAGTCGATTGACTATGCGTCTATGCCGAAGACGAGGACTGGGATGTCAATATCGGCGACACCTCTCTTCTCGAGATCCCAGACGAACTGTTCAAAGTAGGACACGCCGGTTGACATGTCACTGGCGAATTGCTTGACCGGGACGATCTCGACTCCGCCGTCGATGTAGTCCAGATTGTTGAATATCGTCATCTTGGCACACACGTTGTAGACCATGAATGCATACTTGCCGAACTGTACTTCTATTCCCAATCGATCCTTGACGAAATCCATTTCTCGGTACGCGCCACGATTGGAGCGTCTAGGCTGGTAGTCACCAGTGTAGCAGTTCGTAGAGTAGTCGCATCTGACACGTATGGTCTCCCAGCCCTTCTCGTAGAAGAGAGCTTTGAACGCCTTGTTCAGCGACTTCGGGTTGAAGAGCTTCCTGCCCTTCATGGTCTTCTCTTTGCTCTTCTTCGTCTTATGCTCGCTGGCATTGATGGAAGCGATGACATCCTTGATCTCAGTCAACAGGCCGGGATGCCTACTCTCAACGTACTGCTTGCCATTGTTGAAAGAGTACTCCCCGGCAATGATCATTCGACCTCCCTACCCTGGGGCGTTCTCCATTCATCCGGTATTTGCGCGACCTTCTCGCGCCCCGTGGCCACATATACCGGTTTCCCCAACGGCCTCAGGCGCAGGCTGCCGTTCGAATAGCTGCGTATTCGCTGTGCTGCAATGTCGACGTACTCAGGCTCCTTGTCACAGCCGATGACTCGGCGGTTGTGTTTAAGTCCAGCCACAAGCGCTGACCCAACACCGCAGTAAGGATCCAGGACCCAATCATCGTTGTTGGTCAGTGCCAAGATGCACCGCTCCACGAGCTCAACAGGGAACTGACATGGATGTGCGGTCTTCTCCGGATGATTCGCCTTCACGTTGGGTATGTCCCACAGCTCCCTTTCCCAATCATCAGCAACAACCTCCCAGATATCCGAAGGATTCTTGCCGAGCGGATTGCACGAGGGCTTGCCCACGTTGGGGCCTTTGTAGTTCCTCTTGCCAGGGTACTTGGATGGGACCCTGACGCTGTCGAGGTTGAAGACATACTTGTCGCTCTTGGTGAACCAGAGTATGGTTTCATACCTCCCCGAGAATCTCCTGGAGGCATGGAGGCCGTGGCCGAAGTGCCATATGATGCGATTCCGAAGCTTCAGGCCGAGGCCCTTAAACATGTCGTAGTAGAAGACATCCAGCGGGAAGACCTCTGAGTCATGCACGCAGTTGCCAACCTCCCAACAGATGCTGCCATCAGGTCTGACTATTCGGGCCACTTCGCGAAGCACGGGCTCCTGCTGCTTGAGGTAATCAGCAATATGCACCCTGGTCTCATATTCCTTGCCGAGGTTGTATGGTGGCGAGGTGATTACCAGCGCCGCAGTGTCGTCCGGCACAGTGGTCAAGAACTCGTATGAATCCCCGCAATGCAGGACGACTTTGCGGTCGCGGTCGAACTCTGCGCTGATCTCCGGTTCTGTGAACAGTGGAAGGCTCTGTGGCTTCATGCTATTCCTAAGACGGTCACGCTATCCGGCGGTGCGCACCGCCCAGATGTCGAGGTTGATTGTAGGTCGACACGGCCGTACAGTCAACAGTCGCGCGCTGTTCCAGCCAGTGCGTGCCTACAATCCGCCTTTGGCGATGGTGACGCCGAGGGGGATGGCGAGGTCGGTGAGAACGCCGGTGATGGCGTCGCGGATGCCGTCGTGCTGGTGCTGCTGGAGGTTGTAGCGGGTCCGCAGCAGGCGCGCGAGGGTGCTGGTGGCGTCGATCAGCAGCTTGAGGTTGTCTTCGTCGCGCTCCACCAGCGACTTGATCTTGACGCGCAGCAGGGCGATCTCGTCGTCCAGGCCGTCGAGGTCGCGGGCGGCCTCCAGCTCGATCTTCTCCGCCTCTTTCAGGGCCTTCGAGTAGAACCCGTGCTTAAGCGCGTTGGTGTTTCCGGGCTGCGCGCCGCGTTTTCGCTTCTGTCTTGGCATTTCTTCCCGCTCCGTTCTTTCGCGCGTCCAGGACGCGGGCGGCCCCCAGCACAACGGTGTGCGCCGCGAGGTCCCAGCGCTGTGTCTCGATCGCGGCCTTGAGTAGCTTCATGGTTGGTTCCTCCTTCGTATTCAACCCTCAGAATCCCCCACTCTTGGGGGACTGTGAAGGCTGGGGGCGGCTAATCGTCGGCCTCACCACCGTCGCTCGATGGCTCTGCTAGACGCCCACCACGGCGGCGGGCCGGTCCCTCCTCCTGCGACGGACAGCCTGGGGGGCTGTCTCCGTCGTCCGCCCTCGATGTCACCATCGGCTCTCCCAGCATGTCCCTGGTCTCCTTCAGGGGGCCTAGGTAGGACGTGAGTTTGGCCAGGTACCTTGCCGCCGTCGCGGGGCTGCACCCCACGGCCTCGGCACCGGCGTTCACGGCCTCCTTCTTCGGTATGAAGCCTCGGGCGTCTATGAAGCCCTGCAGCCAGTGGCGATAGCGCACCTCGAACAGGGCGTTCGCCTGCATCTCCGGGCTTCCTTCGTAGTACGGGACCACGTCCCTGGCTATCCTCGTCCCCGGCCTCTCCCTGCTTTTCACACCCACACACACAGCGTCACTTGGGCGGCGGCGGTTCTCCTCAGCTACGTTGCACGATCGGCACAGAAGGCGCAAATTGTGGGGATTAGTGTTAGTCGGGTTGCGGTCGATGTGATCGATGTCGAGGGAATAAGTGTTCTTCGGGATTTTGCCGCAGAGGGCGCATTTCTCGCCGTCCCGGAGTACGAGGTAGCGGTACGCCCAGGCCCGGGTCTGGGGGCTGGACCAGCGGCGGGGCATCAGCGGTCTCCGGCGTCGGTGTCAGCGGGGACCGCGGCGCGGGCCATGTGGAGGCGGGCGATCATGCGGGCGAGGATGCGCAGCCCCTCGTGCGGAGCCTCGGGGGCGGGGGCAGGGGCGGACGTGGTGTCGTCGCGCAGGGTCGTCACAGGGCGTCCCTCTCTGATACCAGGAAGAGGTCGTCGAAGGAGAGCGGGGCGAGCGTGTCGAGCATGCGGCGGCGAAGTGCGGGCGACGGGCTTCTCTTGCCGCTGATGAGCTGGGCCATGTAGCCGGTGCTGATGCCGAGCTGCCCGGCAAGCTCGTTCTGGGCGAGGTTGCGCCTGGTGAGGTAATTCCAGACGGCCATGCTGTTGACCTTAAGCTGTACGGGGGTGCGGGCCTTGACCATTTCTTGCTCCTGTGGCGCAGGGTATCAACAGGTGTTGGACACGGTCAACCGCTCCTTGTCGTGGGCAGAAGCGGTCTTGAAGCTCGTTAGTGAAAATCATGTGCTAAATACTTGCATTTATGGAACAAATGTGCTATTGTTCGCGCGAAGCTCTCAGAGAGGGGGGGGACGATGGCAGAACATCGCGGATGGCCCTGGGTGTATGTTTTGCTGGCGGTAGTCGTAGTGGGACTCCTAGTGCTGTGGGGGCTGGAGCTATCCGGCGTGGCCGAGTTGTATGCCCAAGTACCGACTACCATCGCACTTGTGGTGGTAACGATCACTTACGCTAAGTCAACTTATGATATCGCGCAGGATACCAAGAGGCACCGAGAGAGCTCGGAGGAGCAGTTGCAAGTCCTGAAGGATCAGCAATACAACGCGGTGGCTCCGGTTGTAGCTTTGGCAAGTGCAAGTGATGCGAACGCCATCAAGGTACACTTGGTCAACGTCGGCGCGGGTCCCGCGTTGAACATTCGCTGCTGGATCGAGGATAAGCAACACAAGGAACTGAAGGGAAAGGGTTTCGCAATAGCAGCTTTGGGTATTAGGGTCCGTGAAGATCTGGTGCCGGTAAAGATGATACGCACGAACGTGCAGGGCTACCAGTTGGAAAAGAACAAGTGCAGGCTCCGCATCGAGTACGAGGACATCTTTGGCCAGAAGTATGAGTCGACATTCGACTATGATCCTGAGAAAGCCAAGGGGCCAGTGATGGGATACCGCAGAGTGAGCGGCAGAACGCCTAGCACGGAGGACGAGACGAGATGAACGTAGCGCTGTACGCAAGGGTGTCGTCGGACAGGCAGGACACGGACCTGTCGATCTCGGCGCAGCTCAAGGCGCTGAGGGAGTGGGCCTCGCGCAACGGGCACGTTGTGGTCAAGGAGTACGTCGACGAGGCGGAGAGCGGGCGCTCGATGGAGAGGCCGGGTTTCCAAGAGATGGTCGCCACGGCAAGGCAGAAGAGGTCGCCTTTCGAGGCGATCGCGGTCTGGAAGCTGTCGAGGTTCGCGCGAAGTCGGGAAAGCTCGGTGGTGTTCAAGAAGCTGCTGCGCAAGCACGGGGTGCAGGTGGTCTCCATCACTGAGCCTTTCGAGGACACCCCCACGGGCAGGCTGCTGGAGGCTATCATCGAGAGCCTGGACGAGTTCTATTCCGCGAACCTGGGGCAGGAAGTGGTGAGAGGGATGCGGGAGAGCGCATCGCGGGGGTTTTACGTCAGCAGCGGAGCGCCGTACGGGTACCGCAGGCTGAAGGTGAAGGACGGGAGCAAGAACCGCACCACGCTGGAGGTCCATCCGGAGCATGCCGCCGTGGTGGCACGGATGTTCCGCGAGGCGCGGCTGGGGGCGGGGCTCAAGGCCATAGCGAAGGGCCTGAACGACGACGGGATACCCAACCCGCACGGCAAGCGGTGGGGGAAGTCGGGCGTGTACTGGCTGCTGACGAACGAGGCGTATGCGGGTACGCTGGTATGGGGCAGGAACTCGAAGGGGGGCAAGGAAGTGCCTCCAGTGCGGGTCGAGAACGCGTGGGAGGCTATCGTGGACCGCGCGACGTTCGACGGGGTGCAGGCAACGCTGCGGGAGAAGGCTCCAAGCCGGATGGCACCGCGAAGGGCGTCAAGCCGGTACCTGCTGAGCGGGCTGGCGGTGTGCGGGAGCTGCGGCAGAGCCCTGGTGGCTCAGGAGGCCAAGAGCGGGAAGTACTGCTACTACCAGTGCGGCACGCTGATGAAGCAGGGCTCCGGCTCGTGCGGGGCCCGGTATCTCAACAAGGAGAAGTTCGAGGGGCTGGTGATCGAGAAGCTCAAGGAGCGCATCCTTACAGAGGAGAATCTCCGCGAGCTGGTGAAGATGGTCAATGAGGAGATGGATTCGACGACGAGCGAGACGCGGGGGCGGCTGGGGGCGGTGGTGGCAGAGGTCTCGGATGTGCGCCGGCGTCTTGACAAGCTGTACGACGCGCTGGAGACGGGGTCCCTGACGATGGCCGACCTCGGGCCTCGGATTCAGTCGCTGCGGCACCGCGAGGACCAGTTGCAGGCGGCGATGGTGGACCTCGAAGGGCAGTTGGCGCAGCGACGGGTGGAGCTGGCGGACGGGGGGACGGTCAGGGCCTACGCGGAGAACCTGAGGGATGTGCTGTCGAACAGCCCTCTGTTGGAGCAACGGGCGTTCATTCGGAGCTTTGTGAAGGAGATACGGGTAACAGGGAACGAAGCGGTGCTGACGTATTGCCTACCACTGCCGCCGGATGGGGTTGTCCAGGAGTCGGCAGAGGTTCTTGATATTGTCCAGGGTGGTAGGGCGCACAGGACTCGAACCTGTAACCCACTGATTAAGAGTCAGTTGCTCTGCCAAATTGAGCTAGCGCCCCACTCCGGCCACAGCGCAACATTTTAGCACTTGCGTCGAGTTGAATGCAAGGCGCTCCCCCGCAACCACGTACGGCATTGACACTTCCAAGTCGGTGCCTATAGACTTGCGTCTGAACACGCGATCGATATAGCCGATGGGTAGTCGGTTGGCTCCGGAGACAAGACATGAAGCTCACTTCGATCAATCCGGCCACAGGGGAGCCGGTGGCCGAGTACGAGCAGTTTGACCCTGCCAGGATAGATGACACTCTCTCATCGTGCCAAGGCGCGCACGTGCGCTGGCGCGAGATCGCTGTAGAGGAACGATCAAAGGTCATTCGACAGGCTGCATCCCTCCTGCGGGCAAGAGCCGGGGAATACGCGATCACGATGGGGCTCGAAATGGGCAAGCCCGTCAGACAGGGCAGAGCCGAGGTTGATAAGTGCGCCTGGGCATGCGACTACTACGCCCAGAATGCCCCAGAGTTCCTCAAGCCTGAGCTAATCGAGACCGAGGCCCGCCGCAGCTACGTCGTACTCGAGCCGCTCGGACTGATCCTCGCGGTCATGCCATGGAATTACCCCTTCTGGCAGGCGTTCAGATTCATCGCGCCGACCCTCATGGCCGGGAACGGCGTCGTGCTGAAGCACGCATCCAATGTTCCGGGCTGCGCCCTTGCCACCGAGAAGCTCTTGGTCGACGCCGGACTGCCGCCAAATGTGTTCAGAACACTGCTGCTTGGGAGTGGCGAGGTGGCGTCGGTCATTGACAGCCCGCATGTGAAGGGAGTGACACTCACCGGCAGCAGTCAGGCAGGGAAGGCTATCGCCTCAACCGCCGGCCGCATGGCGATGAAGTCGGTGCTGGAGTTGGGCGGCAGCGACCCGTACCTGATACTGGAGGATGCTGACCTGGCCGAAGCGGTCGATGCCTGCGTCGCCGGGAAGCTATTGAACTGCGGCCAGACCTGCATCGCTCCCAAACGATTCATAGTCGTTGAGTCGATCCGCGAGCCCTTCGAGGCGCTGCTGGTGGAGCGAATGTCTGCCGTACAACCGGGTGACCCTCTGGACGAAGACACCGAGCTGGGGCCAATGGCCCGGCACGACCTGCGGGACGACCTGAGCCGTCAGGTGGTGGAAAGCGTCAACATGGGAGCACTGTGTCTCCTGGGGGGTACGATTCCCGACGGAAGGGGTGCATTCTACCCACCGACGGTGATTACCGATGTGCGAAAGGGCATGCCGGCATACGATGAGGAGGTCTTCGGCCCCGTGGCAGCAGTCGTGCCCGTCCATGACGAGGAAGAAGCCGTCCGAGCGGCGAACGACTCCCCATACGGTCTCGGGGCGGCGGTCTTCACGCGCGATCCGGAGAGGGCGGAGCACATCGTCGGTCGGCTGGAGGCAGGATGCTGCTACGTGAACGACTTCGTCAAGTCGGACCCCCGGCTCCCGTTTGGCGGGGTCAAGGCGAGCGGGTACGGGCGCGAGCTGTCACACTATGGAATCAGAGAGTTCGTGAACATCAAGACTGTGGTCGTGCCCTGAGACCTAGGCCATGCCGTCCAGAAAGGCCTTCACGTTCAGGCCGAGGACGCTGTGATTGTAGCCCCCTTCCAGCACCCCATACCGGCGGCCCCGACACCGCGACTCCGAGAAGTCCCTGACGACCCTGCCGATCTCCTCGTAGTCCTCCGTAGCCAGCAGCCGGCCCCAGTCCTTCTCATGGCGGTCGAAGCCGGCCGATACTGCAATGATGTCATAGTCCGCCGCTGCCAGGAAGGTCCGGATGCCGTCGACGAAATCCTGACGCGTGGGGCTCTCGGGATGGAAGTAGGACACTTCCGCGGTGCGCTCGAAGAAGGCGTCGGTGCCATCCCCGAAGTGGAGGTCGAAGTCCACTATCGCCGCCGTGTCGATTCGCCCCTGCTGCCTCAGTCTGGCAACGGATATTGTCACGTTGTTGAAGAAGCAGAATCCCCAACAGTGGTCAGGGCTGGCGTGATGACCCGGGGGTCGGATGAGGCCGAAGGCAGGCTCACCACCCATGGCCAGGTCTGAGGCCTTGATCGCACCACCCGTCGCAAGTAGCGCCAGCTCGTACAGGATATCCGACTTCTGAATATTTGCGATATGCCAGTCGGTGTGGACGAGTCTCACGTCCTCGACTGACGCAGGTTCGGGCTCCAGGAACTCGTAGTGCGGAGATACCTCCCGCACTATGGACTCCATGCGGCCGGCCTTCGCAGCAGGATCCCCTGCATAGACAGCCTCGTAGCGCGGGTGATAGACGACCTTCACCCGGTCTCTCCTTGAGTCAGCTCCCTGAGAGCGGTCTCGTATGCCTCCCTGGTGCGCGCGTCGAAGAGCACGAAGACCACCTCGGACAATCGGTCATCCCTCTTCAGGAAATCGATCACTGTTCGCAGAGCAACCCCGGCCGCCTGGTCAACCGGGTAGCCGTAGACACCCGTGCTTATGGAAGGAAACGACACCGTCTTGAGACCCCTGTCCGCCGCCAGCTTCAGACTCTCACGATATGCGCTCGCCAGGAGATCAGGCTCGCCCTTGCCGCCTCCCGCCCACACGGGTCCGACGGTATGAATCACGTAGCGTGCCCTCAGGTTGCCGCCCGTCGTGATCACCGCCTGCCCGGTCGGCAGACTGCCCATCTCCGCCCGTATCTTCTTGCATTCCTCCAGGATGGCCGGACCGCCGGCCCTGTGTATCGCGCCATCGACACCTCCTCCACCCATCAGCCCCGAGTTCGCCGCATTGACGATGGCGTCCGTATCCTGCCTGGTTATATCGCCCTGGACAAGGAAAAGCCTGGTCTTGCTGATGGACATATCCAAAGCCGCCTCCCAGCCTGCCGGGTCAGGGCTCAGTCTTTTCTTCCGCCTCGGACTCCGATTCCTCAACCCACTTCTTGAACATCTCCTGCTCTCGCTCGCGCAGCCAGCGCTTGATCTCATCGAGGCTGGGCGGCGCTACGTAGAAGACCTGGACGTCCGAAGGGAACTGGACCTGGTGGCCTTCGCGGATTACCAGCATACCGACCTCACCCTGCTGCAAACCCGCGTCGAGCCTGGCTGCCATATCCTGGTTGCGTTTCCGATGGGCTTCCTGGTAGAAGTCGCGCACCTTGGTGAGGACGCCCGGATTCTGCAGGCCCATTGCCAGGCAGCGGCTCCAGTCCATGAACTCTGTCATTATCTCCACGTCCTCGATTGTCTCGAGTCCAGCCTCCGCATCCAGTCGTCTCTTCACCAATTCGTAGCTGTGGGTGCTCAGTTCCTTGATCGCCTCGCAGCCCGCTTCACCCCCAACTGGAATGAGTTCATGGAAGACCTTCTTCACGCTTCCGAGCTTCGCTTCCAGGTTCGTGACCTGGCCCTCCACCTCTTTCCAGTACCTGCTCACCCTTTCGACCAGGTCCTCCGACGAATCGGCCGGTGCGAACATCAACGGCACCAAGAACAGCTTCCTGCCTTCTCCGAACGATTCGGCCTCCAGTTTCGTTATCTTTCCGAGTTCCTCCGTCATATGCGCTCCTGTCCATCAAGTTCAGCGTACACCAAGCTGCGAGTCAGACCACTCCGACGCGTAATCATATAATTCGAAAGCCGGGCGATGTCAACCACGCAGCAGAGGAAACTCAGATAAGCGGTAGAAGGAGGCTACCAGAAGTCAACGTTCCAGATGCACTCGGCATCCTTGATGACCCGGCTGATCTCGCGTCTGGCGCTATCGTCGATAACAGGCTCGACCTCGGTGACGGGCAGGCCGCGCTCGTTGACGGTTGACTGCCACGAAGAGATATAGCCAGGGACGATGGCATAGAGACCGCTGCGATTCCCGCAGCACCCTGCCTCGACGCACGCGGAGCCGACAACGTATAGCACCTCTCGATCGCCGTGCTGCAGGCGTTGCTCCTTCATGGGCGTGTAGTAGCCCGCCAGGAACTGGATGTCCTCATTGAGAGGCAGGTGAACGTATTGCTCCTTGAGATCGCCCATCGGCTCCCGTTCTACCAGAACTCGATATTGTTGATGCCCTGACGCTCTCTTATCTCGCGGGCCGCGTACCGGCGGGCCGTCACATCCTCGACCGGCTCGACCTCGGTGACGCTAAGGCCCCTCTCGTTCTGTCGGCATTCCCAGCCGGTGACGTATCCAGGCACCAGTGCGTAGGGACCGCCACGACCTGCAATGATGGAATCCCCGGTGCAGCAACTGCACTCGAGACTGCCTATCCCCAGAATGCACAGGATGTCCTTGCCGTCATGCTTCAGTAGCAGCTCCTTCGACAGCCTGTAGTAGCCCGATGGACATGCGTGGTCGCTCTCCAGCGCCTGGTGCGTGTACTCGCGGACCATTCTACTTACCGGCGGAACGCCTGATCGTGCCATCCTTGCGACTGGTCTTCCCCGGCTTCTCCCGCTTCTTGTGCGTGAAACCCTTCATACGGAACCAGGATGGGGTCCTGTAGCCCTTCATCAGCCCTCACCCCCTCAGCGGTAGAACCGCCACCGACCTGGCCAGCGTGACCTTCTTGCCGTTCTGATTGGTCGCTGTGCTCTCGATCTCGACAAGACCCTCGCCGTCCTGAACATACTTGTTCGCGACCCGCCCCTGGAACGTCATGGTGTCACCGGGGAACACGTTGCCCCTCATCTCCGCGTAGTGCTTCCTGATCGCACCGTTACCTCCGACCCAGTCGGTGACCAGCCTGATCAGGAAAGCTGTGTTATGGGGCCCGTGCGCGATCACGTTGGGCATACCCAGCATCTCCGTCGCGAACTTATAGTCGAAATGGTGGGGGCCGTAGTCATTGGTTGCAGCGCCCCACTTGAGGATGGTGTACAGCGAGTACTCCTTCGTGAATGCAGGCAACTCGGTCCCCACCTCAACGTCCTCGAAGTGGAGTTGGCTCCTTCCCGCCTGCGCTGGTCGGACATCCGCCGGGGGTGGGGACAGCTCCGCAGGCTTCCTGCCGGAGGACCCCTCCATCGAGACCATAGCCTCGCTGGCTATTCCGACCAGCTCGCCCCGCTGGTTTCGGTGCTCGTTATCCAGCCGGATGAAGACCATCCGACCCGATCCGGACGTGCTCTGGCGCTCGTAGACGTCGCCAATCTTGCAGACGCTGGTGAGCACATCGCCCGGCCGCACAGGCAGGAAGAACTGGTACTCGTTGAATGCCATGAACGTCTTCGTGAAGGGCGGATTGAACGGCAGGCTCATGTGCGACATATCGTCATAGCGCCGGAAGGCATGGTTAGCGGGATTGAACACCTCGATGACGCCCGGCGGGGCAACGAGGCCTCCCCATCTGGTATGACTTGCATACTCCGCATCTGTCCAGAGCGGATTGGTGTCGCTTATGGCTTCGAGATACCGGCGGATGGTCCACATGCAGACCTCTTCCGGAGGGAAGTCGGGGAAGACCTGCGTGCCAACGGACTTCCTCATATCGTCGGTTATCAGGGATTCGGTAGCCATGCAGAGAACACTCCTCGTTGATGCGATACGAAGGTAGGATAGCGGCTGGCACGCCGGGGTGTCAAACTGGCAACCGATACTTGGAGGGATTCTGCTACGGCAACCCCATCAGCCTGGCAGTGAAGCGGTTGATCGGATTGGCGTGGGTGATTCCTCCATCCACGAGGATCATCTGGCCGGTGATGTAGCTTGCCTCGGGCGAGGCCAGAAACACCACCAGCGAGGCGATGTCGCCGGGCTCTCCGTACCGGCGGGAGGGTATGTTGTCGGGGAAGTCCTCAGGCGCGACCTCGACCAGTTGGTTGCCCATACGCGTGCGGATGACGCCCGGCCCGATTGCGTTCACGGTGATGCCCTTCGGGGAGACCTCCAGCGACAGGGACGTGGTGAAGGACACCATCGCGCCCTTGGCCGCCGCGTAGTGCGAGCCGAACACCTGGCCCCCCACACCGTCGATGGACGATATGTTGATGATCCGGTCTCCCTCTCCCATCGTCTGGAGGACAGCCCTGGTGAAGTAGAACATGCCGTCGCAGTGCACGGCGAAGATTCGGCGCCATTCCTCGGCCGACAAGTCGGCGATGAAGCCTGTCCCCTCGTGACCGGCGCAGTTCACCAGGATGTTGACGTTGCCCAGTTCCTCTTGCGTTCGCTGCACGGCGGCCACGGCCTGCTCCTCCACGGCGACGTCGCATTTCACGGCGATGGCCTTGACGCCCAATGCCACCAACTCCCCGGCCATCCTCTCCGCCGCCTCGCCGTTCATGTCGACGACGGCCACATGAACTCCTTCCGCCCCGAGTCTCCTGGATATCTCACCGCCGATGCCGGAGGCCCCTCCGGTCACCAGAGCTACCTTGTCCTTCAGCTTCATATCCATGTCCGGGACTCCCTTCGTTTGCGCAGACGGGCCCTACTGCATGTAGGGCCGGAGCCTCTTCAACAGCGAGTTCCTGAAGATGCCGCCCAAGCCCGCATGAGCGAGAAGCAGGAAGTTCGCACTGAAAGGCACCACGGTCTTGAACCGCTCCTTCTCGATTGCCTGCCGTATGCTGTTCGTCACCGCCGAGGGCGGAGTCTTGCACTCATCCCGATAGTATTCGCCCAGCCTGGTCTCGCTGCGCTCGAATATGCCGGTCTTGATGCCGCCCGGAATCACGATCCCTACGTGTATGCCCCTGTCCTTCAGCTCGTAGTACAGGGCCTCGGAGAAGGCATGCACAGCGGCCTTGCTCGCGGCATAGGGGCCTGTACCTGGCACGACCAGCCTGGCGCCGACTGATGCCACATTGAGGATCACGCCGCTGCCCTGGCTCTCCATCACGGGTACGACCTCGCGCACGAAGGCAACCGGCCCGAAGTAGTTGATGTCCATCTGGCGGCGCACTTCCTCGTCCGGCATGTCCGAGAACAGCTTCACGATCATCATGCCGGCATTGTTCACGAGTATGTCGATACGCCCGTGGTTCTGCCTTATCGATTGCACGGCCTTTCTAACCTGATCGCGGTCGCTGATGTCGCATGCCTCAGCGGTTGCGGCGGGCGCCCTTCTCCTGACTTCTTCCAGGGCCCTTTGCAGGGGCTCGGACTTCACGTCAATCAGTACAGGCGTGCACCCGTGCTCGGCCAGGTCGACGCCTATCGCCTTGCCTATTCCACCGGCTGCGCCGGTTACGATTGCCACGCTGTTCTCAAGCTTCACGGCTTCGATTCCTCCAGGCGTCTGCGCGCGGCCTGCAACATGCATGATGGCCGCGACAGCAAGAAGGGCTGTCACATGATACTACAGGGTAGAGGCAATGACAAAGCCCGCTGCGGCTGCTAGAACTCGCCGGGGTGTGCGGGTTCCTTCTTCCGCCACTGGGTCGGAGACAACATGAAGGAGATGATGGCAGCCTTCGCGCACGACCCGATCACAGTCGCGAGGTCGCCGAAGCTCATCGCGGCACGAATACGCCACTTGACGGGCTCCACCACGTCAACGTGCATTATCAGATAGTCGCCCTGACGTTCCATTCCCGCGACTTTGCCCTTGAGTTCGGTCTTGCCCAGACCGGTCGATCTGAACAGCATTTGCGTTCCTTTCCAGACTCTGTGGTTGACCGGAGGGCCGGTCAGAAGGTTATGACACCGCGTATTATCTTGCCGTCGAGTGTGTCCTGCACGGCCCGGTTGATGTCATCTAGCGAGTAGCAGGCGGAGACCAGCTTCTCCAGGGGCAGTTTGCCCGACATGAAGAGGTCGACGTAGCGAGGAATATCGAGCTGCGGCTTGCTGCTGCCCAGCGTGCAGCCGGTGATAGTGACCTCCCGCATGAAACGCCATGCCTCGATCGAGAAGGTGGCACCAATGGGGGCAAGCCCGAGAACCACTGCAAGGCCGCCCGGGCGCGGGTAGACGGAATGGAAGGCCTGGGTAATGACCGCGGGATTGCCGATGACTTCGAAGCTGTAGTCCACGCCGCCGTTACACTCCGTGGCTATCCTGACCACCGGATCCTCGGTCGCAGCATTGACCACGTGTGTGGC
Source organism: uncultured Dehalococcoidia bacterium (assembly GCA_964574685.1). Taxonomy (GTDB): domain Bacteria; phylum Chloroflexota; class Dehalococcoidia; order SZUA-161; family SZUA-161; genus CAZGDV01. Next base: position 201,394 of record CAZNOI010000001.1, read on the forward strand.
CCCAAGCTCCTTCGCCTTCTCCAGCTTGCTGTCCAGCAGGTCCACGGCGACTATCGGCTGAGCCCCGACGAGCCTGGCTGCCATCACGACCGCCAGTCCGACGCCTCCGCAGCCGAATACCGCGACACTGCTGCCAGCCTTAACCCGCGCTTTATTGACAACCGCGCCTATCCCGGTGGTTGCCCCACAGCCGAGCATGCAAACAACGTCGAGCGGTGCATCGTTGGGGACCTTCACCGTAGCCGACTCTTCTACAACGGCGTACTCAGCGAATGAGGACTGTGCCATGAAGTGGCTCAGCTCAGTGCCGTCCTTTCTCTTCAGGCGTTTGGTCCCGTCGGCCATAGTTCCCATGAGCATGGCTGTCTGGGGATCACATTCACAACTGGAGGGCACTCCCATAAGACAGGCCGGGCACCTGCCGCAATACGGCGCGACCGTCACGATCACCCTGTCACCAGGCTGCACCGACGTCACATTTTTCCCGACTTCCTCCACCGTGCCCGCCCCTTCGTGGCCGAGTATGATTGGGAGAGGCGCCATCAGGTCGCCCTTGATGCAGTGGAGGTCCGTGTGGCACACGCCGGTGGCCTCCAGACGCACGAGCAACTCGTGGTCCTTGGGGCCGTCCAACTCCACTTCCTCTGTGACCAGGGGCTCATTGTGCTTCTCGAGTATCGCCGCTCTCGTCTTCATCGCCCTTCCCTCGTCTCGTGAAGCAACCTGCTACTCCTCCTCGCCAAAGTAGCCCTTCTCACGGGCAACCTTGATATACTCAGGCTCGCTCCACCACTTGGCTATCCCGTAGTCCTCCGCAATCGTATTCGCGGCGATGTATCCCGGTCCGAATGTCACGAGACCACCGGGGTTGGTGCTGGCGCCGCATACGTACAGGTTCTTGATGGGCGTCCGGTTCAAGGAGCACTCGTCATTGGGGCGGTTGTAGGCCATCTGGAAGACCTCATAGGCACCCTGCTTGATGGACCCTTCCACCATGTTCAGATACTTCGTCGAGAAGTCCATCGGTGTTGCCAGATACGTCCAGAGTATCTTGTCCTCAGTCATGTTGGGAGCATACTTCTGCAGCGTGGCAAGAAAAGCCTGCTCATGCTCTTCCCGTAGCTTGCGGTCCCACCACCGCTCGGCACCGCCCTTCAGATTGAACGGGGCCATCTCATACATCGAAGCCGTATGTCTTCCCTCAGGTGCCTGCAGTGGGTCGTGCATTGTCGGGAACACTGCGTCGCAGGGTACCGTGGACGACAGCTCGCCCTCCTTGATCTCGTTCCAGTGGCCTATGAGATCGTCCGGAGTCTCGTAGCCCAGGAGGTACATGAGGCCGCCGCTGATGTCCTCATCGGTCGCGAAGGACGGCAACTCCCTCAGCGCAAGGTGAAGAGAGCACAGGCTCCACTTCTCCCAGTGCCAGTTCTTCACCTTGTCGATGAAGTCAGGAGACAGATGATCTTCGCCGACGTACTGAAGGAAGGTCTGATGAGGGTCGATGCTGCTGACAACGGCCTTCTCTGCTTCATAGATCGTGCCGTTGTCGAGTTCGACTCCCCTGACGGTCCCGCCCTCGATGACAAATCGCTTGATGATCTGGCTGCCCCTGAGGTGCCCCCTGCCATCCTCCTGCACCGCCCTGGCCACCGCGTTGCTCAACCGGTGCGAGCCGCCAACGCAGAGTCTGGAGTTCACAGCCCTGTCCAGCATCAGTGGCACCAGGAAACCGAGCCCACCGTCGTCGTAGTCCAGCCCCCAGTGACAGGCCAGATAGAGCATGAGCGTCCGGACCCTTTCGTTCTCGAAGAGGTCGTACACTATGTCCTGCGGACTCCTTGGCTGGTATTCCGCGATCTCCTGGCCGATTGGCGTCTTGTGCAGACCCAGGACTGCCTCAAGCGTGGGGATCGGCTTGACGTAGGTGCCCGGTGCCAGGAACTCGTCCATGTACAGCCGGAACTTGTGGTACGCTTCCCTGTAGGCATCGGCGTCCTTCTGGGAGAACCGGGCGATCGACTCGCAGCTCCGGTTGACGTCCGAGTAGAGGCACAGCGCCTTGCCGTCGGTGAAGGGCATGGCCACCTGAAGGTCGGGAAGCACATACTTGCATCGGAACTTCTCCAGTTCCAGGTCCCCATATGGCGGCGCGTAGTCAACCATCATGTGGTAGATGGCGTGTGTGTTGTGGTAGAACCCCCCAAGCGTGACCTCCTCGGTAGCGAGGCCCCCTCCCACTTCGAAATAGCGCTCCAGAACGAGCACCCTCTGGCCCGCCTTGCTCAAGTAGGCGGCGACGCAGAGGCCGTTGGGCCCGCCGCCTATCACTATGAAGTCGTACTTGGTCTGCATACGATATCGCTCCGTTGACTATTTCCGTCCGGTTGGTGCCGGAGTCCCCCTAGTACAGCCGACCCTCCCAGGGCTTCCACAGATCGTGCTTCTGAGCTATGCGCTTGTAGCAGTTGTATCCAGCCCATCCCGTCAGGCCCAGTGAGTAGTGGCATGACCCCGAAGCCATCCAGAAGTCCTCTATGCCGGGTATCTGGTATTGGGAGAACTCCGGTATCGGCCTCATCTCTCCCCACTGGCTGGGCGTACCGGCTATCAGTCCCCAGTTGCCCTCCACGAAGTTGTCGCTCCGACGCATTATGTCAAGAGGCGTGTCGATATTCGTCGCGATGACATTGTCCCAGGTCATGTTCGGGGCATATTGCTCCCACTGTTTGAGGAAGTGGTCGGGTGCCTCCTTCTTGATCTGCATCCACTCTTCCTCGGTCCTCCAGCTCGCCGGGAACGCCATCTCTTCCAGGAGCGCCACATGCTTGCCGGGAGGCCCGTAGCGCGGGTCGAACTTCGTATCTGTTCCCTCCCACAGATAGAGCCGCTCAGGCCACTGTCCCGGCCTTATATGCTGGTTGCGGAAACGGTACTCGCGGTCCAGGTAGTCGATATCCGCGTCGCCCATGAACACCCATCTGGCCCACATGCAGTCCGGGTTCCACGCGGCAGCCTTGTACTGGGGCAACTCGTGGAAAGCGATGTGCCCCCAGAATATCTGCCCTCTGTCGACACGCAGCTTGGCTATCTTCCGACGGTACTCGACCCCCTTCGTCCCGAGGTCGACATTGCGGAGGTGCCTTGCCAGGGTCTGGGTTACGACGATCGAGCTAATGACCATCTTCTTCGCCTCGATGACGGTCCCGTCCGCCAGTTTCACACCTGTCGCCCGCCCATTCTCCACCAGTATCTCGTCCACATCGGCGCCCACGTGGAACCTGCCGCCCTCCTCGCTGAGCGCCCTCTGGAAAGCGTGGATGGCATTGTGCGTACCCCCTTCGTACACGCCGCCGCCGAAGCCGATGACCTGCATTGGTACGTTCGACAGCATGATAGGCAAAGGCGCAACATCATCCGGGTATATGCCGGCTGAACCCAGCATGCGCAGCGAATGCGCGCGCAACTCATCACTGTCGAAGAGGTCTGACACGTACTCGGTGGCGCTCATGAACTGATGACGCCGGTCGATGCCGGAGTTGGGGTCCGCGATAAGCGCCTCCACCGGGTCCAGCTCTCCGGGCAAAGCAGGAGGATTCCAAAGGACCTGCATGGCTGCGAACCCCCACTGCCATATCTTCCCTTCCGACTGCCACTGGGCCAGGGTCTCGGCGTCCCTCGGCGATATCCTCTCCACCTCTTTGATGTTCTTCGAGACTATGTCTTCCTGTGGGACGACGAGGCCGGTCTCCCTGTCCCATTGAATCGACCGATATGAGACAATACAACGCTCGTCCGGGAATACCATTGCACTGTGCACGGGCGGGAAGATGTAGTTGAGGCCCCTTTCGTGCAGCTTGAAGTCCTGGTTCACCGGGCTCGCCCAGAGGCCGGCAACGTGCGCACAGGGATTGCCGAGGAACCCCGGTATCGGCCGGGCCTCCGTGCAGCCACCCCCTCCCAACTCTCGCCTCTGCTCGAACAGCCCCACCGTGTAGCCGTTTCTGACCATGTAGTTTGCAGCGATCAGGCCCTGGTGGCCGCCCCCTATCACCACTACATCGAAGCTTGCATCAGCCAATTGTCCCTCCTGGTCTCTATGTCAATCGCGAGGTCCTACTTGCGGAAGCGTGCGATGTCCCTACCGATGTCCGAGAGGCCCAATCGGTCAAGTGTCGCCTCCGTGGGAATGCCCTCCGAATCCCAGCCCCTCGACTCGTAGTACTCATCGATTATCTTGTCAGGAGTCCTGTAGTACTCGCCTTCCCTGACACCGCCCTTGAGCTGCTCAGTATACATTCGCTTCGGAAGCCTATCGTCCTTCCGGCTGAAGCCTTCCCTGACGTTGAAGCACCGCTCGATGTTGTACGTCTTCTCGGCGACCAGCGAGAGGTAGTCGGCGCTCCCAAACTTGTCCTCGTCGAGAACGGCAACCAGCATCTCCACCAGCAGCTCCGGGCCGAAGAAATCGAGGTTGTTGCCGGGGAAGGTGCAGGCGTTAACCAGCTCCAGCGTCGCTGTATAGTCCTGGTTGTACTTGACGATATCACCCTTGTCCTCGTCGGCCGCCCCGTCGACAACGCGAGGCCGGGGATTGCCGAGTTCCTGCCCCGCATATCCGTAGCAGTGATTTGCCCCCACATTGCTGGTTGCGAAGTTCATGCCCAGCGCTTTCATAGCCCTGGGCTCGTAGCCGGGAAGCTCCTGACCTTTCACGTGCATGGCATACTGCTCCGCACCCTGACCAAGCTTCTCGGCAGCCCTTCTCACGCCCTCGCCAAGCAGCTCTCCTATTCCCTCTCGCTTACCTATCATCTCTACCAGCTTCAGCATCGGACGCGGGTCACCCCACTCCAGCGCCAGACCGCCGGTATCCTTAGCCGATAGGATGCCCTTCTCGAACAACTCATAAGCGAAGCCGATGGTGTTCCCCGTGCTTATGGAATCGAGACCAAAGTCGTAGCACAGGCGATCGGCAACCAGAGTGGCCTCGAAGTCCGTACACGCAGTGGGACCGGTGAAGGCCCAGATCGTCTCATAATGGGGGCCCATGGTCTGCGTTCCTGCGTACTCGCCCGTGGACAGCGTGCGCAGTTTGCCGCAGCGCAGCATGCAGCTATAGCAGCCCTCGTGTTTCTCAGTGATGGCCGCGTACTTGTCGAAGCCTACCTGTTCGTTGCCCTCCAGGAAGCCCTCGCGGAAGTTGCGCACCGGGAACACGCCCATGCTGTTGTTCACTGCCACACCCATGGGCGTCCCGAAGTCCCTGAACGGTTCGAAGCCCAGACCCTCCTGGTAGGCCTTGATCTGCTGCTGCACTAGTTCCTTGAACCTGTCCGGTCTCGCTACGTCCTCCCTGCGATTCGCCTCTATCACAATCGCTTTGAGGTTCTTCGAGGCCATCACCGCACCCGTTCCACCTCGACCCGCCGCTCGTCCGACCGTGAAGAGTCCGGCGTACCGTACGCCCTTCTCGGCCGCCGGTCCGACACAAACGACCTGGGCCCTGGAACCGTGCTTGCCCTGCAGAGCCTGCTCGCACTCACTCGTGGCCTTTCCCCAGATGCCCGCCGCGTCGAGCACTTCGCACTTGCCGTCCTTCAGGAGAACGTAACAAGGCCTGGAGGCTTTGCCTTCGATCGCCAGAATCTCGTAGCCTGACCACTTCAGATGGGCGCCGAAATCGCCGCCGCCGGAAGACCGCGTGTAAGTGCCGGTCAGCGGGCTCTTCGTGAAGACCATCCACTTGGACATGGACTGAGCACCCGTTCCGGCCATAGCTCCGACCACGAAGTACATCCTATTGTCCGGCCCCAGGGGGTCCGTACCCGGCGCTATCTCATCATACACGTACTTCGCGCCGAACCCGCGGCCCCCAACGAAGCCCTCCGCTACGGACTGCGGAATCGCCTCCTCGGCGCATTTGCCGTTCGTGAGGTCGACCCTCATAAGCTTCCGCATGGCTGCCTCCTTCCGGTGCGACTCGGCCTTCGTGTTCATCGCCGGATGTAATCAAGGATGCTTTCGCATATTGGAAAGGCTATCTGGAAGCACTTGTCTGACATCTGAGTGCTCACCGAACGAACGGAATCGCCTGCCAGGTAGAGCCCCTCAATTCCCGGCGGCTGCATGTCTATCTCCACAGGGACCACGGCGTATGCATACCTGGTGAAGTTAAGCTGTAGATTCATTCCCTCATATTCGATGGCGTCATTGAATCCCGGGAATGCTTTCTCCATGGCTCCCTTCCACCTTCGATGGGCCTCCCTGACCTGGTCCATGGATGTGTCAAGCCCGAAATGGGTCGCCTCCAACGAGCCGGGGACCATCGAGCATACGAGCTGTTTCCCCGGCGGCACCTCCGCATCGATGAAGGACCCCTCGCACCAGTCGCCTACGTACGTCGGCAGGCCATAGTCGAAGTCGAAGACGTGAATCCACTTGAAGTCCTGTCCGCTCATGACTTCTTCACGAAGCAGGAAGAACCCGGTGAGATCATGGATGGCAAGCTGGCCGCACTTCCTGATGGCTTCGGCCCAGTCCTCCGTGAAGAGGTTCTCCCCGATGATGTTTCTGGCAACGGCCTCGAAGATAGGCGTGGCGCACACCACAACCCTGGCGTCGTACTGCTCCAGAAGGTTGTTGTTGGCCTCATCCTGAGCCACGACGCCCGTCGCTCGGCCGTCCTCCACCTCGATACTGATGATCCGTCTGCCAGTGACTATGCTTCCGCCGTGTTGCTGGTAGTACTTCGCCAGCGGAGCGATGATTGCATCTTCCAGAGGACCCGGCTGCGGATACCACAGGTGGATCGACCCAACGCGATTGAAGGTCCCCAGTGAGTTGGCAACCATGCCGAAGTTCACATCCTTCACCGTAGCGCCGATAATCGGTCCCATCCCGCTGAGGACTGCGTGCACTATGGGGTCTTTGATATTCTCGTCGATCCAGTCAGCGAAGGAGACATTCACCACCCTGCGGCACTCTTCCAGGGTCATATCCTCGGCGATATCGGCAACCCTCTTGATCTCCGCCTTCGATTCCTCCTCCATGGATACGCCGGTGGCAAAGGCGAAGAACTCGAAGAAGTTGTCGGCGCCCAGCTTCGGATCCATGGCGAAGTAGTCGACCTTGCCGGGCTTGTCCTTCGTCACGAGTCCCATGGTCCAGGGCACCGACTTATTCCTGAGAGGCAGTCCAAGGTGATTGAACATCTTGTAGCAGAACGTCTCCTCAGCAGAGCCGAACTGCGATGCGAAGAACTTCACTGAGCTGTCGACCCTGCATCCTTGGAAGTCGACGGAGCGGAATCGACCGCCTAGACGCGGCGCCCTCTCGATGATTGCCGATTCGATCCCCTCCTTGGCCAGCAGACACCCGACAGCCAGGCCACCCGGCCCCCCACCTACGATCACCACGTCATAGCGCCTCTTCATGTGGAGCACACCTCCATGCGAGGGCAGCAGCTAAGAAAGTGGAAAGGACGTCGACGGAGCGGTCCCGCGGCTACTATCATCCTGCGAGGGTCAGTCCTTGCCATGAATGCCTTTCAGTCGAGAGATGGCCTCCTCCTCGTCCATGGCGTAGGGCCAACCGTGCGGCTTTGTGCCGATAACCTCTTCCTCGGCAAGCTGGGCGATCTCGCTGTCCGGCATGTTCAGGACAGTCTTCAGTACATGCTCGGTGTCCTGTCCAACCGTGGGCGCGGGCCGGCGAATCGACAGCGGCGTCTTAGAGAACTTCGCGGGGAAGCCCGCAAGAGGGTGCGTGCCGTTGACCGGCCTCGTCACCTGCTCGAAGAAGCCCCTGTCCAGTATGTGCGCGTCGGACATGATGTCGGCGTACGTCAAGACGCTCGCGGCTGCGATACCCGCGTTCTGCAGGTCAGACATGACCCTCTGCTTCTCCCGCTGCATCGTCCAGTCACCGATGAACCCGTCCAACTCATCGTGGTTCTCGCAGCGCGACGGGCCGGTGGCGAATCTAGGGTCCTTCGTCCAGTGAGGGTTCCCGATCGCCTCGCAGAACCTGGCCCATTCCTCATCAGACGACACGGTGATCGTGACCCACTGGTCATCACCCTTGCATGGGTACACGCCGTAGGGCGCTTCGCAGTGGTGGCGGTTTCCCCGACGTCCCCGGACCCTGCCGTTCATCGTGAAATCCATCAGCGCCTCGCCCATGAAGGTCGTCATAGCCTCCATCTGGGAGAGATCGATATGCTGGCCCTCCCCTATCCTCTTTTTGTGCTCCAGAGCGACCATCACCGCTACCGCGCCCATCAGGCCTGCCGCCGGATCAGCGATATAGCCGGTCATCATCGGCCCGCCGCCCGGATAGCCACTGATGATTGGCATCCCGGAGATCATCTCCACATTCGGACCGAAGGTGACGTAATTGCGCAGAGGCCCGGTCGTTCCGAAGCCGGGCATGGACAACATGACTATGTCGGACTTGATGGCGGCCAGGTCTTTGTAGGCAAGACCCCAGTTCTCCATAACTCGGGGGCTGAAGTTCTCGGTGACCACGTCACCCACAGCCACGAGTCTCCTGAAGACATCACGGCCTTTCTCGCTGTTCAGGTTCAGCGTGATACCGTGCTTGTTTCGATTGGCTCCGTTGAATACGGCAGACCATTCGTAGCCATCTGGAGTCGGCCAGCCGCCGAGCAGCCTGAGGAAGTCGATGCGCTGCACCGATTCTACCTTGATCACCTCCGCGCCCAGGTCGGCCAGAAGGACCGTTGCCATCGGACCGGCCCAGTAGATGCAGCTATCTATTACTCTAACGCCTTGCAGTGGCAGGTCGGACATCTCTTCCTCCTCGCGAACGCACAGCTCAGATAACGCCGTCCTTCTTGAATCCATCGAGGTCGTCTTTCGAGTAACCCAGGCGCCCGCACAGTATCTCTTCGTTATGCTCACCGAGAAGCGGCGCGCGGGTCGCCTGCCACGGGGTGCGGCTGAGCCTGAAGGGTGCGCCGGGGTAGGTCAGCCTGCCCGTAACCGGGTGATCGATATCGACGAAGTACTCCCGGTACTTGTGCTGCTCGTTGTCCATGATCTGGCGGGCGTTGGGCACCATAGTCAAAGGGAGTCTCAGTTCCTGGGCGGCATGGAATACGTCGTTCATGCGCTTGTCGCGCAGCCACGCTACGATGATGTCCTCGATCTCACCGCGTCGCTCCTCGCGCAACATCGGGGTCTCGTACTCGGGCCTTTCGCGTAGCTCGGGCTGCCCGAGCAGGGTGCACAGCAACTCCCAGTGGGCCTGGGTCGGCAGGTAGAACCCGACATATCCGTCCTGGCACGGCAGGATCCCCCACGGAAAATGCACCCCGGCCCTCTTCCGGATGAAGCTGGCGTAGGCGTAGACGAGAGGCATCGACGGCTGCATAGTGTGGAACGTCTCCCATATGGAGACGTCAATGTGCTGGCCACCCCTGGAATCGTGGCGATAGTAGTCCGCCGAGAGCGTGACCAGTGCCCCGTACAGGCCCGCCACGTACTCGGACACGTTATAGCCCATCTTCAGGGGCTCACGGTCCGGCTCACCACACTCATAGAGAACACCGCTGAGGCCCCAGATGTTGAGGTCGGAGGCCCGGTAATCACGATAGGGCCCCGTCTGCCCGAAGCTGGAAATCGAAGTCATGACGATGTTCGGATTGACCTCCCTCAGGGTCTCGTAATGCAGGCCCAGGCCCGGCATGACCCTGGGGCTGAAGTTCTCCACCACAACATCCGCCTGCGCGGCAAGGTCCTTGAAGATAGCTGCGCCTTTCTCAGACTTCAGATTGAGAGTGATGCCCTTCTTGCTCATGTTGAGGTAGAGGAAGAGGCCGCCGCCTTCCAACGCAGGCTTGTCATCGACGAAGGGACCGACATCACGGGTCGGGTCTCCACTGTCGGGTCGTTCCACCTTGACCACATCCGCTCCATAGTCGGCCAGTACCTTGGTGCAGAAGGGCCCGGCTATGTGGTGGGTTGCATCTAGTACACGCAGTCCTGACAGGGCCTGTTGCGCCATTTACGCACTCCTTCGAGCGCCGAATATAACAGCGCTGCTCGTGCTGCCAGCGGTATGGGGAAATGAGGGATTCAGGCGTGGACAATCTGAGTGGAAAATAAGGTACAACAAGACCCTGCCAGGCGCAAGGGTTTTCCACTAACTTTGGATTAGTTTTTGAAAACAGGGTTGGAGAAACACCACGGGCGAGGTGGCAGGAGACGAAGTATCAAACATACCCCAGTATCATCAACTCAATGGTGGTCACATCACCCATGTTGATGTTGCCGTCCTCGTTTGCATCGGCACCGGAGGTCGGTTCCAGGTAACCCAGGATTATCAGCTCGGTGTAGGTCACGTCCTGCATGGTGATGCTGCCGTCATCGTTGGCATCGCCAGGCAGGACGGTCGTGAAGTAGACCTGATCACCATACGCAACGCCGTCTCCCTCGGCCACGGCACGGTAGAGATATGAAGTCTCAGGACCCAAACCGACCAGAACGGCCGAGAACGGTCCGGGCTCCGACATCTCCTCAGGAGTCGTCCCGGCCAGAGAATCCGCGGACACATCCCACTCGAACGAGACCAGCACGGTGGAAGCTGTTCCCAGGTGCTCAAGATAGCCGTTCAATACGGCTGAACTGCCGCCGACGTCGCTCGCGTCCAGCGTGGACACATGCGGCGGCACTTCTCCGACAAGGACCTCGCCATCGTTCACAACCACATCGGGAATGCCAAGCGACTGAACGTCCACCACCTTGACGTTCTCCAGTTCGATCCTCGAAACACCGTCTGCGACTGCAGTGAAGTGGTAGATGACGAATGCTCCGCTGCCTGTCGGTCCGCCGGGATCGCCGCCCATAATGGCGATGCCGATATCCGAAATGCTGCCACCGACATTGTCGATTACAGGCTCAGGGAATACCATTGTGCTTCCGCCGTGGGCGGCGGCCCAGTCACTGTAGAAGCCTCCTGCCGTGTAGCCGTTACATTGGACCACGTCAGGGTCGAATGATACAGCGCATTGGGCACCACGTGTAGCGACATCAGTATCTATCATGATCTCAACGTCGAAAGTCTCCCCGGCGTCCACCTCCTGGCTTGCCGGCGATACACTCATACTCGTGGATTGCGCGAGGACCGCCCCACCACTCACCACCACCAGCAGCGACACAACCAGGCAGAGCAAACCCGCTGATGCCAGAAGCTTGCGTCTACCCATCGGTCGCCTCCTGCGGCCCGGCGCGTACATTCGTATTCTCGAAGGTCTGGATGGTGCCTGGGCCAGCCACGGGAGAGGCTACCATGTGAAGCTATGCGCCGTCAACTTGCCGTCTTCGCGGTCAGCAGGCAAGTCGTAGTCACGTTAGGGCTGCAGGCAGAGGAATTCGAGGGTACAGGGGCTTCACTCGACGGTTACGACAGCCTCCTCGACGTTGATGTCCGGAATGTCTTCGAAGTCCTGGTCGGTGAGACGAACGCTGGTCAACTGGAGATCGTAGTCACCCGCCGACGCCGAGTCAAGCACCTCGAAGGTCACTCCGGCAAGAATGCCCGGCGGTGAATCGGAGGTCGTCTCACCCTTCCTCGCCAGGGCAAGCTTCACCGTCCCGGCGTCATTGTCGATCTGCTTCAGGCCGACCAGGGGCTCTTCACCCAGCAGGCTGCCGGGCCTATCGTAGTGAACCGTATTCCCCTGCTCATCGACCGGGTCGAGTCCGACCAGTTCGGGAGCAAGAGTTTTAGCCACGACGGCGATTGCACTCAGGGCACTGCCGTCGAACGCCAGTTCGATTTCCGCACCGCTGATGCCAGAACCGCTGTCAACCACGATTTCCACCCCGATCTGGTCACCAGTTGCAGCTTCCCATGAGGCCGGCGAAAGCCATACGTGCGCGGTACCCGCCTTCACCTCGATATCCCCCGCTTCGTCATCTCCACCCCAGGGCACAAAGACAACTCCCGCACAGATGCCGATGATGACCACTACCAGTATCGCCCACTTGAACCGCTTCATGCCGTCATCCTCCTTGCCGGGCCCGGCGGCGGACCTCACTGAGCCTTGGTGACCACGAACGTCACCCCGCCTATCATTTCACCGTCAATGTATCCCGTCAGTTCGAACTGAGCTTCCTGTCCCGCCGGTACCGAGTCGGGCGGTTCGATGACCACCCATGCTTCCGACTTGCCGAGCGGTTCGATCAACTGGGGATCAGGGTGCTCGATCGCGGTCTGCCACAACGCGCCCTTGCCATTCCGCTCGGTTACCTGTCTCAGCTCGAGGTGGACCATGACAGGCTCACTCGTTGGGTTCCATACTTGGAAGCTGAGCTTCGCCGGAGAGCTGGTCTCCCCAACCTTGCAGTTCTCCTGACCGCTGTTGTTGCTGCCGTTGATGTCCTCCACGTGGTATATGAAGACCTTGATGCAGATGTGTCCGGTCTTCTCCGGGGCCCACTTCACCTCGGCCTGCTCTGCATCATGCGCTTCCACATCTATGTCGTCGGTGCCTATGTCCTTCCACACCTTGTCCGACTGTCCGACGCCGCAATCAGCCCACCTGAAGGTCACCTTCACGTTCTCGGCGTCGAAGCCCGTATCGTTGTGCACCCTGGCTCGGACCGTGTACTTCTCCAGCGCCGCCAGTTCCTTGGACGAGACGGGGTCATCATCCTCGTCATACAACTGGATTTCAGGGTTGTCCCAGGTCTTCCTGTTCTCTTCGTGCAGGTGCCATGTAGTCTCATCCCACTGGTTATACGTATACAGGTCGATCGGGTTCGCGGTGCTGACCTGGAAGACATCCACGGCGAAGCGGCCTGAGGTCTTGCCACGCGCCACAACGTTCACTTGCCCCAGATCGGACGGTGATGGCACCTTCACATCGACATGCTCCTGGCCTGCCTGACCGAATTCTCCGCCAGTCGCGACGGCTGTGGCTACCAGCTTCGTGTCGAAGTAGACGTCGACTTCTTCCGACTCCGAGAAGCCGGTGCCGCCGACGTGGACCACCTGGTCCTCGGGGCCGTTCTCCGGATCTAGCCTGTTGATTGCCGCCCCGTCATCGCTGACGTAGATACTGCCCTCGTATGGTCGCCAGTTGTGCGCGGTGACCGTAACGTCCATGGGCCCGGGATAGAACCCGCCAAGAGTGAAGCGGGCCACGCCGGCAGGATTCGTCTGCTCCACCGCCACTATCGCGCTGCCCTTGTTCAGCACGACCACGGCGCTGTGCACAGGGTCTCCTGTGACAGCGTCGAGCACGGTCACTACGAAGTCCTGCTCCCCCGTCGAGCCGATACCCTCCGGATGTACGACGTCGAAGTCGCCGGTCTCCTCCGTCCAGATGGGCATCTCCGGGTCGCCAAACAGATGGAAGACCTCGAACTGCTCTTCCCGTGCCTTTGACGCCCCTCTGTACTTCGCGAGATAGAGCTTGCTGTAGGTATTGATCAGTCCCACACCGTAGCATGGCGTCGTTCCCACGTCGGGGTCGAAATCAGGCCAGATTGCGTCCCACATGCCTTCGATATTGGTCACGTCGTGAGGGAACCAGCTTATGCGCGAGGACGCTATTATCCCGACGACCCCGCCGTTATTCATCCTGGTGATCTCCTCTGCGAAGCACTCGTCGTTGTTGGCAGTGTTGAGGAGATTGTGGTCGGTCTCATTGTCGAACCAGCCCATGTTGCACGCCGACGCGTAGCTGAAGGGCAACTCCCCGGCGTTGTTCAGGCCGGCCAAGTGGGCCACATCGAAGTTGGGTACGAAGAAGCCGTTTCGGTACCCGTGCCCGCAGAAGGTGACCAGGAAGCTTCCGTCGTTGAACGCGTCCTGGGTATCCGCGGGGCCTCCGTTCCAGGGGAATCCCCCCGCGATGGTGAGATTGGCCGGTAGATTGGTGCCGTCGACATACTGAAGTGGCCCCTGCGGGAAGTTGCCGGTACGGTTGTAGATGCGCCGGGGGTCGTAACCCTCGGCGATGAGGAAGTCACGCACCTCCTCAGCGACCTCAATGATGCCGAAATGGCAGTCCTCCTGCCCATCGGACGGACAGGGGTCGGGAATGGGATTGCCCGCGGCATCGAACTTAGCGTCGGTATCGTCCTCGAAGAGGCGGACCAGCGCCGTATCGGTGTAGAAGTCCGGATTGGCCGGCGGGTTCTTCTCATACTCGATTATCTTGTCGAAGACCGTTTCTGACTCATTCGTTGTATCAACGGATACCCTGCCGATCAGCAGGTCAGGCAGCATGTCCGTGCCGTCCACGGTGGCGTAGTACAGGTCACTGCCCGTTTCGGTAGGCACATCCAGTCCGGTTGCAGGGTCGGTCTGGTCATGCGCGCTGTGGAACGTATCGTGCGTGGTAGGCACGAACTCCGAGTCGCCCACCAGGAGAACGTACGAAGGCGGGGTCGGCCAGTTGTCGTATGCATTCTGTATATAGGCCTTGATCCCGTCCGACGTATCACCGTCCTCGATGTCCGCTGTGTCGACGATGCAAGTGCTGATGCCTTTGTGCTGCTTCCAGTCTCGGAAGCGGGTTACGGGATTATCGGGGTCAACGGGGTCATAGAAGTCGGAATGAGTGATGATTAGATACTGGCATCCAAGGTGCCCCGGGCCTGCGTCGGCCTGACCGGCCTGCATCGCGACAGCCAACTCATCGTGATCGATCGCGGGCTTGTGATTGAGCACAGCGGCCGACATGAGCTGTTCGAACGCGCCGGACAGCACCCTTTCGTCCGGCTCCTCCACCTGCGCCGGCTCACTGTACTTGAGCATGACCTCGATGTTCGAGTAGGCCCTCAGCGTCCTGGTCACGGGGTTGTACTGCACCGTGTTAGCCTTGAGGAAGACGAGCCGGTGGCCCCGCATGACGCCTGTGTCCTTGGGGTCTATTGCAGCGAGTTCAGCCGGGTAGAAGGCGTCTGTAAGATAGACTTCTTCATCGATCACGAACTCGTGCGAGTCTTCTTCGCCGGCGATCCAGGGCTCCTGCGCCGGGAACACGTTATAGTCGGACAGCTCGACGTATTCCGACTTGTAGATATCGACGTCGATATCTACGCCGAAAGGCACCTCAAGCACTGCCCCGAGCATGGGCAGCTCGGGTTTCCCTACAGCCAGACTCGTCTCATAGCCCGGAACCGAGAGCTTCTGGTAAGCTACGCCTTCCTTCAGCGCCTGGTATACGAACATGCCCGGCACGTCGAAGTTGACCATGGTATCCATGGTAGTCTCATCCTTCATGGTCACGTCCGGCTCGGTACCGGGCTCCGCCCCTTCAACGAAGGGGACCCAGCCCAGTTCAGGCTCCGCGAACACGTAGGTGGAGACTATGTTCGTTTCGGTCACGCCATCCGTGGCCGCATCGAGTGACAGTGGATCCACATCGCCGCCGACCTTGAGCAGCGCCTTGTTGTCGATCACCTCGTCGGTGTTCCCTGCCGTTGCCTCAACCTCAACGAATCCTCCGTCGCCAGGGCCGACGCCCTCGATCACCCAGTACACAGCGTGGCTGTCGACGTCGTATACGCCGCCGTCATGAGCTGAGACGCCCAGTAGGGCCGGATCGAGCTTGTCAAGTATGACCAGGTCGGAATCCTCTCCACCGTTGGAGTTATCGACGTAGTATATCCGGTACCTGATGCTATCCCCCACCATGCGGGCATCCTGCGCAGTCTCCCCCAAGTGGGACAGAATGACCTTGCTGGCCTCGATCTGGGCCTCCGTGTCCGGCGTGGACTCCTCCTCATCGTTATAGAAGGCACCCAGCATCGCGAGGTCCTTGAGGTCGATCATGTCATCCAGGTTCAGGTCCGCGTACTCGCTGAACGCGGGCTCAATCACCGACCTGCCGTACAGCACCCGCAGCATCGTAAGGTCGCGCGTGTCGACGCTGCTGTCACGGTTGATGTCACGCGTTCTGCTCGTGACGGTGCGCCTCTCCGAATACGCTGAACGAGTTGATGCGGCGACCGGGGCATCGGAGCGGCAGTTGTTACGCTCGTTGATCTCTTCTACCAGATCGAGTGCATCGGCACAGACCTCTGTCGTGCTGCCACGCCAGTGGACCCGGCTGTGGGTCTTGAACCACCTCGTCTCGGTCTCGCCGATGTCGAGACGCGCATCCAGTATGTCTCTCGCCACGGCCTCACCGTCAATGCTGAGAACGGTGGTATGGCCCGCCGGGGCGGTCAGACTGCCGCCGTTAGCGATTGCATATCCGACAAGCCCGCTATCTTCGTCGTACATGATGCTTCGCACCATCAGGTCAGGCTTCCTGTCGCTCGATAGCGCGACCTCATTCGATCTCAGCCGGGGGTCTCCGCCACCACCGAGTCTGGCGTATCCGTCGTTGTTGTTCTCATTCGACTCGGCCACTACCCTGCCGGCATCAGCGATGACCGTGACTGCCACCGGTGTCCGGCCATCCCAGTCATAGCCTTCGAACCAGCGCTCCAGCGTGATCCCCACCGGCAACTCGGTATCAATGAGGTCCCTGGCAGCCTCTCTCCCGTCGATCCACAGGACCGAGTAGTGACCGCCGCGGGCTGTAGCTTCCCCAACGTTAACGATTCCGTAGCCGATCAGCCCTCTGTCCTCATCGCCCAGAACTCCTCTCACATGCAAATCGGGAAGATCGGGAGCCGGCGTCCGCTGCACGCGCCGCCATGTATCAGGCGTGACCGCCGTTGTCGGCGTGGGCGCAGGCCTGTCGGGGCCCTGGCATTGCCCGTTGGCACAGTTGTTCCTCTCGCTGCTCTCCGCAACACCATCATTCGCGTCCGCGCATAACTCGACGCGCACGGTCGCGCCCGCCGGACAGGAGTAGCCCGTGAACCATCGCTCCAGCGTGGTATCGGGGCTGATCTCCGTCCTGACGTAATCAGTAGCCACCCTCTCCCCGTTCACCCACAGAACGGTCTCGTGGCCAGCCGGAGCAGATGCATCCCCTGCGTTGACAATGCCGTAGCCGATCTGCCCGGTCGCATCGCTGCAGAGAACTCCACGAATGATCAGGTCCGGCAGCAGGTCAGTACGCTCGGGTGTCGGCGTAGCGGCGGCCGCCCGCGGCGTGGGGGAAGGAGTCAGTGCAATCCTCGGTGTCGGCGTTGGGGTTACTGAAGGTGTCGCCGCTGTACCGCGCGTAGGGAACGGAGTTGGAGATAACGCGACAGCGGGCGTCGGAGTCACAGCAGGCCCCGAGCACGTGCCCCAGGCACAGTTGTTGGACTCGTCGGCTTCGCTGATGTCGTCGCCCGAGTCCACGCATACCTGTACCCGCGCAGTTGTGCCGGCTGCACACGCATAGCCGGCGAACCAGCCTTCCGCGACACCGCCGACGGCCATCACCGCGCCTATCCTGTCAGTGGCAACAGTCGTCCCGTTCACGAGCAGGGCCACGTAGCAGACGCTCGAGGTCGCAGCGCTGCCCGAGTTCGTGATCCGATAGCCTACGTGACCTGCAGCCTCATCGGTCAAGACGGACGTGACCTCCAGGTCCGGCAGGTCTCTCGACTGGGCAGTCAGTGCACCAGGCATCGCGGCACACAGTACCGCCAGCATCAATACGATTGCGGCAAAGCGTTTCATATCCCCATCCCCTCAACTATCGTGTAGCATTCTGCAATGTCATGCATCAGCCGATAGGCACGTATGCAATCATGGCCCAAGCTACCACGTCACGTCACCGGCCAACAATGGCTCATGCGGGGGATTGAGCGGGGGAAAATCGTACTAGTCCGTGGATTCAGGCGGTCTTCTCAACAGCGGGGATGGACGGGGGCGTCTACTGCAGCTTCTTCTTGGCACGATCGGCAATGGAATCGATGGCATCGGGACCCAGGCGCGCGAGCAGGTCGGCGAGCTCGTCCTGTGTCTGGTCCAGACGCTCTTTGACAAGCCTGCCCACCGTGTGAATCGCCTCGGGCCCGAGCGACGCCAGCAGGTCCGCAAGCTCTTCGAGGGAGTAGACCTCCTGCGGCTCGATGGCGCCCTTCCTGAGCGCCATGATAACCGCCTGGGCCCTGTTCCGCGCGCCGAGCTTGGCGGAGGCCTGATGCAGGAAGACTTTCACCGCGCTGGTGCTCGTGCAGAGGGTGTCGGCGATCTCCTTGTTCGTGAGCCCTCTGGCCACGTGAACGAGAACGTCGCGTTCCCTCTGGGTCAGAAGTGAGTCCTGTCGCTCCATCCACCGGCACCGTACACAAGGAATGGGTAAGCGGGGCGTAGGTTAGGATACTGTGCGACCACGCGTGGTGTCAAACGGACGCAGTCGAGGCACCGATGCGGGGCAGGGCACGCCTGCAGTGCGGCTAAAGCTCGATTTCCTTGAGGTCGGGTGACCGTTTAAGCTCGGCCCCGGTCAGAGCCTGCACCTCATCGGCCAACCAGCCGGGCGCTGTCTCTTCCAGCACCAGGCCGCCGGGCCCGACCCGCACAACCGCCAGGTCAGTGATGATGAGGTCCACGCACCGGCGCGCGGTCAGAGGGAAGCTGCATTCCCGTACTATCCTTGGCGACCCGTCCTTCGCGGTATGCTCCATCGTGACGATGACGCGGCTTGCGCCGACCGCCAGGTCCATCGACCCGCCGATAGTGCCGGCGAGTGCGTTGTTCTGCGTGTTCCAGTTCGCGAGGTCTCCCTTCTCGGAAACCTGGAGGCCGCCCATGACGCTGGTCAGCCGTCCGCTGCGCATCATGGCGAAGGAGGTCATCACATCCATCACAGCCATGCCGGGCTGCGGAAGGCAGAAGCGGCCGTTGGCGTCGATGAAATGCCAGTCCGCCAGATCCACCTCCTCAGCCATCACCAGCCTGCCGTATCCGAGGAGACCGGCCTCCGTATGGAACCTGACGCCTTCGGGCACGTACAGGGCGCACATAGTCGGCAGGCCGAAGCCCAGATTGACGCAGTCACCCGGCTTCAGCTCCTTGGCCGCACGCATGGCGATCGTGTCCCGGTCCAGCCTCTCCTTGAGCATTTGCATCCCGTCTCGCCTCCTGCGGATCGTTGAACGGCTACTTGTCTCTGCCGAACAGCAGGTCTCGCGTGCTGTCCAACTGGCTGAGCATGTGTACCATGGCCATCTGCTTGTCCCTGGAGCCCAGGCCGTCCTCCGGTATCTGCACGATGCGGTCGACGAAAGCTCCAGGCGTCACCACATGCTCGTGGTCGATGTCGCCGACCTGCACAACCTGGTCAACCTCCGCGATCGTTGTCTTCGCGGCCATCGCCATGGCCGGAGAATCGGCCCTGTAGTTGCCCCTGTACGTCAGGTTACCCAGGGAGTCGGCCCGATGAGCGCTTATGAAAGCGTAGTCCGGCCTGATTGGCTTCTCAAAGATGTACTCCCTGCCGTCGATGACCCGCTTCTCCTTGCCTTCCTCGAGGAAAGTGCCGACGCCGACGGGGTTGTAGAACCCGCCGAGGTTCGCGGCCCCCGCGTACAGCCTGGAAGCTAGGGTGCCGTGGCTCGTAATCTCGACCTCGAGGCCCCGGTCTATGTACTCCTGAAGGAACGCCCCGGCGCCGAGTCGCTGAATACCGATAACAGCCGAGATCAGCCTCTTCATCTGAGGCAGCAGGAGGGAAGGCAGCGCCGCATCCTGCTCGTTCCACACCATCGGTATGAAAGTATGCGTCACTATTGTCAGGTCCCTGACGCCCTTGCTCTTCAAAGCAGCGATGAGGTTCTGCGGCGTGGCAGGTATGCCCCAGGACTCGATAGCGATGGAAGCTCCATCCGGAATATCCGAGACGGCTTCATCGAAGCTCGTAAGCACCTTATTGATCATCGTTCTCCTTGCGAGGCCTGTATCGAGACAGTGACTGCAGCAGTGTCGGAATGCACAACCCTCCAAGTACGGATTGTACCATATTTGTCAATGAGGCTTGTACACGATGTTTATATCGTATACGATACAAACTCTTCGAGCTTGTGTCGCAAAGGGATTCGGGGGTATGGGCTGCCATGGGCGGGCAGCTACTTCTTCACAACCAGCTTCCTGACAGCCTCCTGAAGTCCCTCAATGGTGAGGGAGTACATCGGAAAGACGCTCCCGATCATGCGCACCGTGGTGTGGCCCCAGTACTGAGGGGCCTCGGGGTTGACCCACACGCAGTGCCGGAAGTGCTCGGCGATGCGGCGCAGCCATACGATCCCCGATATCTCGTTGCGGTCGTAGTAGTTGATGGCCCCGTGCCTGTCGGTGAGTTCGTACTGGGACATCGTGGCATCGCCGACCAGGATGACCTTGTAGTCCGGCTCCAGTGTGCGAAGCAGGTGCTCGGTGCCCACAACCTCGCGCCTGGCCATGTCCTCGTACACCCTGTCATAGACGCAGTTGTGGAAGTAGTAGTAGCGGAAGTCCTTGAAGTGGGAACTCGAGTGCGCCGCCGAGAACAGCATGCTGCATAGTCGGGCGTAGGGCTCCATCGAGCCGCCTACGTCCATCAGAAGCAGGACCTTCGCGGCGTTCTTGCGGCTGCGAGTCCAGATAAGCTCGATGTCGCCGCAGTTTCGGGCAGATGCCGCGATGGTCTCCTCCAGGTCCAGCTCGTCCTCGGAGCCGACCCTGCTGAGCTGCCTCAGGCCCTTCAGCGCAACCTTGATCTGCCGGGTGTCCAGCACCAGGTCGTGACGGTAGTTGCGGAACCGCCGGTCCATGGCCACCTGCACGGCCTGCCGCCCCCCGCCCTCGCCCCCGATCCGGATGCCCGCCGGATTGCTGCCGGAGTGCCCGAAGGGCGAGGTCCCCCACCTACCTATCCAGTAGTCACCGCCGTCGTGCTGCTCCTTCTGCTCCCTCAGCCTCTTCTCCAGCTCCTCTATCAGCTCGTCGAGGTCCATGCTTTCGAGCAACGCGCGCTCGCGTTCGCCGAGTCCCAGCCGATTGAGCGGGTCGCGCAGCCACTCCAGCACCTGCTCGGTGATGTCGGGCAGAGACCTGACTCCGGAGAAGTACTCCTGGAAGGCAACGTCATAGTGGTCGTAGTAGCCCTCGCTCTTGACCAGTATGGCCCGCGCCAGGAAGTAGAAGTCGTCCAGCGTCCCGATGTGCCCCTTCGCCAGGGCCTCCATGAGGGTCATCCACTCGGTGATGGAGACGGGGACCTTCTTGCTCTTCAGCACATAGAAGAAGTCGGTGAACATCACTGCCAGTTGCGGCGCACCAGGGTGTCGCCGACCCTGGTCATCCGCGTCCGCACGAAGAAGTCGTAGTCGGCTTCCTTCTTGAGAAGGGCTCCGAGGAAGGGCAACTCGGCGGAGACACGTTCCGGCGATATGCCGCCCACCATTAGAGCCTGCAGCCAGTCGATAAGCTCGCTCGTCGAGGGTTTCTTCCTGAAGTCGTCGATGCGCCGCAGAGAGTAGAAAGCATCGGTTGCGGCCTGCAGCAGCGTCGATTCGATATCCGGGAAGTGCACTAGGACTATGTCTCCCATGAGCTGGACGTCGGGGAACTCTATGTAATGGAATATGCAGCGCCGCAGAAAGGCGTCCGGCAGCTCCTTCTCGGCGTTGCTGGTGATGATCGTGATGGGCCTGTGGAGGGCGGTTACGGTCTCGTTCGTCTCCGGGATGTAGAAGCTCATCTCGTCAAGCTCGTTGAGCAGATCGTTGGGGAACTCGATGTCGGCCTTGTCTATCTCGTCGATGAGCACGACCACCTGCTCCGGCGAGGTGAAGGCCTCGCCGAGCTTGCCCAGCTTGATGTAGCGCTTGATGTCGGAGACGTCGCCGTCCCCGAACCTGCTGTCGTTGAGCCTCTGCACCGTATCGTAGATGTAGAGCCCTTCCTGAGCCTTGGTTGTGGACTTGATGTTCCAGATAATCAGCCTCTTGCCGAGGTCACGCGCGACGCTGTTAGCCAGCCTGGTCTTGCCCGTGCCGGGCTCCCCCCGGATGAGCAACGGCCTGCCGAGCGCGATGGAAGCGTTGACCGCGTTGCGCAGGGGCTCGGAGGTCACGTAGTCGGACGTGCCGGAGAACCTGTCGAAACCGCTGTGTATCACTGACTGCCTGCCTTCCGGGACCGCCGCCGGTCCACATTGTGTGTGGTGTCAAGGAGAGGAAGTGGCGCCCGGGAAGAACGACATCCCGTGCGTAGATTATACGTTACGTGGAGCGAATCGGGCAAGGGCACACATGGGCGTGGGGTAGACGCCACCGGACGCTTGGCGACGGCGGCGAAGGGTTATCGTCGGCACAATCGCCACTGTAGGGGCGCATAGCCATGCGCCCCTATTACTCATCCCAGGAGGCGGGCGTTGCTTCTCCCACCCTCACTTCCACTTACCTTCCGGGGGCGAAGCCCCCGATCCCCATTGTGCCACCCCACGTCCGCACGTCGGCGGAATCCGGCCAGGGCTCGGGGGTGCAAGCGCCCGTGAGCGGGCACTTGCAGCAGTACTCGTTCTGTTTTAACCTCTGTACGGTGCATCGTGGTGGAACGCCAACGGCATATGTTCCAGCATTGGGATATGCGGAGCCGTTCGGGTGGTCGAGTACCGATTGGTGGAAGGCCGCGAGCCAGGGCCGAACGCCGGATGATCACCAACAGCGCTGTGTCGGACATGATCCTCCCTGACAACGTCATCCCCATCGCCTCCCAACACAGGAACAGGGCTTCCGAGGTGCTGACGCGCGCCTTCCAGCCGGACCCCCTGTACATCTATGCCTTCCCCGACCCGGACCGGCGCTTGCGGATGCTGGCTATCCTGTGGCGGGCGCTGGTGAAATACACCCTTCTCTACGGCGACGGATACACGACTTCCGACGTCAGAGGAGTGGCCTGCTGGCTGCGCCCGGGAGACATGGACATGACCGCCTGGCGGACCCTTCGCTCGGGACTGTGGATCATGCCCTTGAGGGCAGCAAGAGAGGAGAGGCGCAGGTTCTTTGGGATGCTCACCCACCTCGACCGCGTGCACAAGAAGACTGTGACGTATCGGCACTGGTATCTTCTAGCGCTGGGCGTTGACCCGGATCACCAGGGACGGGGTGTCGGAGGGAGGCTCATCGCGCCTGTGCTGGAGCGGGCCGACGAGGACCGCCTGCCCTGCTACCTGGAGACCCAGACCGAGAGAAACGTCAGGTTCTACCGGAAGCATGGCTTCGATGTGGCGACAGAGGGCGATGTCCCCGGACACGGCGTGCGACTCTGGACGATGCTGCGCAAGCCACGCTGACCGAGAGCATCACCATTCCTCAGAACCAATCGATCCTTGCCCCCTCGGGCCCTACAACCGCGAATGAACGGTCCCGCAGGTCGCCCGCATCCACAAAGTCGATCCGTGTGAGCTCCGCCAGCCATGTCGTGCTCACCTTGGCCTTGTGGGTGTGGCCGATGGCTATCGAGCAGCGGTTCCGCTCACCGTATGTCTCCCAAGCGGACTGAGTCCCCCTGGTCATGAGCGTGTACTTCTGAGTCTCAACATTCGGGTGCTTCTTCTTCTCACGACCGGGCAGCCAGCCCGTACACCGGCACAGCCTGTACCAGATGAGAGGGTGCTTCTCGACCATGTACTCGACGACACGGGGCGCGAAGAGCCTCCAGACGAACCAGTCCGACCGCTGGTGACCGTGGGTGTACGTCCAGCACGTTTCGCCGAAAACGCTCTCCATTTGAGGTTGAGGGTCGAAGCCGTGGGGCCCTACGATCAGGCGAAGCAGTCTGGAAGGATCGTGGTTGCCGCCCAGGAACACATCCGTTGATTGCAGCAGCGCGACCAGGTCCCTGACGACGAGCGTCTCCGGCGACCAGCGGCTCATGCCCCAGGGCAGGAGGTCGAAGGTATCGCCTCCGAAGACGACCCGTCCACCGGCTCCCCGCGCTGCTTCCACGAACCGCCTGACCTGCTCGGGCAACTGCTCCTCCGGGCCGATGTGTGCGTCGGTGCCTATGAAGTCGCTCATGCTCTCACCTCCGCCGCCGGAGCAAGGTACGACCCCGCCGGGATGCGTCAATCATACGCTGCAGGGAAAGACAATAATGTCGTCCTGAAGCAGGCCCCCGAGTGGCGTGTCCGTAACCATACCCCCCTTAGGCATTTGACACGGACTCGGGCCGGTGCTACTGTGATATGCGGTGGAACCGAACTACAACTGAAGGAGTCAGCCATGACCGACAAGTCACATGTGGTAATCATCGGTGGCAGCGCGGCCGGTGTGGAGGCGTCAAAGGGCGCGAGGAGAAACCCGAAGGTCGGGAAGGTCACCGTCATACGCAAGGAGGCGAAGGTACTCGTACCGTGCGGGATACCCTACATCTTCGGCACTCTTGGGTCGGTGGACAAGAACGTGATGCCCGACGCGCTGCTCGGCGAGTCCGAACTTATCATCGATGAGGTGACCGGCCTCGACCCCAAAGCGAAGCAGGTCACTACGTCGGCGGCCAGAACGGTTTCATATGACAAGCTCATCCTCTGCACAGGATCCAAGCCGGTCGTTCCTCCCATACCCGGAATAGACAAGGAGAACGTTTTCGCCGTCTGGAAAGACTCCGACTATCTCACCGAGCTGGACGAGAAGCTGAAGACCGTGAAGAAGGTGGTCGTAGTCGGCGGAGGGTTCATCGGAGTTGAGTTCGCGGATGAGTGCCGGAAGCGCGGCCTCGACGTCGCCCTGGTGGAGCTGCTGCCCCACTGCCTGCAGCTTGTCTGCGACGAGCCCATGTGCGTCAAGACCGAAGACGCCCTCTCAAACAACGGCGTGCGCCTGATCACCAACGACGCCGTGAGCACCATAGGCGGCGACGGCAGAGTCAGCCACGTCGAGTTGAAGAGCGGCCAGAAGCTGGACGCCGACGTGGTCGTAATCGGGATAGGCGCCGTGCCCAACACGGACCTCGCCCAGCAAGCGGGCCTCGAGATCGGCGAGCAGAAGGGCATCAAGGTCGACGAGTACATGCGCACTTCAAACCCCGACATTCTGGCGGCGGGCGACTGCGCAGAGAAGTACTCCTTCTTCACCGGCAAGCCCGTGCCCCTGCGCCTGGCCTCCATCGCTACTCGCGAGGCGAAGATCGCCGCGATGAACCTGTTCGAGCAGAGGGTCAAGAACCCCGGCCCGATGGGCGTGTTCTCCACCTCGATAGGTGACACCTCGGTCGGAGTCGCCGGCCTGACCGAAGCCGCCGCCATCAAGGAGGGCTTCGATATCGCCATGGGCGAAGCGGGCGCGGTGGACAAGCATCCCGGCTCGATGCCCGGCGCGAGGGAGACAAAGGTTCGCCTGGTATTCGACAAGAAGACGAAGCAGATGATCGGCGGTCAGGCATGCGGAGGCGCGAGCACCGGCGAGCTGGTGAACGTCATGGCTGCCCTGATAGCGGCGCACGCAACCGCCGAGGAGGTGGCACTGTTCCAGATGGGGACTCACCCCATACTCACAGCGTCACCGATCGTCTATCAGATAGTCAACGCTGCGGACCAGGCTATAGCCAGGATGAACGGCGGCTAGCTTGCAGCCCCGCCGCAGTATCTCACGACTCGTCGGGGCAGGTCCTGGCGACTCGAAAGCCTCTATCGTGGTGCACCTGATCTGGGAAATCGCCGTCACGGTATGCCGATAGGAGGAACTCCGGGTCGCTGCCGCAGCTTCCGCCCCGGTACACGCGCGGCAGATACCCCTCCAGAGGACCGTGCGGGTTCGTGACCGTGTCCTCGGTATAGTAGTTCCAGTCGAACCAGTCCCAGCACCACTCGCGGGCGTTGCCGTGCATGTCATGGAGTCCCCAGTCGTTGGGCTCGTAGCTGCCCACCGGCGTAGTGCCGTCGTCGAACGGGTCTCCACTGCCGAGGAAGTTGGCATCCTCACCGCTGATAGCGTTGCCGCTGCTGTAGGCCGTCGTGGTACCGGCGCGGCACGCGTACTCCCACTCCGCCTCGGTAGGCAAACGATAGCCATCGGCCTCCCAGTCCACGCAGCTATTGGTTATGTCAACCCTGCCCGACCGGTACACTTCTTCTCTGGCGGCAGTGAGGTAGTAGGCGGGCGTTCGGCCCTCGATCTCGCTGAGTGCATTGCACCACAGGACCGCGTCATACCACTCCATCTCGGTCGCCGGGTGGGTCTCGTCGGGGTCACCGCCATACCGGGCGCCCATGTGCCCCTCGCGGTTGAACGTGTAGCCGTTCTGCTCAGCCCAGTTCTTCACGCCCATCCATTGTGCGTATGTCACCTCCGTCTCCCCGATGTAGAAGGAGGACAGGCTGACCACGTGAACGGGACGTTCGCAGGCGTAGCCGTCCTCTCTGCCCATGCTGAACGCCCCCTCCTCAATCAGTGCCGTCGGCAACTCAGGGGGCACGGAGTAGGCTGGAGAAGGCGCAGGTGTCGCGGTCTCGGTAGGCGCCATCCCGGTCGACGTGGGAGATAGTGCCTGAGTGGCAGCGACAGGCACTGGGGTGGAGACATCACCGGTCTCCCCGTTACAGCCGCCAACCAACAGGAGCGTGCCGATTAAAACCACAGCTCCTATCACTGATAGATAGCACCCTTTCTTGCCGATTCTCACTCAGACACCTCCGGACTTGACAGGAGTTGCCGCGGATTGTACGCTCGTGCATAATCCCTGTCAATGAGCCGAGACGAGCCACGAGGGGGACAATAGCGCACAGCCCTCCTACCCTCAGTTTGCGGACAAGGCAGTCCCAGCGGACTGACGTCTTTGGAACGGGGAGGCTAATCCATTTGGCCTCAGCTTTCTAGACAATCGGGTGATGCCAGAGCTATAGCTCAGGCTTAGCTTTGCATGGTCACCGAAAGCGTAACCGCTTTCGGTAGCCTACGATGGGAGGTCGACGATGTCTACACAGGACGCAGCTTGGACAGGGAGAGCACTGGCCGAGAGTGCACTGGGCGATGCATTAGGGACTCTGGGCGACAACCCCGATGAAGGCGCCGGCTTCATACTCCAGGCAATCGACAGCATCACGGGCAGCCCCAAGCAGGAAGTGATCAGGGACTGGGCGCACGGCTGGCTCGGAGATGGCAAGCCGGGACGCGAGTTCCTCCGCAAGATCGTCGAGAACGTCCACCCAAGTGTCCGGCAGCTCTACATAGCCCGCATGATTGTAAGCATGCTGTTCCGCACGCCCGACATCGGCACTCGCTGCACGGAGGAATACGGGGTCACACCACCATATGTCATGCTGATATCGCCGTCCATGAGATGCAACTACCGGTGCACGGGGTGCTATGCGGCGAGCTATGATGTCAGCGACGATATGGACCCTGATCTCTTCGACCACGCGCTGGGCGAGGCCGAGGATATGGGAATCAACTTCTTTATTGTTCTCGGAGGCGAGCCGTTCATATACCCCCATCTCCTTCCCGTCATGAGGGATCACGACCGCTCATTCTTCCAAGTCTATACCAACGGCTCCTTCATCGACCGTGCCATGGCGAAGGAGATCGTCCGTATGGGCAACATCGCGCCGCAGATAAGCGTGAACGGTCCCGCCGAGTACACCGACGCCTCGCGCGGCAAGGGTGCGTTTGACCAGGTGATGGAGACAATGGACAACCTGCGCGCAGAGGGCGCGGTATTCGGCTTCTCATCGCTGGTCATCCGCGACAACGTCGACGTCATATGCTCCGACAAGTGGCTCGACCTGCTCATGGAGAAGGGAGCTCTCTACGGCTGGCTGTTCCTTTACATGCCGGTGGGCGACAATCCCGACATCAGCCTCATGCCGACGCCCTAACAACGGGAGAAGCTCCGGGTGGCCATCCGTCGCTGCCGCCAGACCAAGCCCTTACTCCCTCTGGACTTCTGGAGCGACGGCACGCTGACTGGCGGGTGCATCGCCGGAGGGAGGCTCTACTTCCACGTCAACCACAGGGGCGATGTCGAACCGTGCATCTTCTGCCACTTCTCCACGCACAATATCAAGGAATGCACCCTCGCCGAGGCCCTCGGATCGCCGTTCTTTGTATCCATCAAGGAAAGGCAACCCTTCAGCTACAACACGCTCCGTCCCTGCCCGATGATCGACCATGCCTCCCAGATGTGGAACATCATCCAGGAGTGCGACGCAAAGCCGACACATCCCGGGGCCGAAATGATCTTCACCAACCTCGCCCCGGAGATCGAGAGGTACTCGAAGGGCGTGGCAGCCATAATGGACGACGTCTGGGACAGGGACGACTACCACGACTGGGCCGCGAAGTGGACGGCCATGTGTGGGATTCCTCCCGAGCGTCTCGAAGCCAGGCGCAGGGAGTACGAGAGGTCGCGAACTTCAGGAGTTTGAAAACCACCTGGCAGGTTGCGAAGAATGTGCAAGGGATCTCAAGGACGCTCAGCGGATGGATACTCTACTGCGACGGGAGATGCCAAAGTATAGGCATCTGTGGCGACCCAATTCCGGATTCATTGCTCGACTGAAGACATCTTCGCAGCTCTCCGTTTCACTAAGGGTACCTTTGTCCTTGTGGATTTCCCGGCTCGGATGGAACCACCGCTATGCGATTGGCACTGGGTCGTCCTTAGTCATTGCACTCGCAGTAGTACTGTCAGTGGTTCTGAGCGATGGGCTGACACACGGACCAGCCGTACCGTCACCTGCCCCGCAGGATGGGCCATTCGACAGCCCCGGTCCCTCGGAGCACATACTGATGGACGTCCAGCCCGAGGACGGTTCCCTCGTAAGGGAGAGTTCAGTAATCGTGCGCGGACATACCCGCCCTGGCGCGATGGTGATCGTCAACGGAATGCCCGTATCCGTCGATGCCACTGGTGTCTTCAGCAAGCCACTGGACCTGCAGGTTGGACTCAACACAATCGTGATCACAGCCAAGCTAGGGGACATCGAGGAAGTGGCGGAGGTCTCGATATCGTTCTTGCCGCCATAGCTACCTGATGAAGAACCTAGTCACCCTAGGAAAAGGGGAGGGCAAGCCCTCCCCTTTTCCTGTCGCCAACCTGCACTCAGATTAGCCGAGCACATCCGCTCTTTCAGTTGTCTGTATCATTGAGGAGGAACGTGGACGACGTGCATCTCCTGGCTTCCGCACGTTTGTCGTCAGCACCCCTCTGGACATCAGATAAGCGACTCGGAGCCGCCGCGCGGCGACTCGCTGTTCGCTATGAACCTGCGAAGGAAGACCAACAGTCGCGATATCCGCATACCGCCGCTCTCTGCTCTACCATTCACCAACTATGAGCCGCAGGATTATCATTCCGAGAAAACCGCCACCTAGACCAATAAGAACGCCAGCAGAAACGTGATCGAACAAGAGGCCGACACCGATGCCAATAAGGAGACCGGCTGGTATCGCGAGCCCGGTAACGCCCTTTGCCTTCTTCGGTCGCTCTGGCTGTGTAGACATAGCTGCCTCCTGCGTGGATTCGTTAATTGCGAAACGATATTGGCAACAAACCTACACCCCGATCAGGGTATTGTCAATGCGGAGAGATGGGTAGAAGCAATCTTTCCGGTAAGCCCCCTGCCGACCTCCTGCTGCCGCTCCTTCGCCCGCTCGGCCTCGATGTCGAGCATCACTGCGCGCAGCATGCAGCGGGTAGGGGCCAAATCGCAGCTGCACTGTTGACTTCGGATACCATCTGTGGTATCTTATACCCATGAACTCCAGACAACGGAGGACATTCCAGAAGATACTCGATAGACCTACTCGGAGTGACATAAGGTGGAGCGAAGTGGAGTCCCTCCTGAGGGCGCTGGGGGCCGACACAGACGAATCGAGGAGCGGCTCGCGCGTCCACATCGAACTGAACGGCGAGGAGCTAGGCCTCCATAGACCACATGGGAAGGAACTCAGCAAGAGCGCGGTCGAGGAACTCCGGCAATTCCTCATCGATGCAGGGGTGAAGCTATGAATGAGACGTTGAAGTACAAAGGATACGTCGGCTCAGTGGAGTACGACCCTCGGGACAAGATACTGCATGGACGTGTCCTGGGAATCAAGCCTCGTATCATCTACGAGGGAACATCGGTCGAGGAACTGGAGAAGGACTTCCAGAATGGCATTGACCACTATCTGGAAGTATGCCAGAAAAAGGGCCGCCAACCGGAGAAGCCTTTCTCCGGCCAGTTCACGATTCGGCTCGACCCGGACCTTCACTGCGCCGCCTGGCGTGCCGCACGTAGAAACGGCAGCACTCTCACGGGCTTCGTCAGGCAGGTGCTGGAAAGCGCGACCGGCTATCACGCGGAGGCTTCAGAGGACGCGGAACAACCTCGCAAATTCCCGGCGCTCCGCTAGCCTCGCCTGCCAACGACGTTGGTAATCCTGACACACCCTTCTGCTGCGGCAGTTACGCCAGTCATTGAACAAGAACCTGGCGCGCCCGGAGGGATTCGAACCCCCGACCCTCGGTTCCGAAGACCGATGCTCTATCCACTGAGCTACGGGCGCATGCCGGTTGGCCGCTTAGGGGAGTGATGGGGTGAGCGGAGGGATTCGAACCCTCGATCTTCAGGGCCACAACCTGACGCCTTAACCGCTAGGCTACGCCCACCATACAGTGCTCGCAGGCTGACCGCCGCACCAATTCTAGCACCCGCTCAGTCGTACCGTCAACGACCGCGCTTCCGATTGCGCGCTCCGTGCCCCCATGCTACAATATCTAGGTGCTTGGCCAATCACGCGGTATGATCCAGGTTGTGGAGAGGAGCACCTGACACACGAACGGGTCGCTCCCTTTTTTGTGCCCGAAACCGTCACAGGTGAGGAGTCACACGCATGAAAGCTCATGAGTACCAGGCCAAACAGTTGATGTCAGAGTTCGGGGTGCCGGTGCCCAAGGGCGCCGTCGCAATGACGCCGGACGAGGCGAAGAAGGTCGCGGCCGACCTCGGCGGCAGGGTCGTGGTCAAGGCCCAAGTGCACGCCGGAGGCCGGGGCAAGGCCGGCGGAATCAAGGTCGTCAACTCGCCGGAAGAGGCCGGAAAGGCAGCCGCCGACTTGCTCGGCAGGAAGCTGGTCACCCATCAGACGGGACCCGAGGGCGTGCCCATCACTGCTGTGCTGATCGAAGAGGCAATCGAGATAGACCGCGAGCTTTACCTGAGCATCGTCATCGACGGAGTGACCGGCGTGCCTGTTATCATGGCCAGCGAGGCCGGCGGCATGGATATCGAAGAGGTCGCGCGGACCACGCCGGAGAAGATACTCAAGGTCAGCATCGACCCGGCCGTCGGAGCGCGCCCCTACATTGCCCGCGATCTGGCCTACGGGCTGAACATGGGCAAGGAGCAGATCAGGCCCGCGACCGAGGCCATCGCAAACCTCTACAAGCTCTTCCTGGCGAAGGACTGCTCGCTGGCGGAGATCAACCCGCTGGTGGTGACGAAAGACGGTCGCGTGCTCGCCGCCGATGCCAAGCTGAACTTCGACGACAACGCTATGTACCGCCAGAAGGCGGTCGAGGCGCTGCGCGATGAGTCACAGGAGGATAGGCTGGAGGTCGAGGCCAAGGCCAAGGGCATCGAGAACTACATCAAGCTCGACGGCAGCGTGGGTTGCCTGGTAAACGGCGCCGGTCTCGCCATGGCGGTCCTCGATCTGCTGAAGCAGGCCGGAGGTAACGCCGCCAACTTCCTCGACATCGGCACGATCAATGACCCCGAGCGCGTGGTGCAGGCAATCGAGATCATCAACTCCGACCCCGACGTGAAGGCCATACTGATCAACATCTTCGGCGGGATGGCCCGCACGGATGTCATAGCGCAGGGGCTGGTCGACGCCCACAGGAGAATGACAATCAAGTCGCCCGTCGTCGTCAGACTGGCAGGCACCAACGTGGAACAGGGCGACCAGATACTGTCCGATTCTGGGCTCGACCTCATCAGGGCGCACAGCTTCAAGGAGGCCGCGGACAGGGCGGTCCAGGCGGCCGGCAGTTCGAAGTAAGGGGTACGTCGTGAGCATCCTTATCGATGAGAATACGAGGCTTCTTGTTCAGGGCATAACCGGTGGCGAAGGCAGCTTCCATACCCGGCGCTGTGTCAAGTACGGCACAAAGGTAGTAGCGGGAGTGACTCCGGGCAAGGGCGGCACAGACCTCGACGGCATACCGGTGTTCAACACCGTCCACAAGGCCGTCACCGAGACAGGGGCCAACGCCAGTCTCATATTCGTGCCCGCCGCCTTCGCAGCCGACGCCATCCTGGAAGCGGCCGATGCCGGGATACCGCTGGTCGTCTGCATCACCGAGGGCATCCCGACTCTGGACATGGTGATGGTCTACGACTACCTCAAGCGCAAGGGCACCAGGCTCATCGGCCCCAACTGCCCCGGCGTTCTTTCGGCGGGCAAGAGCAAGGCCGGCATCATGAGCGGCGATATCTTCAAGCCGGGACATGTCGGGGTAGTCTCACGCAGCGGGACTTTGACATACGAGGCTGTCGGGCAGTTGACCTACCTCGGCATCGGGCAGTCGACGTGCGTCGGGCTGGGTGGCGACCCCATCATAGGAACCGTGTTCGTGGATGCGCTGGAGCTGTTCCAGAATGATCCCGAGACAGAGGCGATGGTCATGATCGGCGAGATCGGAGGCTCTCAGGAGCAGCGTGCCGCCGAGTACATCAAGAAGAACGTCACCAAGCCGGTGGTTGCTTTCGTCGCAGGCGCGAGCGCGCCTCCCGGACGGCGCATGGGCCACGCGGGCGCCATCATAACAGGGACATCCGGCAGGGCTCAGGACAAGATGGAGGCGCTTCGATCCGCAGGCGTGACCGTGACGGAGAGCCCGGCGGAGATCGGCGCCACCATGCAGAAGGTGCTCGCCTCGAAGAAGTAGCCTACGGCTTTGCCGCCCGCAAATGCCATGCGGCGGACATCCGCGTCGGCTCGAGCTCGCTCGGGCCCTCGACGTGATCCAGCCCCAGCACCTCGAACCCGGAGAACAGCTCCAGCATCTCGTCCTCGGTGAAGAAGTGATGCGGGATGTGCCCGTCCAGCGCGTCCGTGTCGAGTCTGGTGTTCGGCTCGACCTCTCGTCCGGTGAGGGCTTTGGGGTGGCGGGTTGAGACCACTGACAGATACAGTGAGCCTCCGCTCCTGAGCACCCTGTGGATCTCGTCCACCGCCCGGTGGATGTCAGTCATGTAGCCGTGCTGCACAACGTGGTTGCAGAACACGGCCTCGAAGGAGCCTGTGTCGTACGGGAGCAGCGTCATATTGCAGCGTTCGAGCCCGGCCTCGGGGACAACCTCTCTCGCCCTTGCCAAAGCCTCATCTGACGAGTCACACCCGCTTACCGTGAATCCCTGATCGACGAGATATCGAGTGTGGCGTCCCGTCCCGCAGCCCAGGTCCAGGACCGTTATCGCGGCGCGCTCATGGAAGAAGTAAGCGGCGGCCATGGCCGCCCTGGAGACCTCTACCTGAAACGAGCCCCTTTCCCGGTAGATGGAGTCCCAGTTGACCATCGTGGATGTTGCCTCAGACCGCGCCGTTTGCCCAGTCCGCGCGCGGGTCCTCAATGGGTACTGGATGCACCCCGCCTTCGAAGCTCTGCTGGAGTCGCAGGTACTCGCGCTGCATGTCGGTGTCGGGATACGCCCAGTCGTGAAGGTAGTAGACGGCGTGCACCTTGGCCTGAAGAAGCTCCTTGGTGCATCCGAAGCACGGGCGCATGGTCGAGTACAGGGCGCTGCCTTCCACGGCTATGCCGAAACGGGCGGCCGTGAGCAGGGCGTTCTGCTCCGCGTGGACGCATATGCACAGGTCGTAGCCCTTTCCCGATCCGAACTCCTCGGGACGCGCACAGCGCCTGCACCCGCCGTCGAGGCAGTTGGTCATGCCCTCGGGCGTGCCGTTGTAGCCGGTCGATATGATGCGGTTGTTGAGCACCAGCACAGCTCCGACGCGGCGACCCAGGCAGTTTGCCTTCTCGCGCACGGCGATGGCGATGCGCATGTAGTACTCGTCCCAGTCGAGCGTGCGCTGTTCCTGCTCGGTCATCGCCTCGTACCTCTACAGCACGCCGAGAGCCCGCAGCTCGGACCGAAGCTGCTCGGCTGACTGGAAGTGGATGCCGGGAATCCCAAGCTCTGCGGCGGCGATCACGAACGCCTCCACATCGTCCACGTAGACGACCGGTCCCGGCTTCGACGACAGCTCGATGGCACGCTGGTATATCTCCCTGTCAGGCTTCATGCAGCCCATCTCGAAGGAGTATATGTGGTCGTCGAAGAGATCGAGCACGCTGTAGCGCTCCCTGATGTGCTCTACGTGCCAGGCGCTGGCATTGGACAGCAAGACCAGATGGTGCCGCCCTTGAAGCTCCTCGATGATGGCTATGACGTCGGCGTTCTCGCGGAACATGTCGCACCAGGTCTCCTTGAACCAGGCGGGCTCGAGGGCGACGCCCAGTTGCTCGGAGCACCGTTCGACGAACTCCTCCGGCGTGATCCTCCCCTCCTCGAAGGGCCTGAGGAACTCCCAGTTGTAGAGGGACCTGTGCACGAGATCGTGCTCCAGGCCATGCCTCTCGGCGATCTTGCGCGAGACCGCGAAGTGGTCGAAGGGAAGGATGACGTTTCCCAGGTCGAAGATGATGGTTGGCAAATCGCGGTTCCGCCTGTCGCCGGTCATCGGAGGCTAGTATACAACAGCGGCGCGACAGCACGCCAATCGGAGGTGAGAACCGTGTCACCGTCGGCCACCCACGTCTCACTCAAGCCGGGCCTCGGATCGGGACAGGGAGTGACCATATACCCTCACGCGTCAGCGATCCGCAGCACCTTGGCCCCTCGTATCCTGCGCGTCTTCAGCTCCAGCAGTGCGGTGTTGGCCTCCTCTAGGGGGAACTCCTGGACCTCCGGCTTGATCGGTATCTCAGCGGCGAGCTGCAGGAACTCGCTGCAGTCGCTGCGGGCCACATTGGCTACGCTCACGATCTCCTTCTCCAGCCAGAGGTGCTCCGTGTAGTCCAAACCGAGAAGGTAGTTCTTGTCGAAGTTCTCCTTGCGGATGGCGTTGACCACCAGCCTGCCGCCCGGCGCGAGGTTCTTCAGGGCCTCGACGATGGGCTTCCATACCGGCGTCGTGTCGATGATCGCGTCCAGCTTCTCCGGCGGCTCGTCGGTGGTGTCACCGGCCCAGACCGCCTCCAGCTCCACCGCGAACTCGCGCTCCCTCTCGCTCCGGGCGAACACATATACCTTGGAGTTAGGGCATCTGCGCCTCGCCATCATCAGCACCAAATGGGCCGACGCCCCGAATCCGGTCAGGCCCAGGCTCTGCCCATCCTTCAGATTGGCCAATCGTAGCGAACGATAGCCGATAGCGCCGGCGCACATCAGAGGCGCGGCCTCGGAGTCGGTGAAGACGCTGGGGATAGGATAGGCGAAGTCCTCAGGGACAACCATGTACCCGGCGTAGCCGCCGTGGGCGTCCCGCCCCGTGCCCAGGAACTCGGGGCAGAGGTTCTCCCTGCCCGAGAGGCAGAACTTGCACTTGCCGCA
Source organism: uncultured Dehalococcoidia bacterium (assembly GCA_964574685.1). Lineage (GTDB taxonomy): Bacteria > Chloroflexota > Dehalococcoidia > SZUA-161 > SZUA-161 > CAZGDV01. Next base: position 236,855 of record CAZNOI010000001.1, read on the forward strand.
CGATGAGTATATCCAGCCGACGCCGACCCTGTCGCCCACGCTGTGCCCGGCGGCGTCGCTGCCCCGCTTCTCGACGCGGCCCACGACCTCATGGCCCAATATCATAGGAAAGAAGAGCGGGGGCGTCCTGCCCTCGATCTCGTCAAGCTCCGTGTGGCAGACCCCGCACGCCGACACCTTGATCAGGACCTCACCCTCGCCCGGCTCGGGGACGGGCATCTCCACCAGCTCCAGCGGGGCCTCGTTCTTCGAGAGGTCGGTGATCCTGTTGAGGACTTGTGCTTTCATGGCTTACCCCTTTTGTGGCCAAGCGACTCCTTCTTCGCCAACCTACATAAGAAAGCGGAAAGGATAAGGACGAGGTTCAAGCTTCGGCATCCTCTTGACGACGTTCGCCAATGTCTGAGCATACTTGATAGTGACAGGCAGTCGGTCGTAGGGGCCATCGTTGTTCCAGTCCATCTTGGTTAGTGCCATCGTAGCCCGGCACACGTCGTCCATTGAACCATGGCCCGCATACCTCACCAGCATCAAAGGCCGCGGTATGCTCTTCCCGCCCTTGTAATAGCGCCGATTCGCAGGCCCGAACTCAGAGGATGCGCCGTGCGTCCATAAGAGGACCGAGTTGTCGCCTAGCTGCAGAGAACTGCCACGTTCGCAGGGATAGGAATCAACTTTCTTATTCTCCAGAACTCTCACTGCATGCCAAGGCGCGTCCTGCTGCACGTGGATCAACTCGATGGATTGGCAGGCCCCAAAAGCGTCCATACAACCGCCGATCTCGTCTTGGCGGAACTCGGTGTTCTTATGAACAACGATTCTCTTCGGCGGGAGTCCGCCATGCTGGCGCTGGTATATGCGCAGGCTTCTGGACATCACGCTGAGCATCTGGCTGCGACTGAGAAATGGATTGCGCCCGTACAAGCGCACGTCATCTGCCTCGTATGCCACGAACTCAAGACCGGCACCTTCCGCATTGAACACTTGGCTACAGCAAATCGCATAGCGGTCTGTACGACCACCATCCAACAAGGCGTAACTGACGCCAATGTACGCTGTGTCGGGATCGCAGTCAGCCCATGTCCAAGGTATGCCACCAGCCTTCGCGTATAAGGCTATTCCCAGACGCCACATTACACTGCACCTGCACTGATACTGCAAAGCCCCATCGTCGTTGATAATCTGAACGGGAATGGCCAACGAAGCTGAAACGGCCTTGATGTAGTCGTGCAAGTCGAAGTCCTCACCTTCCATAGACTGCAAACCATATCTCCATCGTGCCGGAATGAGTACCAACACCAAGTCGAACTCATGTCGTACATTCCGCAAAACCATGAGCGACCTTGCTATTGCATCCGCCAGAGTATGCAGTGGCCGGTCGCTCCTAGTGAGGATGTCATCCAAGTCCGGAGGTAGTTCTGTCTTAGCTTCCTTGATCGCCGAAACAGCTTCGACACGGAATACACTTCTGAAGCCAGGGTAGTCCACCAAGTAGTCTGTGCGTTCCTTTGGCGAGTACCTGCGGCGCAGTTCATCCAATAGCCTGTCGACCTCCTCAAGCATGCCATGAGGCGTCACAGCGGCAACCCTGATGGTGTCGAACACATTGGCCACCTGGGATGCCCCATACGGCCCGTGCCGTATTAGTCCCAGCAATGGATGCTTATCCCTGGCAGCACTGTCGGTTGCCGAGAACAGCAGATGGGGCTCCCCATGAATGATATAGCCTGGCAGTCTAGATTTGTCCATCGAGTCTGTCAAAGTCAGGCCTTCCCGCTGAAACCCGTCACCCTCGATATCTCGAAAACTGCATCCAGACCGTTAGAGACACCAAGCGCTCGGACCTCCATAGTGCCACGGTCGCCGCCTAGTAGAGCCACTGCCCACCCAGACATTATGCTATCAGCTTGGCGATTGTATCGACGCGCAGTTCGCTCGCGCCGAAAATCCTTGGCCAGTCTCAGAGTCTCGTCCGTGCAGTCGTCTGGGCGATACAGAAGCACAGTGGGCACCAACACCAGCCAAAGCCGACCAAGTCTAAAATCTAAGTGAAGCTCGCAGGCCTCAGCCCATCCTACGCCGCTTCCCGCCACGACGCCACGCAAACCCTGCATCGCATTCTCCATCCTGGCATTGCAGAGAGCAATCATGTCATCCCGGTCACCAGCCAAAGCATAGAGATGCACCCCCCGTCGCTCAAATGTCAGTTGCGTGTGCCGCTCCAGTGCCCGGCAAAGCGCTGCCCACAGTAGACTGCGTTCTCCGGTCGGGCGCTCAAGTCGCTCTATGTGTATCGGATACGTGTCGAGAGACTCCATGTCGTACGGTTCAAAGGTTGTCCTCAACTCATCGTCAGTGCCAAATCCTACGACGCCATTGCGTATGCGCCCGGCAATCACTTCAGTCTCGGCTTCGGCGATGGCATTCTGAACCTCGCTCCAGCCGCCAATGTCGCACTTGATCAATCTACACATGGTAGGTGCAGACACGATGGGAAGCGCATTGACCCTCAAAATGGGAGGCCTCGAAGATGCCCCGCGCAAAGGCGCCCGCGAAGACACCGGAGGAGCAGGGCGAAGGTAATCGCAGATGACACTGGCTGTGTCAGGTAGGAAGCGAGCAATTGCATTCATCAACTCATCAAATGTCTCAACTTCTATCAGATTAGCGTCGATGCCCATGGACACCGCGTTCTCGATGAGCTTCAACACACGCGGGTAGTGTGCGCTCCCGGCTCTGCTGAACCAGAACAGTCCACCAGGGTAGCCTCGACCCTCATCCAACCCGTCCTCAAGCGCCTCCATGATTGACCCGTCTCGTCCACTGTAACCCACCACAGCTAGGCCTTGACATCGACACTTGCCTATCAGCACCCGGCGCATCGCCACATCGAGTTGCCTCACCTCTTTTTGCGTGTTCCGTAACCGAATTGACTGGAAATCGCCATGCAGCTTCATCAGCACTGGTCTTTCGCCAGCGTTGATGGCGCGATTGGCCACCTTTGCTTCAGACAAACTCCCAACCACCAAGTCCCCGGTACCACCGAAAACCTCGGTAGCCGCATCCTCAATCAATCTATCGAAATTCGTGGTCCAGACAACCCGCGCCTTCCCCAACTTCAGCAGCAAGGCAAGTGCTCTGTGGCCATGCGAGGGTCTGCGATCCCGCAGCATCGAATCTAGGTACTGCTGCCTGTCTATGTCTGCAGCAAACGCAGCCTCGAAGTATGCCGCGTATTCATCTTCCGAGCCAATAAGGGGATAGCTACCTGCTTCATCGAAGTATGCTTGGATTCGATTTCGTACCGCGTCATTGCCAATATCTGCGACGGCCGTCCTCGGAACCCCTTGTTCTGAGCAGAACAGACGACGTTTGAAGTCCCAAGTCATGTCGTCAGCTGTAGGGACACCAGCAGCCGATGACGCTCCAGCCCCCACTAGCCACATGATCTGGGAACCGCGTAACTCGAGCGCTCTAAGGAAACCCGCTAAGTCCACAGCAATCCACCCTACGCGCTGACTCTCGTGGCTGCACTCATCCTACACGAACGCCGCCTGTGAGTCAATCGTAGCCGGAACCTTATTGCCCTCGCGCCCGTCTATGAGTATAGTGGCGCAGATGAATCTCCGGAGGGATTGATCATGAAATCAGGCAAGTACATCGCATTCGTAGTCATAGCCATGCTGGCGCTGCTCGTATCGACAGCGCCGGGGTGCGGCACGACACCGGTGGGCGCCGGGCCCATTTCGACCTACCTCGCTGTTGTACCCAAGTCGCTGCAGTCGGGCGGCGCGGAGTCCATCTCCGTGGCGCTGTTCGGCGCAACCGGCGGCCTCACAGCAGGCAGGGTTGAGGTCGCCCTGACAAGCGACTCGGGAGAGCTGACAAAGAGCACGAAGAGCATCAACGGCAAGGGTACCATAGACCTCGATATCCCCGACGTCGAGGAGGGCCAGTATACCATCACGATAAAGGGCGAGGGGTTCGAGGACTCCGCCCCGATCAGAATTGCGCGAAGCTCCCTCATCTTCCTGGAGACGGACAAGCCCATCTACAAGCCCGGCCAGACCATCCACATGAGGGCCATCACCCTCGACCGCGACCTGAAGCCGGAGACGCTGCCGGTCACGGTGGAGGTCCTGGACGCCAAGGGTATCAAGGTATTCCGTGACGAGGTAACGACCGACGACTACGGCATGATCAAGCTCGACCTGCCGCTCTCAACCGAGCCCAACCTGGGCGTGTGGAAGATCAACGCTTCCACGAACAAGGCCGAGACGCAGGTGGACGTCCGCGTAGAGGAGTACGTCCTGCCCAAGTACGAGGTCAAGGCCGACCTCCCCAGGGACTGGTTCCTGGTCAGCGAGCAGGTCACCGGCACGATAAGCTCGGAGTACAGCTTCGGCAAGCCGGTCAAAGGACAGTTGGTCATTTCGGCGAAGAAGTACGTCGGTGAGTGGGAAGAGTACGCCACGGTCAACAAGCAGATCGACGGGGACACAGACTTCACGATACCGGCGGCGGGGTATGTGGCCGGGGTGCCGGCGGCCGGTGGACAGGGCAACGTGATACTGGACATCACGGTCAGAGAGACCGCGACGGGCTACGAGGAGTCCACCAGCGTGATGCTGACCGTGGCCGGATCATCGCTCAACATACAGCTCATACCGGAGAGCCCCGTGTTCAAGCCGGGGCTGCCCTACCACATGCTTATGATAACGGAGACGCCGGACAACCAGCCGCAGGACGCGGAGGTCGACGTCGCCATTACCTATTATGATGACGACCTGGGGCAACTGGACCGCGTCGACGCACAGTACACCACGGCGAACGGCAAGGCCCTGATCGAGGTCACACCGCCGGCCAGCGCGGTGGCAATGGAGATCGAGGCTGCTTCGGGCCGCGCCAGCACGTTCAAGGCGGTCGAGGCCGGGTACTCGCCGTCCGGCAACTTCATACACCTGGAGCAGACCAGCGACGGCATCCCCGAGGTCGGTGAGCGGATCCAGTTCAAGGTCTACTTCACCGACGAGGCGGTCAACTTCTACTACGAGGTGGTGGCGCGCGACAGGGTCGTCTTCACCGACTTCACGCGGAGCCACACCATATCCTTCGTGACCACGCCGCAAATGGCTCCTTCGGCCAAGCTACTGGTCTACCAGATACTCCCCAACAGCGAGGTAGCTGCGGACTACCTGCCGTTCGAGGTCAGCGCGCAGTACCCGCAGGATGTTGAGGTGGGGTTCAGCGAGGAAGAGGCGCGGCCCGGCGATGCGGTCAGAGTAACCGTGCGGGCCGAGGGGCAGTCGAAGGTCGGACTGGTAGCAGTCGACAGGTCGGTGTTCATCCTGGCGGAGAACCGGCTCAACCTGCAGCAGGTGTTCGACGCTCTGGAGGCGCTGTATATGCAGCCGCAGGCGGAGCTTCACGAGTTCAGCATCTGGGAGGGCATCAATATCAGGGGCGCCAGGGAGACCTTCGACGACGCCGGTGTGGTAGTCCTGAGCAACAGCGAGGTCCCCGAGGGCAAGGAGATCGGCGGATGGGGCGGCGGGATTGCCGACGGGTGGCTGAGGGCCTTCGGCGGCCAGATGGAGGCGGACGCTGTGGTACCGGTACCGATGGGCCCGCCCGGACCGGACGGGGCCAAGTCAGGCAACGGTGGTGGTCTGGCAGAGGTGGAGCGCATACGCCAGTTCTTCCCCGAGACATGGATATGGGAGGACATTACGACGGACGGTGACGGCAGAGGCACTCTCGATGTCGAGGTGCCGGACAGCATCACTACGTGGATGCTGAGGGCCGTAGCCGTATCGAAGGACAGAGGCCTCGGTGTCGGCGAGGCGCAGCTCAAGGCGTTCCAGCCGTTCTTCGTCAAGGTCGACCTGCCGTACTCGGCGATCCGGGGCGAGGAGTTCCCTGTCAGCATCGCTGTTTACAACTACCTGGACGAGCCGCAGGAGGTCTTCGTGGAGTTCGACGAGGCCGACTGGTTCGATCTGCTTGACGACAGCGCGAAGAGCGTGGTGGTGCCGGCAAACGAGGTCGGCGGAGTCGAGTTCATGATTCGACCGACGGAGCTGGGCACAAACGAAGTGCAGTTGACCGCGAGGAGCACGGAGGCTGCCGACGCCGTCATCAAGAAGCTCATAGTGATACCGGAGGGCATAGCCAGAGAGGTCGTCGAGAACCTGTCGCTGTCCGCCGGCGTTTCGAAGAGCGTGAGTACGGACGTCCCGGCTGTCATCGTCGACGGCTCGGGTCGAGCATATATCGCGGTGACATCCAGCTTCCTGACGCAGACCATTGAGGGGCTGGAAGGGCTGCTGCAGATGCCGTTCGGCTGCGGCGAGCAGAACATGATCGTGTTCGCGCCGGACGTGTTCATCACGAAGTACCTCGACGAGAGCGGCCAGCTCAAGCCGGAGATCATGGCCAAGGCTGAGAAGCTGATGATCACCGGCTATCAGAGAGAGCTGACCTACAGGCACAGGGACGGCAGCTTCTCAGCGTTCGGCGAGAGCGACGACTCGGGCAGCCTGTTCCTGACCGCGTTCGTGCTGAAGAGCTTCGCGCAGGCGAAGGGGCTGATCTACATAGACCAGTCCATCCTGGACGAGGCCGAGGACTGGATCGTGGGTCATCAGAACGGCGATGGGTCGTTCGACCAGGTCGGGTTCGTGTGCCACGAGGAGATGATGGGCGGAGTGCAGGGCAAGACGGCGCTCACGGCGTACACGGCCATCGCCCTGCTGGAGGCAGGTGAGAGCGTAGCCTCCCGGAAGGCTCTGGACTATCTGGAAGGCGAGCTGCACGACATCGATGACGCGTACACCATAGCCCTCGTGAGCTACGCCCTGGAGCTTGGCGGCAGCAACATGGCCGCTGAGGCCTACGACATGCTGATGGAGATGGCCACAGCGGACGAAGACGGATTGCACTGGGGCGACATCGATCCGCTGCCCCTCGAGCCGGAGCAGGGCGGCATCATGGATCGCGGCTTCCCACGCATCAACAGAAGCATCGCCATAGAGGCTACCGGGTACGGGACGCTGGCATTGCTCGAGCACGGCGACAGGTTCAACGCGTCGCGCGCGGCCAAGTGGCTGGTCTCCCAGCGCAACGCCAATGGCGGCTTCGGTTCCACACAGGACACGGTTGTGGGCCTGCAGGCGCTGATCCAGTACTCGACAGACACAAGGGCCGACGTCGACCTGACCGTAACGGTAGATGCCGCGGGACAGGAGACCGTGCTTCGCATTGCGCAGGAGAACTACGACGTCCTGCAGGTCGTAGAGGTCCCTATCGACGCCGATGTGGACATCGACGTGAGCGGGGATGGCGAGGCCATAGCCCAGGTCGTGAAGCGGTACAACGTCCCCGAGGTCGAGGAGGGCGAGAACGTCTTCGACATGGAGGTGGACTACGACACCACGCGGGTGGAGGTCAACGACCTTATCGAGGTCTCTGTGAGCATCGAGTTCAACCCGCCGATCGAGGGCACAGCGGAGATGGTGGTCCTGGACGTTTCGGTACCGACGGGGTTCGCGCCCGTGAGCGAGTCGATCGAGGACGTGGTGGGCTCCCGCGATAACATCAAGCGGTACGACATCGCAGGCAGGAAGGTCATCTTCTATATAGAGGACATGGACCCCGGCGACGAAGTGGAGTTCAGCTTTGATGCCAGGGCCCTGTACCCGGTGAAGGCGAAGCCCGCGGTGTCGCAGGCCTTCTCCTACTACGAGCCGGAACTGAAGGGTGAGACCCTCAGCCTGGCTGTGGAGGTCACCGGGAGCTAGACGGCAAGGCCGTCGGCAGTGTGCTTGCGAATTCGCTTCCTCTGCAGCGGATCGAGGCCATCGTTACGGGCAACGTCCCGCAGGCCCTCGACAGCAGACAAGCGTACCAGTACACTGCTGTCATCTTTGGCGCGGATCAGCGGCTCGATGCAGGAGGGATTACCGATCCGGCCCAGGGCCCTCGCCGCTGCCTCCCTGGTCAACGTCGGTCCATCGGTAAGCGCTTCGAGCAGGGGTTCAAGAGGCCACGAGTCCCCGATGCAGCCCAGGGCCTCGGCCGCGCCCTGCTGAACCAGCCAGTCGTCGCCGCCGAGCGCGGCCACAAGCGGCTCCACGGCATCCGACCCTATCTGTCCCAGCGCCTCAATGGCGCTGCAGCGGAGGTCACGGTTCGAGTTTCTCAAGCAGGAGAGCAGGCAGTCAGCAGCGCGCCGGTCGCGCATATACCCCAGGCCCTTGGCGGCGGCAACACGCACCTGCTCATGCCTGTCTTCCAGGGCCCTGCTCAAAGGCTCGATGGCCCTGGGGTCGCCTATCCTCCCGAGGACCTCGGACGCCGGCTCGCGGACCAGCGCATGCTCGTCCACCGTACCGTCCTGGAGGACTGCGACGAGTGGCTCGAACGCCGGTGTGCCGAGTTCGATGCACCGTTCCCAGTCATGCCTGGCCGCACTGAACCAGGCTTCCTCCTGCGGCGTTCGGGGCTCCCAGGAAAGGACTTCGAGCGCTCCGGCGGCCGCCTGCCTGACCCGCCAGTGCTCGTCCTTTAGCAGGCTGACCAGCGTCTCGGTCGCCCGCTCCCCTCGAACCTTCCCCAGGGATTCGGCTGCTGACGCCCGGATACCCCAGTAGTCGTTGCGCAGCGCGTGGGTCAGCGGTCCCACGGCGCTTATATCCCTGATCTCACCGAGCGCCTTGACCGCACCCAGTACTATCTGCCTGTCGTCATTCCCCAGAGCCTTGATAAGGCCGTCGACATCGTGCTTCGCCTTGAGTCTATCAATATCGGGTGGCGAGAACAGTGGCATGCCTAATACCTCCCAGGAAAGCTCAACTTTGAGTAGCCTGGCAGCGTAAGGGCGCAGTTCGGACACAGTGTAGCACGGCCCCCCTGACCGCGCAAGGGAAATCGTACTCGTCGCCAGCCGGACGGTCGCATCCTGTTTCCCTTGACACTCAACATACCCGTATGTTTTAATCAAGGGAAGCGCGCACATTGGCCCAACCTGTCCACGAAGCCTGCCTCCGTCGACCACCCGGGGAGACCGCCATGAGAAGCGACGCAGCCAAGAAGGGGATAGAGCGTGCACCTCACAGGTCGCTCATGCGAGGCCTGGGGCTTTCCAGGCGCGACATCGAGCAGCCGCTGATCGGTATCGTCAACAGCTTCAATGAGGTGATACCGGGCCATATCCACCTGCGTAACGTCGCCGATGCGGCGAAGGCCGGTGTCTGGAGCGCCGGCGCGACACCGCTCGAGTTCAACACCATCGGAGTCTGCGACGGCATAGCCATGGGCCACCTCGGCATGAGGTACAGCCTGCCCAGCCGCGAGCTGATTGCGGACTCGGTAGAGATAATGGCACAGGCACATGCATTCGATGCACTGGTGTTCGTGCCAAACTGCGACAAGATTATCCCCGGTATGCTCATGGCGGCGGTCAGGCTCAACATACCCTGCATATTCGTCAGCGGCGGCCCGATGCTGGCGGGCAGGCTGCCGGACGGCAGGGCCATCGACCTCAGCCACATGTTCGAGGGCGTGGGAAAGGTCACGAGGCAGCAGATGACCGAGGCCGAACTCGACGAGTGGGAATCGGTCGCCTGCCCGGGCTGTGGCAGTTGCTCCGGCATGTTCACGGCCAACACCATGAACTGCCTGATGGAGGCGCTCGGAATCGCGCTGCCGGGCAACGGCACCATTCCCGCGGTGGACGCGCGTCGGTTCCAGCTTGCCAGGGAAGCCGGGCGCAAGGCCGTCGATCTGCTGTCATCGGATACGCGGCCGCGCGACATCATCACGCGGGAGTCCATATCCAACGCATTCGCCGTGGACATGGCGCTCGGGGGCAGCACCAATTCGGTCCTGCATCTCATGGCGCTGGCGACAGAAGCGGGGATCGACTATTCCCTGAAGACAATAGACGAGATCAGCCGGAAGACGCCGCACCTGTCCAAGCTCAGGCCGTCGGGAGACTATCACATCGAGGACCTGGACGTTGCGGGCGGGATACCGGCTGTAATGACCGAGATAAGGGACCAGTTGGACCTGAAAGCCAGGACGGTCACAGGCGGGAGCGTCGGCGAGAACATCGGCACGGCGCGTGTACGAGACCATGCAGTGATAAGGCCCGCGTCCGATCCGCACTCGGCGCGGGGCGGGCTCAGCATCCTGTTCGGCAACCTTGCACCTGAAGGCGCCGTCGTGAAGAGCGGGGCCGTAGTGCCTGAGATGATGACTCACCGGGGGCCGGCCAGGGTGTATGACTCGGAGAGCGAGGCTACCGAGCAGATCATGAAGGGCTCCGTGAAGGCCCGAGACGTGGTCGTTATTCGGTACGAAGGCCCGAAAGGCGGCCCGGGGATGCCCGAGATGCTGACCCCAACGTCGCTTCTCTCCGGCATGGGACTCGACCAGCAGGTGGCCTTCATAACCGATGGGCGGTTCTCGGGCGCAACGCGTGGCTCCGCTATCGGGCACGTCTCGCCGGAGGCCGCCGACAGAGGACCGGTCGCCGCGCTCAGGGACGGAGACCCGGTCAGCATCGACATACCAAACAACCGTGTCGATGTCGATCTTCCTGCCGATGAGATCGAGAAGCGTCTGTCGGAGTTGCAGCCGTTCGAACCGAAGATCAAGACGGGCTATCTGGAGAGGTATGTCCAGAGGGTGAGTTCCGCGGCGACGGGCGCCGTTTTCAGGTAGGAGACTCCAATGAAGCTCAAAGGTGCGCAGATACTGTGTGAATGCCTCGTGCGTGAGGGCGTGGAGGTCATATTCGGCTTCCCGGGCGGGTCCGTACTGGGTCTCTACGACGTGCTGCCCCAGTACCCGCAGTTGAGGCACATACTGGTTCGCCACGAGCAGGGCGCCGCGCACGCTGCGGATGCATATGCCCGCGTGACGGGCAAGGTAGGCGTCTGCATAGCCACTTCCGGGCCGGGCGCATGCAACCTGGTGACCGGCATAGCAAATGCTCATTTGGACTCCTCACCCATGGTAGCGATTACGGGCCAAGTTGCCCGCCCCTTCATCGGCAAGGATGCCTTTCAGGAAGTGGACATCACGGGCATCACCGTACCGATAACGAAGCACAGCTACCTCGTTCTCAAGGCCGAAGAGATGGCAACAACCGTTCGCGAGGCATTTCACATAGCCGGAACAGGGAGACCGGGGCCGGTGCTCCTGGACATACCGCGTGACGTCTTCGTGGAGGAAGCCAACTTCCACTACCCGGAGAAGGTGGACCTGCCGGGATACAGGCCGACTGTGAAGGGACATCCTGCGCAAATCAGGAAGGCCGCCAGGGTCATCAATGAGTCCAAGAAGCCGATCATTCTGGCGGGCCGCGGCGTCATTGTCAGCGAGGCCTACAAGGAGTTGTTCGAGCTGGCGGATAAGGCGCACATACCGGTCATAACCACCCTGCTGGGCAAGAGCTGCTTCCCCGAGGACCACGAGCTGAGCCTGGGCATGCTGGGGATGCATGGCATGGCATACGCCAATCTGGCCGTGGACGCTTCAGACCTCATCATTGCGATAGGCATGCGCTTCGACGATCGCGCTACCGCGAAGGTCGCCGGCTTCGCGCCGCATGCTCAGGTCATCCACATCGATATCGATCCCGCGGAGATCGGCAAGAATGTGCACGTGAACGTGCCGATAGTGGGAGAGGTCAAGGAGATCCTCCGGGCGCTCAACAAGCAGGTGGAGGGCGCGAAGCGCCGGGACTGGGTAGCCCAGGTCAAGAGATGGCGCAAAGAGCACCCCTCTGATGCGATACAGAAAACCAGCAAGCTCATACCGCAGTACGTGGTGAGTAAGATATGTGAAGTGACAGGCGGAAATGCAATCATATGCACCGGCGTGGGCCAGAACCAGATGTGGGCGGCTCAGCACTTCTGTTATCGAAAGCCCAACAGCCTGGTCTCGTCCGGCGGACTGGGGACTATGGGATTCGAGCTCCCGTCCGCCATGGGGGCGAAGGTGGGCAAGCCGGACGAGACAGTGTGGGCCGTAGCGGGCGACGGCGGCTTCCAGATGACCATCCAAGAGCTGATGACTCTGGTCCAGGACGACATCGCGGTCAAGATAGCCATACTGAACAACGGCTTCCTGGGTATGGTCAGGCAGTGGCAGGAGCTGTTCTACGACAAGCGGTATGTAGCTACCCCGCTGCTGGGGCCGGACTTCGTGAAGGTAGCGGAGGCATACGGGGTCGCCGCGTCCAGGGTAACCACGAAGGCCCAGGTCGTCCCAGCCATCAAGAAGGCAATGGAGCATCCGGGACCCTACCTCATAGACTTCAGGGTCGAGGCCGAGGAGAACGTCTACCCCATGGTCGCGCCCGGATCGACGCTGGCGCAGATAATTGAAGCGCCAAGCAAGAGAGCTGTCCCGAAATCGAAGCCCAAGGAGACGAGCAACCTCTAGTTGGCCGATATACCCTCGGTCAGGGTGAAGATGAAATGACGAAACATACTCTGGTTGCATTGGTCCAGGACAAGCCGGGAGTACTGAACCGCGTCGCGAGCCTTATCCGGCGGCGAAACTTCAACATCGACAGCATCGCCGTCGGCCATTCCGAGAACCCTGGCATCTCCAGGATGACCATTGTCGTGGACGGGGCAACGACTGCGGTCGAGCAGGTACGAAAGCAACTGGAGAAGCTGGTCGAGGTCGTGAAGCTGACTGACATCACCGGCGAGGGTATCGTGTCACGCGAGCTGGCCCTGATCAAGGTGCACGCGACTTCGTCGACGCGCAGCGAGATCATCCAGATCGTTGACATATTCAAGGCCAAGATTGTGGACGTAGGCCCCGACTCCATCATAGTTGAGGCCACCGGCGACGACTCGAAAATCAACTCGCTCTATAGCCTCCTGAGAAGGTTCGGCATCAAGGAGCTGGCCCGCACTGGCAGGATCGCCGTGCAGCGCGAGGGAGGCGGGGTGGAGTAGGCCGGCAGCGGCAGGCAGCTCACCCGGCCGCCCGCGCAGGTTCATCGACTACCTAATTTGGCAGAGGTGCACTATGTACTACGACAAGGACGCCGATCTGGGTCTGTTGAAGGACAAGGTCATCGGGATCGTCGGCTACGGGAGCCAGGGGCACGCGCACGCCCAGAACCTGAAGGACAGCGGCTGCAACGTGATCGTGGCGGAAGCCAAAGGCACACCTAACTGGAAGGAGGCGGACAAGGCGGGCTTCAGGGTCATGACCGCAGATGCGATGGCAAAGGAGGCCGACATCATAACGATGCTGGTCCCCGACAACCTCCATCCGGTGGTCTACCGCCAGATCGAGAAGGACCTCAGGAAGGGCAAGATGCTGGTGTTCGCCCACGGCTTCAACATCCACTACAACCAGGTTGTCCCCCCAAGCTTCGTCGACGTGACTATGATAGCGCCGAAGTGTCCCGGCCACATGCTGAGAAGGACCTACACCGAGGGGTCGGGAGCGCCGGCCCTTGTCGCAGTGCACCAGGACGCCAGCAAGAAGGCCAAGAAGATCGCGCTTGCCTACGCTAAGGGCCTGGGCTGCACGCGGGCCGGGGTGCTGGACACCACGTTCGAGGAGGAGACGGAGACCGACCTTTTCGGCGAGCAGGCCGTGCTCTGTGGTGGAGTGGCCTGTCTGGTGAAGGCCGCCTTCGAGACCCTGGTCGACGCGGGCTACCAGCCCGAGGTTGCCTACTTCGAGTGCATGCACGAGCTGAAGCTGATAGTCGATCTCTTCTACCAGGGCGGGCTGAGCTACATGAACTACTCTGTCAGTGACACGGCAGAGTACGGGGGCTACATCTCCGGGCCTCGCGTCATCGACGAGTGCTCGAAGGACGTCATGAGGCAGATACTGGCTGAAATCCAGGATGGCTCGTTCGCCACGAAGTGGGTACTGGAGAATCAGGCGGGATGCCCCTCATTCAACCGGCTGAAGAAGAAGGAGCGGGAACACCCGATCGAGGTGATCGGTAAGGAGCTAAGGGCGATGATGCCCTGGCTCGACCCGAAATGACCGGCAGTCAGAGGAGCAATTGGACAAGGTAGTCATATTCGACACGACGTTGCGGGACGGCGAGCAGTCCGCCGGGGCAGCGCTCAACCTCGAGGAGAAGGCCGAAATCGCCCGACAGCTTGAAAGGCTGAAGGTAGACGTCATCGAGGCGGGATTCCCTGCGGCTTCGCAGGGGGACCTGGAGGCGGTAAGCCGCATATCGGAAGAGGTGCGCGACTCGACGATCTGTGCTCTCTCGCACGCAACGCCACAGGCAGTGGACGCCGCATGGGAGGCGGTGAAAGGCGCAGCCAGCCCCAGGATACACGTCTTCCTCTCGAGCTCGGAAGTCCACATGTCGCACCAGTTGAAGAAGAGCAGGGACCAGGTAGTCAGCCTCTGCAGCGAGATGGTGGCACGCGCCAGGGGGTACGTCGACAACGTCGAGTTCTCACCGATGGACGCGACCAGGACCGACCGCGAGTTCCTCCACACTATAGTGGAGACCGCCATTAAGGCCGGTGCAACAACGGTCAACATCCCGGACACGGTGGGATACACCATCCCAAGTGAGTTCGCGCAGCTAATAGACGGCATCTTCGAGAACGTGCCCTGCATAGACAGGGCGGTGATCAGCGTGCACTGCCACAACGACCTCGGACTGGCCGTGGCCAACAGTCTGGCCGCCGTCGAGCACGGCGCGCGGCAGGTCGAGTGCACGATTAACGGAATTGGTGAGCGCGCCGGCAACGCTTCCCTCGAAGAGATCGTCATGGCGCTGCAAGTCAGGAAGGACTCCCTCGGATACACCACCGGGATCGATACCAGGCAGATCCACAAGACGAGCCGCCTGGTCAGCGACATAACCGGGATGTATGTTCAGGCCAACAAGGCCATCGTCGGAGCGAATGCCTTCCGACATGAGTCCGGCATCCATCAGGATGGGATCCTCAAGGAACGGTCCACGTACGAGATCATGGACCCGAGAGACGTCGGCCTGACCGGCAGCTCGCTGACGCTGGGTAAGCTGAGTGGCCGTCACGCGTTCAAGGCCCGCCTCGAAGAGCTCGGGTTCGCGCTGAACGATGAGGAGCTTAAGCGCGCCTTTGTCGCCTTCAAGGAAGTCGCGGACAAGAAGCGCGAGATAACCGACCGAGACCTGGAAGCGCTCGTTGCCGAGGAACTGCGCCTGGTATCCGAGACCTATCACCTTGAGCACGTGCAGGTATCCTGTGGAGACCATAGCGTACCCACAGCAACGGTGAGACTCACCGGGCCGGACGGGGCCGGTATAGCCGACGCCGCTCTGGGTACCGGACCCGTTGACGCCATATACAAGGCCATCAATCGACTGGTGGGAGTCCCCAACGAGCTGATCGAGTTCAGCGTTAAGTCGGTCACCGAGGGGATCGACGCCCTAGGCGAGGTCACCATCCGCATTCAGAGCGGGAGTCGTACCTACACCGGCCGGGGAGCTTCCACGGACATCATCGTTGCCAGCGCGAAAGCCTATCTCAACGCGCTGAACCGTCTCATCGCCGCCTTTGAGAAGGCCTAGTCCGGCTTGTCACACGGATCGTCAGGCCAGACTGAGAATCAGGTTGTTCACTACTGCGGCCAATGCCACCACCGCATAGGGCCACAGCAGCAGCACGAAGCTGGCGCGCCCGAATCCGTCGAAACCGATGCGATAGCAGAGCCATCGGATGCCGAAGGCCAGGACGAGCAAGGCGGCCACGGCGGCCGCATCCACAAGGAGAAGCCAGCCGGCGCCACCGAGCTTCAGGGCCCAGCCGGCCAGTATGCCGCGCTCGTACACGGCCTCTCTGCCGGCGATCTCAAGAGCGGCAATGGTGGTCAGGTAGTCCAGCAGCGCCAGACCGGCGACCGCCCCGGCCAGATTGACCTCTCTCCAGGGCCAGAGCCTCTTCGAGGCCCAGAGCACTCGGCCCTGCACTCGCCGGTCCCGTGCAACGGCCTTCTGCACCCTGCCCTTCATCCATCTGACAGTGGCCCCGGCTATGGGTTGCTGAAGCATCAGGTCCTTCCCGGCATGGCGCGGCCTGCAGCCCTGAGACTATACCTTGCCGGAACGGCGAGCAGTATCCCCCATTATTCCTACGGCAGACAGACTAACGCACTATTGAAAACGCCTAACTTCGGTACTACTATGACCTAAGTACAATCGGTACAAGCGGAGCAGCACATGTCAGAGGGGACTCATGAGAAGAAGCGCGAGATAGTCATCCGGGAGATGGAGATCGACGATCTGGCCGCAGTCTACCACCTCGGCGAAAGCCTGTTCACGAGCGAGGAACTCCCGATCCTCTACCGGACGTGGGACCCGTACGAGGTCACCGAGTACTTCAGCTCAGACCCTGACTACTGTCTGGTCGCCGAAGCGGATGACGAGATAGTGGGATTCGTCCTGGCAACCACCATAGAGAAGAGCGGCACTGCCTGGAAGACCTATGGCTACATCAACTGGATCGGGGTGGATGAGCGCTACCAGAGAACGAAGCTCGGGCGGCGCCTGTACAGAAGGCTGGAAGAGAGGCTGAAAGAAGATGGAGCGCGCATGATAATCGCCGATACAGAGGGCGGCAACGAACCGGCCGTCGCCTTCTTCGAGGAACAGGGCTTCTCTGTCAGAGGCGAGCACCTCTGGCTGGCCAAGACAATAAGACGAACGAAGAAAGCATAGCCGGCGTGTGCGCGAGAAGAGTATGGTCAAGCCAATAGACGGACAGGATGCGGCCGCGATCCAGCCTACCAGACTGCGCAAGCTGCTGGGAGACCTCATTGACATCTACAGCCCCTCCGGCAAGGAGGAGCAAATAGTCCGCTTCGTCGAGAGGTATCTCAAGCACCACGGCCTGGAGGTCACCCGGCAGGAAGTCGACGGCAACCGGTTCAACGTCATCGTCTGGCCGGAGGACGACCAGGAGATACAGGCGTGCTTCGTGGGCCACCTGGACACAATCGTTGCCTATGACCTGGAAGACTACGGCCTGCATGAAGACGACGATACGTTGTACGGCCTCGGCAGCACGGACATGAAGGGAGGTTGTGCCGCCATGATGGAGGCCTTCTGCGTCCTCGCGGAGACCGGGGAGGCCCTCCCGCCCGTTGGGCTGGCCCTGGTGGTGGGGGAGGAAGAGGAGAGCGACGGCGCCAAGGCGCTGGTGCGCGAGTACAGCTTCCCCTGGGGGATCATCGGCGAGCCGACGGGCCTGTCCCCCTGCCTCGGTCACTACGGGTACATGGAGGTACAGCTCCGCACAAAGGGTAAGAGGGTCCATTCGTCGGTACCGGAACTCGGCCACAACGCCATCGAGAGCATGCTGAGACTGCTCCTGCACGTGATCGAGTATGCAGGGTCATCTTCGAAGCTGTTCTGCAACATCAGGCAGCTAACCAGCTTCCCGGCGGGATTCGTCGTGCCGGATGCCTGTGAGAGCTGGCTCGACCTCCACCTGCATCCCGAGTCACGCATCGACGTACTGAAGGCCGACCTCGAGAGACTGGTCGAGAACGCGAACAAGACAACGCCGGGTCTCGATGCCCAGATCAGGTTCGAGGACACGTACTCAGGGTATCGCGTGTCGAGGCGCAGTCCACAGGTGAAGGTACTCAAGGAGGCCTGTGAGGCCGTCGGCCTTCCCTGGGAGCCACAGGACTTCAGAAGTCACTCCGACGGAAGCGTGCTGTGGACAGCCGGCGTCAACCCCGTGGTGCTCGGCCCCGGCCACCTGGAAGAGGCGCACACTCCCGAGGAGTCCGTCTCCTTCGAGCAGGTGATCGAAGCTGCCAGGCTATACCTCACATTCGCCCGGTCGCTGGGTAGTCAGACCTGACCCCGGGAAGCTGCGCCGCCTGTCGTACCCGCCTATCGCCTCAGGGAATCCCTCTGGAAGAGTCCCTCGCGCGGATGATGGTTTTTCCATATTGCGGGGGCTTGACTGCGAGAGTATACTATGTGAAACGTTCGCGCCGGTTCAGGTTGGCGCTTGCATGACGCTCTCGGGCTGACAGCGCATCTGACCTCGGCGGGACGTCAAAGGAAACCAGGAGGCCGACCATGGAGATGACCGACAGGACGCTTGTCTGCCGTGACTGCGGAGCCGAATTCGTGTTCACGGCGGGCGAGCAGGAGTTCTTCAAGTCCAAGGGACTGGAGAACGACCCGAGCCGCTGCCCCGAGTGCCGAGCCGCCAGGCGAAGGTCAGGGGGAATGCGTGCTGAGAGGCAGTACTTCAACGTCACCTGCGCCTCTTGTGGCGCGGACGCGCAGGTTCCGTTCGAGCCGCGCGGTGACAGGCCCGTGTACTGCAACGAGTGCTACGCGAAGATGAGAGAAGAGTCCAGGCCCAGAAGCTACTAGTAGACTTCGAGAGCCCCGGCGAGAACTCCGGTTACAGCAGCGCAGGGAGACTGCGCGGAAGACAGCGCCCAACGGGCACAAGCCACTCGCGCTCCCGCCTCCTCAGCACCGCTCAGGAAGAACTGTGGCCTTCGACCCTGCAGTAGCATCCCCATGAAGTGGCAAGATGCGTATTGATCTAGGTCCGGCTGACCTTTTTGAGCCCAAGGGTGCGAAGCCATCTCTCGCGAGCCTAGCGAATAGCCTCATCGTATTCGCCGGCATCTTGAGTACCGAATTCAACGCTCACGACCCAGTCCCTGTTGTAGACTGCTGTTGGCTGGTATCGACTTGAAGGGAAGAAGAGATGCAGCTCTTCCCGGCTGTTGAGCCCGGCCATGATGGTTTCGTCAAAGACTTTCGCGGCCTTGATTCCCTCGGCGGGCTTGTCAGGCAGGTCATAGGTGTGCGTCGCCTGCTCGCCGGTTGCCAGGCGCACCGTATATACCAGTCTCGCCGACCACGTTTCGTCCGACCGCATATCGCCTCCTCAACCCGATGGGAAGCGACATTCTAGCAGAGTCGAGACCAACCCGCAAAAAAACCGTGCCTCCAAGCCAAGACACGACACTGGTTTGCCCGCGTGCAGATGTGCAATAATAGTTGCGTTTGAGGTCCGGCACATGACACTGGTCGAGAAGATACTGGCGGCACACAGCAGCAAATCGCGGGTTACGCCCGGCGATCTGGTCAACGTCAAGGTCGACCTGGTGCTGGCCAACGACATCACCGCGCCCATCGCTATCAAGGAGTTCAATCGGCTCGGCGTGAGCCGGGTGTTCGACCCTTCGAAGATCGTGATGGTGCCCGATCACTTCGTGCCCAACAAGGACATCGCTTCTGCCGAGCAGGCGAAGATGATGCGCGAGTTCGCGCTCAGCCAGTGCCTCATCTACTACGAGGTGGGCGAGATGGGCATCGAGCACGTCCTGCTCCCCGAGAAGGGCCTGGTGCTGCCCGGCGACGTGGTCATCGGAGCTGACTCGCACACCTGCACGTACGGCGCGGTCGGGGCCTTCGCCACCGGCATGGGCTCGACCGACATAGCCGCCGCCATGGCCACCGGCGATATCTGGATGAAGGTGCCACCCACCATCAAGTTCGTCTATCACGGCAGGACGCAGAAATGGGTCTGCGGAAAGGACCTGATCCTGTACACGATCGGCGACATCGGCGTGGACGGCGCTCTCTACTCGGCGCTGGAGTTCACCGGCGAGGCGGTTTCCGCCCTGTCGATGGACAGCCGCTTCACCATGTCCAACATGGCCATCGAGGCCGGAGGCAAGGCAGGCATCTTCCGGGTCGATGACAGGACCAGGTCTTATGTCAAGCAGAGGGCGGATCGCGACTACACAGTCTACGAGCCGGGTGCCGACGCCGCCTACGCGCAGGTCATAGAGTACGACGCTTCGGCGATAGAGCCGCAGGTCGCGTTCCCGCACCAGCCGTCGAACACAAGGCCCATCAGCCAGGTGGGAGACGTCGAGATCGACCAGGTGGTCATCGGGAGCTGCACCAACGGCCGCATCGAGGACATGATCACGGCGGCGGAGATACTGCACAACCGGAAGGTGAACAAGCGCGTGCGCTGTATCGTCATCCCCGGCACGCAGCACGTCTACATGGAGTCCCTGCGCGGCGGCCTGATAGAGAGCCTCGTCGAGGCCGGCGCGGTGGTGAGCACGCCGACGTGCGGCCCGTGCCTGGGCGGGTACATGGGCATTCTCGCGGCGGGAGAGCGATGCGTTTCGACCACGAACCGCAACTTCGTGGGCAGGATGGGCAGCACGGAATCGGAGGTCTACCTGGCGGGGCCCGCCGTGGCCGCGGCGAGCGCCATCGCGGGGCGGATCGCGGGGCCGGGGGAGGTGGTGGGGTGATCAAAGGCATAGTCCACAAGTACGGCGCCGACATCAACACCGACGTCATCATACCGGCGCGCTACCTCAACGTGTGGGATGCCGGCGAGCTGGCCAGGCACTGCATGGAGGATATCGACCCCGAGTTCCTGAGCAGGGTCAGGCCCGGCGACATCATCGTCGCCGAGACGAACTTCGGCTGCGGCTCATCCAGAGAGCACGCTCCGCTCGCGCTGAAGGCGGCAGACATCGGCTGCGTCATCGCCGGGAGCTTCGCCCGCATCTTCTACCGCAACTCTCTCAACATCGGCCTGCCCATACTCGAGTGCCCGGAGGCAGTCGACGGCACCGACGCCGGGGACGAGCTGGAGGTCGAGCTTTCCACCGGCGAGATCGTGAACAAGACGAAGGGCACCACGTTCAAGGCGAAGCCTTTTCCACAGTTCATGCTCGACCTGATCGAGGCGGGCGGTCTAATCGAGCACACGAAGCGCAGGCTTGCGGCCGGAGGCGCGCGCAAATGAAGTTCAGCATCGCAGTCCTTCCCGGCGACGGTGTCGGCCCGGAGGTAGCGGCGGAGGCCGTCAAGGTCCTGCAGGCCGTCGCCGCCAAATCAGGCCACCATATACAGGTCACCTACGGCGACATAGGTGGAGCGTCAATTGACAATCACGGCGTGCCCCTGACACGCGACTGCCTCAGGATGTGCAGAAGGAGCGATGCCGTGCTGCTCGGGGCGGTCGGGGGGCCGAAGTGGGACGACCCGCTGGGCAAGGTGCGGCCCGAGGACGGGCTGCTCGAGCTTCGCAAGTCGCTGCGGCTCTTCGCCAACCTGCGTCCCGTGAAGGTCCTGCCGATCCTGGAGGACTCGACCACTCTCAAGCCCGAGGTGCTTCGAGGCGTGGACATGCTGGTGGTCCGGGAGCTTACGGGCGGGCTATATTTCGGCAAGCCGAAACGGCGGTGGACAAACGCCAGGGGCAGGCGCGCCGTGGATACGATGGCCTACTCCGAGGGAGAGATAGAGCGCATAGTGCGGGCGGGGTTCGAGCTTGCGCGGACCCGGCGGAAGAAGCTGGCCTCCGTGGACAAGGCCAACGTCCTGGAGACGTCGCGCCTGTGGCGGCAGGTGGCCGTCGAGGTCTCGAAGGACTACCCAGACGTTGAGCTGGAGCACCAGCTTGTCGACGCGTGCTCCATGCGCCTGATCCAGCGCCCCGCCGACTTCGACGTCATAGTCACCGAGAACACCTTCGGGGACATCCTGACCGATGAGGCGTCCATGCTCGCGGGTTCTCTTGGTATGCTGCCATCTGCAAGCATCGCCGGGATACCGCGTGCGGGAGATCGCATCTTCGGCCTCTACGAGCCGATCCACGGAAGCTCGCCGCGCAGAGCGCGGCAGGACATGGCCAACCCGATCGCCACCATCCTCAGCGCGGCGATGATGCTGCGCTACTCGCTCGGCCTGACGGCGGAAGCGGACGCCGTGGAGAAGGCGATCGATGCCGTGCTCCAGGACGGCTACCGCACGTACGACATCATGAGCGACGGGATGAGGAAGGTAGGCACCCGTCAGATGGGCGACCTGATAGCCGCCAGGGCCGCCTGAGTCCACCCCTCCTCCCCAGCCATCGCTGAACGGACCCTGTTCCTTCCCACCCTCCCTCCCACATGCCTCTCGGGGGCTTCGCCCCCGAACCCCCGATTGTTGATCAGGCGCATGCGTAGGGCGGGTACTTGCAGCCTTGCGCCTTCTGTTGTAAGGTCTGTGCAGTGCGTCGCATACAATGACGCAGGTTACCCGGATGATGCCGACGATCGAAAAGGCAGCGAATCTAACCGACGCCCTCGACCGGCTCACGGGCAAGTCGTACCCCGATGGCTCGGGTATGACCGACGTCCTGTACACCTACGACGACGCCGATGCCTTCGGGCTGGGCCGCCGCACCGGCATGATCGACGCCTCCGGCTCCTCCAACTGGGTCTACGACGCGCGGGGCCGCCTGGTCGAGGAGAGCCGCACCATCCTCGGCGGGTACTACGTGACCGGGTTCACCTACGACGCGGCCGGCAGGCTCACCACCGTCCAGTACCCCACGGGGGAGACCGTGACCCAGACCTACAGCGACCGGGGCCTCCCGTACTCGCTGAGCGGCAACGAGACGGGCACGCTCGTCTCCAGCGCGCTGTACAACCAGCTCGGGGCGATCACGCAGATCAACCTGGGCAACGGGGTCACCACCGAGTTCGACTACTGGGGCCTTGACCACGGGAGCGACCACTACGGCATGCTGTACGAGATTAAGACCTACAAGGGGGAGACCACCCACCAGCAGGTGCAGCACACATGGGACGACGCGGGCAACCTCGTAACCAGATACGACGCGGTCGATGAGGAGACGGAGAGCTTCACCTACGACTTCCTGGACAGGCTCACGGCGGCCTCGGGGGCCTACAGCAGGAGCTACAGCTACGACGCCATCGGCAACATCGTCTCCAGGAACAGCGTATCCTATACCTACGGGTCGAGCAGGCCGCACGCCGTCACTCAGTTCGGCAACACGACCTACGACTACGACGCCAACGGCAACATGGTGCTCCGGGGCGACCAGACCATAAGCTGGAACGCCGACAACATGCCGGCGGCCATCGCCGGGTTGGACGACCTGACCACCTTCGTCTACGACGGGGACGGCGGCCGCGTGATCAAGACCGAGAACGGCGAGACCACCGTCTATGTAAACAGTTACTACGAGCTGGACCTGACCACGGGCAATGCGACGGCGTACTACTACCTTGGCGCCAGGCTGGTCGCGTTCAAGGCCGGGGCGAATCTCCGCTTCGTGCACCAGGACCACCTCACCGGCACGTCTCTGACCACCGACGCGTCGGGCGCGCTGGTGGCAAGGGTCAAGTACTACCCGTACGGGGAGACCAGGAGCAGCAGCGGCGCTCTCGGAACGGACAGGATGTTCACCGGCCAGAGGCTGGACGGCACCGGCCTGTACTTCTACAACGCCCGATACTACGACCCCCTGCTGGGCAGGTTCATCAGTCCGGATACTCTGGTACCGAACTACATAAATCCCCAGTCCTTCAACAGGTACTCCTACTGCCTCAACAACCCGCTAAGGTATGTTGATCCGACGGGTTACGGGAACGAGCCGCCGGACGTACAGTTCGACGATATTCCGGGGTGGGACTACATATGGGTGCCGTGTGTGGACAACCCTGACGGGTGGATTCCCCATTGGTTCCCTACGGAGAACCAAGCATCGGGAACAGCCGGGAGCGTGTCGGAATGGCCATGGGGCGGCTCGCTCGTCTATGATGAGGAGGGAGTGCCAGTGTGGACGCCTATACCGAAGTGGGCGTTGATGGAGGGATGGTGGGAGTCTTCATTCTATGCGCAGGATGGATACGTACTTGACGTCTACGCAAATGAATACTGCCACTACTCTTACGCTTTCGTATGGTCTGACTGGATTACCGTAAGCAACCTTCAATGGTGGCACACTGCTTTTCAGTTCAACTACTGCCCGGGGATAGAGTATCTGAATGACCCCATCATGACGCTCGAAGTAGGGTTCCAGACTCCGGGCTATATCAACTGCAATTGGGCTGCTCGTAACAGCTATGGACTGGCTGCAGGCTTACTAAAGAGGCGCCCCTTCCAGGATGTTCTGTCCGCGATTTATGGCGATATGAAGAACGCCGGCGCGCTTGAAGAGACCCGCATTACGATGTACGACAACGTGGGTCAGCAGGTTGGCCAATGGGGTGGGGAAGGGAATTGGATGCCGGGTGCCCGCGAGATGACGAAGTACGCCCTCGTGGAATTAGCGAAAGAGACCGGAAAGATGTTGCTGGACAGGGGACTGACCTGGGCCATCACGCACATACCGTAACACAGGACGCTGCATCGTGGCGGGAACTGCGCGACAGCCCTTACGGAATCGAGGGACGCGTTCCCTGGGACATTGGGCCGAAGGCCGTAGGTTGGAGGTGTTCAGACGGACCCAAAGGAGCGCAGAACATGAACAGAGCGATCATCACTATGCTGATCCTAGCGTTCTTCATCGTCAGCTTCTCAGGTCTAGGCTGCTCGTGTCCCGACGAAGAAGACGCGGGCAACATCCAACCCTGGATCACCGATCTGATGCGAAGACTGCCGGAAGATATTCTTCACGTCCAGTTCAACGACCTTGAGGCACTGCGGAGGGAACCAGCCTTGCATAGCGAGTATACCAACCTAGTTCACATGTTCGAGGAGGGCAGCCCCTGGGGGATCATTGGTCGCTTCGAGCAAGTTCAGTACTGGGCAGCCTCTGACTCTGTGCATTTGTTTGCCGGAGAGCTTCAGCTTGCGGAGATGAGGACGCGCCTAAGGAGTGAGGGTTGGTGCATCAGTGAATACCAAGGGGTGGAGCTGTGGGGTAAGGAGGGATGGCAGGAAACCTATGTTGCTTTGGATGATGGGATAGCAATAGCTGGCTCGGAGACTGGGGTGGAGCACGCAATCCGTGTTCTTGTGGGTCAGAGCAAGTCCCTGCACGACAACAACGAAGCCCTTGGCGTACTGTCTAGGCTACCGAGGGGGTTGGTAGTGTCCTACAGCGAAGTCGAGTGGTGGTCTGACTCCGGTCGATCCGACACCGTCTTGTTCGGCTCCTCGCTCGCGGCAGATGTGCACGCTGTACGCTGTACGCTCGTCGCTACGTCGCGGAGCGCTGAGGTAACCGAGTCCTTCGTGCAGGCAAGAGCACAGTTGTTGGAGAGCGAGGAAGGCATAGACCCATCACGTGTTGTGGTATCGCAAGAAGGGTGGTATGTGAAGCTCGTTGCGGAAGTGCCAATCACCACCGCTGGTGCCTACAAATAGCGTCGAGGTGGGCATCCATTGTGTCCAGCCGAAGCTGTGCACGGAGGTTGTCGGCATTGTCTCACCTAGAGACCCGGAGGTTCTGATGAGCAGAAGAACGCGTGTCAACCCTACGCTTCCCGCGGCGGCGCTTGCGATTGCCCTGGGGGCGATCGCCCCCCTCGCCCACGCGAGCCCTGACCCGGGGCCGCTATCGCTATTGGCTGCGGCCTGCCAGGCCTGGCGCACAACGACGTGAGTTTAATGGGCAACATGCCGACGATCGAAAAGGCAGCGAAGACAAGCGACACCCTGGACCACCTCACCGGGACGTCTCTGACCACCGACAGCTCGGGCGACCTGGTCGCTAAGACCAAGTACTACCCCTACGGCGAGACCCGGAGCAGCAGCGGCGCGCTCGGCACGGACCGGATGTTCACCGGGCAGATGCTGGACGGCACCGGGCTGTACTTCTACAACGCCCGCTACTACGACCCGCTGCTGGGCAGGTTCATCAGTGCTGATACGCTGGTTCCTGAGTCGGCAACCCCTCAGTCCTTCAACAGGTACTCTTACTGCCTGGGCAATCCGCTGGGTTGTATCGACCCGTCAGGCAGGCGAAGTCTTGGCGACCTGGTCAACTGGGCAGCGAATCAAGTGCTAGGAGTCGTGGATGCGGTAGTGGAAACGATCGCGACGGTTGCAGAGGTTGCGGAGACAGTGGTTGTGGAGGAGTACAACGGCAGTTGGACAGCTGCGACAATTGAGCCAGAGGTGCATGTGACGGCCGCATATAGGCAGACTCCGCTGATGGACGAAATTGGCGTTTGCGTGGCCGGGGCAGTGGACATGCACATCAACAACGAAGTGCAGGGTAATACACTCTCGACAGGAGTCGTTGTGGACATGTATTTCGGGACGAACAACTTCCTCTCCACTGGACAGGTACCCTTCGCGATGGGCGGTATCGTTACCGGGGCAAATGGTGAGGCAGTAGCAGAGTTGGAGTTCGATCTTGTTCAAGAAGGGCCGTACGAGTGGGCAGTCCCGGTTTCGCCCGGTGTTACCGATATTCTCGGGGAGCAGAGTATTGAGAAGGGGGATGATGGGCAAGCGTTCAATCCCTTTGCGATGAGTTGCTGCTCGCCCCACTACCATCCCAACCCCCTTACCATGCAGTCTCAGTATCACTACTATGGGCACACGAATGAGCCGATTGTGATCCCTCCGGATGCCACCACGGTGGCGGTGTACCTGGAGGTAGGCTACCGTCCCAACATCACGGATCCTGGTTGTATCACAAGGCACCCGGACACATACTGGATAGACTTGACTACCGGTCGTCTGTCTGAGACGGACAACCTCTGGCCCACTATCTTCAATCCTGAGTAGCCAGGTCTTGGATCGTCTCTCGACAGCAAGTTGCTCCCGAGGAACTACCAGAGTGAAGGAGGTCAAGGCAAGGCAATGCGAAGCGCATCTCTGCTGATTGGTGCCTGTCTACTCGTCTCCGTGCTGTCATGCGCCTCGCCCCAAAGCGAGATGTTCTGGCTCAGAGAAGACGTACGTTTCCTCACGCGCGACTTGGAGGTGGCTCAAGAGCATGTACCATTCGCTATAGTCGTCCCGACCTACATGCCCGACGACATTCGGACGCAGTATTGGATTGAGGGTTACTTGATGCACGCTGACCCGTTGATGCAAGGGCTATCCCCGCCGAATGCTGTGAAGGTAATCTTGGCCTACCAGAAGCCGGGCTGTGAGTTCAATAGCGCGATTGAGTTGATCGAGATGAACTATCCCGTTCACCTTCCCGATCCCATATCGAATCCCGAGTACAGTGAACTGATCATAGGTGGATGCAGAGTACTTGTGTGTGAGCATGCTTGGCACAGCACCATACAAGAACGCGAGACTGGGACGGTCTTCCACTTCTGGTGGCCTCAGGGCGACATAACGTTCCACTTGAACGTCAATTGCCACAGCCGTGACGAAGCAATCAAGATCGTCCAGTCAATCATTGAACAGGAACCGGCAGCGGCCGAGTCGTGTGCCGAGGCCGGTCCAGCATCACAAAACGCCCTCAAGAACTCAGGAGGAGTCAGATGAGAACGACAACGCGATTCGGCAACATTGTGCTGGTGCTAGTGCTCGCGCTGGCCATGAGGGCGATCGCCCCGCTCGCGCACGCCAGCCCTGACGCGGGGCCGGCGACTGGGCCTCCTCTCGCGGCCACGGCGGTCGCCTTGACGGGTATGAGCTTAGGGTACGGGGGTATGCAGTTGTTATGGTACGTCTACGGTGTAAGCCCGTGTGTGTACTACGACGCTTCGTCTATTCCGAGGGGCCAATACGGAATTGTCGCGACAGACCCAACACACGCTGCACAGATACTCTCGGGGCAAGTGCCGGCACCTGCCCCTGTGCAGTCAGCGTGGGGAATGTAGGAGCAGCCGCCCACACCCAATCGAGCGGCTAGTGGGCCATTGAGAAGAGCGGATATGGGAGCAGCTTTATGAATACACCTGTGGTCGTGGCGAAGCATTTGATGGGGGGGGTGGTCATATTACTGACTTTCGCTATTGCCTCGACTGGGTGCCAGGGGGAACATAACCAACAGTGTCTTGAATGGAGCAAGGCCTTTGGTGGAGACTGGATCGACCATGGTGTGTCCATCATAGAATCGCCCGATGGTGGGTACGTCGTCGCGGGGACAATGCAAGTTGAACCCGGCGTCGATCATGCCTGGCTGCTGAAGGTCGACACTCAGGGCAACTTGTTGTGGAGTGATGACCTGGAGCGCCCCGGCTGGTCCGGCCATGCAGTGTCTGTCTGTTCGTCTGGAGACGGAGGGTACGTGATCGGGGGGTGGTCGAGCAATCAACGCGGGGAGCACTTCTCATGGGTACGCAGGTTGGACGGCGAGCGAAACGAGCAATGGACAAAGGAGTTCCGTGAAAGCCTAACCTACATACGATGCGTTCAGCAGACGGCAGACGGTGGTTATGCTGCAGTCGGCTATCGCCGTGAGACGGACTGGAGCGATACGGACTTCTGGCTCGTCAAGCTTGATGGGGCGGGCCAGGAAGAGTGGACGAAGACGTATGGCGGGCCCGAGGGCAACCGCGCATCATGGATCGAGCAGACATCCGATGGCGGATACGCAATCGTCGGCTACAGAGGTGCCGACGCCTGGCTGGTCAAAGTCGACGGATTCGGTGAGGTCGAGTGGACAGCAACATATGGCGGGGAAGCCTCTGACGTTGCGCAGTCCGTCCGGCAGATGCCTGATGGAGGCTATATTCTCGGTGTTGTCAAAGGCTCATCGAGCCAAATGTATGATCAAGCATGTCTCGTGAAGCTCGATTCACAGGGGAATGTGCAATGGAGCAAGATAATCAGTGATGACGACATCGACATCGAATCGCTCCAAGTGACGTCCGATGGTGGACTCGTGTCGACAGGCTACCTCCGGTCTCCTGAGCGCAAGTGGAGCAGCCTTTGGGTGGCGAAGACAGACGGCCAGGGCGAAGTGGAGTGGACCAGACAGCTCGATGGCGACGGACTGGCTTATGGAGAGGACGTGCTTCAGACCGCGGAAGGCGACTATATCGTTGTGGGTGCAACCGGCACCTATCTGGGGGACACCGATCTCTGGATTGTCAAGCTGTCGTCGGCATGCGAATAGCTCAAGCCCTCGGAGAGCCGAGGGCTGCTGTTCGGCACGACGTCTCGGGAGGGAGCCAGATGAGGACAACAACGCGAATCCACTACCTCGCACCACTACTAGCGCTTGCGCTGGCCCTGGGGGCGGTCGCCCCGCTCGCGCACGCCAGCCCTGACGCGGGGGCGTCTACGGAGCCTCCTCTCGTGGCGGCTGCGGCAGTCGCCGGCCAGCCGGAGGGGCCTCCGGTCCGGTTCGTTGCCGCTCAGGGCAACGACACCACGCCGGATGTGGTGCCCGGCGACTGGTGGAGCGCGGTGCAGGATGACATCCGCAGGTCGGAGTACCACGTCACCTGGCAGGACTTCACCTACTTGGAGGGCGTGCCCGCGGCCTGCCAGACCTGGCGCGCAACGACGTGAGTTGAACGGGCAGTATGCCAACGATCGAAAAAGCATCGAAGGTGAACGACGCCAACGGCAACATGGTGCTCCGGGGCGACCAGACCATAAGCTGGAACGCCGACAACATGCCGGCGGCCATCGCCGGGTTGGACGACCTGACCACCTTCGTCTACGACGGGGACGGCGGCCGCGTGATCAAGACCGAGAACGGCGAGACCACCGTCTATGTAAACAGTTACTACGAGCTGGACCTGACCACGGGCAATGCGACGGCGTACTACTACCTTGGCGCCAGGCTGGTCGCGTTCAAGGCCGGGGCGAATCTCCGCTTCGTGCACCAGGACCACCTCACCGGCACGTCTCTGACCACCGACGCGTCGGGCGCGCTGGTGGCAAGGGTCAAGTACTACCCGTACGGGGAGACCAGGAGCAGCAGCGGCGCTCTCGGAACGGACAGGATGTTCACCGGCCAGAGGCTGGACGATACAGGCCTGTATTTCTACAACGCCCGCTATTATGATCCAGTGTTGGGCAGGTTCATCAGTGCGGATGCCTTGGCACAGGCTGCCTTCAATCCGTCCAATCTAAACAGGTACACGTACTGTACCAACAATCCCTTGAAGTACATCGATCCGACTGGCCACAAGGAGGGGCCAGCGGGTCCCAACGGTGAGACCTACGATTGCTCAGAAGGGTGGTCCTACTTCTGGGATTTCAACGGGGTTCCGTGCTGGTACAGCCTGAATAATGGTGTACCGGGCGATCTTATAGGCACTCCAGGCGGCTATCTAGTGTGGGGTCCAACCGGGAATGCGATATACATCACCCCCGAGAAAGCACATCACGATCTGATTGCGGCCTGTCATGGCTTGCCCAGCGATTACGACCTCTACCGTGAGAGAATCGGGGGCGGGAGTGTGGAGATGGGGGCGTATGCCTTCGCCGCCTTCAGTAGCATCGGCCATTCAGCACTTGATTACGCCGGGTTTCTTTTTGACCCAGCCGATGCCATCAACGGCGCATGGTATGCGGCGGAGGGTGATTATGTCAATGCTGGTCTGTCCGCATTCTCAATTATTCCGCTGATAGGCGCTTTCGGACCGTTCGGGAAGTGGGCCAAGAACCTGTTCAAGCTGGGCAACAAAGGCGATGAAATCATCGATTATGGCATCAGACAGCTTGGCAGAAAGTCAACAGCGGGAGCAGCTACGCGCTCGCATCTCCCGGGGACTCTCGCTGAGAGACTTGCCGTCCAAGAGGCAGCGTCGTCGCCTGCTTCTGCACGTCAGATCTTCGATCATATAGATGACCCGACATGGTCAGAAGCAGGATGGGCGAAGTACCAGTGGATACACACGACACTCGGTGACGATAAGATCAATGTTCACTTCCTGTATAATGAGCTTACCCATGAGTTCGACGATTTCAAGATAATGGACTACTGATAGCACTAGATGGGGGTGACTATGATCGTAAGAGCAATATCAGATACGTTCAGGGATTTCCCCAGGGAAGCTCTGCCTCGTGGCACGTTCCCCGAGTCTCAGACGCTGATTACTAAGGGCAAGGACTACGTAGTGCATGCAATCGCTGTCTTCGAGGGCAATGTTTGCTTCCAGATCGTAGATGATGCTGACGTGCCCTTTTTCACCTGGGCATCTCTCTTCACGGTAGTCGACCGTTCGATTCCTATAGACTGGGAGTGCAATCTATTCGCGGAGAAGGAACCGAGGCTCGTTATTGGCCCAAGCTTCATCTCTTCGAGCTTACAGGCCTATTCGAGGATGGCTAATCTCGCTGATCGGGACCAGTTGGACAAATTCTGGCGACGAGTGAGAGAACTTGGATAGAACGGCCTTCGTTCTCCGCCGACTATGGAAAAGGCGCACTACGTGTGTCCATGTGGGACAACTGATGTGGGAGCCATCGATGCCCGAAAGGACTTGGGCAGGTTGAAGCGCCTTGATGTCGAAGGAGGGAGCCAAATGAGAACGACAACGCGATTCGGCAACATTGTGCTGGTGCTGGTGCTTGCGCTGGCCCTGCAATCTGCCCAGGTCCGGGTACAGTCATAGGGGGCGTGGTGGGTGCTATTGCCGGGGGAATTGGAGGGAGCTTCGTTGGTGATTGGGTTGCAGGCTGGTTCGATTGACACAACCGTCGTACCCTAGAGGGAAGCGTCGATTCAATTCGATAGGCTATCACGGAGTTGCAGACATGATGCGAAAGATCATTGACTGGCTGAAGTATCGGCATGAGAAGCCCAGAGAACTGGTGGTCTTAACCGAACTGGGTATGCCGCCGTTTTGGATTTGCGATCCTCGGATAATCTTCCCCGGTACTACGGGGTGGTACATATGGGGACGCATGCAAGCGAGAATGATCTCCGAGTTCAGGCGATGCTGGGGAGATGCGCGCGTGTACATCAGGTTAGAGACACCGATCGGGGACCATTTCGTCGACATCCTGCGGCCTTGCGAGTATGCGATGGTAACCGACCGTGGCAACTACACCATCTTTACTCTGCGTGAATGTGACGATGAATGTTTGTGGACGAGTATCCTTGCCAGCGCGCCACTTGTGCCGAGAGCGAAGAGCGTGTTCATACTGGATCGCAGTCCGGCCGATTGGCAGAGCACAGTGGCCCGTCTCTTCGACGCCACGCAGAGCCTTGAGAAGGGACCGCCAAATGACCGTATTGCCGAAGAACTGGAGATGTGTCATTGCGTGTGCTTATCAATGGACTGGGACTTGCTAATTGCGAAGATTGACTTGCCCGACGCTACGGTCCTCTCGATTCTCGGGGACGTGGCACGGGACGAAGGCCTTGAGCTAGTCTTACGATGACTTGTGACCCGGCGGTGTATCCCGCGAGGAGAGGGGAGAACCATGCTTTGGTGGGAAAGCAAAGAGTTGAGGAACTGCGCAATCACGCTTCTCAGTCCAGCCTGCGCTATCGGAGGTTAGTAGGGCCTGGCTGTGGGCTTCTACAGTTCACCGGAGTCGATAGCGGAGAAGGCTTGGGCGGTCGCGCCTGCGCGAATCCGCGTGGCTCAGTGGCCCATAGAGGAACGCAAGTCGGAGGGGAGCCAAATGAGAACGACAACGCGATTCGGCAACATTGTGCTGGTGCTTACGCTTGCGCTGGCCCTGGGGGCGGTCGCCCCGCTGGCGCACGCCAGCCCTGACGCGGGGC
Organism: uncultured Dehalococcoidia bacterium; assembly: GCA_964574685.1. Lineage (GTDB taxonomy): Bacteria > Chloroflexota > Dehalococcoidia > SZUA-161 > SZUA-161 > CAZGDV01. The sequence goes on from CAZNOI010000001.1 coordinate 269,281, forward strand.
CGTCTACGGGGCCGCCTCTCGCGGCTGCGGCGGTCGCCGGCCAGCCGGAGGGGCCTCCGGTCCGGTTGTCCTTAGGGCAGGGCAACGACACCGCGCCGGATGTTGTGCCCGGCGACTGGTGGAGCAGGGTGCAGGAGGACATCCGCAGGTCGGAGTACCACGTCACCTGGCAGGACTTCACCTACCTGGACGGCGTGCCCGCGGCGTATCAGGCCTAGAGCACAACACAGGGGAGTTGAACCAGCAACATGCCGA
>CAZNOI010000002.1:0-93586 GCA_964574685.1 uncultured Dehalococcoidia bacterium
ATCATAGCGGAGGACTCTAAGTCAATGTGTTACTGTTTTCGGGGGTAAGGTCATGCGGCCCTTCTCTCTACGTAATCGATGTCTTCAGCAGTCAGTGTCTTCCTGTATCTCTGAAGTGGCTCCTGTATGACACCGTGTTCCTTCACATCATAGCTGGAGTCCGCCTTGATTCGGAAGCCGTTGAAGGTTGGTTCGAGCAGAATCGGATCGAACCTAATTCCGAGGTGATCAGCGAGCGAACGCATAACGGATTCGGTGTCTCGCAGCAGGTCGTCAAAGATGATGACGTAGACCTTGTCTCCGTATCGCCTCCTGTGTTCAAGTGTAGCCCTTGCGGAATTCTCCCAGAGATCAAGCATCTGCTCCCGGTTTCCCCACTTGTAGGCGAAACGCTTGGCAGATGCGTACCAGCTCCTGGGATCCCTTGCCATGGTAACCAGACACCCGTCGGGATAACATGAGAAAAAGGCGTCCATACTATCAGAGCTGAGGCTCAGTCGGGGAGTGAAACCCACCACGCACTTCTTCATGGTCTTGGCGGTGTACAGGTTCTGGCAGTCCAGCCATGCGTTGAAGAACGATGTCATATAGTGGTTGTATACCTCCCGTTGGCTGCTGACTTGGACAGATTTCACGCGGTGCAGGAACAACTTCTTCTGGAGGGCTGGCATGAACAGAAACGGAAGGGTGTCGCCGGATGAACCGGTGGAGCGCACGTGTTTCTCGTATCCTATCGCCGACAGCCGTGCCATCCGATACTCGGCGAGCTGGTCGAACCAATCTTCAGGGTTGGAGGACAGATCTACGACAGGCCACTCCAATCTGCGCGAGTTGCCTATCGACAACTCGGGTGGGTGCACATGCAATTCGGGATGCGAATCAGTCAACTGGTTGAGGAGAGTGCCTCCCGACCGCGGGCACTGCGAGATTAGTGCCAGGGGCTGGTCGATTTCGAGTACTCTGTCCAGACGCTGCTTCACTATGTTCCGAAGATTGTGCGATTCACTGTCGAATAGCCTGAGCGTGGCTTGCTTCTGCCGCTTGATGCGATACCGGCGAACCAGGCCTTTGACTCTAGACAGTCTGATCAGGATCGAAGGCTGCTGTGAGCCATCGCTTGGTTGCGTTGCGATGCTCTTCTGCCCAGGTACTGCTTCTGCCGGTTTGCTTTCTTTGTGACTAATGTTTGCTTGTATCACAATTGATCGGCCGAACCTTCAGAAGAATTGCGGCAACTGATTCGTCACATAGCAGTCTATTGACACAGATTTCCTTGGCAAACTCATCACGATGTGTCAGGCACACGTGGTTCCATTCCCTAGTAGCTCACTCGTTCTGAAGTGTATACATCTCCCAGTACTTGCCCCGCTTCTCAACGAGATCACCATGGTTACCCTGCTCGACTATGGTGCCCTGGTCCAGAACATAGATGATGTCTGCGTTGCGTATGGTCGACAGGCGATGGGCCACGACAAGGGTAGTGCATTCCGCTGATACCCTGTCAATCGCTTGCTGTACGACGCTCTCCGACACACTGTCGAGAGCGCTGGTGGCCTCGTCCAGTATGAGTATGTCAGGTTTCCTAGTCATAGCCCTGGCAATCGCGAGGCGCTGTCTCTCCCCGCCGGACAGCCGGGTGCCTCGATCACCGACGATGGTGTCATATCCGCGCGGGAGGTGTTCTACGAAATCATGAGCATTCGCCAATCGCACTGCAGCGGCCACTTCCTCCGTTGAGTAGTCATCCCCCATCGTGATGTTGTCCCTCACCGAGGCATTGTATATGAATGTCTCCTGTCCTACAAAGCCCACTCTGGCCCGGAATGTATTGACATCGTACTCTCGGATGTCAACTCCATCAATATAGAGGTGGCCATCGTCCACGTCATACATGCGCAGCAGCAAGTCTACAATCGTCGACTTGCCGGAACCCGAGGGCCCGACCAATGCCGTGGTCTCATTTTTCTTGAGTGACATATTGATGCTATGCAGCGTGATACCTCTTCCCGAATGCGCGAAGCTGACGTCTTTGAAGTCGATGGATGATTTGAGCCCATCGAATTTGCGGTCGCCATTCCTGATCGACTCGTATTCACTCTCGGTCAGCAGCCGCCTGACGACATTGAGGTTGGGCATGCTGTTCATTACCAGCATGTAGTGGTTTCCGACCTTCGTCATGCGTGGCATCAGTCGGAGGAGCGCGAATGCGAACGTGCCGAACATGGGCACCATCGCCCCGAAACCGTCCGGGTACAAGAGCCTTATGGCAATTACGATGATTCCGATTGCAGAATACATAATGAGGTCCAATACGCGCGCAGGAGCTTGACCCCAGAAGCTGTTCTTTCGCCACCATCCAAGGCGCGTCCTGACGGTCTTCTCGAACTCTCTTCTCCATCGGTGTGAGCTGTTGGAGGCCCTGATCTGTTTGACTCCGGTCACGTATTCGTTCAGAACTACGTTCTCATTCTCTCTGGCACGGACGATCCCCTTGCCCGCGACATATGAAACCCTTCTACCCAGGTATCGAGTGAAGAAGAAGTACCCGAAACCGAGGACTGCAACTGCGATAACCCCCTTCCAAGAGATGGATGCCAGGACTGCTATGACGGATACTGAAGTCATTAGATCCGAGAGTAGTCTTGTTACTGTATCGAAAACCTTTGTGGCAGACCGCGGTGCGATCGTGGCTCTATAAACAAGCTCACCTTGTTTGTGGTCCACGAAGAACTGGTAGTCTGACTCGGTGTATTTCTTGAAGACGGCGTTCTGGGCCATATTCTGTATTCTGGCGGTCGTCCTGATCGAGAGGTTGATGTAGGCTAGCCTCAACAGGAAGACGATCACCGTTACCAGCACGAAGACTACACAGTTGGAGATGAGGGTGTCGTCGATGGGCAGGGCACTGGCTATAGTCCGCACAACTGCCAGAAACGGATTCCCACTCAGACCTGTGGGCGCATCAAGGCTGGCTTCGAGGATGGGATATATCAGAGCGACGTTAAGTCCCTCAAGATAGGCGATTGCCAGCGAGAAGAGAACAAGGATTGCCAGCCTCAGCTTATGCGGCCTGAGGAAGAACCATATGGTGCGGAGGCCCGCACCTCTCTTCCTGGGCTTCACTACGGCCACTGCTTCAATGCTTGTGGGCTTCTCTGGCCCGTCAAATGGGGGATTGGGGCGCCTCTTGATGTGTCCTGCTCCTGAGCGGCCTATTGGGCCTGCTCGAATTCTCGGCTCAAAGCATAAAACACATCTTGAGGCTTCTCAATAGGGTAGTCCATATTGACGGTTATGAGAAGGGCATCTTCGTGGTGGTCACCCTTCAACCTGCCCCATTCGGACTTCGCAGGCAGTGTCTGCACCCTGGCCTCGCCGAACGAGCAGAACCCGTGATCCGAGATCACTATCAGCTTGCTCGTCGAGTCGTCGAGAAAGCCTGAAGTGAAGACCAGTTCATCAATCTTCGAATCGACCCTTTCGTACCATTCAAGGACGCACTCCTCTCCCCAGTGGAAATGCTGAATGCGGTCGAGAAGGGTGTATGCGGCGATCAGTACATCGGGCCGTTTCGCCATCAACTGTCTGATAGTCGCGGTAACGGTCTCCAATTCCTCCTGCCACTCTCCGGGATCCGAGGGGAGGCCGAAGCCGATGGGTTCGAATTCGACTCCAAAGGAAAAAGGCGGAATGACGAAGGGTATGTTCAGCGCCTTCACGTCTCTGCCCCGGCGACTGAGCACGTCCCATATGAAGTCAACCTTGATGTCGTTTCTGCTGACAACTCTGCCACGTGAGACGAAGCTGTCGTGTCCGTGCTCGTCGTATGTCTTCCCGCAGAACATGCTGCACCAGATGGATGGCGACACCGGCTTCTCTGTCAAGACTATGGTCTTTGCCTCACCCAACTCGCAAAGCTTCCGGAAGGCCGGCAGTCTGTAGAGGTTCGGCTTCACGATGGTCCAGGTCGCGGCGTCGATTCCTAGTACCAGTATCATCCTCTTGACTCAATCGGGATCGAGACACAATTGTGCCTCACCGTCTTGCTGGTAGTGAGTGTAACGCAGATGTCCGGGGGATTCCACGGTTTACCGGGTTGGTAGTAGAAGCTGGGAGGCGCGAGATTCGTGAATGGATGGTTGTTGGCTACCAGACAAACGCGTTCACCAGTGTCAATGCGCCGAGTACCACCATTGTCAGCGCTATGAGTCCCTTGAGTCTCTGGGCTGTGATTCTCTTGACGGTGTAGGCTGCAAGTGGCGCGGCTACCACGGAGCCGAGAGTCGCCGCCCCTGCGAGACCCCACAGTATGTCGCCCTTGATCAGCAGGTAGCTCAGGAAACCGACCGCGCAGATAATGGCGATGGAAACGGTGGTAACGCCCACAGAATTACGCGTGTCTCGCCCGCTCACGATCTGTCCTCCGGTAACGAGGGGCACGAAGCCCGCGCCGCTGATGCCTTTGTTGAAGGCACCGACGATTCCGATTGCCACTATGCCTCTCCAGGATACGGAGCCCGATGAGGTACGACGCAGCAGTATCACGAGACCCAGGAGAAGGACTATCGCGCCAATGTAGGACTCGAGCGCGAGTCGCGGGATGTTGACTGCGGTGAGCACGCCGATGAGGACTCCCGGGATGCCGAGAGCGACAAGGGTCAGGATAACCTTCGAGTCCTGGGACCTCGGCAGGTAGCCGAGCCCACGAAGGCGCTCCTTGATCAGCTCCTCATCCCGCCGGAAATCAAGGCTGATATTCCCGAGGCGATGGTGTGACACACCACCGACCACACCGCCCGCAAGCTGGCTCAGCAGTACTGCCGGGACGACCTGCAACGGGGAGAACCCGATTAGTAGCAGCAGCGGAGCCATAGGCGTTCCGTAGCCAATCCCGAAGGCCACTGCCAGGAACTGGCATACGACCGCAATCGCGGCTACCGAGACGAAGAGACCGGCTGACAGTCCAGCTGTGTCCATGTTCATCTGTGCACGGGCAACATGCCTCTAGGCACGCCTGTGATGGCAGTCTTGACTAACTCCCTTCTAGAAGACATATAGCCTCAGGAGAGTCGAGACCCCGAGTATAACGGTCGCTGTGCCGATAACGTACACAAGGATTCGGGACCCCAGCCTCTTCACGGTCAGGGCGGCCAATGGCGCGGCGACGACCGAACCCGAGGTTGCTGCGGCGGCCAAAGGCCAGTCTATGCTTCCACGCATGGTCAAGTAGGCTATCACTCCAACTAGGCATACGGTAACTTCGGCCATGGTCGTGCTGCCGACGGATCTGCGGCTGCCCCGACCGCTGACGATCTGCCCACCAGTAACCAATGGTCCGTAGCCACCTCCGCTAAGGGACTTGTTGAATGCGCTCAGCAGTCCGACTCCCGTCAGGGTAGTCCAGGAGAAGCTGCGTCTCCTGTTGCCACGTATCAGCACGTAGACACCTATCGACAGCACCAGCGCACCTATATAGGTCGTGAGAACAGCTTCCGGTATGTTAACTGCTGTGAAGACACCTATCAATGCCCCGATAGCGCCGCAGCCCGAGAGCACGAATATGACCTTCGAGTCAAAGGACTTCGGAAAGTAGCCCAGGCCGCGGAGCCTCTCCTTCACAACCCTGTCATCTCTCCGGAAATCGAGCCGGATGTTACCGAGCCTGTAATGCGCCAGAGTGCCAACAAGGCCGCCCGCCAACTGGCCGACCAGAACCGCCGGTACTACGTCAGTTGCGGCGAATCCCATAGTCAGCAACAGGGGGGTCAGCGTCGTGCCGTAGCCCATCCCGATCGAGGCGTCGAGGTACTCGCATGCCAGCGCAACGATCGCAACACCAATGAGCAATGCCGGCACAGGATCCAAAGCGGCTACTCGTGTGTGTTCTAGTCCAGGTATCCCAGCGCCTTCAGTCTTTTCTTGACCTCTTCCTCTTCCTCTTTGGTGAAGGCGACTTCAGTGTCATCCTCGTCCTTCAGGACTTCCTCCATCACGAACTTGACGTACTCCTCCACCGTGCCGAACTCGGTGGACCTCGCACGCTCGTCGATTCTGTCGTAGAGGTCCGCGGGTATGTAGACTGCCTTCTTTTTCTGGTCCTTGCTCATTCGACCTCCTTAAGGTAGCCCAGTCTCTTGAGCCTTTCCCTTATGACTTGTACTTCCTCTGCTGTCAGTGAGTCGCCGCCGGTTATGTCCCCCGTCGAAGCCAGCGTTCTCATGACGAACACGATGAACTCGTTGACGCTGGAGAACCCGGTATCCCGGATCATGTCCTTCAGCCTGATGTAGAGTTCCCGGGGAATCTTGATGGTGACCTTCGGTTCCATAGTACTACGATAATAGTGCGATTATAGTATCCGCTCTCTCGCCCGTCAAGCGGTGCAGGCGAAGTCGGGAGGTGGAGGGAATTTGAGGTACTACTTGAGTGGTACCAATTCGATCTGGAAGAGGGAGGGCCAGAGCTTGCCCGTCACGTACAGCCTATTTGCGGCGCTGTCATAGGCGATACCATTCAAACAGTCCGCGCGGGACGCATCCTCAGGGCTGAGCAGGCCGGTCAGGTCTACCCATCCTGTCACCTGTCCGGTCTCAGGGTCTATCCGGGCTATTCGATCGGTCTGCCAGACGTTGGCGTAGACCTCGTTCCCTATGTACTCCAGCTCATTCAGTCTCACCACGGGCTCGACACCGTCTTTGACCTCGATCGTTCGCAGCACCTCGAACTCAGTGGGGTCGAGAAAGTACAGTCGAGAGGTGCCGTCGCTCATGATGAGGTTGCTGCCGTCGTAGGTAAGGCCCCAGCCTTCTGTATCGTAGCTGAACTCATCAACTCGCCGAAAGGACTCCAGGTCGTACACGAATCCGATGTTCTCGCGCCATGTGAGCTGGACAATTGTCTCGCCGTAGATTGTCATGCCCTCGCCGAAGTAATCGCGCGGCAGATGGACGACTTGCTCGACGGCGCCGGTCTCCAGGTCGACCTGCCGCAAGGTGGAGTTGCCGTAGAGGCCGGTGCTCTCATACAATCGGCCATCGCCGATGGTGAGGCCCTGAGTGAAGGCGTCCGGGTCGTGCGGGTATTCCGCGATAGCCTCATAGGTGTAGTAGGCAACCCGGGCCGGGGTTGGTGTTGGTGTAGCTTGCTCGGCAGTGCAGGACAGGCCTGCTCCGGCAATCAGAATGAGGAACAGCACTGCGCCGGCTCTTCCTTGCATGAAGAGCCGGCGATAGGGCCATGCTGTCATGCGCTGAGCTACGGTACTAGCTATGGCGGCCGTCGAAGCTACGGTCATCTCGGATGTGTTAGGCGCGCCTTGACGGTTTGGCTGTCAAGGCTCCTGGTGCCGGCCTTGCTCTAGCCCTCGTCGCAGCAGTAACCGCTGGACGGGTTGGCGAAGAACTGAAGCCAGCCAAACGAGTCGCTACCGGACCCGGCCTGGGCCAGGGCACCTGGCTCCAGGACTTCAGATCTCACTTCCGGCTTGACGTAGGTCTCTCTGGTCATGATCGCACCTCCTCGGCCTGAGTCAATCGCATGCGCACCTTTGCCTGACGACACGCACTCTCGCTCGGACCGTCCAATCGGCCCGACTCGGTGTACGCTATACCGGTGCATCTCTCGCAGAACTCCCTGAATTCGCAGTCAATGCACTGATATAGGTCGGTGCGTCCCATCGACCTGAGGTACCGTAGCTCAGCGCATGGCGCATGACTCCAAATAGTATCAAAATCCCGTTCTGGAAGCTTGCCCAGGTTCAAGGGAAGCATTACGCAGGGTGACACCTCTCCGTTGGGTGCGACAGAGGCAATGGTTCTCCCTGCCCTGCAGATATGGGGTTTGGGCGTACGCCCGGTCACCGGGGAGCCGGGACGCCACCCGCTCGCCAGCAGGTCATCCACTGTCGCCTCGCACAGGAATGGGAAGGAGTGCCCGCTCTTCGAGGGGGCCATGGCGAAGTTCACGCGGTGCCTGGCTCCCAACGCAGCTACCATCTCGCTTGCCGAGAGGAGCTCAGCCGCATTGCTGTGCATGGCGAGGATCTGGACCATCGGGGCAATACCCGCCTCGACCAGATGTCGTATTCCCTCAATAGTGCCGTCGAATGAGCCCGGGCAGCCGGTCACAGAATCGTGAGTGTCCGGGGTCGCTCCGTACAGCGTTGTAGTAATAGAGAACGGCTTCAGTTCGGCCATGGCTCGGGCGGTCTCCGAGTCGATCAGTGTGCAGTTGGAGTAGAACCCGACAATGAAGCCGCTGCTCCTGGCGAAGCTGGCGATTCCGAGGATGTCATCCCTCATCATGATCTCGCCGCCGGTGAACAGAAGAAAGGCCGTTCCCGCCCTCTTGAGTTGCTCCAGAGATTCCCTCCATTCTTCGAACGAAAGCTCCTCGCTTTTGGGCACACGAATGTCCGAGTAGCAGTGGACGCACCGCAGATTGCATCGGTAGGTGATCTCTAGAGTGGCCTGGAGCGGCACGTGCAACTCCGCGCACTTCTGAATGACTTCGTGCATCAGTGGCCTGTCGGTTATCTCATGCATTGCCCTCATCGTCGGCCAGCCCATTCTCCGGTCTCAACAGGCCCAGGCCCTCGAGCTGAGCAAGCATGGCCTTGACGTCAGCCTTCGCCTCGTCCACTGAGACTTCGAACCTCTCACAGACCATGTCGGCGATATCATTCAGATCGTGCCGCCCGTCGCACAGCTCCCATATATGGGCCGCGGTCTTGTTGAGAACGTGTACGGAAAGCCCGTCCTCCGTTATTACCACTACCTCGTCCTCAATGCGACGCCAGATGATATCTTCGACCCAGGCCGGTTTCTCCATTCCTCGTCCTATCCGCGTTTCGAAAGGGATGTCTCCAGTTCTGCAACCTTCGACCAGAGAGGCTCTTTATCCAGAGTGAACTCAAGCTCGAAGAAAGGCACTGAAGATGTTACCTCATCGCTAAAATCTGCTATCTGACTGTAGACCGCACGCCCGCCCCTCTGCCCGATATAGGCCGGGTTTATCACCTGGCGCATGAAACGCAAGTATGCGGCGGTCCGGTCCAGCGGGCGCAGTAAGGTCGACAATCCCTTCTTCAGTATGATGACGCACGACACCGGATAGCTGCCGTTGCCTGTCGCGGGGTAGCCACCGACGATTGGTGCCGCCCGTGCCAGAATCCCGCCCCCGTCCTTCTCCGGCCTCGTGACAAGTACGGCCTCGTCGTTCACGACCCGGCCGTGCTCCTGCCCGCATTGTCCGGCGATAGTGGTCTTGCCGGCTTCGCACGGGCCGGCGAACAGCAGTGCCGACCCATTGCGGGCTATGGCGCACGTGTGCACGAGGTATGCCGGAGGCAGTCCCCCGAACTTGACCTTGCACGCGGAGTAGTATGCCACAGACATGAGCCGGTTCATCGCATTGAAGTCCAGGTCCGGGTTCAGAAGGGCGATATCGCCCCTGATTGTGATAGTGCGCCTGTCCAGATCATGATCGCCCTGAATGAGGCCGTTAGCCTCGGTGAAACTCTCGCCGCTGTGAGTGAACCTCATCTCGGAGACCGCGGATTGGACCTCCTGCGGCCTGAGCCTGCTCACAGTCTCCACGCGTACTGTCAGGTCGGGTTCATCTTCGGTGATGAAGTCCGCGTAGTCACTGAGCCACCTGTTGATGATTCGCTCATCTGCGCATTGCAGACCAAGGGTCACTGCGCCCATGCCAATGACCAGTTGCTTGACACCGGTTGACTCCGCTACATCGGTTCTGGTGCTATTTTCGGGTTTCAGTGCCATAGATTCCTGCTAGTTGGACTCGGACCTGCTCTCCAGTGGCGCTATTCGTCTGCCAGCGGGACCCATCGCTTTCACTGTCAACCAGTGCAGACTGGTTGCCGCCCATCTGTAGATGCCGCCGTACCGCCGTCTGTTGGGGTCCTGTCGCAGCAGCCGGAGCGCGAGTGCAAGGAGCCGCCATAGCTGAAGCGCTGCGTAGGATTCCAGCCCCAGGGCGACCTGGAGGGCCCGCCCCCATCCCGCCGATGCGTTCAGAGTGTCGCTGCCGCTCTCGATGGTACACACGCGACCTATCAGGTCATCCTCCGGGACGGCAGCGCGCCATAGTACAGCATCGCCTTTCTCCAGAAGGTACCTTCTCCCGTTTCTCCACCCTTTGCCCAGTGCGCGGTGAACGGCGAGCCTGCCTCCCCTCTTGAAGACTATGATGTCCCCGAAGCTGATGTCCTGCCAGACCGCCTTCTGGATACGAACGCGATCGCCTTTCCTTATTACCGGGAACATGCTGCTCGACACGACCTGCGCCTGATTTGAGCCCTTTCGGGCAAGCACATCCTGCCATAGCTCTGTCAGAGCCTCCGGCGATAGACCGTCTGAGGCACTTCCACTATCGCTGCGGTTCATGACGGCTTCAGTCCCATGCATTGCACACATCTGGACGATGGTACGATACGTATACGATTCTACCTGAGTTCGACATCGATTGAAAGTGGGGGACGGTGTTTGATTCTAGGTGCATATGGTTGGAAGATGGTTTGAATCTCGTTGGAATCCAGACTGATTGGCCTCACGCCGGCTCTTCGCCTGCCGGATACGATGCATCGTGCCGAATACCAGAAGTCAGCGCCAAGTATACACCCCGTGTAGCAGGGACACAAGCTCGATGCGCGACACCGACTCCGGGTGGTATACTTCCAGTGCATGACGGATGAATGACCGTGCGGTCGGCACACCGCTTGGAAGTGTGTGACTGCAGGATTCGGAGGCCGGAGATGGATTGGTTCCTGGAACATGGAGTCAGGCCGGTGGCCATTGTCGGGGTCACGGTTATCCTGTATTTCGCGCTCAAGTGGCTGGCCGGGCCGGTGCTTCGTCGCCTGGTGGCCCAGTCGATGCAGGGGGAGGAGGAGACCGAGGTCAAGAAGAGGTCCGACACTCTCGTGGGGGTGATAGTCCTCACCGCGCGGATGGTGCTGATCGCAGTCGCCCTGTTCATGCTGATCTCTGAGGCTGGGGTGAACATAGGCCCGGCCCTTGCCGGATTCGGCATCGCCGGCGTGGCCGTTGGATTTGGAGCGCAGAACCTGGTTCGAGACGTGATCGGTGGACTGTTTGTCATTATCGAGAACCAGTACCGCGTCGGAGACGTGGTCCAACTTGCGGGCATCGCTGGTATTGTGGAACAGGTCAGCCTGCGCCGGACAATCCTGCGTGACCTTGATGGCATACAGCACGTAATCCCGAATGGTGAAACCAGTATCGCCAGCAACTACACCAAGGGGTGGTCCAGGGTCAACCTTGACATAAGTGTCGCATACGGTGAAGACCTTGACCGGGTCATCCAGGTTATCAACAGGGTGGGAAGGGAACTGGCCGAGGACGAGCAGTGGCAATCGAAGATTGTCACTCCGCCTCAGGTACTGCGCGTCAACAACCTCGGGGATTCGGGTATCGATATCAAGATACTGGGCGATACGAAGCCCATCGAGCAGTGGGCGGTCATGGGTGAGTTGCGGCTGAGGCTGAAGAGGACGTTCGACATCGAGGGAATTGAGATCCCGTGGCCGCATACAAAGGTGTACTTCGGGAACTGGCCAGGTGCGGAAATCGGCGGCCCGGATGGAGAGCAGATTCCGCGAGACCGGAAGAGGCTGGAATCGCAGAAGGAGACGCAGGACCAGCAGGAGAGCCGGGAAGTCCTACCGCCCGAGGCCGAAGACTAGTATCCGGCCGCGCGTGCAATTGACAGGTCAACATGTCCGGGAGCAGGCACACTGGAATCCAGTGGAGTGTGCCTGCTCCGTTGCTCTTCTCTATGCGCTCGGCTGCTGTCGGTCCTAGACCACCTTGCCGTCAAGAAAGGCAATTCTCGAAGACACGTTCTTGGCAGCCATTGCGGGCGTCGTCGACTTGCTCAGATCTCTGGCCAGCTTCTCGTCGCCGATGACATCCTTGACCCAGATGCTGAAGTCAGACTTCTCGCCGTTACTGTGCGTGTGGAAGGTCTCCTCTCCCATCTGGTCCAGGGCCCACTGCAGGTCCCGCATGCTCTTGAGGCTCCGGCCGTCGCAGACCCAGAAGGCCTTGTCATCCGGCACGTCCCCCAGAAGCCGCTCTGCATCTTGCCTCAGAATCCTCGCCATGTCTCTCCTCCCTTCACGAGATAGTGTACTTGCGTGCGCTCACAGATATTCATCCATGGCCCTTATGAAATTGACATAAACCTGCTGTATCTCCCAGACAATCCCGGAAGGCCCGAGCTGCCACCATTCATCCGGGGTGAAGTACGCCGAGACCTCAGCGTCTGAGCCCCAGCGCCCAAACCACTGTATCAGGTGGAGATTGTCGGATTGCGCGAGCCACAGGGCTATATCTATGAGTTCATCATTACCGGTCAGAAGTGCCTTGTTGTAAGCGTGGAGCATGAGCTGGAAGACAGCCTGCTGCACGCCGTTCCCCAGGAAGAACTCCATGCCGCCTTCGCCGGCCCACGTGCATGGATACGGTGGCAACGGCAGGTGGTGGCTGCTGTCGCAATATGTCTCAATGACTTCGGATGGCTTGAGCCAGGACATCTTGCGCTTCTTCACCTCGGTTGGAAGGTGTCTCATGAAGTCGAATATGCCGGTATCCCTGGAATGGTGCTCGCCGAAGGTCTCGTAGTCCCAGGCGAGGAAGACGAAGTCCCCTCTGGCTTCTTTCAGCCAGTGGGCATATGCGTCTGTCAGCAACGGGTATCCCCACCATTCTCGATTGGAGAAGCGATATCCGACGTCGTCACTCAACTGGTAGTGACGGGCCAGAAGCTTCATGTCCTTTCCCATGTCATACAGGTGCGTTGCGTCGCGCCACCCCATCACCCATTCGCGACCGTCGAGCAACGCGCCGGTGAAGCCACAGCCGCACAGGGCCTGATAGATTCCGTCTGACATCAGCATTTCGGTGGTGTCCGTGACCCGGGGGGTCTCGCCGAATTGCTCGGCCAGGTTCGCCTTGCCCCAGCTCATCTGCTCCTGGAAGCGGCGCGAGTCTATCATCGGAATGAAGCTGTGGTAGGGTTCCACGCACACCAGTTCAACGTTCCTGGTGGAGGCCAGCTTCTTGAACAGCGCGAGCAGCTCCTGGTCCCAGAGCCGCGCCTGGCGGAGGAAGGACTCCGAGAAGCCGATGGACATCTTGAACCCGTCGTTTGCGAGGTCGAGGAATATCTCAGTTGCGGGGTAGTAGCAGTAGGTCGCCACCTTGTCCAGGTAGCGCTTGTTCATCTTCTCGTCAAACAGGCACCGCTCGATGTCCGCTGTACTGGCGCCACAAGGTATCGGCTGAGCCGGGAGCTTCAGGCGCCTGGGCTGATGTACTACCGTGTAAGCGGCGACTTTGTCGGCCAACTACGCACTCCCTGCCACAGCCGGTTTGAGCTGGGATATTACGCCGCGCTCCTTGACGGCCTGTCCTGACTTCGCGGGCTCTGAGACTGGTGCGGCATCCTGCACAGAGTCTGCCGTCGACCTCATCGGGGCGGCGAGTATACCCTGCACTCTTGCCTGGAACTCCAGCTTCTGGAGCAGGTTCCTGATGACCTTATCCCAGGTGAAGAGGCGTGCAGTCTCCTTGCCGGACTCTCGGAGCCTCTCGGCCTCGTCGGGGTGGCGATTCAGATACATGACGTAGCCCTCGATCTCGGCGGGGTCGGCAGTTTCCAGCACGATCGCGTTATAGAAGGGCACGGCATAATCTTCACCGGTGCCGCCCGTGACAGCGATCCCGCCTGCTGCCATGGTCTCCAGACCCACCAGACCGAAAGGCTCGTGGCCACTGTTGGCCAGGACGGCGTCGGAGGCGTTGTACAGTATTCGCAGGAAGTCCTGCGGGCAGTGGAACCTGATATTGAGAACGTCCGCCTCTCTATGGGCGGCTATCGCGTTCGTGTAGTCGGCTATGGTGTCTCCCTCGGAGGTGACATCGGCAACGTTGAGACCCAGAGAACGTGCGTTGTAGAGTACTTCGTCGCCGTGGGGCTCAATGCCTCCTCTGGCGAGGAGCGCGGTACGTATTCCCCTTGACTTCAACCGGGCTGTGGCTTCGACAGCCATGTTCCAGCGCTTGTCCGGGTCCCAACGAGCGACCTTTGTCAGAAGCAGGTCGGCACCGAGGCTCTTTCTGATTCCCGATGCCAGCCTCCTGTCAATGCTGGTGAGCAGAGAACTCGGAATGCCGTTGGGTATTACCAGCGGATTCTGGCCCATGCCCCACATGATCTGCTTCATGTAGCGGCTGACTGTGGTAACCTTTGTGGTGAAGGACAACCTGCCCCAGTTTATCCGGTGGAACGAGAAAGTATTGTTCGCATTCCAGAACATGACCGCCCGGTCGCGTATCCCGTTCGCGTAGAAAGCATCGCTGATGCGACACATGGCCTCGGCTGTGTGCCACTCCTCCCCCAGCACGACGACCGTCTTGTCAGCGGACATTGCGGGCTTCGCGATCCTCTCGGTGACAAACCAGGGTAGGGACTCGTTGAAATCATACAGCTTCTCATTTTCACCCTGATACAGGCCTTCAGGGTAGTAGGAGCTGATCCACTGGCACCAGCGGTGCAGGGTCAGCCTGCCGTTGCATGCTGTCTCCTCACCATAGGCCTTTGGGTCGCCAACAAAGAGCTGATGCACTTCGTACCCGCCTTCGGCGAGCGCCGTAGCAAGGTTGGTTATTCGAACGCCGAGACCTCCCGCCAGGGAATAGCGATCAGGGCCTTCGAAGGACACAATCACGAAAACCGTGTTGTCGGGCCCCAGGTTCTGGCGCCTGTCCATTGTGAAAGCAGGGGTGGGATTCTGGCCGGCGTATCCCTGGTCAATCGTGTGCGCGTCGTCGTAAGTGACGAGCAGGTCCACGGACGCGTCAGTGGTCGTCCGGGGGTCTTCGTCCAACTCGTCGACGAGCTCTATCCCACTTCTGGTAGCTTCCCTGTTGGGGTCGTCGGCCTTCAACTGCATTGGACCCTCCTTCTACGACTCGGTTGACCTGTGCGTATGTTTGCTGTGTATCGCTGCGGCTGCAGGTCATGGACTGCACATTACTTCAGTCCAGATGCACTTAGTCCTGTCATCCCCTCAGCACGTTAGCACAGCGGTACGAACGGTAACAATAGCCCTTTCAGGTACCCGGGCATAGGAATTTGGTACCAATTCACGATCATCTCTCAGCCGTTGAGGCCTGTCATCTGCGAGCCTCGCCAGTTGAAGCGGACGAGAGCATGAGATACCAGCCCACCTCGCTCTGCCCTCTATCCGCAAATGAAGAAGGGAAGATTCCCCCGTTGCCTGCGGTATGTGGGGTGCCTGTCACGGTACTACGGCCGCCGGTGCATCCCTTGGATTGCCTGTGGCGCCCGAACCTGCGCAGGCAGTGATGCGTTGGGGAGGCTACGGGACTAATCATAATCCTGCATCCTGCGTCGGATGAAGAGGCAAATGTTACAAAGTCGTGACATCTCTGCGGCGACGGCCCGGTCGGGCGGGAACGCCAATCAAGACTGCAGCTCTGGTTGATTGAAGGACCTCGCTCGCCTACAATACGTCGGGGTTTGCAGAAGGTCCACAGTCCATTGAAGGTCTTGATGCTTGGCTGGGAGTACCCACCGCTTTCGAGTGGCGGGCTGGGCGTGGCCTGCCGGGGGCTGGCACGTGCACTGCGACACCAGGGTGTCGACATTGTCTTCGTTGCGCCGTGGCTGGCCTGGGGCTGTGATCGGGGGAGCGAGGGTACGGTGGCGGGACTGGGATACGCCCGGCCAGGCGGCCTTCCGCTCATACGGGCGGTTCCCGCCTATTCCCGCCTCGCTACTGACCCGGACGCGCAACGTATGTGGGATGCGATCGAGCGATACGAGGCGGCGGCAGTGCGGATTGCAGGGACCGAGCGATTTGACCTGGTGCACGCGCACGATTGGATGACAGTGCCTGCAGCTCTATCCGTGCGGGCGCGTGAGGGAATACCTATGGTCTTCCATGTGCATTCGATCGAGAGGGACCGGTGTCCGGGCGAGTACTGCCAGGATGTGTGCAGGGTCGAGCAGGAGGGCCTGTCTCTGGCGGACCGCGTCATAGCTGTGAGTGAGTATGAGCGGCAGAGAATCGCCGACAGCTACTCGCTAGACCTTAGCAGGACAGTGGTCGTCCACAACGCGGTGGAAGACACCGAAGTGATGGCCGCACCACACGAGGGGGTGAGCCGTTGGCGGAACACCGTCCTGTTTGTCGGGCGTCTGACGCCGCAGAAGGGACCGCAGCACTTCCTTCTGGCGGCAGCGAAAGTGCTCGACAAATTGCCTGACGCCCGGTTCCTGATTGCCGGCGGCGGTGACATGCGGGGTGAGCTGGAAACCATGGCGAAATCGCTTGGTATCAGCGCGAGTGTGCACTTCACAGGCTTTCTGTCTCGATTCGAGTTGGATCGGGTGTATGCCTTCGCCGACGTTCTGGTGATGACGTCGGTCTCGGAGCCCTTTGGCATCGTAGCACTTGAGGCCATGCAGCGTGGCCTCCCGGTTGTGATACCACGGCAGGCTGGAGTGGGGGAGGTCGCTAGGAGCTGTGTCAGGGTTGACTACTGGGATAGCGACGCCATAGCTGACGCCGTTGTCGAGCTACTGGAAGACCGCGAAGGGCTGGCCTCCAGGCTTGCCTCTGACGGGCTTGCGGAGGCGAAACGACTGACCTGGTTCGGAGCCGCAAGCGCGGTAAGGGAAATATACGCTGGTCTGCTTGGCGCATTTCCTGCCTAGGGTCGGCGCGTCAGGCGGCTGCTCCCGGGCCTTCCCTGGTGAACTCCGACAGCTCGATGTGCAGGTCGTCGAGCACCTTTCCGCGTATGGCGAGCAGCGGCTCTCTCAACTGGTCGAGCTGACCTTCTGTCGGTGTGGACATGACGTCAGCTATCACCTTCTTGAGTATGTCCACTCCGGCTTTGCAGGCCTCCTCGCCCTTCTGTGTAAGCTTGATCTCCGTGAAGGGACGCCCCTTCCTCTTGGGTATCCTCTTCACCAGGCCTTCTCTCTCCATTCTGTTGAGAAGGCCGGTCACGCTCTGGCTCTCGCGGGACACAATACGGGCGATCTCGGCGGGGATCAGTGGACCGGGGCGGTCCATGCATGCCCAGAGAACGGCCACCTTCTCCGGTGTGAGCTTGACCTTTGCCAGCCTGGTCTCCGCCAGCTTCTCCATCAGCGACCAGGTCTGGCGCAGGAGCGCCCAGGTTGTCAGCTTCTTGTCTGCGAATTGAAGGTCGTACATTGCCCCTCCCTCCGAACGTGTACTATTAACTCGTAGCTCGTATACATTAACATATAAGAGTAAGATTAAGAAATCGCTTAAGAACATTACGGAGAGCTAATGAAATCATTACAAGCGCATTACAAACACGTCGGACGTAAAGCTAAGATGGTAGCACCCGGCATGACGTTTATTCGGTCCCTGAGGAAGCGGACAAACTTGCTGGTTCTTTGACGGGATAGAGGGCCGTTGCTAGAATGCGTCGGAGTTGACCGACGAGCCCTGGGGGGACGGAGGTAAGAGTATGGCGTACGTAGGCATTCTGTTGCTGACCATCCTGATTTCATTCTCGATAGTGCGTATCGGTGGTCTGGCACTCCAGTTGACCGGCATCGAACCGGAAGTGGCCAGATTCCAGGCTCTCTCAGCCTTCTCAGGGACGGGATTCACGACCACCGAGGCTGAACGCGTGGTGCGGCACAACACCAGGCGGCGTATCATAACCATACTGATAATCCTGGGTAACGCAGGGCTGGTCGCAATTATCGGTACGCTGGTTGCGTCGTTTACCCAGGTAACCGGCTACGGCTGGTTCTTCGCAAGGCTGGCCATCATCGTGGTGAGCATATTCATCCTCTACCGTCTGATTGTAGCCAGCAGGATTGGCAACAGGCTTCTGGAAGTCCTGCGAAGGCCCCTGATGAGGCGGATACTGCGGGATGCGCCCACCATCGAGGAGATATTCCATGTCGGCAAGAACTGGGGCGTAAGCCTCGTTGTCATACGAGAGACGTCGGGGAAGAAGGGGCTGTCGCTCTCGGAAGTGGAGTCCGGAGGAGACCTGAATGTCCTTGCCGTGGAGAGGGCCGACGATTTCGTTGCCACGCCGGGGGGCGACGCGAGGCTACAGGCCGGGGACAGGCTGCTCGTCTACGGTGTTGCGGGGGCGATACGCAAGCTCGCGGCCTAGCGGATGCGCGGGCACAGGCTCCCGGTATATTTCTGAAGCACCTGTTTCAGTCTCATTGATGAGGCCACTTCCTCACGTGACCTATGTATCCCACCAGCTTCTCCGGATCGACGGCAAATGGACGCACCCTACGGGCCTGACGGTGACCCCATGAAATCCAACTGCGCGCCCAGAAGTAGCTGATAGAGACTATCACTACTAGCGCTATGAAGCCGAGTACCACGAAATAGGCCCAGTCTACGTCAAGCTCAGGCATATTCCTGAAGTTCATTCCGTATATGCCCGCGATTAGAGTCAGCGGCAGGAAGATGGTGGCTACAGTCGATAGCACTCGCATCGCCGCGTTCTGTCGGTTGGCGACCGACGCGAGGTAGGTGGCCAGTGCATTGTCTGCCCTGTCGCGAAGGGACTGGCCCATGTCTTCGATGCGCAGAATGTGGTCGTACACGTCCCTGTAGTAGATTCGGGCCTTGTCGCCTATGAGTGTGAACTCTCCCCTGCTCATGCGGTTCATGACCTCCCGCTGAGGTGACATCACCCGATGGACACGAACGATTGACCTCTTCAGCTTCAGGATTGCCTCGAGAGTTGGCTGCTGCGGATTGCGCAGAACCTGTTCTTCTATCTCGTCCGCAACGTCGCTCATCTGGTCGATCGTGGGCAGAACGTTGTCAATGAGTGCATCTATCAGAGCGTGCGCCAGGAAATCGCTCCCCCGCTGCATCAAACGGCTGTCCTCCTCGACGAGCCGTCTGACGGCATCGACGCTGTACAGTTGGAAGTTGTGATTGCTCACAACGAAATGGTTGCCGAGGAAGACGGCAAGCTCGGTCGTCTCGACCAGGTCTGACTCGCCCAGGTGGTTGATGCCGTGCACGACTACGAACAGGTGATCGCCGAAGTCGTCTATCTTTGGCCGGTGTATCTGCTTGCTCATGCAGTCCTCAACTGCCAGTCTGTGGAAGCCGAACGTCGAGGCGAGAAACTGGCCGTCATCCTCCGTCGTCTCGTGGACGTCCACCCACAGTAGTCCCTTGTGGGACTCGAAAGCCGCTTTGGTCTCCTCTGCGTCCAGCCCTGTCCGCAGAACTCCGTGCTCGTTCAGATAATAGGACGCGAAAGACATTCCTTACCTCCCGCCGCGAACATCAGGCACTTTCCCAATTGCCACTAGTGAATCTTAGCCGGACTACGGAGCAAGTCAATCCTGTCCAGGGCGGACAAGATTCCGATAGGAACCCATTGTCTTGGAAGCGGCCGACGAGTACAATCCGTTGCGTAGACGTCGATCTCGCATCGGCGAGGTGATTTCCTCCGTTGAAGATGCCGGCATTCCTGTCGCCGAAACCGACCATATCCGATGAGGAGTTGTCCAGGGGACTGCGCTGGTTCTCGCTGGAGGGCATGGCGTCCCTCGGCTTCTTCAGCATTACCACCAGCGGCTTTCTCGCAGCCTTTGCCCTGGCGCTGGATGCGAACAACCTCCAGATCGGAGTTCTGGCTGCCATACCGTTCCTGACTCAGCCGCTGCAGATTGCCGCCATACCCCTGGTCGAGCGGCTGCGCAGACGGAAGCTCGTCGCCGTCATCGCGTTTCTCCTTGCCCAATGCGTCTGGATACCGATCGCCCTGATACCGGTGTTCATGGACGTGCCGGGGGCCGCGGCGGTATCCATGCTTCTGGGCCTCCTGGCTATTAGAGGGGTGTTTGTAGCTCTTCATACCTGCGCCTGGAACAGCTGGATACGGGACCTTATTCCGCAGCAGACGCTCGGGAAGATCATGGGACGAAGGCTCTCGCTTGCCGCCGTGGTCGCCATGCTGTTCGGGTTGGGGGCGGCGTTCTTCGCCGACTGGTGGAAGGCGGGACATGCCTCCGCCGAGGTACAGGCTTTGGGCTACACATATCCCCTTCTAGTGGGTATCTTCACACTGGCACTGATGAGTCCTGTGTTCATGTCTCTCATGCCGGAGCCGCTGATGCCCCGGTCGATGGAGGACAGGCAATCGCTCCTTGGCACAATCGCGGCCCCTTTTCGCGACCAGAACTACCGAAGGTTGCTGCGTTTCCTCTTCTTGTGGAGTCTGGCAATCAATCTGGCAACGCCTTTCTTCGCCGTGTACATGCTCGACCGGCTGGGCCTTCCGCTGTCTGCGGTGATTGGCTTCAGTATACTCAGCCAGGCCTTCAACGTGCTCTTCCTGCGTGTGTGGGGTCGTTTCGCCGATCAGTTCGGGACTAAGGCCATCTTCTCGGTATCTGTGTCTCTGTACCTGCTCGTCATCCTGGGCTGGACTTTCACCACTATGCCCGAGCGCTACTCTTTCACAATCCCGCTGCTTGTAATCCTGCATGTACTGGCCGGAATTGCCGCCGCCGGTGTGACACTCAACACGGCTACGATAGGAATGAAGCTGGCGCCGCAGGGCAAGGCCACCGCCTATCTGGCAGGAGCGGGCCTGGCGGCGAGCCTCGGGGCGGGGCTAGGTCCCATGATGGGCGGACAATTTGCTGACTACTTCGAAACGCGGGGACTCAGCCTCAACTTCGAGTGGTTCGACCCCGAACGGTTCATCCATATCGGGGTCCTGGACCTCACGGGGTTCGATTTCCTCTTCGGCATTACCTTCCTGCTGGGACTGGTGACCCTGACCATGCTCGGCAGCGTCCGCGAGGAAGGCGAGGTGAGCCGTGAGGTTGTCGTGGAATCCCTCTTCGCGCCCATTCAGAGCATGTCGCGTCCGATAAGCTCCGTTGCCGGACTCGGCTTCCTTAGCCAGTTTCCATATGGCAGGCTGGCCCGCGTGCCGGTGCCGGGACTCGACGTGGCGCTTGGGGTGACGGCGTACCAGATAGCTGAGACCGCGAGGGTGGCCACTGTCGCCACGGCGCGAGGCAAGCGAGTGACCGCCAGGCTCGGGAAGGCACTTGAGGAAGGCATTCGAAGCTTTGCCGGCGCCGGTGCAGTGGCGCCCAGGCATGCGGAACAGGTTGCGCGCCACGCAGCGCGCGGAGCCGTGCACGGACTGGGCGAGACGGCAGCCGCAAACATCGGTCGCGTGTCCAAGCATGCTGTGGTGGGGGTAGCCCGCGCTTTCCGTGTGTCGCGCGGCGAAGCCGGGGACGTGCTCAGGGGCGTCGGCTATGGTATCGTCGAGGGCTCGGGAGAAGTGGAGGCCGACGTCGGCGACGCGGTCACCAGCGCGGTGAATGCGGCAAGAGAAGCGGCTTCCGACCTGGGCATGTCGGAGGAGGACGCGACCAGGGAGGTAGTGCAGGGCGCGCTGGATGCCGCTGAAGCCATCGGGCCTGACGCCGCGGACCAGGTCAGGGAAGCCGTGCCCGAGGTCATCATGGAGATCCTGGACTTGAGATCGGTGGACCAGGGAGAGGGAAGCTGAACCGGGCGCGCTCTCTCAACTCTGCGTGGTGCTTCGAATCAGGTCCAGGACGCCCTGCAGCGGCACTCTGACCCAGGTGGGGCGGTTGTTAAGTTCGTAGCCGACTTCGTAGACCGCCTTCTCCAGGAGATAGGCATCGAGAAGGTTGCTCAACTGTCCGGAGTCTTCCGGCAGCAACCTGGCGGGCGCCACTGTCTGCAGGTAGGAGTGCAGGAAGGTGGAGGCCACCCAGATGTACCAGAAGCGGGCCCACTGCTCCAGTATCGGCAGGTCGTCTTCGGGCTTGGGCATGAGTGGCGCCCTGCGTTGAACCGCACTGTAGGCCGCATAGTGGTATGAGCGGACCATGCCCGCGACATCGCGCAGCGGCGACCTCTTGAGACGCCGTTCGCTCAGAGAGCGAGCAGGCTCGCCCTCGAAGTCTATGATTACATAGTCTCTTCCCGTGTACAGCACCTGGCCCAGATGGTAGTCACCGTGGCAGCGGATACGCTGAGCGGGAATCTTGCCACTGCGGATGGTCTGGTACCGGTCGATAATGAGGCTATGCATATCAATCATGGTCTTCGCATCGTCCCTGGCCTCGTCGGCGAGGCGAGGCATCTGCTCCCGAAGGGACTGGATTGTCCGCATCGCGAGTCCGCGCATTGACTGATACAGCGCCGCCTGATACGTGATGGTGAACGGCTCCGGAGTGAAGTCGGAGTTGCCCCTGGCGGATGCGAGCGCGAGATGCATCTCTGCCGTTCGTTGCCCGAGGAGGTCTGCATATGGCAGGTATGCTCCCAGGGTCTCCTGGGCGAGCGCGGGAACCTCCTGCGGCAGTGACAACAGGGGCCTGTTCATCACGGGAGGCACCTGCACGGTGGGATGCGCGAGCACGTACTCGAAGTAGCTGTCCAGCGAATCCAGCGTGTGACGCCATGCGTCCCCCTCGTTTCGGACGAAAGCCTGAAGTATGGCCAGGCTGGTTGGCTCGGCCTTCGCTTGGCGGTATTCGATCGCTCCTGCAACCTGCGATACTCCGGCGAAGTCAGTGTTCTCAGTCAGGAAGCGACCGATCTCGAGATCGGGGTTGACCCCGGATTCGAGCTTGCGGAACAGCTTCATAATCAGCCTGTCCCCAAACACGACCGATGTGTTGGTCTGCTCCGCCCTTATGGGTGAGCATTCAAGTAATTCGTCCCTGGGACCTCGCATGCCCTTGAAAGCTCGCGTTGGCATTGTCACGATGTCGCCTGTGCGGCCCTTGAAGCGGCGCCGCCTGCCTATGGCGTCGAGAAGGCGGTGACAGAAGTCGCAGTCCTCCATGGCGTCGATCAGGGCGCCGTCGTCGCTGCCGCCTCCGCCGAGGCGGGCCACTATTGCATGCGGCCTCTCGCGGGCCAGCGCATCTGCCGGCTCGCCGGAGGACACCACGAGGGGCAGGCAGTAAGTCTCAGGCTCGCCTTCAACAAACTCGATTTCGTGAAAAACGAAGTAGGCTGTGAGGTCCGGGCCTGGCACAGGTACGACATCGCGGACCTGGCTGGAACGGATAGACCTTGCCTTGCTCCTGAACCAGCGCCGGTTCTTGATGTAGTCGGTCAGCAGACCTTCGAGATAGGGCCAGCCTGGTTTCTCGAACAGCCTCTGTGGTGAACGCCTCAGCACCGGTACGACGCCGGGTTCCTCGGCGGGGAGCGCCCTGGCGACGAGTGCTTCAACCGGCTCCGACTGCAGGGAGAACCAGTAGAAACCGTAGGGCCCGAGCGTGAACGTGTAGTGGCCATCGGTGACCGGTGAGAACTCCGCCCTCCCAAAAAGCTCGACCGGCCTGTAGCCGGCGAATTCGGATAGGTCGAGATGCGCCTGCTGGACAGTGTGAGAAAGGTTCGCGACAACGAGTATGCGCTCTTCTTCGTAGCGGCGGACAAAGGCAAGGACCTTGCGGTTCCCCGGCTGCAGGAACTGAAGGTTGCCCCTGGAGAAGGCCCTGTACCTCTTTCGCAGGGCGATCGTGCGTTTCATCCACCACAGCAGTGAATCGGGATTGCTTTGCTGGGTCTCCACGTTCACGGCCTCGTAGTGGTACTCCGGGTCGACGATGGGAGGCAGGAAGACCTTCTGGGGGTTTGACCGCGAGAACCCGGCATTTCGTTCGGGACTCCACTGCATGGGAGTTCGGACCCCGTTTCTGTCGCCCAGATAGAAGTTGTCTCCCATGCCGATCTCGTCGCCGTAGTAGACGACCGGTGTTCCGGGCATGGAGAACAGCAGGGCGTTCATCAGTTCGATCTTCTTGCGGTCGTTGTTGAGCAGAGGAGCGAGGCGTCGCCGTATCCCCAGATTGAGCCTTGCCGCCGGATCGTGGGCGTACACCCGATACATGTAGTCCCGCTCTTCGTCTGTAACCATTTCGAGCGTAAGCTCGTCATGATTCCGAAGGAATATGGCCCACTGGCAACCATCTGGAATGGGAGGGGTCTGCTCAACGATGTCGATTATCGGGAAGCGGTCTTCCATTCTAATGGCCATGAACAGCCTGGGCATCAAGGGGAAATGGAAACCCATGTGGAACTCGTCGCCGTCGCCGAAGTATTCCGCCGCGTCGTCGGGCCACTGATTGGCCTCCGCCAGCAGCAGGCGGTTCTTGTACCGGGCGTCGATGTGCCGACGCAGGTCTTTCACGAAGGAGTGCGTCTCGGGCAGGTTCTCACAGTTTGTGCCCTCACGCTCGTACAAATAGGGGATGGCATCAACCCGCATCCCGTCTACACCGAGCTTCATCCAGTGTTCGATGACCCTGAATATGGCTCGGCGGACGGCGGGGTTGTCGTAGTTCAGGTCCGGCTGGTGTGAGTAGAAGCGGTGCCAGTAGTAAGCCCTGGCCTCCTGGTCCCACGTCCAGTTGGAGGACTCATAGTCTTTGAAGATGACGCGTGCCTCACTGTACCTGTCCGGAGTGTCGCTCCAAACGTAGAAGTCCCGGTGGCGGCTTCCTCGACCGGCCCGGCGGGCGCGCTGGAACCAAGGATGCTGATCGGATGTGTGGTTGACCACCAGCTCTGTGATAACGCGTATGCCACGCCGATGCGCCTCGTCAACGAAGGCCTTGAAGTCATGCATGTCACCGTACGCAGGCTGAACGCCCATGTAGTCGGAGATGTCATACCCGTCGTCTTTGAGCGGTGATGGATAGAAGGGCAGTATCCAGAGGGCGGTGACGCCGAGGTCTTCCAGGTAGTCCAGTTTCTCGATCAACCCGAGGAAGTTGCCGATACCGTTGCCTTCGCCGTCGTAAAACGACTTGACGTGCAGTTCGTAGATGATGGCATCCCGGTACCATTGCGGATCTTCGGTCAGAGGCGGGACGCCCGACTTCCTCTTCCTCATTCGTTCAATCGCCAACCAGCATCCTTATGTGGTCCGCAAGCTCAGGTATTCCCAGCGGTTTGGCCAGGACCCCGCTGGCTCCGTGTTTGAGGCTGTCGCGCTGTACAGCCGGGCTGCGCTGAGGGGATATCACGATGAATGGTATCCGGGCTGACCGAAGCGCCTCACACTTCTCCCAAATCGCCTGGTCGAAGCCCGAGAGGTCGACTAGCGCCATGTCAATCCCATCCTCTCTGGTGATCAGGTTATCGAGTTCTTCCAGGCTCGTGGCACCTACCGTCAGGAACCCTTCCCGGCTGAGGCGTTGAGAGAGAAGGTCGAGATTGGCTCGATTCGTGTCGACGATAAGGACCCTCGGTGGGGGCCCGACTGCGCCAACGGCCATACGCACGCCGGAGATCGTGCCCGTGAGCGCTTTGTCCACAGCCTTCAATGCAACTGCTCCAAGGCTGGCGGCAGCTTCCAGCGCCCCGATACTTGCCGCCGCCGCTGCCTCCTCTGCGGTCATTCCCAGTTGCTTTGCTCCTTCGATCCCTCCTTCAACGGCCTTCCTGGTCACGGTGCCGATGTCCCCTCCGACCTCACCGGTTGCCCATACAGCAGCTCGAACGGAGTCCGCGACTACACTTGCGCTGAACTTCCCGACGCTCCCCATGCCCAGCACGACTCCCTTGACCGCGCCTTTGGCAACCGGGGCAAGCTCGGTGCCGGTGTCGCTGCCGGCGCGCAATGCCCCTTCGATCGTGTCCTGAGCAAGTCCAGAGGACAGCTCCCGCTTGCGCCCGCCGCCTCGCAGTGAGCGTACCGTGGCGTCGTATGCCACCTGCATGCTGCTTGCAGCGACATCGGCCGTACCCTTGAGCAGGCCGGTGAGGGTACGCCTTACCCTGCCTGTCAGTGCTCGGACGGGCATTCCGGTCATTCCTCCCTGCGTCGGCGGCTCAGAAGATGAGAGCCGGTAGTCATTTCGATTCCTGAGTGTTCTCGAAAAACACCGCTGAGAGAGGTGGCAGGGTGATTGTGAGGGAATACGGGCGACCATGCATTGATATTGAAGAAGCCTCCACACCGCCGGCGTTTCCCAGCCCGCTGCCGCCGTAGTCAACCGCGTCGCTGTTCAGCGCCTCGCGCCAGTAGCCCGCGCTTGGCACTCCTACCTTGTAGGCTTGCCGGGGGACGGGGGTGAAGTTACACACCACCAGGACGACCTGATCGCCGGATGTCGACTTGCGTATGAAGCTGATGGTACTCGACTCGTTGTCGTTGCAGTCAATCCATTCGAAGCCCGCCGGACCAAAGTCGGCTTCGTACAGAGGTGGCGCACTCCGGTGCAGGCGATTGAGGTCCGACACCCACTTCTGTATGCCCTGATGGGGAGCGGAGTCGAGCAGTTGCCAGTCGAGACTCTCCTCGTGGCTCCACTCTCGCCACTGGGCGAATTCACCTCCCATGAAGAGCAGCTTCTTCCCCGGCTGGGCGTACATGTAGGCGTACAGCAGACGCAGGTTGGCATGCTTTTGCCAGTCGTCGCCCGGCATCTTGCCAACCAGTGAGCCCTTCCCGTGCACGACTTCGTCATGGGACAACGGCAGGGTGAAGTTTTCGGAGAAGGCGTATATCAATCTGAACGTCAGGTTGTTGTGGTGGTACTTCCTGTGTATGGGGTCCCTGGACATGTACTTGAGCATGTCGTGCATCCAGCCCATGTCCCATTTCATGCCGAAACCCAGCCCCCCGAGGTAGGTCGGACGGGACACCATCGGCCAGGCGGTCGACTCCTCGGCGAACGTCTGCACGTCGGGGTGGTTCCTGTACACCTCTTCGTTGAACCGTCTGAGGAGAGATATGGCGTCCAGATTCTCGCGGCCTCCGAACTCGTTAGGAATCCACTCGCCCGGCTTGCGCGAGTAGTCAAGATAGAGCATGGAGGCCACGGCGTCCACGCGCAGGCCGTCGACATGGTACCTGTCGAGCCAGAAGAGGGCGCTGCTCATGAGGAAGCTTATCACCTCGCAGCGTCCGTAGTTGAAGATGAAGCTGTTCCAGTCCGGATGCAGACCCTTGCGCGGGTCGTCGTGCTCGTAGAGATGGGTACCGTCGAAATAGCCCGGCCCATGCTCATCGGTGGGGAAGTGCGAGGGGACCCAGTCCAGTATCACGCCGATTCCATACTGATGGAGGCAGTCGACGAGGTACATGAAGTCCTGGGGCGTACCGAACCTGCTGGTCGGTGCGAAGTACCCCGTTGTCTGGTAACCCCAGGACCCGTAGAAGGGGTGCTCCATGACGGGCAGAAATTCCACATGCGTGAAGTCCATCTGCTGCACGTACTCGGCGAGAGGCTGCGCCATCTCCCTGTAGCTCAAGGGCCGGTGATTCTGCTCGGGTACTCGCCGCCACGATCCGAGGTGCACTTCATAGATTGAGACAGGGCTGTCGAAGCTGTTGTGGGTCTTCCTCTCGGCCATCCAGCGCTGATCGCCCCATTCGTAGTCTATCGGCCACACGATAGAGCCGTTCTTCGGCGGGGTCTCGTAGTGGAATGCGAAGGGGTCGGCCTTGTCCGCCTGGTATCCCCTGTTATGCGAGACCACCCGATACTTGTAGATGGAGCCCTGTCCAAGTTCCGGGATGAAGCCCTCCCAGATGCCGGACTGCCCTCTGGGCCTCAATGGATGACTGGATCTATCCCATCCGTTAAAGTCGCCTATCACCGAGATGCTTCTGGCGTTGGGGGCCCAGACGGCGAAAGAGGTGCCTTCCTGCCCCTGGTAGCTTGCAGGATGGGAGCCCAGTTTGTCGTACAGACGGTAGTGAGAGCCCTGGTTGAACAGGTAGACGTCGTCGTCGGTCAGGTGCGTTACGTCGTACAGCACCCGATTGCCTGTCTCAGTAGTGCCGGTAGCCGGGTTGTCCTTCTTCCTTGGTGTCACTGAGGCACTCTCCAATTCCTCCTAAGACCCCGAGCTTCGCTGCGTTGGTCCGGGTCCGCTCTGATGGGGTCTGAGGATATGCGCGGGAACCTGGTGGGGATTGAGTTCGACGTAGTTGCGCGGACCGTGCCACTCGTAGCGGGCTCCGGTGATAAGGTCCCGCATCTCGAATGGTTCGCCTTCCTCCACGCCCAGTTCATCAAGATTCAGGTCCACCCACCCCGACTGAGTGTACCGAGGGTCGAGGTTCACCACGACCAGTACTGCGTTGGTTCCGTCTTCCGTTCTCTTGCTGTAGCACAGCAACTCGTCGTTCGGAATGGAGTGGAAGCAGACATTGTAGTTGGCCTGCAGGGCCTGATTCTCTCTCCGTATCCGGTTGACCAGCGTAATGAATTCTGCGAGGCTGTCAGCTCTGTCGAGATCCCAGTCCTTCAACTCGTACTTCTCCGAGTTGAGGTACTCCTCGCTGCCTGCGCTTCTTGGCCTGTCCTCGAGGAGTTCGAATGCGGGGCCGTACATGCCGTAGCTGGCGCTGAGAGTCGCAGCCAATACCAGCCGGGTCATGAATGCAGGTCGCCCCCCGGTCTGCAGATACTCGGTGAGTATGTCCGGGGTGTTCGTCCAAAGGCTCGGCCTGAAGAACTCCTTGACCTCGGTCTCGTACAGCTCGGTGAAGTACTGGGTAAGCTCCCATTTGGTGTTTCGCCACGCGAAGTAGGTGTACGATTGGCTGAACCCTAGCTTCGCCAGCCTGTACATGATCTTGGGACGCGTAAAGGCCTCGGCGAGGAAGATGAGGTCAGGGTGCTTTCCCTTCAGCTCGCCGATCAGCCATTCCCAGAAGGCGAAAGGCTTGGTATGCGGGTTGTCGACCCGGAATATCTTCACGCCCTGGTCAATCCAGAACTCGAATACGCTCTTGAGTTCCTGCCACAGCTCGCGCCATTGCTCCGTTTCGAAGTTGAGAGGGTAGATGTCTTCATACTTCTTCGGCGGGTTCTCCGCGTACTGGACGGTGCCGTCCGGTCGCCATATGAACCACTCCGGGTGCTCCTTGACATAAGGATGGTCGGGGGAACACTGGAAGGCGATATCGAGAGCTATGTCTATGCTCTTCTCGCGGGCGCTGGCAACGAACCGGCGGAAGTCGTCAAGTGTGCCCAGCGAGGGATGGACTGCCCTATGTCCGCCTTCCTGGGAGCCAATGGCCCAGGGCGTTCCCGGATCGTCCTCGCCAGGGCGGAGCGCGTTGTTCTTGCCCTTGCGATTGGTCGTACCAATGGGGTGAATTGGGGGAAGATACAGCACGTCGAAGCCCATGCCAGCTATCCGGCGAAGCCAAGGCTCGCAGTCGTCGAAGGTCCCATGACGGCCGTCGGGACCGCATGAGCGGGGAAACAGCTCGTACCAGGTACTGAAGCGGGCCTTCTCCGGGTCCACAACGACCTCGAGCACCTTGCCATAGTCCGTTGTCCGGTCCAGGGCCGCGTACTTCGACGCGACTCGGGACAGTCGCTCATCGAGAGCTGCTTGAACCTGCTTCTTGCTCGACCTGGACCTGGACTTCAAGACCTCGGCTGCTTCGCCCATCTTCCTGGAATCGGCTTCGTTTGCGATGTACTTGAGTTCATCGAGCAGCCCCCCGCCCGAAAGGAGATCGACGGATACGTCCTGTCCGGCTTCGACCTTCCTGGACAGGTCACGTTGCCAGGTCAGGAAGCGGTCTATCCACGCTCGAATGCTGTACTCGTACCGCCCGAGTTTCGCGACCTGGAACGAGCCGGCCCATCTGTCGTTGGGAAGCGCCTCCATGGACACTTCTTTCCATCTACGGTCGTCGACGTGCCGGAACCGCAGGACCGCAGACAGCACTTCGTGGCCGTCTGCGAAGATGTCTGCCTCCACATCCACGTTTTCCCCGACCACTCTTTTGATGGGAAACCTTCCCTTGTCTATCTCCGGCTCGACGCCCTCTATGACTACTCGCGATACACGGTCATCTGCTCTTGTCATGCTGCAGCTTCTCTTTGTTTCGAGTGCGTGGCTCTATCCGTCTGGTGACATGCACTGCCCGATAGGGGTGATGTCAAGGTTCTGGAAACGCCCGTGCCCCGAGCGTGGGGATCGCTCGACCTCCCGGCACTCGCAAGTATTATATCAGGATGGGACAACCGAGGCATCGGGTCACAACTGCCTGTGCTTCCGGGGGAAGACAAGTTGTCCACCAAGCTTCCCGAGCCACAGGGCTAATAGGGGAATCGACATCACCAGCCCAAAGTAGACCCACCCAACAGTCTCGCCGGCAGCCAGAGCATCCCGATTCGTGGCCCATAGGACCGCTGCCGTCAGCCCGACGGCCAGCAAAACAGCCGAGAGAACCGCCTTGGTTATGAAGAGGCGGTTGAGCTTGCGTTC
Source organism: uncultured Dehalococcoidia bacterium (assembly GCA_964574685.1). Classification (GTDB taxonomy): domain Bacteria; phylum Chloroflexota; class Dehalococcoidia; order SZUA-161; family SZUA-161; genus CAZGDV01. The sequence continues at coordinate 30,374 of CAZNOI010000002.1, forward strand.
GTAGTTCAGCCACCAGCTCGCGGCGCCCGTGAGCGCGGCAAACGGCGCCATTGCGATTGCCGCAAGCAGCGCGTAGTACGCTGCGTTCAGCAAGGTCGAAAGGTCGGCCAGCATGTATATGAGAAGAAAGGCTGCGGAGGCAAGGGATAGAGCTATGGGAAAGTGGACGGAGATGGGATGGGGATGGAGGTCCAGGTAGTAGGCCAGGAGCGGGTGAAGTCGTCCACCCTCCGCCTGCGCCAGCCGCCCAACGGGCCTGACTCTCTGCAACACAGACTCGTCATGAGGAGCGTCAGCGAAGTGAACCGACAGGTCCCGGCCTGCTGTATGGAGGTCCTGATGGTTGCCACCGGCCCACAACGAGCTGCCGCCGACATCGTAGACCTTGCCGTTGTAGGCCACATACGCGGGATTCCCATTCTTACCGTCCGCGCTCCGAAGCTCTTCGCCCGGGACTTCTCTTTCCATAGACTCGATTCAGCAGCAGGCAGAAGGGCCGACCTGCGGCACGGGTGACTTCATGGCCACACCGGCCACGCAGGGGAGGAGTCGAAGCCAGCTCTCGAACCTCCTTACCTCAATGATATCGAAACCCGCCGCCGCTATCTGACTATCCGTCTGGCGGTCCATGTGGCATCCCCCGGAAACGCGAGACCATATGGGAGTGAACACCCTTTGCAGCCATCCTCGAACACCACCGGTCGCGACATGCTCGATGAACCGGAACGTTCCGGCGGGCCGCAGGACGCGCCTCACCTCCGTGAGGACGGTCTCGGCGTCGACCACGGAGCACAGGACATGGGTGCACACGACGCTGTCGAAGGATTGATCCGGAAATGACATTCTCTCCGCGCTCTCGCGCGCCAGGTGAAGGGGGATATCGCCGGCGCAGCGGGACTTCGTACGTGCTCTGGAAAGCATGTACGGGTCGGGTTCCGCTGCCACCACCAGCTTTGGACAGCGGTAGTAGCGGAAGTTGGCGCCGGTGCCCGCCCCCAGTTCCAGCACATCACCCGCAGCCCCACCCGCAATCCAGGCGCGCAGGTCAGCCAGCAGACCCCTCTCTGCATTCCACATAAACGCGTCGTAGATCGTTGCGACGACCTTATGGCCGGTATGGTCCAGACCTGTCGCTCTTCTGGATGTCATTCGACCGATTCTCATCTCAGTCTAGGCTCCTGACGCGCAGCATCCTCGCGTTGATGGCTACGATCACGGTGCTCGCTGACATGAGTATTGCCCCCACCGCCGGGCTCAGAACGATGCCAAATCCGTAGAGCGCTCCCGCTGCTATGGGTATGGCGAAGGCATTGTACCCGGTGGCCCAGCCGAGATTCTGGAGCATCTTGTGATAGGTAGCGCGTGCCAGCGATATCGTCGCCAGTACATCACGAGGGCTGCTCTTGACCAGTACGATGTCTGCTGTGGCTGCCGCCACGTCCGTCCCGGCGCCAATTGCTATGCCGACATCGGCCTGAGCGAGTGCCGGGGCATCGTTGACTCCGTCTCCGGTCATGGCGACTACCAGCCCTCGAGACTGCACTTCCTTGACCTTCTCGACTTTCTTGTCCGGGAGAACCCCCGCGAAGTACTCGTCGAGCCCGACCTCATCCGCCACCCATTTCGCCACCTGCTCGCTGTCGCCGGTGACCATCATACAGGTAATGCCCATCTCCTTCAGTTCAGCTACGGCCTGCTTTGATTCCTTACGGATTATGTCCGCAAGGGCGATTGCACCGCTGAGTTCTCTGTCAACCAGGACGTAGACCACAGTCTTGCCCTGTGCCGACAGCTCCTGCAGTTCCTTGTTCTCGTTCTTGTACCCGTGCTCGGTCAGGTAGCCGGCGCTGACCACCTTCACGTCCTTCCCCTCGACAGTGGCCTCCGCGCCCTTACCGGCAATCGCCTGGAAATCCTCGGCTCTGAGTGTCTCTCCTGCCGAGGAGGCGATGCCCCTTGCTATGGGATGCTCCGAGTGGGCTTCCACCGAAGCCGCATACTGGACCAGCTTGTCTCGGTCCAGGTTGTTACCCAACAGCACCACGTCTGTTACCCCGAACCTTCCCTCGGTCAGAGTGCCGGTCTTGTCGAACAGCACGGCCTGGATGTCTCGCGCCCGCTCGAACCCGGAGCGGTCCCGTATCAGGAGTCCGTTTCTCGCCCCCATGGCGGTCGACACGGCTACGACCAGAGGAATTGCCAGTCCCAGTGCGTGCGGGCAGGTGATGACCATCACCGTAACCGACCTCTCCAGCGAGAACGCGAAGTCCCGGTCGACAATGGTGAGCCACAGGGATATGGTCAGGGCACCGGCGGTGAGTGCAATGACTGTAAGCCACAGAGCGGCCCTGTCGGCCAGGTGCTGGGTCCTCGACTTGCTTTCCTGGGCTTCTCTGACCATGGCCAGCATACGCGAGAGGTAGGAGTCCTCGCCTGCCTTGCGTATCTCCACGGTGATGGAGCCCTCGCCGTTGATCGACCCACCGATCACCTCGGCATTCGCCGACTTTGCTACAGGTTGCGACTCGCCGGTTACCATGGACTCGTCGATCGACGTCTCGCCCTCGACCACGACGCCGTCCACCGGCACCTTCTCGCCGGGCCTTACTACGACTCGGTCGGATATGGACAGTTCCTCTATCGATACGTCCCGAATGCTGCCGTCCTCGACGAGCCTGTGTGCCTGCGACGGCATCAGCTTCGCCAGCTCCTGCAGGGCACCGGATGCACCCATGACTGAGCGCATCTCGACCCAGTGACCCAGAAGCATGACATCGACCAGAGTGGCCAGCTCCCAGAAGAACACCTTGCCGTCCAGCCCGAATACGACTGCGCTGCTGTAGATGTAGGCCACACCTATAGCGAGCCCTATAAGCGTCATCATCCCGGGGGCCCTGGAGCGGAGTTCGCTCACCAGACCGGTCAGGAAGGGGTAGCCGCCATAGAGGAATATGGCGGTAGAGAAGGCCCAGAGTACGTACCTGTCTCCCGCGAAGTCCAGTGCCTCCTCTATGCCGAGGAAATCCTGGACCAGCGGAGACAGAAGCAGTACCGGTATGGTCAGGCCAAGCGAGATCCAGAAGCGCTTCCGGAAGTCGGCCGCCATATGGGCATGGTGGTCCATATGGTTTCCCTGGTCGTGCCCGTAACCGGACATGTGCGCAGAATGGCCGGCGCTTTCTTCGCCTTCGGCCATGTGGTGTTCATGCATGGAACGCTCCCTTCAGACGTGGCCGTTCGACATCGTGTATATGAGGCATGGAGGTTGCGTTTCGTCAGATGGGCATGAACATCTTCGAGGGTTTGTCACGTCGGTCATCGATCCTTATGCTCGTGTATACTCGCTGCGTGTCGTCAGTGAAAGCCGACTCGTGCATCTTCCTGACGAGATCGAACAGCTTCTCGAGGTCTCCCTCGACCACGGTCCCCATAGACGTCGGCTGATAGGCGATCCCCTCCTCGTCCTGCAGTTCGCGCAGGGCCTGTGTGACATACTCGCCGATAGACGTATCACATGTGCCGATCGGCAGTACCGAGACCTCCATGATTGCCATTTCCTCACCCCCATACTTGCCCGCTGCCGGGCGTGTCGTGGTCGGGCCCTGTTGACTCATTCAGGGTCCATCTTGTACCGCTCCAACCGGCCGTCTGCCGCGTATGGGGCGGTCTGGTCCAGCAGTCGCTTCTGCTCCATCTCCGGCATGGGACTCCAGTTGCGCGCGATTTCGAGGTCTTCTTCGAGCTCGCTCTCCGAAGTGACACCGAGCACCAGCGTGCTTATGGGCTTCGTGAGGCAGTACGATATCGCTTCCTCCGCCGACACGCCGGTCTCAAACAAGTGCCGTCCTGATAATGCCTTCATGCCGATGACACCGATGTCTCTCTCGATCAGGGAAGGAAGGACTTCCCTCTCGAAGCTGCGGAAGTGCGCATCCAGCAGGTTGATGGGGAGTTGCACAGTGTCCCACTCGAAGCCCTTTTCGAGCATGCGCAGGAACAAGTGCGGCCAGTGATGGCCCGTGAAACCAATGAACCTGGCCTTTCCCTGTTCGCGCGCCGCCCTGACCGTCTGCAGTGACCCCTCGTAGACGCGGTCGGGGTCATCTTCGTGCACTATGTTGTGGAACTGAATCAGGTCCACATGGTCCGTGCGTAGCCTCCGCAGGCTCTCGTCGAGCTGGTCGTCGAAGGTCGCCCGGTCTCTACCGTGATTCTTGGTCATCAGGAAGACCCTGTCCCTGTAGCCGTCCCGCAGGGCGTCTCCCATGATTCGCTCACTGAGGCCGTCGTGGTAGCACCAGGCGGTATCCATGAAGGTAATGCCCTCGTCTATGGCCTTCCGCACCAGACGGACGGCCTCGGAGTACTCGCCCACCTTCCCCAGTGCGTGACCCCCGAGACCGAGGATAGAGACCTCTACCCCGGTGCGGCCCAGTGTCCGCGTCGGCAGATTGCCCATCTTGTCGGTGGCCCCCCTCACTGGCGATTGCTAGGAGACCTTTATCTCCCTGGAGGACCACCAGAGTCCGTGTATGTTGCAGTAGGCCATCGCGTAGATGGTACCCGGCTTGCTTACGCGGAGAGAGGTCGTCACCTCATGGTCCGTGTATACCGCTCCCTTGTCCGGTCCGTCGACTGACTCACCGTGCGCTGTGAACTCGAAATGGCCGGCATGGGCGACGAACTTCTCGTCGCTCGGATGATAGTAGACGGATATCCATCTAATGTGATGCTCTGTCGTGTTCGGGTGTGCGACTTCTTTCCCCAGCGACACCTTCACGGCAAGCGGTTGGCCGGAAGCGGCCTGGTCGGCACACTCGATTACCGGCACGTGCTTCTCGGTCTTCCAGTCGGCTTCCTGCAGGAATTCCGCGAGCTTCTTGGCCATCATGTTCCTCCTGTATCCGGGTTTGTGGGCTATCGCTCCATATCCTTGTCCGTGTAGATGAGGCCGTCCCGCAACACTCTTATCAGGCGTATCGTACGCATCGCGTTGCGGTCAAGCGCATTGACAAATGCGCAGGACAGACCGGCGCCGGCCAGCATCGAGAGGAAGGCTGTGTTCATCGGCGTGCGCAGTCGTTTCGCGATAGTCGAAGAGATGTTGTTCACCCAGCAGACCGTTTTGACCGGCGGGTCGAACTCCTCCGCCATCGCGGGCAGCAACTCCAGTAGGGCTGCTGCATGTCGCTGTCCGACGTCTGTTGTGAGGTGGAATACGCCGGGGTCTATCATGATCCTGTCATTCGATATGCCGGCCTCATTCGCGGCGCCCACAAGGACGGCCGCCGTCTTCAGCATGTCGTCGACATCGCTCCCGGGCAGCGGATCGGCCAGGAAGAGAATGACCTCGGCCCCATGCTTGGCAGCCATCGGCAACATATCGCCGAGCCTCTCTTCGCTTGTCGAGATGTAGTTGACGATTGGTGGCTTCTTGCACCGGTGCAGGCCGGCGCGCATGGTCGCGGTCTCATTGGCGCTGAGACACAACCGGCAGTCCACCGCCTCTTGGACCAGGTCGACCAGGTGTTCCATCACCTCAGGCCTGTCGTACCGCTGCTGCAGGTTGAGGTCCAGTATCGTTGCCCCCGCCGCGAAGCACTGCTTCGCAACATCCTGTACGGCGGACTTCCGCCTGGTGTCGATGGCCGTGCCCGCCCTCTCGCTAATGTACTCGGCAGGGCGTGGCTTGAGCGCAGCGGCTATCCTCCTGTTCCTTGTCGTAAGGTTGTTTGCAATAGCGATCATTTCGGCCCCCTTTGCAACCCGGGTGCACTCATTTCACAATCCTACAAATGGTGGGTGAACAAGTCATAACGCTTGGGCGGAAAAGCTAAAGAATGTATGACATCGAGTGGATATGAGCAGAGACTCTACTGCTGAGCGGCTGTTACCTGGATGAAGACCGTGCGACTCCGTGGTCCGTCGAACTCACAGAAAAACACCCCCTGCCATGTCCCCTGGACCAGCCTGCCGTCCTCGACTGGTATAGTCTCCGAAGCGCCCATCAGCGAGGCCTTTATGTGGGCGTCCGCGTTCCCTTCGCGGTGCCGGTATCCTCCGCTGCGGGGCGCGACGCTTTCGAGTTGCGAGGCAATATCCTCAACGACGCTGGGATCCGCGTGCTCGTTCACAGTTATGCCGGCTGTCGTATGCGGTGAGTAGACGCAACAGATGCCGCTCTTGACCCTGCTTTCATCAATGGCCTTCTGCACCTCGCCCGAGATGTCTATGAACTCGGTCCGCGATTTGGTACTCAAGCTCACTCGATGCAACATCTCACCTCCGAGGTGCGTATTCGCGAAGCCTGCGACCGGACCGGGTCAAGAAAAGGTCTTGAACGTCTTCCTGTCGGCTCCGCAGATCGGGCACTTGTCCGGGAGGTCACCCTCGTGCGTCCAGCCGCAGACCGGGCAGACGGACACCGGCCCGAGCTGGACGTCTGAACCTGAGTCCACGGCTTCCTTCCCCTTGGCGAAGAGTGACGCGTGCACTTTCTCGGACGATAGAGCGTAATGGAAGCTCCGTTCAGCGCCCTTCTCCTTCTGGGACTGCGCTATCACCAGGTAGGAGGGATACATCTCGTCTATCTCGTAGGTCTCTCCGTCGATTCCTCCCTGGAGGTTGTCCGAGGTGCTGCCGAGGCCGAAGACGGCCATTGATGCGCAGAGGTGGTCGCCGGCTTCGGTTCCCAACTCCCTGAAGTGGTTGGCTGCGTGTACGGTCTCTGCGTGCGAAATGGCCCGAAACAGCCGGGCAGCGTTCGGAAACCCCTCATGTTCGGCTGCGTCGCCCCAGACCTGGTAGCGCATATGCGCCATGGACTCGCCCCCGTGGGCGTTCCTCAGGTTTGCTGCTGTCATGGCGTGCATTGAAGCCTCCTGTTCGGGGCTCACTTCGCTCTCATCTCTTCGCCGCAGCAGACTATGGTGCAGGGCGCGCACTGACAATCCGACACCGGTTTGCCAACGTCCCTGCACTCCTTCATGACCTGCATCTCCAGACCGCAGGTATCGCAGACGTAGACCTCGCCTGTTCTCATCTCGTGGCAACTGGCCATTTCTCTGGTCCTCCCTTCATTCAGTCCGGTTTCTTCCGGGACGGGCTTGCCACGTGCGGGGCTCCCGGTGACTCCCACACACCCGCAATCAAGGTGCCGCAGGACGCGCAGGCGCCGTTCTGAATATTGTTCCTTGTCGTCGCCCGCCCGGTCCTCTCCAGCACCGGTTCACCGCATCTGGGACAGTATGTATCGGCGTTCTCCATGACATTCCCCAGGTAAACGTAGCTCAGGCCGTTCCTCCGGCCGATATCCCGTGCCTTGTGGAGTCTCTCTATGGGGGTCGCCTCGTGGTCCATCATCTCGTAGTCCGGTCGGAATCTGCTGATGTGCCACGGTATCTCGGTGTCGACGCCTGATATGAAAGAGGCAATCTGGTCCAGCTCCTCGTCGGAATCGTTCTCGCCGGGAACCACGAGCGTGGTGACCTCCAGCCATATACCCAGCTTCTTAATGTACTCTATCGAGTCAAGCACGGGCTGAAGCCGGGCCTTGCAGGTAGTCTTGTAGTAGTCATCCCGGAAGCTCTTGAGATCGACGTTGGCTGCGTTCAGGTAGGGAGCTATTGCCTCGAGGGCCTGTTTGGTCATATAGCCGTTGGTCACGAAGACATTGGCCAGCCCCTGTTCCCTGGCGAGGCGTGCGGTGTCATAGGCATACTCGAAGAATATGGTCGGCTCGGTGTAGGTGTAGGATACGCTTGCGCAACCGTACCTGCCCGCCTTCTCCACGACCTCCTCGGGTGACAGGGTCACCTCCTCGCGTTCAACCTGCTGGTCTGCCACCTCGCCGGGCCTCACCTGGGATATCTGCCAGTTCTGGCAGAAGCTGCACTTGAAGTTGCAGCCAAACGTGGCTATCGAGAACGACCGCGAGCCGGGGAGGAAGTGGTACAGGGGCTTCTTCTCGATGGGGTCGACGTTGGCCGCGATAACGTCCCCGTAGACGGTGGTATAGAGAGTGCCGTCGAGGTTCTGGCGCACGCCGCACACGCCCAGCTTTGACTCGGATATCTTGCACTCGTGGGCGCACAGGAAGCAATGCACACGCCCCCCTTCCAGCTTCTCGTACAGCATCGCTTCCTTCAACATAAGCGTAGTCCTCCGAGTCGTAGTCTCCTACCTGTCGCCGGTGGACAGTGCGCCGGTGCGGCGCCATCGCTGGATGTACCCCAGCATCTCGTCATCGGTGAGATCATGCCATCGCACATAGTAGCTCGCTACGGCGAACTGCGGGACACGCGCCACCACCGGGCACACTATCTCGTCGGCCACCGGCTCCAGCATGTCATAGGCCGAGCCAGATGCCACCGGGGATGCCACGATGACTTCCTTCGCATCCCGTGAGCGTACGGATTCCACCGCCGCCATCATCGTATAGCCGGAGGCCAGGCCGTCGTCGACAAGTATGCACGTCCTGCCCTCGGCAGGCTCCCTCGGGAGGATGCTGCGGAGCACGCGGCTGCGTCGCTCTATCTCACGCATCACCTTGTCGCCGTCGGAGCGTATCTGCGATTCGGGGAGCCGGAGTTGGGCCACCAGCGCCTCGTTCAGCACCACCGTGCCGTCCTCTGTAACGGCTCCGTAGCCTGCCTCGGGGTTGTGAGGTATGGGTATCTTGCGAGTGACAACCACGTCGAGCCTCACCCCGAGGCGGGCAGCGACCTCGATGGAGACGGGCACGCCGCCTCGCGGCACTGCGCAAACCAGCGTCTCGCCGTTTCGGTACCGCGCCAAGTCCGCGGCGAGTCGCTTTCCGGCGTCGGAGCGGTCGTAGTAGACAGGCTGTTCCCGATGAAGACTCAATGCTTCTCCCTTCTCGTGGCGTGGACTGCCTCAGTCCGGCATCTTCTTGTTCCCGGACCAGCCTTTGAAGGCCGCGATCTCCTCGTGAAGCTCGCTGGCCATCGCCGACCCGTGCGTTTCCGCCATGAGCCTGTACATCTCTATTGCCGGTTCGGCAAGCTTGTCCTGTGCCCTCAGTATGAACACAGGTTCGTCCGCGCCCACCTTTGGTATGTCCAGCACACCATACTTCCCTGACTTAGCCATTGTAACCTCCTTTGTGCGTCCAGTCTCGTGGAGTTCTCAGCTTGCCCGTACCGCTCCAAACACCTCCGCGCAATCGCCCAGGTCGCTGAAGAGATGGTCAGGTTCGGCCTCCTTCAACTGCTCCTGCGAGTGAAATCCTGTGGCCACCGCGATGGTTAGAGCACCCACCTCTTTGCCCGCCCGCACGTCCCGCACTGAATCCCCGATTACTACGATATCCCTCCCGCTGAACATCTCGCCGGTGAGACTCTCGGCGCGTTCGACCGCCAGCCTGATCATGTCGGCCCGGCTCGGTGCCTCCGTGCCGTATACTGTCACCTGGAAGTACTCGTCCAGGTCGGTGGACTGCAGCATGCTCTCGCTGACCCTGCGGGAGTCTCCTGTGTACAGAGCGATGATGCAGTCGTCGACGTACAGTGCCTCCAGCAGCTCCTTGACGCCCGGCAGCAGGTGGTCGGCACCGTCCTTGGCGAGATTCTCGGAGAATGCGTCCTCGTACCACTGAAGGACCTCATCACGGCGCTCGTCTATCGCATCTTCCGGCAGGCCTCTGGTTCTAGCAAGCTCCTTGAAGTTCTCCAGCAGGCTGCGTCCCGCGAAGTCGATCTCCGTGAGCCTGGCATCTACTCCGTAGATGCGTTCGAAGAGCTGTTCGGTGGACCTGTCGTGGACCTCGATCGCATCTATCAGAGTCTGGTCCAGATCGAAAATGATGAGCTTCATTTCTTCGAGCCTTCTCTTGCCGCCATCTCGGACGCCGACTGCTTCACCACCACGGCGTTGTTCTCTTCAGTGTTCTTCGAGGCATAGAGCAGTGTCACGTTTCCCTTCACGGACATGTCTGCTATCTGCTGGAGCAGCTCCTGTCTCTCCGGCTCGGCCAGCTCCTCCTCGTATCTTCGTTTGAACTCGGACCATCTTCCCAGTCCGTGCTTGAGCCATTTCCGCAGGTCGGTGCTCGGCGCCAAGTCCTTCATCCATATGTCGACGTCGGCGTCCTGCTTCTTGATGCCCCTCGGCCACAACCTGTCAACGAGTATCCGCGTACCGTCGGCCTCGTCGCTTTCGTCGTACGCCCGCTTGGTCCTTATCACGCCCATGGGTCTCACTCCGTGGTCACCGGGTAGTCAGCCGCCTTCCAGGCGGACATGCTCCCGACGACGTTATATACCTCGCGGCAGCCCTCTCGGAGGAGTATACTTGCGCCCATTCCAGCCCGGCGGCCGACGCTGCACAGGAATGCCACCGGCTTGTCCTTGGGTATGTCATCCAGGTGCTCGGGAAGGTGACCGACATAGATGTTCCTGCTGCCCTTGATGTGGCCCTTCTCCCACTCGTCCGGACTCCTGTCGTCGATGACCGTGATCTCCTCTCCGCGGTCCAGCCGCGCCTTCAGGTCATGTACCGACAGCGTGCGCAGGTACTCCACCGGGTAGCCGGCGAGGTACCACCCCTCCACACCGCCCTTCAGGTAACCCGCGATTCGGTCGTAGCCGACCCGTATCAGGTTGCGGATGGCGCTGTCCAGGTCGTGCTGCTCTTCGAGTACCAGCAGGATCGGCCTGTCATAGGGTAAGAGCCATCCTGCGAAGACCGACAGGCCCTCCAGCCAGATGCTGTAGGAATCGCTGATATGAGCGCCCCCGAACGCAGCAGGCGCACTCGTGTCCACGACGACTGCTCCCTCCTCCATTTGCCGGCGGAACTCTTTCGCGGTCAGCGGATCGGGCTGAGGAAGGCAGCCAAGCACCGGCGGCCCCTCCACGTTGTAGACCTCCATCTGTCTGAAGTAGGGAGGGCGCTCGGGTCTCTCGGAAAGCTTGTGCTTCACGAAACTGTCGCAGTCCCTGAACTGGAGCGCCGGGTTCTGCGCTCTCTCTATGCCGAGGGTGCTCTCATCGCGGTCTGCGATGTTCATCCCGCACACCGAGCCAGCCCCGTGCGCCGGGCACAGTATTGTGCCGTCGCCGAGCGGCAGGACCCTTTCAAAGAGCGATCTGTAGAGGGTCGTGGCCAGTCGGCGAACTTCATCCTCACCGTACAGGTCCGTCCTGCCCACGTCGCCAACGAACAGGGCATCGCCGGTGAACACAATGACAGCCGCGTTGCCCGACGACGCATCAAAGAGCACATAGGACATGCTCTCGTCGGTGTGGCCCGGAGTGTGAATGGCCGTCAGCCTCAGCTTGCCAATGGAGAACTCATCACCGTCGCTCAGCGTGGAGCCGTACTTCCAGGCCAGCCCGGGCCCGTGATGGGTCTCGGCCCCGGTCATATTGCTCAGCTCGGTCGAGCCGACAACGTAGTCCTCGTTGCGATGCGTCTCGAAGATGTGGCCTATCTTCATACCTTCTTCCCGGGCCAGGTCGACGTAGACCTGACAATCCCTGCGAGGATCTACGACTGCGGCCTGGCTGCCCGAGCCTATCAGGTATGAATTGTGCGCCAGTCCCTCCGATTTCAGTCGTTTGAAGAGCATGATTATATGCGATGTGTATTCCGGTAGGGGATGCGGGAGAGCGCCCCGGCTTGTCTGGCCTGAAAGACCGGCCTACTTCTTCTCGCCCTCGATCTGTGCTTTTGGCTTCACCTTGATCTGCTTCGGCCTGGCCTCCTCGGCCTTGGGCATACTGATTCTCAGGACGCCATCCTGGAAGGTGGCGTCGGCCTTGTCACCCTGCACCGGCACAGGTATGGTTACAGACCGACTGAAGGCCCCGAACCGTCTCTCCTTGCGGAAGTAGTCGTCCTCCTTGGCCTCGGTCTCCTCCTTGTGCTCTCCCTTGATTGTCAGCATGTCGCCGGTGATCGAGATGTCGACCTCTTCCGGGCTCACACCGGGGATGGAGGCCTTCACCATTACGTGGTCGTCAGTCTGGTAGACGTCCAGCGGCAGGTTGCCCATCTGCGCCTGGGGCCAGGACCAGAACCGCGCCGGCTCGATAAAGCTCTCCTCGAACAGGCGGTCCATGGCCTCGCGCAGGCCCAGTGGGCTAAGGGGTTCCCATCTCCTCATTGTCATATCTCACCTCCAGCTTCCTCGAACTCAGAGTGTTGGGGCTGCTCTCCCGTCAAAACGCAAAGTCCGAAATCCTGCTTCTCTATTTACTTGAAGATGACCGCGGGCAGGGCCTGCTCCGGCCTGTGGGCCGGAGCGCCGGGGTCAGGACAGGGATACTCTCGGCGGGCGCATCTCCACCGGGACCGTATCCGCCGCCCATCCAAGCCTGTCCACTGCGGCCTCTTCACGCGGTCTGCAGCTCAGGAACGAATCGACCCACCAGTAGATGTCGCGCCGCGCTACTGCCTTTCGCAGCTTCCGCATGCGGGAGCGCCTTTCCGCCGTATCCATGTTGCAGGCCCGGTGGAGTGCGTTGGCGACTCCCTCGACGTCGTACGGATTGACCATTAGCGAGGACTTCTGCAACTGCGAGGCCGCTCCGGCGAACTGACTCAGTATCAGCACGCCGTCGTTCTCCAGGTTGCACGCGCAGTACTCCTTCGCAACCAGGTTCATACCATCCTTCAGCGGAGTGACCATGGCCACGTCCGCCATACGGTAGTGGGCCAGCAGCTCGTCGGAGTCCAGATGGCGGTACATGTACTGGACGGGCACCCAGCCCGCCTGCGTGAAGCGGCCGTTGAGGTTGCTGGCCAGGCCCTCGATCTCCGCCTTCAGCTCCTGATATCTGGGTATCTCCTCGCGGCTGGGCACAACGAGCTGGACAAGGGTCACCCTGCCGCGCAGCTCGGGGTAACGTTCAAGTGCATTGGAGAAGGCCCTCAGCTTCTCGGGCACGCCCTTTGAGTAATCCAGGCGGTCCACGCCGAGGACGATCCTGCTCCCGGGTATCGCCTTCTTCAGATCATCCGCGATGCGGCCCACCTTCTCCGAGGCCGCACGCCGGGCGAAGTCCCTGAAGTCGATGCTGATAGGGAAGCTGCTTACTCTGGTGACCCTTTTCGAGGTCTCGACCATAGCCGGGCGCCTCCGCCCGTTGGCGACCGACGCTCTGGTCATGGCGTCGACGCACTCTATGAAATTGCGCTTGTCCCTGGGCGTCTGAAGTCCCACCACGTCGTACTCCAGCAGGGCGCTGAGGACCTGCATTGCCCAGGGAAGCTTGACGAAGATGTCCGGCGAGGGGAAAGGCGTGTGGAGGAAGAAGCCGAGCGGGTTCTTCATACCGAGGCTTCGCATCTCCCTGCCTGCAAGCATCAGGTGATAGTCTTGGACCCAGACGTAGTCATCGGGACGGACCGACGATTTCGTCTGCTCGGCGAACTTGCGGTTCACCGACTGGTAGGCCTGCCAGTAGGCCGGGTCGAAGTTGCACCTCGACTGGAGGTCGTGAAAGAGGGGCCACACAACCTCGTTGGAGAACCCGTGGTAGTACTTCGAGACCTCCTCCTGGGAAAGAGGCACCGGCCTGAGCTCGAAACCCGTAGTCGGCCCGACCCCGGAGAGGAACTCCGGCAAATCCTCTGTCGCCGGTACGCCGGGCCAGCCGATCCACAGGCCGCCCTTGTCTCTGAGAACGGGGGCCAGGGCCGTGACCAGCCCGCCCGAGCTGGGCTTGAGGGTCAGCCCCTCGTCGGGGTTCCTCTTGATGGTCACCGGCAACCGGTTCGACACGACCACGATCCGACTATGTCTGGTGGGCTCGTTCGCGGTCGCTACCCTTCTCGTAAGATCGGTCTCTTCGATACCAAGCATTGTCCCTGTGTTTACCTCCGCGTCCTGCGGCGGGTCTCGTCAAGTGCGGCGGGCAGAGTGAACCAGAACGTAGTGCCTTTGTCAGGCGCGGAGTCCACCCATATTCTGCCTCCGTGGGCCTCCACCAGCCTGCGGCAGACCAGCAGGCCGAGACCGTTCCCCTTCGTGGTCGGGTCGCCCCGACCGTTTAGCCGGTGGAACGGCTCGAATACCTTCTCCCTGTACTCATCCGATATGCCGTCACCTTCGTTGTTGATGCCGATGAAGACATGCCCGTCCACCTGCTTCGCCCGTATCTCGATATCCGTCCCATTGGGGGAGTACTTGATGGCATTGTCCAGCAGGTTGAACAGGATTCGTCCCAGCATCATTTCATCCGCCCTGACAGCCGGGGCCTGCCTGCCCAGCGCCATCCTGAACCGCCGTGACGAGGACTGGTCTCGCAGATCGTCGAGCACCTTGCCGACCACGCGCTTCAGGTTCAGATCCTCCGACTGCAGAGAGATCTCGTCCGAGTCACACTTCGCAAGCGACATGAGGTTGCTCAGCAGGTGCGACATGGACTCCGCCTCCTGCGCAGCGTCCTCCAGCAACTGCCTGCGGTCCTCGACGGTCAGCCTGTCCTCCTCGGACAGCGCAGTTCGGAGGGCCCCGATGACCACCGTGAGCGGCGTCCTGAGTTCGTGGGATACCACGCCCATGAGCTCGTCCCTGAAGGCATCCCCGGCCCTGCTTGCATTTGACCTTTGTCTGTCTACAGGAGGGGGGCGGAAGGACCGGTCCAGGGGTATTGTCTCTGCTGCACTTCCAGGCGAAGCCACCTTCGCACCTCCTATGCCGTTGCCGCTTCCACGGGCACCTGTACCGGCGCAGTTGCTCCGACAGGCGTCTCAATCAGGGAGCTCTCAGGTGCCGCCTGACCCGCCGTCTTCGCCCAGACCAGCGAGGCGAGGGCTATGCTCTCCTTTGCGAGGTCATCCACTGTAAATATTCCTACAGCCTTGCCGCCCCTCATGACCGGGAGGAAGCGCACCGACTTCTCTACCATCAGCCTTGCCGCCTCCAGAAGCTCTTCTTTGGCCGATACTACCGGGTGATTTCTGGTCATTATCTCTCTGGCGTGGACGCGCCTGGCATTGAGCCCTCTGGCCACCACGTTTGAGACAACGTCCTGCTCTGTGACCAGACCCATGATCTTTCCGTCGTTGCAGACCAGCACCACGCCGTTTCTCGACTGGTTCATCTTCTCCGCCACCTCCAGAGCTGAAGCTGACGGGGAAACGGAGACCAGATCGCCTGCGATTGCCTCGACTACAGTATCCACTCGCTCTCCTCCTGGCCGATTCATATGTAAATGCCCGCCTTCGGGCATTGCTTCATGCATCCTACGATGAACCATCATGCCCGTTCCTCCCGTGCCGGACCAGGCGCAGGGTCTTTCCATCGCCTGTCGTCTCGACGGTCGCGTCCTCCATCACCGACTCGGTGCGGGAGTCTATAGCGACTATGGCTCTACCTTCTTTGCTTATCACCCGGTCCGCCTGGCGCGGCACACCCATTCGCAGCGTCAGTCCGTCCGAGTTGAGGGCCAGTCGAAAGGTCTCCCCGTGTTCGGCGCCGCTTCTCTCCAGCAGCTCTAGCAGTCGCTCTACGGCGCTTTCGGTTACAGTTATCATCGACATGCATCCCCCGGAGGCTCCTTCAGTCACCGGATTGGCCTGATATGATTCGAGGCGAGGCATGGTCTGAGTGCTGCTTTCTTCCCTGGCCCGACCTTGCCGGGTTCCCCACAGACCCTTTCGTGCCGGACTCCGCTCCGCATCGCATCCCCCACACGACCTCGTTGCCATGCCTCGCCCCGGGGCGGATTGCCGGTCAACGCAACCGCACCTCGCGTAGCCTCCGCCCTTTGCGCCCCCGGCATCCTGCTTTTCTTACCCACGATGAAATTATGCCCGTACGACCCTGTGGGGGGTATCGGGTAAACTACGCAATCCATGTATGCGAAATCACGTAGTCCGGATACGTAGAGCGTAGATTGGGCCGAATGAACCCGGGGAATGGCGGAGCCGCGCAAAACCAGGGAGCACCGCCGGCGGCGACTACTCGTCGGAGAGGACGATGCCTCGCTGCAGGGCGTAACGCACAAGCTCGACCTTGCTGCGGACGTTGAGCTTGCGCATCATGTTCGTCCTGTGCGTCTCCACAGTGCGGGCGCTGATCTGCATCCTCTCGGCAATCTCGGTGCTGGTGCGGCCCTCGGCGACCAAATGGAGTATCTGGCGCTCGCGCGAGGTCAGCGTGTCGTACGGGTCGAGACTCGTCTGCTCTATACGGGTGGTATAGGCTTCGATGGCGCGCTCCGACAGCGCCGAGCTGAGGTAGCGCTGTCCTGCGACAACCTTGCGGATGGCCGTCACCAGCTCCGCAGCGCTGGCGTCCTTGAGGACGTAAGCTCTTGCACCTGCTCTGAGTGCTTCGATTACGTATGCCTCATTCGAATGCATGGAGAGGATCAGCACACCGGTCGAGGGGTAGCGGCTGCACACTTCCCTGGTCACTTCGATGCCGCTGACTGTGCCCATTACCAGGTCAAGCACAAGTACGTCGGGCTTGAGCTCCCGTACCAGCTTCAGCGCCTCGGACCCATTGCCGGCTTCACCGAGTACGCTGATGTCATTCTCATCTTCTAGCAGGGACCTGAATCCCTGTCTCACTACCTGGTGGTCGTCAGCCAGCACTACGCTGATCATCCCTCACCTGTCCGCTTACTGTAACGGCCCGGCAGATCGACGGGGAACTTTGCCCGAATAAGGGTCCCCACACCGGGCGTCGAGGTTATCTGCAGCTCGCCGCCGAGCATCCGGGCGCGGTCCCGCATGCCGCTGAGGCCGAGGGATGTCGCCGGGGAGCGCGCAGACATGTCGAAGCCGTGGCCGTGGTCCTGCACCGCGACATACAGTCCCTTGTCGTCGCACGTGGCGCTGACTGTGGCCTCTTTTGCGCCGGAGTGCCTGGCGACGTTCGTCAAGGCCTCCTGCACTATGCGGTAGGCCGCGGTCGCCGTGTCGGATGGTATGTCCGGGGTCAGGCCGCTGTGTATGAACTGAACTTGCACCCCCGTCATCTTGCTGTACTTGTTGAAGTGCCACATCAGAGCGGAAAGCAGGCCGAAGTCGTCCAGCATGGACGGCCGAAACTCGAGAGACAGGCTCCGCATCTGGGCGATGAGTTCGTCCAGTATCTCATTCGCCTGCCGGCTGGCGTCCTCCACTATGTCCTCGCGAGATGTGCTCAACCTGGTTACCTGCACCTTCAAAGCGGTCAGGTACTGTCCGACCTGATCGTGAAGCTCCCTGGCTATGAATCGTCGCTCGCTCTCCTGAGTCTCGACGACCTTGCGCGACAGGGCCTTGAGCTCCTCTTCGTAGTCCTTTCGGGCGGTAACGTCGAAAGCAAGCCCGATCACGCCGGTGATATCCCCCAGGGCATCCCTCAATGGTTCGACGTATGTCTGGTAAGCCCTGCCTGCGGCACCGAACTCGTTCTCACTGTTCTTACCCGCAAGGGCTCGCCGGTGGGCGCGCACCACCTTTCGCCGCATCGCGGTGTCGAACCACATGCCAGCCCGCGTGCCCAGGATGTTGTCAGGATCGAGATTGAAGCTCTCCAGCCCGGCGCCGCGCATGGAGGTGACCACGAGCTGCTGGTCGGTGGTCCACTGGATACAGGGAAGCCGGTCCAGGAGCTGCGCCGCCCTTGACTCGCTGGAGTGCAGCGCATCGAGCGCGTCCAGCTCCTCCGTGAGCGCAGCGGCCAGCTCGTCCGTCCGCTCCTCGAGTTCGGTATCGCGCTCCCTGACGGCAGCGGTCAGCCTTTCTACCGCCTCCGAGAGGGCCATCCGGGTTCTTTCCCGCTCCGTTACATCCATAAGGGAGAGGACGAGCCCCTGAATGTGTCCATCAGGGTTCTTGACGGGGACCAGTGCCCAGTCCCAGTAGGTGGTGGCTCTCCAGGGCTGCTCCGGAAACTCGAAGGGTTTGGCACGCACCGAGAAAGGCTCCCCGGTATCGCGCACCCTGCGGAAGATGCTCTCGTTCTCTTCGTGCGGAAACAGGTCGAAGTGGCCTCTCCCCAGAAGCTGCTCTTCCGTGTAGCCGCAGCCCTCGCAGTAAGTGGAGTTGACGCGGAGGAACCGAAACTCACTGTCCAGATAGGCAAGATGGGCCTGGGTGTTCTGCATTATCGTATTCAGCACGAGGTTGTCCAGGGCGAGCCTTTCGGTCAGGGCCCGAAGCTCGCTGTCCAGCCGCTTGTGCTCGGTGATGTCGTGGAACACGGCTACGGCCGCGTTTATGCGCCCGTGGCTTCCATAGAGAGGGGACGCGCTGGCCTCAACGACGACCTGCCTGCCTGACGGCTGTCGGATGACCAGCTCCTCGTATCGTACTTCCTCGCCTCGCTGCAGGGCGCGGCTGGCGGGAAGCTCCTCGGCGGGGCATAGGCTTCCGTCCGGTCTCAGGAGGCCCAGGGTCGGGTGCTCGCCTATCTGCAAACCGGTCGGGTCGACACCGTAGAGGTCGATGGCGCGCTCGTTGACGTAGGACAGCCGCCCGTCGGGCGCTTCGAGCATGATAACGCCGCAAGGGATTGTGGCGAGCACCAGCTCCAATCGTCTGTGCGCGGAATCGGCGGCCGCCTGCGCCCGGGACCGCTCGGTGACATCGCGGATGACGGCGAGAAGGCCGGTGCGGTTCCCGTCCTGGTCCTTGAGTATGGAGACCGACGACTCGACGTGCACGCGGTCGCCGTTCCTCTTGACGTGGATGCTCTCGCCGCACCAGTAGCCTCGTTCGTCGAGTGCCTGCAGGCCGGCCCGCTCGTCCTCGGGGTCCAGCCATTTGTACGAGTATGCGTCCTCCAGCGGCAGCCCAATGGCCTCTGAGGCCTGGATTCCGTACATTCGCTCTGCGCCCGGCCCCCAGTGGGTGATGCGGCCTTCGCCATCGATAGCTATTACCGCGTCACCGAGTCCCGAGAGGACCAGCGCATCGCAGAC
This sequence comes from uncultured Dehalococcoidia bacterium, assembly GCA_964574685.1. GTDB lineage: Bacteria > Chloroflexota > Dehalococcoidia > SZUA-161 > SZUA-161 > CAZGDV01. The sequence goes on from CAZNOI010000002.1 coordinate 49,261, forward strand.
GCCGTACCGGGAGGCAACGCAGCTTGCGTCGGCGATGCGGCTTCTGATCTCCAGTACACTGGAGAGGCCGTCGGGGTACTGGCCGCTCTCGTTCACGGTGGTCGCTACCTCTCACAGATGCGTTTGCGCATCCGACATGGCATGCCGGACGCGCACCCGAGTTCAAGACTAAGGCCGCGACCGCATGCCTGTCAAGTTCCGGTACAGTGCCGGCATTTGCGCAGGTCGCACGATGTCATGACTTTTCAAGCTTTTGTCCTGTGATGTCACGACTTCTTTACTCCCGGCGACTAAGATTGGGGCGACGGTCGGTCCTCGGGGCCGGCCCGATTGTCTCCGTTTGTCCCTCGCGCACTCACAATTTTCGGAAGGAGTCCCGGATGAAAGAGTTCGACGCAATCGTCATAGGCTCCGGCTCAGGTATGGCCACGGTGGAGGAACTGGTCGGTCACGATATGAAGGTCGCCCTTGTGGACCGGGGGCCGCTCGGGGGCACTTGTCCAAACCTGGCCTGTATTCCCTCCAAAGTCCTGATCTATGCAGCGGACAGGATAGTGGAAATTCGAGAGGCTGAGAAGCTCGGCATAAGGGGCAGGGTGGAGAGCATCGACTTCGCGTCGATCATGAAGCGCATGCACGAGGGCGTGCAGGAGCGTAACGATAACATGCGGAGAAGCCTGGAGGAATCGGAGAATCCTCTGCTCTTCAAGGACGAGGGCAGGTTCGTTCGGGACTACGTGCTGGAGGTCAAGGGGGAGGAGATTACGTCGAAGAACATCTTCATCGGCTGCGGGTCGCGGCCGAGCGTACCGGACATCCCGGGTCTGGACTCCGTGGAATACCTGAACAGTGAGGGCGTGCTGCAGCTTGAGGAGCAGCCCGAGAGCATGATCATCATCGGCGGGGGATACGTGGGGGTCGAGTACGCGCATTTCTTCTCGGCCATAGGGACGCAGGTAACCCTGCTGGAGATGACTGACAGGCTGGTAGCCGGGGAGGAACCGGAGATATCGGACCTTCTGCAATCGAGCCTGGAGAAGCGAATGCATGTGCTGATGGAGGCGCAGGTCACGGATGTGAGGGAGGACTCGGACGGTCACGTTGTCGTCGGGGTGGAGAGAAAAGGGAAGGACGACCGGAAGCTGGAGCTGCGCGCACATAAGCTGATGCTTGCGGTCGGCCGCACCTCCAACGCGGACGTTCTCGAGGTGGAAAAGACCGGAGTGAAGGTCAACAAGCACGGCTTCATCGAGGTGAATGAGTACCTCGAGACCAGCAAGAAGGGCATCTACGCGGTAGGCGACGTCAACGGGACTCAGATGTTCACCCACGTTGGCGAGAAGGAAGCCCAGGTCGCGGCCAATAACCTGCTTCACAAGAAGAAGGTGAAGATGGACTACAACGTTTGTCCGCATGCCGTCTTCTCGCATCCACAGATAGCGTCGGTGGGTATGACCGAGGAGCAGGCCAGGAAGCAGGGCCACAAGCTGCTGGTCGCCAGGCCGGAGTACTACATCACCGCCAAGGGTGAGGCGATGGTGGAGAAGGAGGCCTTCGCCAAGGTGATCGTCGACAAGGACAACCTTGAGATACTGGGATTCCATATCATCGGCCCCTACGCGCCTATCCTGATCCAGGAGGTGGTGAATGCCATGACCTCCGGAGGGCACGTCGACGAACTCACCGAGGGAATACACATCCACCCGGCAATGGCCGAGCTTATTCCGGTGGCTTTCACGCATCTGGAGGAAGCATGAGAGGTCGAGGGTTGCCGGGACGGAGGGGGATATGCCGCTAGATACGACAATGCTCCTGGGAGGGGAAGCCGGTCAGGGGATACAGTCGATAGGCGCAACCCTTGCCAGGGCCATGGCCAATGGGGGCTCGCGTGTCTTCGCCGACCAGGATTATGAGAGCCGGGTGCGGGGAGGACACAACTTCTTCCGGATACGCGCCAGCGATGGCGAAGTCCTCGCCGTACAGGAGAGGCTGGACGTGCTTGTCGCGCTCAATGCCGAGACCGTCGACCTTCATCGGGACGAGCTGAGGAACGGCGGTGTTGTGCTCCATGACCGGGAGCATACGAGGGCCAGACTGCGCGAGGATGAAGAGTTTAACGTGCCGATGGCCAGGCTGGCGAAGGAGGCCGGAGCGGAGCCGCTGGCGGCGAACACCGTGGCGGCCGGTGCGGCCCTCGGCCTGATGGACTACGATTTCGATGTGCTGGCGGGCGCACTCAAGAAGGCTTTCGCCGGGGCGGACGACATGACCACCGAGACCAACCTGTCGGCGGCGCAGGCCGGCTTCCACTACGCCCGGCAGAACGGCCGACGGATGCAGGTGAACCACATGCAGCCGACGGGCAATCCGTCGGGCTGGATGCTGGTGAACGGGAACGAGGCCGTCGCGCTGGGCGCTATGGCCGCGGGATGCAGGTTCATATCGGGCTACCCCATGACACCGTCGACGGGCATCCTGGAGCTAATGACCGGGAAGGGCGGCGACTACGGTGTGGTGGCCATGCACGTCGAGGACGAGATATCGGCCATCAATATGGCGGTGGGCGCCGGTTTCGCAGGAGTCAGGTCGATGGTGGCGACGTCCGGCGGGGGGTTCTCTCTTATGGTCGAGGGTCTGTCACTGGCCGGCATGACCGAGACGCCGGTGGTGATTGTCCTGGGCCAGAGGCCCGGCCCGGCAACGGGCCTTCCGACCAGGACTGAGCAGGGCGAGCTGATGTACGCCATCTTCGCGGGCCACGGCGAGTTCCCGAGGGCGGTGCTGGCCCCGTCGACGGTACACGAGGCGTTCTACGCGGTGGCCCAGGCGTTCAACCTGGCCGAGAAATACCAGACGCCGGTGATACTGCTCACCGATCACCATCTCGTGACCTCTTACGCCAGCGTGGACAGGTTCGACGTGTCGGCGATAGCCATCGACAGGGGAGCGCTAATCAAGGAGGAGGCGGCCACAGTCCGGGACTACAAGAGACACGCTGTCACCAACTCGGGCGTGAGTCCCAGGGCGCTGCCGGGGCTGGGCAAGGAGCTGGTGGTTACCGACTCCGATGAGCACGACGAGGAAGGCCATATGATAGAGGACGGTGACATCCGGGTTCGCCTGCATTCGAAAAGAATGCGCAAGATGGAGGGCCTGAAGCAGGAGATAGCAGACCCGGTTGTCCACAGGGAGACGAAGGCCGACAGCCTGCTCATCGGCTGGGGAAGCAGCTACGGCGCCATCCGTGAAGCGGCCGAACTCCTGAGGGAAGATGGGTTTCCGGTCAACACGCTTCAACTGAGCCAGGTCTGGCCGTTCCCCTCGGGCGCGGTCACCGCCGCCATGAAGGAAGTGAAGAAGACGATGGTGGTGGAGAGCAATGCTACCGGTCAGATGGCGCGGCTTATACGCATGGAGACGGGACAAACTGCGGACGGTCATATACTGAGATATGACGGCAGGCCGCTCACTCCCGAGTTCATCGTAAACGGTCTGCGGAAGGAGGTGTCATAGTCGTGGCAACGCTGCAGGACTACGCTGAGACTATCGAGATAGCCTGGTGCCCCGGCTGTGGCAACTTCGGCATACTCAAGGCTGTGAGGAAGGCGCTGGTCGACATGAGCATCGAACCGCATCAGGTCCTCTTCGTGTCTGGCATCGGACAGGGACCCAAGCTGCCCCACTACACTCGAGGCAACGTGTTCAACGGCCTTCACGGCCGTACCGTGCCCGCGGCCACGGGGGCCAGGATCGCCAATCCGGAACTGGTGGTGATAGGCATCGACGGCGACGGCGGCGCCTACGGGGAGGGAGTTGGACACATGCTTGCCGCCATGCGCCGGAACATCGACATGACGTATCTCGTCCATAATAACCAGGTGTACGGCCTGACCAAGGGTCAGGCATCGCCGACCAGCGATGCGGGCTTCGTGACCAAGACGACGCCGAAAGGAGCGCCTTTGCCCGAGAACCCCATTGCGCTGGCCCTGGCTTCGGACGCCAGCTTCGTGGCAAGGGCGTTCGTCGGGGACATCTCGCACCTGACTGAAGTGCTCAAGGAAGGCATTCGGTACCGGGGCTTCGCTCTCATAGATATCCTGCAGCCCTGTGTATCGTTCAATCATCGCAACACATACAAATGGTATAGAGAGCGGGCGTACAGGGTGGACGAAGAGAACGGGTACGACCCCGAGGACAAGGCGGCCGCCTTCGCCAGGGCGCAGGAATGGGACGACAGGATAGCCGTCGGCGTCCTCTATAGAAAGGAAAGACCGGCGTATGAAGGCCAGCTTGCTGTGCTGAGTGAGGGCCCGCTCGTCCGTCAGACGCTGGACCCGCGCCGGATCGAGCCCCTGCTGGATGAGTTTGTCTGAAGGGCCCGGCTGCTGGAGGGAAGATGTTCTGGTTCGCGCATGACACCTTCGGATGGTGGGCCGCGTTCGGCTTCATATGGATGGTGCTTTTCTGGGTGGCGCTCATAGCGCTGGTTGTTTGGGTGATACGACGGGCGACGCAGGGCGGCGGGAACAGGCAGGCTCCGACCGGCGGGCCCGACCCTCTCCACATAGCGAAGACGCGCTACGCAAAGGGTGAGATATCCAAGGAGGAGTTCGACCAGATCAAGAGAGACCTCGATCAGTCTGGTTGAGGGAGCCATGCAGTTCTCGGTGATTATCCCGACTCTCAACGAGCAGAGCAGGATCGGCGATTGCATTACCCGAATTCGGAGGCTGGAGCCGGCTGCTCAGGTGATCGTAGCAGACGGGGGCAGCTCCGATGATACTTTGCTCATGGCCGAGAAGGCGGGGGCCACGGTCTGCAACTCGACCAGGGGGCGGGGCAGGCAACTGAATGCGGGAGCACGGCTGGCTTCCGGGAACATCCTCGTCTTTCTGCACGCCGATACGCATCTTCCGCACAATGCGTTCAGCCTGATGCGCGAGTACTTCGCACATCCCGACGTGCGGATTGCGAAGTTCCGCCTGGGCTTCGACAAGAGGAACTGGTTCCTCGACACCTGCGCATGGTTCACGCGCTACGATTCCGTACTGACCAGTTTCGGAGACCAGTGCATAGTGGTGCGACGAAGCTTCTATGCATCTCTGGGCGGCTTCCCCGACTGGCCTCTGTTCGAGGATGTCCGTTTCCTGCAGGAGGCGAGGAAGAAGGCGCGCATACACTCGCTGCCGGCAAGGGTGACCACCTCATACCGCAGGTTCGATGACCGGGGCGCGATCAGACAGATGGTCATGAATGCATGGCACGTGGCCCGCTACCTGCTTGGCGCTGATCCCGAGGAGCTGGCCCGGGCGTACGGCGGCAACCGGAGAGAGTCCGGGCCCGTGGCTGTCATCGTGTTTGCCCGGTATCCGGTCCCGGGAAAGGTGAAGACTCGGCTGGCGAAGGACTTGGGTGAAGGACCGGCCACCGAGTTCTATGCGGCGTGGGCAAGGCATGCGCTCGATCAGGTACGCAAGCTGGACGGCGATGTCACCCGGTACGTGTTCTATGCTGGCGGCCGCAGGGGGAGACAGGTAAGGGACTGGGCGGGAGATGGGTTCCATCTCGTAGCACAGAACGGCGAGAACCTGGGCGAGCGGATGCTGAACGCCTTCCGGACGGTCTTCGAGAACGGCGCGCGAAAGGCGATCATACTGGCCACGGACGCCCCCGACCTGAGCGCGAGTCTCGTGGAAGGTGCGATCCAGGCGCTGGACAGCCGTGATGCCGTGGTCGGTCCCTGTCATGACGGCGGGTACTACCTGCTCGGCATCAAGGAGTTGCACACGGATTTGTTCCTCCGGGTGCCCTGGAGCACGCAATGGGTGCTGAGCACAACCATAGCGAGATTGAAGAACCTGGGCCTGTCATACATGCTGCTGCCGGCTTTGTATGACATAGACACGGTGGACGATCTGAGGTGCTGGTGCCTGAGCCAGACGGACGGCACGGAAGTCACCGCCAACGTTGCGTGCGCCAGAGACAGCGCCTGCCGCGTCATACGCCTGAGTGGTACGCGGGAAGGAGGATAGAGATGTTGACGACGACCGACACCGGAAAGGGAACTCACTCGTCATTCCAGTCGCTGGTGAAGCATCACGCCCTGGACCTCTCGCCGGTATGTGTTGAGACGCTTCAAGTTAACATAACTGCCCTGTGCAACCAGGCGTGCAGGCACTGCCGCGTGGAGGCGTCGCCGGAGCGTACCGAGCAAATGGACATGGCTACAGTGAGCAAGTGCCTGGAGATACTGGCTGCTCATGATGACATCCGGACGCTCGACATCACGGGCGGCGCCCCCGAGCTGAATCCGTATTTCGACTACTTCGTCGTCGAAGCGCGGAGGCTCGGCAAGCATGTCATAGTCCGCCACAACCTGACGGTCACCTTCGATGGCAACCCGCAAACGGGCGAGGACAAGCCATACCTGCCGCGATTCTTCGCCGAGCAGGGGGTCGAGGTCGTGGCCTCGCTACCGGCTTGCGAGGCGGAACCCGCGGAGAAGCAGAGGGGACGCGGCGTCTTCGAGAAGAGCATCGAAGGAATCCGTCTGCTGAATGCCGAAGGCTACGGGGACCGCGATTCGGGCCTCATCCTGAACCTGATGTACAATCCGGCCGGGGCCTGCCTTCCCGAGGACCAGGCCCGGCTCGAGGCCGAGTTCAAGGAGGAGCTGTACGAGCGGTACGGGCTGGTATTCAACAAGCTGTATGTGATGACGAACATTCCGCTGGGACGGTTTGCCAGGGACCTTGAGAGCTCCGGCTCGCACGACCGGTACTTGGAGACACTCAAGGGCGCCTTCAACCCGGCTGTAGCTGAGAAGGTTATGTGCAGGGAGTTGGTGAATGTGGGATATGACGGCCGGCTGTACGACTGCGACATCAACCAGTCCGCCTGCATGCCCATCGGGGACCGTAGCCCGGTTACCGTCTTCGACTTCGACCTCGATGCGCTCTTGAATCGCCGCGTCAGGTTCGGTCCTCACTGCTTCGCCTGTACGGCGGGCGGGGGAAGCACCTGAACTGGGGCTATCGACGCCGCAGTTGCGGCGCAGTGACTCCCCCGCAATCCCCGGGTTTGGTGGTACCACTTCCGGTGGCGGTCCCGACCTGCCGGGTGGCCCGCTCTTCTCCATTCGGACAATGAAGCTTGCCCCTATGGGCGATGCGCACGCAGCCGAGCCGGTGTAACTGGGACATAGCATGGCCAACAGATCTGACGGTGTACATTGGAGCGACCTTGTCAGCCTTGACGCGGTCATCTTCGACATGGACGGCGTGATCACCAATACCGCCGAAGTTCATGCCGATGCCTGGAAACAGCTCTTCGATGAGTACCTTCGGGAGCGGGCGCAACGCCGGGGCGGGGAGTTTCGGCCTTTCGACAAGGAAGCTGAGTATCGGAGTTACGTGGACGGCAAACCGCGCTACGATGGGGTGAGGGATTTCCTCGCATCTCGGGGCATAGAGCTGCCGTATGGGGACCCTTCCGACGGGCCGGAACGCGAGACTGTATGCGGGCTCGGCAATCGCAAGAACGGCTACTTCCTGCAGCGACTGAGGGAGGACGGAGCGCTACCATATGAATCTACCGTCACCTTCATTCAGAAGCTTCGGCAGAGTGGCGTCAAAACGGCTGTGTTCTCGGCCAGCCGGAACGCAGGGGAGGTCCTGCGCGTTGCCGGCGTGATCGACCTATTCGACGCGAAGGTCGACGGCAGGGATGCCGGTGATCTGGGCCTCCAGGGGAAGCCCGCCCCGGATATGCTGGTCGAGTGCGCAAAGCGGCTTGGCGCGCGGCCCGAGAGGACCGCTGTTGTCGAGGACGCGCAGGCCGGGGTCGAGGCGGGACGCAGGGGCAGCTTCGCGGTGGTGATCGGCGTGAGCCGCAGCGGAGAAGGCGAGCCGCTACGGGGCAAGGGAGCTGACGTTGTCGTGAAGGACCTTGGCGAGCTGAGTCCGTCGGACGACGGCGGGGACAAGGCATTGCAGCTTCCGTCGGCACTCGATTGTCAGGAGGCGATTCATCAGGCCATCGGAGAGCAGGATGTGGCCGTCTTCCTCGATTACGATGGCACGCTGACCCCGATAGTGAATGACCCGTCGCAGGCCACGATTCCCGATGAGACCCGCCGGGTGCTGGTCGAACTCTCATCCAGGTGCAGGCTGGCGATAATCAGCGGTAGGGACGTGGAGGACGTGCGGGGCATGGTCGGGGTAAAGGGTATCGCCTATGTTGGCAGCCATGGCTTCGATATATCGCTGCCGGGTCAGAGCAAGCGCGACCCGGGCGGGCGGGACAGGTTCAAGAAGGCGCTGGATGAGGCCGATGCCGAGTTGCGCGAGGCCTTGAACGGCATAGCCGGCGTACGGTTCGAGAGAAAGGCGTTCGGGCTGGCGGTCCATTACAGGAACGTTGACCAGAACGGGGTGGAAGGAATCCGCGACAGGTTCGAATCTGTGCTTGGCCGCCATCCGGACCTGAGGAGGTCAACGGGCAAGAAGGTGCTCGAACTGCTGCCTGACGCAGACTGGGACAAGGGGAAGGCCCTGAAGATGCTGTTCAAGACCATGGGCCTCCGTTCGGACGGCACCGTACCCATGTATATCGGCGACGATGATACCGATGAAGACGCATTCCGCGTCATACGGGGCGACGGCATCCCTATACTGGTAGGTAGAGAACGGCGGGAGACATTGGCAGAGTACGTCCTTGCCGACCCCGACCAGGTAAGGAGCTTCCTGACGCGGCTCTCATCGTGGCTGGAGGGAAGAAGGAAATGAGCATCTGGCATCTCACCTACAGCGGATATGACCCCAACGACGAGCCATTGCGGGAGGCGCTCTGTACACTCGGCAACGGGTACTTCGCGACGCGCGGGGCTGCACCGGAATCGCGAGCGGACGGTGTGCACTATCCGGGTACCTATGTGGCTGGCTGCTACAACCGGCTCAGGAGCGAGGTCGCGGGTGAGGTCGTGGAGAACGAGAGTATTGTGAACATGCCAAACTGGCTGATGCTCGATTTCAACGTCGACGGCGACGGCTGGTTCGATGTCGGGAGGGTGAATACCGAGGAGTATGAGCAGGACCTGGACATGTACAGCGGGGTACTGACGAGGTCCTTCTTAGCGGTTGGGCCGAATGGACGCAGGACACGGATCGTGCAGCGGCGCTTCGTGCACATGGCCGAGCCGCATCTTGCAGGTCTTCAGACGACGTTTGTTGCGGAGAACTGGTCGGGCCGGATTCAGGTGCGAAGCGGTTTGGACGGTAGGGTGACGAACAGCGGTGTGGCCAGGTATCGCGAGTTCGATGGGAAGCATCTGATTCCCTCCGAGACGGAGGCTGTAGGACGGGATATGGTGCACCTGCAGGTACAGACATCGCAGTCCCGGCTGCGCATATCACAGGCGGCACGGACACGGGTGCTCGTCGATGGAGAACCGGAGGACAGCGTGGGCGAACTGTTCGAGGAGCCGGGGCTGATCGGCCTGTGCTTCTCAATCGAGTTGAAGGAGGGAAAGCCCGTTGCCGTCGAGAAGACCGTGGCCATGTACACGTCGAGGGACAGGGCAATAAGCGAGCCGGGTCTGGAGGCGAAGAAGGAGGTGGCGAGGGCCCCGGCGTTCGAAGATCTCCTAGGCAGCCACAAGCTGGCCTGGGAGAACCTGTGGCTCGAGTGCGGCATGGAGATGGAGAGCGACCAGAGGTCGGCGATGGTGGTGCATCTGCACATCTTTCACCTCTTGCAGACGCTATCGAGAAACACCATAGCGTTGGATGCCGGGGTGCCTCCCCGAGGTCTGCACGGGGAAGCCTATCGCGGACACATACTGTGGGATGAGCTTTTCGTATTTCCCTTCCTCAACCTGCGGATACCGGAAGTGACCAGAGCGCTTCTACAGTATCGATACTACCGGCTCGATGAGGCCCGGTGGCTGGCCAGGAAGTCGGGCCACAAGGGAGCCATGTACCCGTGGCAGAGCGGCAGCGATGGAAGAGAGGAAAGCCAGCGGATTCACCTCAATCCCCTTTCGGGACGGTGGATTCCGGATAACTCTGACTTGCAGCGACACGTCAATATCGCCGTAGCGTACAACGTATGGTCGTACTACCAGGTGACCGGCGACGTCGATTTCGTATCGCTCTACGGCGCGGAGATGCTGATCGAGATCGCCCGGTTCTGGGCGAGCATTGCGGAGTATAACCCTAGTATCGACAAGTACGAGATCGGAGGCGTGATGGGTCCTGATGAGTACCACGATGCATACCCCGACGCTGCTGAGCCGGGACTGGACAATAACGCCTACACCAATATCATGGCAGTCTGGGTGCTGTGCAGGGCCATCGAGGCGATTGAATGCCTTCCGAGCGACCGCCGTGAAGCGCTCTGGGACTCGCTGGGACTATCCGACGAGGAGCTGGACCTCTGGACTACTATGAGTCGGAAGATGCGGGTTGTGTTCCACGGCGATGGCATCATCAGCCAGTTCGAGCGGTATGATGACCTGAAGGAGTTCGATTGGGACGGTTACCGACAGAAGTATGGCAACATCCAGCGTCTCGACAGGATACTGGAGTCAAAAGGTGATACGCCCAACCGCTATAAGATGTCGAAGCAGGCGGATGTGCTGATGCTGTTCTACCTGCTCTCGGCGGATGAGCTCGGCGCTTTGTTCAAGCGCCTGGGCTACCCCTTTGACTACGAGACGATACCCAAGAACGTTGAGTACTACGCGAAGCGGACCTCACATGGCTCGACCCTCAGCCGCATAGTGCATTCGTGGGTGCTGGCTCGATCACAGCGCGAACGGTCGTGGCACCTCTTCGAAGCAGCGCGTGAAAGCGACGTAACCGATATCCAGGGAGGCACGACTTCCGAGGGCGTACACCTCGGGGCAATGGTTGGAACCGTAGACCTAGTGCAGCGGTGCTACACAGGAATGGAGACTAGGGAAGGGGCCCTGTGGCTGAGTCCATATCTCCCTGAGCAACTGGGGGCCCTTGAGTACGACGTCAGGTACCGGAGGCACAGATTGACAATAAGGGTCAGTCAGGACACGATAAGCGTCAGCGCCGGAAAGAGCAACGAGAGCCCGATCAAGATAGGGGTGCGAGACAAGAAGTTCGAGTTGAAGCAAGGCGAGCGCAAGCAAGTGCGGTTGAGCCGATAGATTTGGTCGCGACTGTGCTGTGGATATGGAAGAGGCCGTGAAGTCGTACGACGAATCACCTGAGAAGCTGCCGACGAGGGTCCGTTCCTGGCTAAAGCTTCTCCTGTTGTTGCTGGATGATCTTCTTATCATAGGACTTGCTGTGTTCATCCTTTGGACGGTGGGCGTCGACTTCGAGCCCTGGATTATTGGCCTGATTGTTGCCGTCTTCGTTGTACTGCTTCTAGTGATGCACCGGCTCCTCATGCCCTCGCTCGCCAACAGAGGCTCAGGCGACCCGGCAGGCGTTATCGGCGAGTTGGGAAACGCTGTGACCACGCTGGACAGGGAAGGTCTTGTCAGGGTGAGGGGGGAGGTCTGGAAGGCGGAGACGAGGAGCAGCACCGTCGAAAGCGGAGAGCCGATCAGGGTCGTGGAGTCGCATCGTCTGAAGCTGATTGTGGAACCGACCGGGAGAGATTCGGGCTGAGACTCCAAACCTCCGCGCGCGCAGGCGCGAGGTCGGCGCCAGAGCGCCAGACCACACCTGCTCTTTACGCAGGTCTACTTAGCGAAATCCCCTCCACAGAATGTCCGCCACTACGCAACTTCTCACCCGCGGAATACGTATGTCAGCGGATACAACGCCGCCACATGTGCCCGCATAATCAGCCCATCGAATGAGTCACTGGCTTGAGGAACAGGTGTTCCTGCTCACCGAAAGGTCAATGAGTAGGCGTGCGAGCGGGGGTGGCCGAATGGTCAGGGAGACAGGTGAGAAGATGAGAGGACGCAGGATCGCAGTTCTGCATGAGGACAGGCTCGTTCGCGAGAGCCTGGGTTTGACTCTTCAGCATGGCGGTTTCGAACTGGTCGGCCAGACCGGGGATACCGCCGAACTCCGTGAGATTGTGGAGAAGCAGGTCCCTGACGTAGCACTCGTGAGTTGGGATGCGGTTCACGGCGATACAGACGCTGTTAGGGCGCTATCGTTGAACGGCAGGTGTTGCGTGGTCCTTGTCGCGAGGCCGCAGGGCCGGAACGGGCTGCTGGCGGCTGTTCGCGCTGGAGCCACCGGCTGTCTTTCCGCGAATATGTCAGCCGATGAGTTTCTTGCGTCGCTTGATCTGGCATGCAGCTCCGGGGTCCTAGTCCTGTCTCGAGACATCGCGGACAGCGCGCTCGCCGGGAAGAGGGCGATGGAAGTGGAGCTCAACATGAGTGATCGCGAGAGAGAGGTGGTTGGGCTCGTTGGACAGGGGGCGAGCAACCGCGAGATTGCCGAAGCCCTCATAGTGTCGGAGCATACAGTGAAGGTCCATCTGCGCAATATACTCAACAAGCTTGACCTTCGAAACAGGCAGCAGATAGCCGCATTCGCGGTAAGAGAAGGATTTCTCCCGAGAACCGCGCCCGAGGACGCCGCTGGCGCTGCAGTAGTGCGCTGACTTGGGTGCGTTGCGAGGCAGCCGCTCTCTCTGTCGAGGGTTGCCACGCGCGGGCAAGTACTCAGGATTAAGCGATGCGACCGCGAGTTCGTGTCGAGAAACTAGGGAGGAATTGAGATGAAGGTGGCAGATGTAGGGCTGAAGGAGGTCTACTGCACAACCCCGATGGCGACGCTGAATGAGGTCGCCTCCATGATGAAGAGGCACGGAGTGGGCTCGATACCTGTCTGTGAAGGCGATCACCTGACAGGTATGATTACGGACCGGGACATCGTTCTCAGTTGCGTGGCGGCGGGCACGAATCCGGCTTCGTGCATGGTCAACGAGATCATGACCTCGGAACCGGTCGGTGTAAACCCGAGGGTCGAACTGGCGGATGCGGCGGAGATCATGGCGCGTGAGCAGGTACGGCGTCTGCCCGTTGTGGAAGAAGACCGGCTGGTGGGGATGATATCCCTGGCCGACATTGCGAGGGCAATGCCGGACAATGACAAGATAGTCGCGGATGTGTTGCGCGGCGTATCCGCTCCGGTCTGATGAGGCAGAATACGCGCCGCACGTGGGCGCGCGCGGGAGAGCGTAGTTAATGGACATCAAGTACGGCGCTGAGGTGGTCGACAAGAAAGGCAATTCCGTAGGTACCGTAGACCACCTGGCAAACGATCCATGGAGTGGCGAGGTGAAGAGCTTCATCGTCAGGCGCAGAGCCCCTTCCACCGATCTCTTCGTGAGACCGGAGCATGTGGAGGAAGTGACTGACTCGCAGGTAAAGCTGAACTTCACTGCCAGCGACTGACGAACCACTCCCCGCAGACGTAGAACCAGAAACAGCCGGCTGATATCGGACCAGAGGGTTACTCAACATGGTCTTGACACGAGAGATTGTTATTTGGCAACCGGTGACAGAGAAGGTCCAGGTGACGCCAGGCACTGAAGAGCCCGAACAGGAACGCATTGCACTGCACGCGGTACCCGAGGAGGTACTGGGTCCGGAGATGGAGGGCGAGACGGACGACTCGGTCCGCCGTTACCTCAATGAGATATCGATTACCCCCTTGCTCACTGCTGACGAGGAGAGGTGCCTGGCGCGATGTATTGAAGCCGAGAAGCATGTCTCGACGATAGTGGACGGCCGCGGGTCTGGCGACGGGAGGCATCAGTGTCAGATCGACGTCCTCTCCGCGCTTGCCAAAGCCTTCTGTTCCGAAGCAAGGACGTTCGATGCTCTCTGCTGGCTGCTGGGCATACCATTGGCGCAGGGGCTGGACGGCAGACTGGCCGATTCGAGGCTTGACGGCGCACTCAACGGGGGTGGGATAGACCAGGCACTGTCCGGAGATCTTGCGGACCTCCTCAACATGGACGCCGCCGAAGCCCGCAGGTCTCTGATTCGGCTCTCTTTGCATTATCGGACCATGCCTTGGCACGTGTTCAATGGTTCGCTGCAGGTGGAGTCCGTCAACGACCTCAAAGAGGAACTGTGCAAGCCGGAGTGGTCACAGAGGGCAATGGCCAAGTACCCCGAGATAGCCGCACATTTCTCGGCAATCCATGAGCATGGACGGGAAGCCAGGGAGCGCATTATCAGGGCGAACCTCAGGCTCGTGGTCAGCGTGGCCAAGAAGTACAGGCCTTACGGGATGTCCTTGCTTGACCTCATCCAGGAGGGCAACCTGGGCCTCATGCGGGCTGTAGACAAGTACGACTATCACCGTGGGTACAAGTTCAGTACCTATGCAACCTACTGGATCAGGCAGGCCATCGGCAGGGCTCTTGCCTCCAAGAACCAGATCATGCCGCTCTCTGCGCATATGACTACTGTGAAGAGGCGTCTGGGCCAGACGAGGCAGAGGCTGCTTAACCGCTACGGCCGGGAGCCCACCAATGATGAACTGGCGACTGAGATGGGTCTGCCAAGGGAGAGGCTGGAGAGCATCGTGGCTTTGACTTCGAGAGAAGTCGTCTCGCTGGACACCCTTGTCGGCGACAACGACAACGGCACACCGCTGGGGGATTTCGTCGAGGACAAGAGCGTACCGAAGCCGGAGGATAGTGCCGCCAGCAGCGCGCTGAGAGAGGAAATCGCCGAGGCGTTCTCCAGCGTCACGGAACGTCAGCGTCAGGTAATAGTACTGAGATACGGCTTCTACGATGGAAGGCCTCGGACTCTCCAGGAAATCGCGGATCACATGGGACTGTCACGGGAACGGGTGCGCCAGCTTGAGAGGGCCGGGCTCAAGGGCCTACGCAAGGTCGTCACCAGCAGGAGGGTGCTGGAGTTGATGGACTAGTAATCATGGAGAACGAACTGATGCGCAAGGCTGAACCGAGAGTGTTCTCAACGAACGCCGGCAACCCGGAGGATGGCAGGACGTTTGTCTGGTACCCCGATGGTTGGTTTGAGCGAATCGAAGATGAATCGGGCGCAGTGGCCTTCAGTCCTGCCGCGGATCGGGAGGAGGATCTGCGCGACTGGTTGAGGCAGCAGGGGTGCTCGGACTTCGACGAACCGGACGATGGATTCGCGCAGCTCGTGCGATCCGAGTTCCTCGACCAGAACCCGCCCTATCCCGGAATCCCCGAGCTGTCCGACGAGGAACCCTTCAGGGAACAGGAGCGGGAGTGATTTCGCCTCCCGGGTTTGAGGTCAGTCGCTCTGGCACTTCGGGCAGAAGTAAGCAGTTCGACCCGATATCTTGATTTCCTTCACTTTTCCGCCGCATACGGGGCACGTGCTTCCTGTTTCTCGCTGTGGAAGCAAGTAGTTGGCCGGGAACCGCGAAGGGTCAGCCCCTCTTTCGATCGCTGTCTTCAACACCTCCGGTATCGCCTTTGAGAGCGCCTTCAATTGCGAATCTGTGACTTCCGAGGCGCGTTTGTCCGGGTGGATGCGTGACTGGAACAGGATTTCGTCCGCGTAGATATTGCCGATACCGGCGATGCGCTTCTGATTCATAAGCGCCGATTTGATCGACCCTCCGCCTCTTGTCAGGACCCTTCTGTAGTCATCGAGGTCGAATCCCGAATCCAGGGCGTCCGGCCCCAGCTCCTGCTCCTTCGCGAAATCCTCGAGGTCGTTGGTCAGGTCAACTCTGCCGAGCCGGCGTTGCGACACGTAGGCAAGACTGTGGTCGTTGGTGAAATCCACCTACGTGCGGGTATGCCCGGGTGGATCCTCGCCCGGTGACATGTAGTGGACGTATCCCGTCATACCGAAGTGGAGCACGAGCCATCCATCGCCTTGCACATGCAGCAAGAGGAACTTCCCATGCCGGGAAGTGCGGTCGAAGGACTTGCCCTTCAAGGTCTCGGTGATCTCCCTGGCGCTGGTGCCCTTCAGAAGGCGGTCATCATACAGGTGTACGTCGGCTATTGTCTGACCCAGGGCCGTATCCTCGACGTACAGCCTGGCCGCTTCCAGATCCGGCAGTTCAGGCATGCCGCCTCCATTTCACCGCAGTCCGCTAGGCCGTCTTGCCTTCGGGCTTGATGAGCAGTATGGGGAGACCGGACTCCCTAATGACGTGGTCGGCCACACTTCCGAATACCATACGCCGGATGCCGCTGTGGCCCTGCGTGGCAAGAGCTATGAGCTCCGCAGCATGGTCGTCGGCGAAACGCACTATCGCCTCGCCTGCGGTACCCTCTATCACCTCGGTATCGACGAATATGCCCTTGCTGCGAAGCCGTTCCGCCACGCCCTCCAGATAGTCCTTGACAGATTTCGCAACGCTGTCCTGGATGTCCCGGGCCAGAGGAAAGGTGTATGAGGGCGGTATGGTTGCGGCCTGTGAGCCCATAGCTGCAGTTGAAGCTATGACCTGTATCATGGTGACCTTGCTCTTGAAGCGAAGACAGATCTCTGTCACGTACGGCAGTATCTGCTCCGCCAGCTCTGAACCATCCAGGCAGACCAGGACTCTTGTGAACATGTAGTGCCTCCTTCAGTTTTCCATCGTGCAGTGTTTCAGGACGTCTCCTGCCGTGTCCTGTCCAGTCGCGGCCCGGGAGCTTTGACGCCGAGGTCGTCCACGACCTGAAGATACCGGATGATGTCGGCGCGGCTGATCATGCCTACCAGACGACCTTCCTTCATAACGAGCAGTTGATTGAGGTCGTGCTGGCCCATCAACTGCAGTGCCGAGTTCAGGTCATCGTCCGGGCCGATTCTATGCAGCGGCTCCTTCGTCATCAGGTCTTCGACGTGTGTCTCAGCCCACTTCTCCTGTGGCAGGCGCTTGGCATCCGTGAGCGTAACGATGCCTATGAGGTGGTCATCCCTCATTACGGGTACTGCGCGCAACCTGTCCTTGAGAAACACGCGCTGAACCAGATCTTCGACCGTTGCGTCCGGCCCTATGTGCTCCAGGTCTCCGTCCATGACATCGCGTACCCGGACGCCTCTCAGGTTCTCGCGGACGCTTACCTGGCGGCGGCCCGCGTCCGCCGCATTCGAGAGGAACCAGCCGATGAAGGCGATCCACAGGCCGCCGATCAGGTTCCCGCTCAGAAGCTGGAATACGCCATACCCAATTGCGGCCCAGCCAAGTAGCTGTCCTATTGTCGCGACGATGTTGGTTGCCCTAGTCAGGTTGCCCGTGCTTCCCCAGATTATCGAACGCAGTACCCTGCCGCCGTCAAGTGGGAAGCCGGGCAGCAGGTTGAACCCTGCGAGCAGGGCATTCAGCCATGCGAGATACCCTAGTAGCGCTGCGAGCGGGCTCTGCTGGTCGGGTACGAGCAGGGAGAACCCCCAGAACACACCCGCCAGGAGCAGGCTGGCCATTGGTCCTACAATCGCCATCGCGAACTCAACCCGTGGTTGCTCCGGCTCCTCCTCGAGATTGCTGACGCCGCCGAACACGAAGAGGGTGATGCTGTTCACGGACATGCCGCGCGCTCTTGCCACAAAAGAGTGCGCGAGTTCGTGGATCAGGACTGATCCGAACAGGAGAAGAGCGGCCACCGCACCCGTCAGCCAGTATACGTACTGGGCCCAGCCCTCGTAGAACTCGGGGAAGAACCCTCCCGCAAGTACCCACGTGATGAGGATGAACGCGAGCAGCCAGCTATAGTGGATACCGATTTCGATGCCGCCGATACGACCGAGGTTGATGGAGTTCTTCATATCGTCACCTCTTGGCCCGTCGCTTGAGCGACTCCTTCAGGTCGTCGAGGCCCCCGGTGTTCACGACGTCCGCCGCCGAGAGCCAGCCCCGTCGTGCCTGATACACGCCGAACCGCATGAACCCTAGCTCGTGCGTGCTGTGGGCGTCGGTAGAGATGGCAATGGGCACCCCCATTTCCTTCCCCATCTTGCAGTAGACGTCCGTCAGATCGAGCCGCTCAGGTTGGGCGTTGAGTTCGAGGATGGACCCGTTGTGGGCGGCGGCTTTCATCAGCCTATCCATGTCCACGTCGTAGGGAGAGCGCTGGTTAATCATTCGACCCGTTGGATGCGCGAGGATGGAGAAGTAGGGATTCTCCATGGCCCTGATCATCCGGTCTGTTTGGCGTTCCTGCGAGAGTCCGAACTTGGAGTGCACGGCCCCGACGACCAAATCCAGCTTCGAAAGGATGTCGTCCGGCAGGTCGAGGGACCCGTCTTCCAGAATATCCACCTCGATGCTCTTGAGCAGGACAAAGCCCTCGAGTTGCCTGTTCACCTTGTCTATGCTCTCGATGTGATCCGAGAGGCCTTTGGAGTCGAGCCCTCGGGCAACGGTGACGCTCTTCGAGTGCTCCGTTATTGCCAGGTACTCGTAGCCCTTATTTCGGGCTGCCTCCGCCATCTCCTCCAGGCTCGCGCGGCCGTCGGTCAGTTTGGTGTGGGCGTGGAGGTCGCCACGAATGTCATCCTGGGCTATCAGATCGGGCAGTTCCCCCTTCTGCGCGGCCTCGACCTCGCCCCGATCTTCTCGCAGTTCGGGAACGATGTAGGGAAGCTGCACGCTGTCGTACACATCGCCTTCGTTTTTTCCCGCAACCCGCTTCCTTCCCTTGAAGATGCCGTACTCGTTGATCTTCAGTCCCTTCCCTACACCCAGCTTCCGTATGCGGATGGAGTGGGCCTTTGAACCTGTGAAGTAGGCAAGAGCAGCGCCATAGCTTACGTCGGGCAGTACCCGCAGGTCGACCTGAAGCCCTGAACGCAACACAACGCTCGATTTGGTATCGCCCCTGGAGACAACGTGCGTGACGTCTTCGTATTCGATGAAGGGCGTCATCACATCTGTGCCCCTCTTGCACACGGCGAGTATGTCCAGGTCTCCGATGGTCTCCTGCCGTCTCCTGTAGCTGCCCGCCGCCTCGACACGTTTCACTCCGTTGATCTTCCGAAGGTGCGCGAGCAGGGATTCCGCAACGTCCTCCGCTACGGAGAGCTTGACCCTCTGCTCTTTCTTTGTAGCGATACGCTTCTGCTCGAGGGCGTCAAGGATGGCCTGTTCGGTCCTTGCGCCGAACCCTTTGAGGCTTCGGATGCGCTTGTCCCTTGCCGCCTGTCGCAGCCCGTCCAGGGTGGTGATCTCCAGCTCGTCGAACAGTGATCGCACCTTTCGAGGGCCGAGGCCGGATACCTGCATCAGATCGGTAAGCTCGCCTGGGGTCTTCTGCTTGAGTTCCTCCAACTGCGGGAGTGTGCCCGTCTTCACTATCTGCTGGGTCTTCTTTGCGAGGTCCTTTCCCAGTCCGGGCAACTTCGATAGGTCCTCGCCCTGCTGAACCATGCCTGTGACGCTGTCAGGCAGATTCCCGATGTTGCGGGCCGCGGTCCGATAGGCTCTGACGCGGAACTCGTTTGCCCCCTGAATCTCCAGCAGGTCCGCCATCTCGTTGAAGATATCTGCTATCTCTGAGTTGTGTACGGGCATGGATCGCTCCGTCTGCGAGGTCAAACCTTCACGGGCTCCACTGCCGCGATCCTCACCTTCACCTCTATAACGCTGTCGGGGTTCAGGGAAATCGAATCTATTCCCTGCTTGACCAGGAACTCGGCGAAGTCCGGGTAATCACTCGGAGCCTGGCCGCAGATGCCGACCTTGGTTCCGGCAGCATGTGCGGCCTCGATGAGCCAGCTTATGGTCCTCTTCACGGCTTCATGCCTCTCCTCGAACAGAGGGGCAAGCTCGGAGGAGTCGCGGTCGACGCCGAGCACCAACTGCGTCAGGTCGTTGGAGCCTATCGAGAAGCCGTCGAACCGCTCCGCGAATTCGGCGGCGAGGACGACATTGGAGGGCACTTCGGCCATCACATAGACCTGCAGGCCGTTCTTGCCCCGCTTGAGGCTGTTCTCCCCCATGACCTTCAGAACGCTGTCGGCCTCCTCGGGGGTCCTGCAGAAGGGGATCATGACGACTACATTGGCGAGCCCGAACTCGTCCCGCACGCGCTTGATCGCCTTGCACTCGAGAGCGAAGCCGTCGCGATAGCGGTCGCTGTAGTAGCGGGAGGCGCCCCTGAGGCCGAGCATCGGATTCTCTTCGTGGGGCTCGAACTGCTCGCCGCCGATCAGGTTAGCATACTCGTTTGTCTTGAAGTCACTCATGCGCACGATCACGGGGTGGGGGTACTGGGATGCTGCGATCTTGCCTATACCTTCGGATAGGTGGTCGACGAAGTACTGAGTCTTGTCGTCGTAGCCACGTGTCATCTCCAGAATCCTCTTCCTGGCCTTATCGTCCTTCAGCTCATCGATGTGGGCCAGGGCCATGGGGTGGACCTGGATGATGTTGTTCACGATGAACTCCATGCGCGCCAGGCCGATACCCCGACAGGGCAGGCGCCACCATCGGAAGGAGGCGGCGGGACTCGCGATGTTCATCATGATCTCAGTTTGAGTCTCCGGCACATCTTCGAGGTTGATGTTGGTGACTTCGAAGTCGAGAATGCCGCTGTACACGTGCCCGGTATCGCCTTCGGCACACGAGAGGGTTATCTCCTGGCCGGACTGGAGTTCCTCGGTCGCTTCGCCTGCACCTACGATGGCCGGTATACCAAGCTCGCGGCTGACGATAGCTGCGTGTGAGGTGCGTCCGCCCATGTCGGTGATAATGCCGGCGGCGCGCTTCATTATGGGTACCCAGTCCGGGTCGGTCATCTCGGTAACGAGAATCGACCCATCTTCGAACCTGTCGATCTCGTCGGCGCGCCTTATCACCAGGGCCTTGCCGGCGGCTATGGCTTCGCCGATAGCCAGCCCTTCCAGGATCGGCTTGGCCGTCTCCTTGAGCCGATAGGACTTGAGTGAAGCCGCCTCTCTGGTCGAATGCACCGTCTCAGGCCGTGCCTGGACAATGAAGAGCTGGCCGGTCTCACCGTCTTTGGCCCACTCGATGTCCATGGGCTTGCGGTAGTGGTCCTCGATTTTCGCCGCCCATCCGGCGAGCTGCAGGACCTCGTCTGTCTCCAGCGTCATGGCTCGCCGCTCTCTCGTAGAGGTCTGAAGCGTCCGGGTTGTCTTGCCCCCACCATTCCGGGAGTAGACGATCTTGGTCTCCTTGCTGCCCCGCCTCCGGCCAATCACGGGTTTGAATTCTTCATTGCCGAGCAGCGGCTTGAACACGACGTATTCGTCGGGATTGACCACGCCCTGTACCACGCTCTCACCCAGCCCCAAGGCGCCGTCGATAACAACGACTTGGTCGAAACCGCTCTCGGGGTCAAGCGTGAACATCACACCGGCGCACGCCAGGTCGGACCTAACCATCTTCTGCACGCCGATTGAGAGCGCCACATCCATGTGTCGAAAGCCCTTTGCCTCTCTGTAGCTGATGGCCCTGTCGGTGAACAGGGAGGCGTAGCAGCGACGACACGCATCCAGGACCTCTCTCTCCCCCGACACGTTCAGGAATGTTTCCTGCTGGCCTGCGAAGCTGGCCTCGGGAAGGTCCTCCGCCGTCGCGCTGCTCCTCACGGCCACGCTGACGCCGTTGTGGTTGTTGTCACCGCCGTTGCCGTACTTCTCACGCATCTGCCTGTATGAGCTCCGAATGGCTTCGGCAATGTCTTCAGGGAACTCGGCCTTGCGAATCATTTGTCGTATGGACCTGCCGACGGTGCTCAATGGTGTTTTGCCGTCCTCCAGCTCCTTTAGACGCGACTCTATCCTGTCTGTAAGGGAGTTCGCTTCCAGGAAGGCGCGGTAGGCATTTGCGGTCGTCGCGAAGCCGTCAGGCACCTGGATGCCCTCGTCTTTGAGATTTCGTATCATCTCTCCCAGCGAGGCGTTCTTGCCCCCAACCTGCGCGACGCTCTCCGAGCCCACTTCCTCCAGCCAGACTACGTATTTGTCTTTGCCAGCCATCGTTCCACCTCCGCCTGTCTTACATCAGGGCGTCCTAACAGAACTGGACTTGTCAGGAATGCGATTCATGGTCTCTATTCCACCATCTTCCTAAAGGCCTTTTCGTCCAGGGTCTTCACATTGTGCTTCTTTGCTTCATCCAGCTTGCTCCCGGGGCCCTTGCCCACTACAACATAGTCGGTGTTTCCGCTGACGCTCGATGAGGCCCGCCCGCCTAGCTCCTCTACCCTGTCCTGTGCCTCGGTACGTGTGTAGCTGTCCAGCTCCCCTGTGAAGACGAATGTCTTGCCACTGAGAAGCGTATCTCCGGACGGCGCAGCAACCTTCCTCACCTCGACGCCTGCATCGAGCAAGCGGTTCACGATGTCCAGGTTCTGCTTCTCATCGAAGAAGGCCCTTACGCTCCGGGCCACCTCAGGACCGATCTCGGGGACTTCTTCCAGTTGCTCGCGGGGCGCCTTCATGATGGCATCGAGTGTCCTGAAGCGGTCAGCCAGCACCTGCGCGTTGTGGCGGCCGACATGACGGATGCCCAATCCGTAGAGAAATCTCGCGAGGTCGGGCTTGCCGGATTTCTGGATGGCGTGACGCAACTGTTCGGCGGATTTCCTCGCGAAGCCCTCCATTCCTTCGATGTCATCCACCGACAGCTTGTAGAGGTCTGAAAGGTCCTTCACCATCCCTCTGTTCACAAGCTGAGCGGCCGTCTTCTCGCTCAAGCCCTCTATGTCCAGGGCCTGTCGGGAAGCGTAGTGCACTATGCTTCCGGTCAACTGTGCCTTGCATGACAGGCCGGCCGGGCAGAAGTAGTAGGCGCCTTCTCTGACCACCTCCGTACCGCACGAGGGGCATCGCACGGGCATCGCGAACTGCTTTCCCTGCCTACGCCCCGGTTCCGGTACGCGCTCGATGACCTCCGGAATGACGTCGCCGGCCCGGGCTATCCGCACAGCGTCGCCCTCTCGTATGTCCTTCTTGCGCACGTAGTCCTCGTTGTGAAGTGTCGCCCGGCTGACCGTGACACCTCCGACATCGACGGGGTCAAGCAGGGCCACGGGCGTCAGCATGCCGGTCCGACCGACCTGCACAGCGATGCTCTCGACGCGGGTCTGCTCCTGTCTGGGAGGGAACTTCCAGGCCAGCGCCCAGCGGGGGCTGCGCTGTCTGGTCCCGAGCTTCTCCCTGAGTTCATAGCTGTCCAGCTTAACCACAAGCCCGTCGATCTCGTAGTCCAGTTCATCTCGCTCGTCGAGCAGTTCGCTGTACGCAGTCTTGATCTCCTTGAATGATGAAGAACGGCTGCTATGCGAATCCGTCTTGAGGCCCCATTCCCGTAGCTGCCCGAGTGCGTCCCAGTGATACTTGCTCCTCTTGGCGTCAGACTGGAGTATCTCGTAGAAGCGGATGTCGAGTGGCCTCTCGCGCACCATCCTGGGATCGAGCTGTCTTACCAGTCCGGCGGCTGCGTTCCTGGGATTCGCGAAGGGCTCTTCGCCGTTCGCCACTCGCTCCCTGTTTAACTGCTGGAACCCCTGCCTGGACATGAACACCTCGCCGCGCACGGCCAGCGTAGACGGCGTCCCGTTCCCCTTCAGCTTCAGTGGGATGGCCCGTATGGTCCTGAGGTTGTGCGTGATGTCCTCCCCCTGAAACCCGTCCCCTCTGGTGGCCCCACATTCGAAGGCCCCTTCCTTGTAGATGATTTCAACTGATACGCCATCGAACTTCGGCTCGAGGACGAAGGTTGCCTCGCTGTCACCGGTCTCCCTGTGTACCATTGCGACGAATTGCTCGACCTCTGATTCATCGAGTGCGGCATTGAGACTGAGGAGGGGCACCAGATGCTCCACCTTGGCGAGCTTGCTGACGGGCCTGGCGCCGATCCTCTGTGTAGGCGAATCATCGGACTGGAACTGAGGGAATGCCTCTTCCAGCTCCTGCAGGCGCTTGAAGAGCCTGTCATAGGTGGCATCCGAGATGACCGGCGACGCCTTGACGTAGTAGAGGTAATCGTGATACTCGATCCCCTCACGCAGCGCATCTATCTCCTGCCTGGCCTCACTGGATGAGAGGTCGTCGATGCTCTCGAAGTCCGTTGAGGGGTTCTTCTTGAAGTCCATGCTGTCTCCCCACGGGTCTGGCGCAAACGGGCGGCGTGCTGGCTTCAGGCTGGTATCACCAGGGTCGTCCGACACGGCCCTCCGCCCGTCTGGAATGCCGTTACAACTTCCGTGCGGTCAGTTCCCCTCTCTTCGTCTCGATTGCCTCCAGCGTGCGGTCATATGAATCCGCGAATGCCTTCACACCGTCGATCTGGAGTTGCTCGGTGATACCGTCCAGATTGACTCCGGTGTCTTTGACTCCGTCCAGGAGCGTGCCCGCCTCTCCCAGTCCTTCCCCGAGTCTCGGGAGCACCTCGCCGTGGTCACGAAATGCCTCAAGGGTCTCAAGAGGCATAGTGTTGACGGTATCGGGCCCGATGAGCGACTCCACGTAGAGCAGGTCTGAGTACTCGGGGTTCTTGGTGCTGGTGCTGCCCCAGAGAACGCGCTGCAGTGGTATG
This sequence comes from uncultured Dehalococcoidia bacterium, assembly GCA_964574685.1. Lineage (GTDB taxonomy): Bacteria > Chloroflexota > Dehalococcoidia > SZUA-161 > SZUA-161 > CAZGDV01. The sequence goes on from CAZNOI010000002.1 coordinate 73,734, forward strand.
CCGCTCCTCCCTCTCTCATCGAACGCCTCATCCGGGAAGACTTGCTTGAAGCGGCGGTAGACGACCTTCGAATTGGCTATCGCAACCTTACCCTTGAACGACGCGGCTTCTGGGGTGCCGAGCTTGGCCAGCTCGCGGTCAACGTAGGTGTCCACCCTGCTTACGAAGAAAGACGCGACGGAACCCACCCGATTCGGGCTACTGTACTGCTGCATGCCGCGTATATATGCCTGTGAGACAGCCTCGTAGTGGTCCACCGAGAACATCAGGGTGATATTGATGTTGATGCCCTGGCCGATCAGGGATTCGATCGCGGGGATTCCCGGCCGGGTGGCAGGCACCTTGACCATAACGTTCGGGCGGTCGACCAGACGCCACAGGCGATTCACCTCTTCTATGGTAGCCTCGGTGTCGTATGCCAGGTGCGGGTTCGTCTCGATACTGACGAAGCCGTCCCCGCCCGCAGTGTGATCGAAGACCGGCCTGAGGATGTCCGCTGCCATCTGGATGTCCTCGACAATCAGTCTGTCGTAGACCTCCTCACGGCTGGCATCGGGATGCGACCTCAAGATGTTGGACAGGGGTTCATCGTAGTCCGTGCTGTCGAGTATGGCCTTCTGAAAGATGGTCGGATTGCTGGTCAACCCCCTCAGGCCGTCGTCGACCAGCCTGTTCAACAGGCCGGAAGTAATGAGCCCCCTCCGAATGTAGTCAAGCCAGATTGACTGGCCGTACTCAAGTACTCTGGCTACTCTATCCATCGATTTGCCTCCTCTCACAGGACGCCGCAGTCCCTAGATTATTGGGCCCTCGGGACAGGTCTTGCCGTCCAGCGCCTTCTGCTCATCTGCGGACAGCAGGTCGTCACGAGCAGTCCCGAGCATGCCGCCAACCCTATCGACGATATGTGCCCAGGTACTGCGATTCACGAACAGAAGCCCCGGCGGCGTCAGGGTACCGCCATGGCCTATGTATCCGAGCGCGCATGTCTTCCCGGCCCCCGTGTGGAGCGGATCGAGCACTCCCAGCGTGACCTCGGGTCGCGTATGAGTTACGAACACCCTGGCTTCGACGGAAGGGGGATACAGCGACTCCACCGTGCCTGCTCCGGCCGCATGCTCCAGTTCGCCCTGAGTACGGGGCCTTCGGAACCGGCCCGGTTCGATCACGTAGACGACCGAGTGGGGTATTCCTCGCTCCGCCAGCCGGGAAGACGCCCTGACTACCTCCTCCAACTGATATGAGCCGACAGCGGTCAGTATGATCCGCTGGTTCGGCAGGTCGTGGCCTGCCCATTCCAGTCGCGCGGCCCCGTCGTTGACCAATTGCATCGCTTCATCCAGCGTGAACAGGTCGGCCACGTCGGGGTACTTGGCAATGACGAGTGTCCATATCTGTCCCTGCGTCTGATAGAGGGCCCGTGTCACCACGGCGGCAGAGTTGTAGTCGGGCGGGAACAGGACCCTGGATACGTCCGAGACCTCGCCGAGCATGGATTCGGCCATTGAGGGGTCTTGGTGTGATTGCTCGTTCTTGGCGTTCTCCCAGGTGTGGGAGGTCAGTATCAGGGGCACGGAGAGCCAGCCCGGACGACAGCCGGTCGCCTCGCGGCAGTGGTTGGCGAAGATGACCTCCTGCCTGATTACCCCCTGCATCTTCGCCCCGAAAGCCTCGTAGGTCGCGATGAGGTTGATGCCGCCCTTGTTGCCCAGAGCCGCAGATGCGACGGCGGATTCGTTCAGGGCTGTCACCACCGCCCCGTGGACGTCCTCGGGAATGCCCGGTTCGGGATCGGTGACCCTGAACTTCAGAGCGTCGAGAGTCCCCTGCAGCCTGTTCGAGCGCATCTCATCCGGATTTCCGACGCGGGGTCGAAGATGCGGGTTGGCTCTGACTATTGCCATGAAGGTCTCGTCGACAGCATACATCGGACTCGTCCGCGTCCAGCCACCGGCTTCCTTCCTGTTGTCAGGCACCTTACGCTCGCGTGTCTCGGGTACATGCCTGAGCCTGACGTCCCTGGCGGCCAGCGCGTGGTCCCGCTCCTTCGGCCTCCCGGAGTCACTGTGGTTCTGGAAACGAGAGACGGCTTCCTGCAGCTCGACGAACGGCACCCACAGCCAGCGGGCGCTCTCGTTGAAGTGACGAGCCGCATCGAGGTCAACGTGTGGATTCTCTCCCAGCGGCAGATTGTGAGCGAGGTTGGAGCCTTCGCCGTAGAACCCGGCGCCTTTGGGAGCGACTGCTATGCCGTACGGGAGGTCCACCGGATATCTGGCCCTCCCGGTCTTCAGCAACTCCGCCGCGGCTTGGAGTTTTTCCTCCGCTTCGAGTATGACCCAGGCGAATGCCGCCGGGTCTCTGCCGTCGAACACCAGGGGGTCGAAGTGATTCAGCCTAAGATGTCGGACGAACCAGTCGATTCCTCCCTGCTGCGACATGGTTGTTCGCTGGTCTATCCTGCGTCCATTGGCTATCATGACGGGGACGACCAGGCCGCTATCGTCGGCACGCCACCAGCGGGGCGCCCAGTCGCTTCCTCTCTCCTCTTCGAAGGCTCCATCGCTCAGGAAGGCAACCAGCCTTTCGCCGGGAAGTGGCATATGTACATATTGCAGTTCGATGAAGCCGAGGTATCCGGCTTCGGCCGTGCCGCCGGCTGTGTGGGCGTTGACGTGGCTGCCGAGCGGCGAGTCCTGTTCCCCCCGCTCGTTGAGCCGATAGGAGTAGAAGTCGCGCACATATCGGCTTAATCCTTCGTCAGTCAGCGCGTACCGTTCGGCGTGCGCTTCTGTCATGTTGCCCAGCAGGAGATTCACCGTGTCGATGGCGGCGACGCAGTGGCCCTGTCCCATAGTCCACGAACGCGTGTGACCCGTTATGGCGTTGGCCGCCATGTATCCGACGTAGGCGGGCACCATATTGAGTACCCCTCCCGTATGGCCCTCGGGCTTCGATTTGAAGTCATCGGCCGCAAGGTCTCGCCCATCGAGGTAGACGTTGTTGGCGTACGTCTCGTGGACGGCTATCCACATGGCTGCGCTGGCAACCCTGTCAGCCGAGTGCAGCACATCGAAGAACGGCACTCCGTCTCCTCGCGTGCGCCGGGCACTCATCAGTTCCGCGATGGCGAAGACCCTTGCCTGGGTCTCAGGCGAATGATTGATCGAACCGTAGCCGGCGGCCCATCTGTCGGCGGAAGGATTGGACTCCCTGTACAGCGAGACCCATTCTTCGAGACGGATTGACTTCGTTTGTTCGTAGTGCATAACTCAAGGAGCCTTTCATGAAGTCGGCCTGCGCACAACCAGTTCCGGTCCGTTCGGGTCTTCGCCGATATCCACGCACACATCTCCCATCTCGTGGTCCAGCTCCCTGTCGATGATGATTACCGTCCTGCTTCCATACGTGATCGCTCGGTCGTTCACTCCGGCTCGGTCTATGTCCAGGGTCAGATTGCCCTGCTGCCTGTTGAGACGGAGGCCGGTCTCGGAGCCGAAGCCGCTCAATTCCAGCGCCTCGTGCAGGACCGATTTCGCCCTTGAAGTGATGTCAACCATAGCCGGGCCAATCGGCCTCCTTCCTTGTGATTTGTCGCGAGGAGCATCCAGCCACATGCGACGCCTGAACCATACATCCGTTTTGCTAGAGGCGCATCATCCGGTTGGCTAGATGTACATATCGACAGGGATTATCCGTCGGTCCCGTGGTGGTGGGGACACCGGCGGCGGGCGAGTCCCGGTCTATGGTGCAATAGTGCACAGCCCAACCGCTCTCCGTGACAGTTCCGGAGTTGCGGGCCGGGCCCTTCTGGTCAGGTGATGGATTGAGTGCGAAGCTAGGGTGTTTTCGCCTCGACTGTCTCGGCGGCCTGGCGAGGGCTGCGTGCTGCGCGCAGGCTCTGCGACAGCCCTTCATCCAGTATCACGTTCGCAACCCAGTTGGCGAAGTCGTTGTTGGATCCCGAAACGTGGTGGCTGTAGGTCTCTTCCGACATGATATTGAGTGCGTCGGCAAGCTCCCGCAGGTTTCGTATGGTGCGCCCATCGTGGCACCAGAACGCCTGGTTCTCAGGGACGTCTGTTGCAGGTGCATCGGCCTGCGAGCGGATGCGATACATCTTCGTTCCACACACCTCGCAGGTCCCCTGCAAGGCAGGTCTGCCGTTCTTCATGGTCGTCGGCGTCGCGTTTGTCATCTCCCTCTTGGTTCGACACTTCATGCAGTAAGCTTGCATCGTCCACCTCCCTTTCCTGCGAGAGGATAGTAGATGGGGTAGCCCTTTGTGTCAATACAGTGATTTGCGTAGGAGAGGGCTTCGGTCTCACGGATTGCAGCCTGGGCCGGTCGAGAGCATCAGTGCAGATCTCGCAGCCGCCTCAGAGGCAAGGCGGTACATTGTTCTGTAACAGTCTTCTGCAACAGCGGCACTTCCACTTGCGCTTTCCTTACTGTATCTTCGCTTATTGAGCCGGACGAGTCCTTTCGGCATATCGCGAGAGAGTGCCGCCTGTGGCACAAAGCCGAAAGACGCCTGGCATCGGCAATGGCCTGTCCGGATGAATAGCTGCAGGGAGACGGTTGGGTTGAGGGCCAGGGAAGCGGCGCAGCTTAGCGAAATGCTGGCCACTATGGGCTACACGAGCCGTGTATCCCGGGAGGGCGAGGACTGGGTTCTCGTGGTGACAGAGGCGCCGTTCACCGATATCTCCATCAGGGTTGGTGAGGCCGCCAGGATGCTTGGCGTGGGGGCACACGCGCTCAGGCGGTGGGCAGACCGGGGCCTGATCGAGCATCACCGGGTGGGAGACAAGAAGGAGAGGCGTTTCAGCCTGGGGGATTTGCAGCGTTTCCTGGAAGAGAGCAGGGCGGGGGATCCCGAACGGAGGATGACCGGTGCTTGATGAGACTGGATTGTGCTCCCCTGTTGGGGAATGCAGATGGACGAGGGTGAAAGAGGTGCTGGGTGACATCCTCCTCCTGGTACTTGGGTCCTGGCTTCTGTTTCACTTCGTGATGTTCTGGCTGTACGGTTGGGTCTTCGTGGGCGAGTCATCCAAGCCCTGGCTTGCAGTTGAGACCACGATGGCGCTTCTGGTGATAGTACTGGGCTTCGACAGGCTGATTGAGCACAGCGGCAAATAGACGAAACGGTCCCATACGTATAAGGGGCCGAGTTATGCGTACGCTTCTCGCCGTCGCAGGTCTTGACAATACGAGTCGCTGCGTGGTATAAATCCTTCAGCCTGAGAAACCGAGAACCAGCAGCCGGCTCTCAGTATCCCCCACAGAGTCCCGTGCAGGAGTCCGTCGGTCGGAACGATCGAGCCAACTGGGCCCGGCGAAAGCAGCCCGCTGCAAGCAGAACGATGACGCTGCCTGGTATCCCAGAATGGTCCGGGTTAGGCCAGTGCAGTCCCGCAGAGCCGCCCTCGGCGGTCGGTAGAGATGCCGGGGGAGTGCGACCTGATGACGGACACCGCATGTGGAGACGGGGGCTATGAGAACCAGAAGAACCAGTATCGAGATCATTGCCGACATGCTGCGATTGGGTGAGAGCGAGGTCGGGAAGACACGCATGATGTACAGCGTGAATATGAGCCACTCCCAGTTGGAGAGGTACATCGACTTCCTTGTATCCGGCGAGTTCCTCGAACCCAGGCGCAACGGCAGGAACGTCAAGTACATCACGACCCGCAAGGGCCGGAGCCTGCTTGATAACATCGACCGCATGGCCGAGGTATTGGGCACCAATGGGGGAGCGGGTTCTGGCGGCGACATGCTCTTCGAAGAACAGGGAAGGGTGGGGGATTGGAGAGAGCGGCACTTCACCTACCTCCGGCTCTAGTGAAGAAGATCATCGACCATCGTGGGTCGCTAACCTTTGAAGAGTTCGTCGACCTCTGCATCCGAGAGTCCACGCAGGGTGCTTCCCCCTCGGGAGCAGAGTCCACACCCGGCGCCTACGTCACTGAGGACCAGTTCCGCGAGTTCGAGGCTCGCCACACTCGTCTCATCCGGTCGATGATGGACATGTGGCTATCCTACTGGCTCGACTTCGGCGCCTGAAGGGTCAGGCCACGCGGAGTTGACGCTCACCTCCCGAGCTCCAAGCCGTAGTTGACCAAGAACTCTATGAAACGCCGCTCCAGCCTTTCGACCTTGCGCTGGAATTCTTCGAACTGCTCTATCGTGGCATACCTCTCACAACCCTGCTCCGGGGCGGGCCTGCGCCGCGAGACGAAGGACTCGACACACTGCTCCACATACTGCTCCCGGCTCATGTCGCCGCGCCTCTCGTCGATCTTCGCCATCAGTTCCGGAGTAACCACAATACTGACAAGCTCGTTCATAGCATCATTGCGCCAAACGCTGCTACGCGCAGTCGCAGCACGATCTGCATCCTGCTGATGCCCTATGCGGACAGCCGGGACCTGCCGTCAGGGTGCTATCTCTTCTACTCCCTAACCGGTCTGATGTGAAGTCCGGTAGTTCTAGAACTGACAACGCATAACCGGCTTTGCGCGCGCTCCCCACGACTTCCCAGCCCACTCCGAGTTCGCCGCTGAATCGTCTTGCGCTGCAATAGCACTGAGTTCTAGAACACCGATACAGAACGAAGGTCTTTAACGGTATCACTTTACTTGCGCACGATTGGGCAGATAATCGGGTCAAGTCGCTGGGCCGGAAGGCGTACTATGCCGCTATCGCCCCTCAAGGGTGTGATTTGGACAGCAAGCGCAGGCTTGAAATTCAGATAATCGGCGACATCCTTCGGCTCGGCAGAGCCGGGAAGACGGATATAGCTTTGTTCGCAAATTTGGGGCACCAGCAACTCGAGAAGTACCTGGGATATTTGACGGAGGCAGGATTCGTTGAGAGGGAGGATCACAGCAGGCCCCCTGTGTATCAGGTAACGTCGAAGGGTCGGGATCTGCTCGAATCCATCGAGCGGGTATGCGCCGACCTCGGCTTCGACACCTCGGGCACAGTCTAGATTGCAGACAACGTGAAGCTGCGAGACGTGGGACCGCAGCAATGTAGTGCATGGAGCGCGTTTCATTGGTCACGGAGACTTACTTGTCAGGGATTCTGAACCGAACGAAAGCAATTGGCGCGGTTGCCCTTGTGTGGTGTGGTGTGGCTACAACGCAAGGTCGGTCAGGGGCAAAGGCACGCACCGAATCTCGACCAGGGCGTGACAAACCCGTCAAACGGTTCAGGGTTGAGGATGGAGTGTATGTCTGAGTTGACCGCAAGACAGCAAGCAACCTGCGAATCGGTCGCTTCTGACCGAAGGACACAATCGAAATGGAGGTGAGTCTAGTGAATAAGGGCAGGATATTCGGCCTGGCCATGACACTGATCCTGCTGTTGTCACTGGCGGTGGTACCAGGGGTAGCCGGAGCGGCTATCAATGTACCGCCGGTGGCGCAGGCTGGTCCGGACCAGGCAGTACATCAGACCTACGCCTATGATGGCACGGATGTCACCCTGGGCGGGTTCGAACAGGTGACACTGGACGGCAGCGGAAGCTATGACCAGAACGGAGACAACCTGAGCTATGAGTGGACGTTCATCGATGCTCCCGCAGGTAGCGCATTCGCTGGCCAGGTCTTCCTGACAGAGTCAGCGATGTTCACCCCGGACGAGCCGGGCCGCTACGAGGTCGAGCTGGTTGTCACCGATGACGGAGCACCGCCCCGGTCCAACCTCGACGCAGGCCAGATGGAGACAGTGGTGATAATCGCCGGCTCCACATGGTTCGTGTCAATAGAGGGTAACGATGGGTGGACGGGGACCGAGTACTTGATGGTCCCAACAACGATGATCGGCCCGTTCCGCACCATTACGCACGCGGTGAACAGCGCAAGTGATGGTGACCGGATACTGGTCGGTCCCACCACGCCCACCACTCACTATGGTGGGAGTGACCCGGACATCGAGGAGAACATCGACATCGACAAGTGGCTGACAGTGCAGTCCCTCGAAGGATACGCGGACACCCTTATCGATGTCTCGGATCAGTCCCCGATACCTCAGGTCGTGCTCATCACCGCCAACCAGGCAGGACTGGGATTCCAGTGGGGCCCCATGGGGGCAGTGGTCTTTGGCTGTGACGGCCACGGTTTCACTGTCCGGGGCGCCTGCACCGGTATCAAGGCCATTGAGAGCGACTTCGTCTACATCCACGACAACTTCGTGGACCTGAACGAGTGCTGCGAGAACGAGACCGGCATCGAGGTAGCCAGATGCAAGATGCCGGTGATCGATGAGAACTGGGTAACCCTGAGATGCGCGGGACTGGGCACCGGCATCGTCTGCGCAGACTGCCCGGTGTCCGCCTGGGGCGGCGCTCAGGTTACGGACAACCGCGTGATTGTCGAGACCGAGTTGACTGCAGAGGGGATCATACTCATCAACTGCCCGAAGTCTTACGTCGGTCCGGAGTCCAATCCCAGAGGGAACGTAATCGATGTGAGGGCAGGCGTGTCCTCTATGGCCGTCGGCATAGGGCTGTACAACGGATGCGACCTGACAGTTGTCGAGGGCAACGATCTCTGGGATGACAGCGATGCCTGGGGCGACTGGGGCGTGTTCGCCGAGGGCGACTGTTGCGCCGCTGCCATCGGCATCGAAGCCCTTGATTCCAAGGCAATCACTATTCGGGACAACAAGGTACAGGTGCTGGCAACATCGGTTGCCGGAATCATGGGCGGCTCCCTCGCAGTGGGCATCCACACGAGGAATTGCCCGACCTACCTGGCATCGACAACAGTCGTGGACATGAACACGGTCGATGTGAAGGGTGAGGGCAGAGCTCAGGTGAACGGAGTCAGGGAGGCCTCGTTCACTGGAGTCGAGGCGCTGGGAGCGGAAGAGCTTGATAACCTGCAGGCGACCCTCGACGAGATAACCGGCGGCCAGCTCTCGGTCAACATGGCCGGAAGTCTCGTCCTCGGAATCGTAGACTGCGGGTCCGACCTCATTGACATAGAGATGAACACGGTGACGGCTGACAGCTATACCCATCTCACGTCGGAAGGTGAAGTGGCTATCAGCGAGGGCGCTGCACTGAGCTTCGGCATTGCGGTGATGTGCAGTCTCGCCCCTGACATCATGATGAACCAGGTCATGATGACGAAAGCCTACGTCGACGCAAAGGTCACCGCCGATGACGGGGACCCTGTGGGTCTCGGCATGGGCGCGGCTGTCGCCATGGGCATCACAGTCGCTCTCTGCCCTCCGGACATGCTGCATGGACTCATGGCCACGATCGAGGGGAACAACGTTGCCGACGTACACGGCCACGTTGAGAGCCTCGTTCAGTCCATGTCGGGCCAGCCGGCTGCTCCGGCGGAGGCAGGCGATTCGGTCGTAGAGACCATCGATTCGGAAGTCCTGAACGTCATCCAGGACGTTATCCAGGAGACCGCGGATAGCGAGGAAGTTGACGTTGAGGTGCAGGGCGAGCCGAAGTCCCTGGAAACGGCGATTGCGGATGGCTCTTCGCTGGCTATCGGCGTGGGAATAGCTGCGCTGATGTCCGATGGCGTGGAGATCATCGGCAACGGTGTGATGAGCGGGGTGATGGGCCGTGCGACCGTTGACCAGGATGTGTACGCGATCGAGTGGACAGATGGTGAGGACGCGGTAGCGGCAGGTGGAGGAGTCGCAATTGGAATCGGCATCCTTGACGTGATGTGCGCGCCGACGACCATATCCAACAACTACACGGTAATGGGCGCGGGCGACGCGAACGTCAACACCGAATCCGCGGCGATGATAGGTGCGCCGGGAGCGATCGCGTTGGCTGAGAGCTGTGCCTTCGGCGTCGGCCTGGGCATACTCGCAATCGGCGCTGTATCGGACGCACAGGCAGAGGAGACCGATCCAGAGTGCTTCCTGCCGACTACGGCCTACATCATCGAGAACCAGGTCGTGACGGCAGACGGCATGGCGGTAGTCCTGACACAGGCTTTCGACAGGATTCCCGATGGTGACGCGTTTGGCTTCGGCACCGCGCTGGGTCTGGCGGGCGGCATCATCGTAGCCTGCCACTGGTGCCCGGTGATCATGGATAACAACACGAACGCTGATGCCGAAGGCAAGGCGGAAGTACTGGCCTCGGCGATATCCACGATCGACCCGCTGGCGCTGGGTGTAGGTATGGGCCTCGCGGTCGGAATCGCCACCGTCAAGTGCCCTGGCGCTGAGATCATGGGCAATATCGCCGATGCCTACGGGTACGGCGAAGGAGACGTGGGGGCTGTTGAGCGAATGATGGTGGTCGCTCCTCAGGTGGTGGCGGAGGCTGCCGGCACCAGCATGGGCGTCGGCATCGGCATAATGGTCGCCATGTCGTCCATGGCCAAGGTCTCGGACAACACGGCAACAGGCGTTGGCGACTGCGACGTCGAGGTAATCGCGGAGCAGTGGGAGCCCCTGGATGAGGCGTTCGCCTGGGCGCTCGGAGTCGGCATGGGCAAGGGCATTGTGATAGCCTTCCAGTGCTGTGCCTGCGTCAAGGAGAGCAACGTCTTTGAGGCTGGCTCGAACGTCGTGGTCTATGGTGAGGCCATTGGCGACTACGCTCACGCCTGCTCCCTGGGATTCGCCATCGCTGTTGATGCGTCCATCATACTGGTACCACACGGCGTGGCCTTCAACTACAACGATATGCCGGGCATGGTTGGAAGCTCACTTATGGTGAACAACATCCCATTGCCCGCCATGGACTGGGGCATGCTGGCGCTGATATCGGATGTGGACGCCCGGTACAACTGGTGGGGCGACCCGACCGGACCGAGCGGCATGGGCTTTGGGGTCGGACAGGCCATCTACTGGTGCGATCTCTGCACCAGGGTCGAGTTCGAGCCCTGGCTGTGGGACTTCCATGCTCCCATGCTGCAGAACCACATCGGCAAGTTCGGCTTCGCGATCTGCCTGGACAGGTGCTGGAACACCTTCTCCACGCCGATCTGGCTGGATGACTCGGTGGACACCTGGGGCGAGCTGGTTGAGTTCTCACCGGATTTGATACCCGGTCAAACAATCGGCGCCGCTCTGGAGTGGAACGGCAGCGCATGGGTGCCTGCGGGTGACCTAACACCGCTGAAGGGCATCTATGTGTTCGTCGAGGAACCTACCTGTGCCATACTGCTGGCCAGCACGGAGGACTCCTGGCCGACCAGGGTCCTGGGTCAGGGCTGGAGCCTGATAGGTCCCAACCCGCCCTTCTGTGACGGCGGCATGGAGGTCTATGCTGCGCTGAGATCCATTGAGCAGACCTCGGACGGTCTTCCGGGCTACACGCAGATCGTGAGCCCGCCTGTCTCTGGACAGGATTCCTGGTACTGGGTGCCGGGGATGTCCGGACCGGGGGACAGCCCGTGGATGCAGAACGGCAAGGCCTACTGGGTGTGGATGGAGAATTCCGACACACTCGTGGGGTTTGGCTTCACTCCGATCGAGCTGTATCCATGCGGAGAGTGGCATTGCCCCAGCCCTTGCAGATAGGACTGTGTGCTTGAGGAGAGGAAGGGGGCACTCCAGTAGTGCCCCCGACCCTCCCGAAAGGGGGAACCCGTCATGAGACTACAACGGACAAGTACAGGGGGCGCAAAGGCGAAGCTCGGCAGGGCCGTGGTTCTCTGTCTTACGCTCGGACTGCTCACAGTTCTGGCTGTGGGCGGCTCAGTGAGTGCACAGAACGGCCCACCGACCGGCCCCCACCTGTTCTATGGTACTCTGCTGGTGGACGGAGCGTCAGCGCCAATCGGAACAGTGGTGGTAGCCTCCTGCAACGGTGAGGCGTGCGGCAGCATCGTGACCGAGGAGGTCGGCGTCTATGGGACATTCTCTAACCCATTGATCGTGCAGGGCGTGAACCCGGGAACGCCGATTGCCTTCTATGCGAATGGCGCCCCGTGCAACGGAGGCCAGACAGTACCGTTTGATCCGTGGGGATACACTGAACTGGACCTCGAGTACTCGGCTTCCGAGGTCCCGTCACCGACGCCGGAGCCTACTGCGTCCCCAGAACCCACGGAGTCCCCGGAACCCACGGAATCGCCCGGACCAACTACATCACCTGAGGCGACGCCGACACCGCCACCGGCCACTGTGACACCAACTCCGGTTATCACACCCGCGCCAACCGTGGCACCGACGCCCGGCGGGGGTGGTGGGACCGGTGGTGGAGGTGCTGGCGGGGGGGGTGGCTCCCCGGGCGGAGGCGGCGGGGCGATTACTCCGCCCACGGCGACTCCTATTCCGGTAGCTACTCCTGTCGTGAGCACTCCTCGACCCGCAGCTTTCGAGCTGGCCGACCTGGGCATAGACCCTTCAGAGGTGGAGCCGGGAGAGTCGGTGATGATAACCGCGCGCGTGTTGAACACCGGCGAAGTTGCCGGCGACCACCTGGTCCACTGCAGGATTGACGGCGAGGTCGAGGACATGCAGGACGTCACGGGCATCGAGCCCGGTGGCAACCACCTGGTGAGCTTCGTGGTGACCAGAATGGATCCCGGTACCTACGACGTGAATGTCGAAGGCCTGCTCGGGCAGTTTGTGGTCACTGAGCCCTTGCTGCCGGCGGCATTCACCGTCGGCGCTCTGTCCGTTTCGCCCTCAGAAGTGGGCGTCGGAGAGCCTGTAGGCGTCAGCTTTGATGTTACCAACACGGGTCAGGTGGCCGGAACCTACACCGCCGTGCTGAGAGTTGGAGGTGAGGTCGAGGCGACTCAGGACGTGATGGTCGAGCCGGGTGAAACGAAGACAGTGACCTTCGAGATTACGAAGGCTGAACCATCGACCTATGAGGTGGAGATAGGGGACATTGAAGCAGCCGAACTGGAGGGAAGCTTCGTTGTGGTCGACGAGGCGTCCGTCAGTTGGGCGCTGGTTGGCGGCATTGTTGGAGGACTCGTGGTACTGGGGCTGCTCGTGGCGCTTGTGGCCGCCCGGAGAGGGCGGGCGGGAGCCGCTGCTTGAAGAAGAGAAGAGTCTCTTCCCAGCAACGTAACCACCAGAATCGCAACACAGGAGGCATCGCCTGAGGGCTGCGGGGATGTCCCGGTAGAGGACTCCGAAGGTAGGAGATCCGATTGTGGAAGGCAGGATGATCGGGCGGAGTAAGAGAATCCGGAGTGGAGGTGCCCGGTTGAGCCTGCAGCAAGGTTGCAGTCATCGACTGCATTCGGGACGTGAACGAAACAGGGAGGGAGACAGATGATACCAAGGCGATGCAGAAGCAGGCCCTTCAGGGCCGGTGCGTTCGTTCGCCTGACGGTGGCATTGGCACTCGCCATAGCCATGCTCGCAACTGGCGTCGCGGGCCTGGCTGCCGCCCAAGGTGTTGGACCAACGGCTGACGTTACATTGCGTCTTGGCGTGATACCACCGGCTCAACTGCAGTATCTGAGGGGAGAAACCATAACCTACGAGGCATGCGTACAGAACCCGCATCCGGAGTACGACATGGTGGTGGAAGGGGCAGAGGTAGAGACACCGGACGGAGTGGTTCACGTGCTGCCGGTGCCGGCCAATCTCACACTGCAACCTGGTGAACAATGGTGTACCGAGCTGGATTGGGACGTGCCGGTTGACTATCCGTGTGGTCAGGCAGTGGCCGAACTCCACGCATTCGGCTATCAGCCGATACCCGATGTGGGACAGGATGAGTTCGACTCGACGGTGCAGAAGACTGTGGCTGTTATCTGCCCGTGCATCGACGTCGAGAAGTCGGCCGACCCCACTGTGTCGAAGCCGGGAGATGAGGTGGTATACACCATCACCATCACCAACTGCAGCCCCAACGTCGGAATGGAGAGCATCACCGTCGTTGACAGCCTGCTGGGCGACATCTCCGGCAGCTTCTCCGACACACTGGCGGCAGGCGCATCCGAGTCGATGGACTTCCCGCGTATGGTGATCGAGGGCGACCCCGATCCGCTGGTGAACACAGTGACGGTGACGGCGGACCCTTCGGGAGCACGTACAGACGAGTTCACGGACACCGCCACGGCGACCGTCGAACTCGTGAGCCCGTGTATCGAGGTGACGAAGACGGCGGATCCAACCGAAGCTAACACCGGCGACGTCATCACCTACACGATCGAGGTGTGCAACTGCGGCGACATCGACCTCGAAAACCTCACCGTAGTGGATAGCCTCTTGGACGATCTGTCCGGGAGCTTCTCCGACACGCTTGCGGTCGGTGAATGCGAATCGCAGACCTTCACCCGCATGGTAGAGGAGGGCGATCCCAATCCCCTCATCAACTGCGTGGAAGTCAACGCCGACCCTCTCGGGCCACTGACGAACGACATCAGCGACGGCGACTGCGCCGAAGTGTCGGTGATGAACCCTTGCATAGATGTGGACAAGACGGCGGAGCCGACAGTCTCCAAGGTGGGAGACGAGGTCGTCTACTCCATTGAGGTATGCAACTGCGGCGACGTGGCCATGGAAGGCATCACGGTAGTGGACAGCCTGATGGGCGAGCTCTCCGGCAGCTTCGTCGATACGCTGGAAGCGGGAGCATGTGAATCCCAGACCTTCCCGCGCACAGTGATGCCGGGCGATGCCGACCCTCTGGTCAACACCGTGACGGTCAGTGCCAACCCGATGGGACCGGAGACGGAGGAGTACACGGCCAGCGACACGGCCACTGTGAATCTGGTAGTCCCGGGAATCGAGGTGACAAAGACCGCTGATCCCGCATTTGCCGCTCGCGGCACCATTATCACCTACACCATCGAGGTGTGCAACACCGGTGATGTGGGCCTGGAGAACCTGACGGTTATGGATGACTTGATGGGCGACCTGTCCGCGGACTTCTCGGACACGCTTGACATCGGAGAGTGCGAGACCCAGCAGTTCACCCGCGAGTTCCTGGAGAGCGATCCCACGCCGCTGGTGAATACCGTTGAGGTACATGCCGATCCAGTAGGCCCCATGACCAACGACATCAGCGACGAGGATTCGGCCCAGGTGCAGGAGGCGCTGGTCCCCTCTGTGACCCAGTGGGGCATCATCGCCATGGTTGTTCTCTTCGGGGCCGGGCTTGTCCTGCTGTCGAGGAGACGGCTGTCTAATCGGGCAGTCTAGTTCCCTGTAGCTGATTCAGATGCGCGCCGGTCGCTGCGGCGACCGGCCCGAAATGGAATGAGCAAGAGGAAGAGCAGGGGCGATTCCCGCCATCGGCGGGAGTCGCCCCGTCGGCCAAGAAAGCCGAACGGCGGGGTCCCTGAGCGCCTGCGAGGCCGGGGGAATAGTGTCTGGATCTGGCTGAAGGAGAACCGTGGCGCGGTCAAGGCGTGTCTGGTATTCGCGGCCTGCCTGATCGTGCTCATGTTCACGTACGCCAGATTGACGGAAAGCGACGCGTTTCAGGCGTTCATAGGCTTCACAGCGCGGAGCACAGGGGCGGTGCTCAACACATTTGGAGGCGAAGTCCAGGTGAGCGGCACCACAGTGTCTTCCGGGGCGTTTTCAATGGGTATCATCGAGGCCTGCACCGGTCTTGTGCCCATGCTGATTCTGGTCTCGGCTGTGCTTGCCTACCCTTCGAGCGCAAGACAGAAGCTGGTCGGCATCTCTCTGGGAGTGGTGGCGCTCTTTGCGCTGAATCTAATTCGGACTTCGACCCTGTTCGCGATCGGGTCGCACTTCCCCGGCTTCTTCGACAGTGCTCACTATCTCGTCTGGCAGTCACTAATGATTATTGCGGCCGTAGGAGTATGGCTGCTATGGGTCACGAGGATGCGTCATGCGGTTCCCGACTAGATTGCTGGGTTTCATCGGAAGAGTGATACTCATATTCATACCTGTGACTGTGGCATGGTATTTCATTGCCCCGCACTACACCCAGTTGCTCGTGAATGTGGTCGATGGTCTGTCAGCCGGGGATGTCGCTATCGCGGCCCGACAGAACACTATAGAGGTCGGGTTCCATCTGAGTATCGGATCGGCCAGAAGCTATGTCATCAACGGACTTGATCTCCAGTACGGACTTCTGCTGGCGGTTGCGCTCATCGGAGCAACCCCCGGCCTGAGACTAAGGAGACGGGCTACTCACCTGGCCATCGCGGTCCTGACCGTCTTCGTCATACACATTATCACACTCATGGTATTCACGAGCGTGGCGCGTTCGGCTACGTCCGCATCTATCGGCGGCCATCCCCTGGTCGTGCTCTTCTGCATTGTGGGCTGCGACCTCTTTCCTGTCTTGGTCTGGGGAGGGCTCTCCTTCAGCGCGCTGATGAGCAGCCGACAGACGGACTTGTCGTCGGGCAGCGGGACGGCGGAACCGCGAAGGAAGCTGAGACAGACGCTGAGCGCCTGGACAGGAGGTGTCCGTTGAGACACCTGCGATGGCTTGTCATCGTGAGCTTCCTGCTGGTCGGTCTGCTCCAGGTCGTACCTGCGCAAGGTCAGGGACGGGAGATGGTCAGGGCTCTGGTAGGATTCTCCGAAGCCCGTGGCATACATCGCAGCGTTGACGCTTCCGAGCGGGAAGTGGTCATGAAGGTCGGCGGGGCTATCAGGCACGCGTATCGGCGGATGCCGGTAGTGGCTGTTGAGATCCCGCGTCACGCGTTCCAGCGGTTGCAGAGTCTTCCGGGAGTCGCATTCGTCGAGGAGGACGGTCGGGTGTGGGCGCTGGAAGAAACCCTGCCTTGGGGCGTGGACCGAATTGATGCCGACCTCGTACACATCCAGCAGACCGGCGTTGGTGTTCGGGTGGCCGTTCTCGACAGCGGTATAGACCTGGACCATCCGGACCTGCTGGTCGCGGGACAGGTGAGCTTCATCGATGGGGCGCCTTCAGGTGACGACGACTACGGCCACGGCACCCACGTTGCCGGCATCATCGGAGCGAGGGCCAACGGTCTTGGAGTTATTGGCGTGGCTCCGGAAGCGGAGTTGTACTCCGTCAAGGTGCTCGACTACTTGGGCAGTGGCTACTGGAGCGATGTGGCACGGGCGCTCGAATGGTCCGTCGATAACGGTATGCATGTCGTGAACATGAGTCTGGGCGGGACAAGCTGGTCGCGCACGGTCGAGGAGGCCTGCGAGAGCGCTCGCGACGCCGGTCTTGTGCTCGTAGCGGCAGCCGGCAACAGAGGTACATCCTCGGGGTCGGGCGACAATGTGGAGTACCCTGCCAGGTTCGACTCAGTTATTGCAGCGGCGGCCATTGACGCCGATGACGACAGGGCTTCGTTCTCGGGAACGGGGCCATCCGTGGAGCTGTGCGCGCCCGGCGTGAGCGTCACGTCGACTACGATGGGTGGCGGCTACGGCGTCAAGAGCGGGACGAGTATGTCATCTCCCCATGTGGCGGGCGTAGCTGCCCTGATCGTTGGCTCAGGGATCGACGACGAGAACGGCAACGGACGCATCAACGATGAGGTCCGGCTCAGGCTACAGGATACCGCAGAGGATTTGGGAACGGTCGGGAGAGATTACCACTATGGCTTCGGTCTGGTGGACGCCTACGAGGCGGTGCCTGTGGAGAACCAGCCGCCGGTCGCCGACGCAGGGCCTGACCAGTCCGTCTCCGACGGCGATGGCAGCGATACGGAGACAGTAACTCTGGATGGCTCTGGCTCATATGATGTGGACGGATCAATAGTGGACTGGATATGGCAGGCAAGCGGCACAGCAATCGGCGCCGGCGAGACCCTGGATTACGAGTTCCCGATTGGCATGCATGTGATAAGCCTGACCGTCGCGGACGACGAGGATGCCACCGATACCGACACCATGGTCATCGATGTCGGACCTAACCAACCGCCGCAGGCCGATGCGGGGCCGGACCTACAGGCATGGGACGCGGACAGCGACGGGGTAGAGACCGTGATCCTCGACGGAACGGCCTCATGGGACCCTGATGGCGCGGTGACCGCCTGGACGTGGTCTGATGACGGAACGCTCCAGGGCACCGGTTCGGTGCAGGCGTGTGAGATCGGAGTCGGCAGCCATACGATCACGCTGGTTGTTACGGACAACGGCGGCGCGAATGGCACTGACAGCGTGACCATAGAAGTCGGACCGAACCAGCCGCCGATTGCGGACGCAGGGCCTGATCAGTCCGCGATGGACTGCAACATGGACGGCGGTGAGGAGTTGCTGTTTGATGGAAGCAGTTCAAGTGACTTCGACGGCACTATAGTCTCCTGGGAATGGTTCGAAGGTGCTGCATTACTCGGTAGCGGCCAGACCCTGAGCCACTGGTTCCCTATCGGCATGCACACACTAACCCTTGTCGTGACGGACAACGGTGGGGCTACGGCGTTCGATGAGGCGATCCTGACTATCGAGGAATGTCCACCTTCTGTGATGAAAGTGGATTCGATAGATATGGAGCTGGTGGAGATGTATGGCGGGTGGAGGACGTACGCAACGGCCCAGGCAAGGGTGGTTGACCTCTTGGGCAACCCTGTTCCCGATGCAGCAGTGGCGGCCCACTGGGAGGGTGCGACCACGGGCACCGAGTCAGGTTTGACCGATTCCAGCGGCGAGGCATATTTCTCATCTGACTGGCTGCGATATCCGGGGGATGGAACGACGTTCATATTTGTCATAGACAGCTTAAGCCGAGATGGTTGGACATACGACGAATTGAGCAGCACGACCACAGGCTCAGTTGCGGTGGAGACACCGCCTACCCCCACTCCGGCACCTACCCCCACGCCTGTTCCAACGTCGACACCAACGCCTTCTCCTACCCCGACACTGACACCCACACCTATTCCCAGTCCCACGTTGACTCCCGGTCCACCGACGCCAACGCCTTCGCCGACCCCAACGGTGATGCCCAGTCCCACTCCGACTGCCACGCCTTCGCCGACGGGAACACCGCCGCCTACGCCGAGCCCCACGCCCGAGCCGACGCCCACATCTACTCCGGGCCCAAGCCCAACGCCGGACCAAACACTGAGAGTCGGCGGCATCGATATGGAACTGGTGGAGGTCTACTCCGGCTGGCGCACTCAAGGCCGGGCTATCGTTCTTGTAGTCGATGGTGATGAAAACCCGGTCAGCGACGCTTTCGTGGCCGGTCACTGGGAGGTTGCCACCTCGGACGCGGACAGTGGAAGCACGGGGAACGACGGCACTGTCACATTCGAATCGAACAGTCTGCGGTTCCCATCCAGCGGCACCGCATTCGTCTTCATCATAGATTCGGTGATAAAAGAAGGGTGGTCATACGATCAGGACAATAGCGTCACTACGGGCACCGTCGTAGTGCCGTAGACGAATCCGGCAAAGGCCTCTAATTCTGCACGGCCGACAAGGGGATCTCAATCATGCGTACAAGTGGAAACCGCTTTCTCCGATTGATCGTCACTGCGATCTTCGCCGTCGCGGTCCTGATAGCCCCGGCATACGCAGTCTCCGCTCCCGAGATCGCGGCCTCGTCCGGGCCGTCGTCGAATGAGGACGGCAACCTGACGTCCATATCCGTGACGCCGGTGGACGGCACAATCCTGCTCGGTGAGACTCTTCAGTTTACTGCCATTGGCGCCTTCAGCGATGGCAGCGAGGCGGATGTAACAAATGACGCGGCATGGTCTTCGAGCGACATTGGCGTAGCAACGATCAATGATGAGGGTCTTGCGGAGTCGGCAGCAGCCGGGACAACCGAGATCACGGCAAGTCTGGACGGCTTGAGCAGCACGCCCGGGACGCTGACCGTCGTTGACCCGGTGCCGGAGGCCGACTTCTCGGCAACGCCGGCGTCGGGATCGATGCCGCTGACTGTCGCATTCAAGGATACGTCGACTACGGAGCAGAAGATAGTCGGATGGCTGTGGGATTTCGGAGATGGGAACACCAGC
>CAZNOI010000002.1:93686-180002 GCA_964574685.1 uncultured Dehalococcoidia bacterium
ACACGGACACCGAGACCAAGGTGGACTACATAACGGTGGTGAACCCGGTGCCGGAGGCCGACTTCTCGGCAACGCCGGCGTCGGGATCGATGCCGCTGGAAGTCACTTTCACGGACGGGTCGTTCTCGGAGCAGACGATAGAGGAATGGCTGTGGGACTTCGGGGATGGGAACACCAGCGATGCGCAGAATCCGACCCACACGTATCGTGAAGCGGGTGTGTACGACGTGTCGCTTACCGTGACGGAAGCGGATGGGGACACGGACACCGAGACCAAGGTGGACTACATAACGGTGGTGAACCCGGTGCCGGAGGCCGACTTCTCGGCAACGCCGGCGTCGGGATCGATGCCGCTGGAAGTCACTTTCACGGACGGGTCGTTCTCGGAGCAGACGATAGAGGAATGGCTGTGGGACTTCGGGGATGGGAACACCAGCGCCGCGCAGAATCCTGTCCACATCTACAAAGACGTCGGCAACTACACTGTCTCTCTGGTCGTGACCGACGTGGACGGTGATGGAGACATCGAGACCAGACAAGGCTACATTGAGGCGAAGGAGCCGGTGCCTGTTGCCGATCTCACGGCTGCGCCCAGGTCGGGACTGGCGCCCCTGAGCGTCAGTTTCACTGATTTGTCGACTTCCGTTGAGGGCATCGTCGCAAGGGAATGGGATTTCGGCGATGGTCATGCCAGCAACGAGACCCACCCTGAGCATGAGTACACCGGAGTCGGTTCCTACACGGTAAGGCTGACCGTCACTGAGGAGGATGGGGACAGCGACACCGTGGAGAGGCCGGCGTACATCACCGTCGGTGATACGGTGCCCGAAGCGGATTTCTCAGCCCAGCCGATGCATGGCGCCGCACCGCTGACGGTCCATTTCACCGACCTGACTCTGTCAGGGCAGGCGGTCATTGAATGGCGATGGGACTTCGGTGACGGTGAGTCAAGCACAGACCAGAGCCCAGAGCACACATACACTGAGACCGGAGTCCACACGGTTTCCCTTATGGTGACGGATGAGGACGGGGACTCCGACAGCCTGACCAGGACCGACTATATCGAGGTCTATGACAACAGTCCGCCGTACGTGCCGGACAACCCAGCTCCCCAAGACGGTGCAAACGGGGTTTCCGTCTTTGCCAGCTTCAGTTGGACCGGAGGAGACCCGGATGGTGACCCCGTGATATACGATTTGTACCTGGGTGAAGACGAGGCGCCCCCGCTTGTATCCGAGGGTCAAACGTCGACTTCATATACAGTTACGGAGCCGCTTTCCGGTTACACTGAGTACTTCTGGATGGTGGTAACGGCCGATGACCACGGAGACTACGCTATGAGCAGCGTGTGGAGTTTCACGACCGGTCCGGCCCCGACCCCCGAGCCCACATCGACGCCGTCACCCACAGGGACTCCCGCTCCCACGGCTCGTCGCACCCCGAGGCCCGAGCCGACCGCCACACCCGCGGAGACCCCGTCGCGGACGATCGGGCATTCTACTCCAGCACCTGAGTCCGCGTCGCAGCCTGTGGGCGGTGAAACGTCCGGCGGCAACGATCCCGTCACTGGCGAGAGCAAGTGGCAGCGTCCGGCTCCAGTGCCTTCGACACCCACTGCTTCCATCTCACTCAGGCCGCTGGAGACTCCCAGGTTGGAGGCGCCCAGGCGGAACTGGACGGCCGTGCATGACATATCGGCCCTCGTTGATCGCGGAGGAGCGGCAACCGAGGACATCGAAGTATCCGCACCGGACGGCCTGGCCGTCCTAACGGTGGCCGCGAACACAACTGTGGCGACCCCTGGGGGTGATACGCCGGCCTACATAGGCGTGGTCGTACTGGAGGAGCCATTGCATCCGCCCAGCAACGGGCGCCTGATGAGCCATGTCTATAGCTTCCTGCCCGAAGGCACGAGCTTCAGCCCCGCCGCCGAGCTTACCATTGAGTGCGTACCGGATCGCCTATGGAGCGATGCTTCGAGTATCTCCTTGCATCTTGCACGTTACGAGAAGGGCGAAGGCTGGTTGCCAATCGAGAGTAGGGTCTGGGAGGGGAGCGTCAAGGTAACGGCGGACGTGGCTCACTTCAGCGCGTTCGGCGTCGTGGCCTTCGATGATGAGACCGGGGCGGCAGGACGTACCGCGGACGCGCCGCCGCCGGCCAGCGTGAGCTGGTCGCTCGTCGGAGGGCTCGTTGCCGGTGCTGTCCTGCTGGGGCTCGTCGCCTCGCTTGCCCTGCGCAGGTCTTCCGGTTCAATCATGGCGCTTAGGCCGGCCCTGCCAGGGCGGACCACGACGGGCAGAGCGAAGGCGAACTCCTGCAGCAGGTTCAATGTTGGGCGGCTGGGGAGCCCGAGGCTATCTTCCGCGATCCGAAGGGCCCGAAACAGGTTCAAAGTCAGGCGATAGAGCGAATAGGAATGCCGGTCAGTCAGTGTCCGGCCCTGGGGGTGACCGTATGAGCTACAGCTACGAGTATGGGGCAAGATATTGCAGGAAGTGCAATGCGACTCTGTACTACAAGGTGAAGGTGGCGTCCGGATCGAAGGAAGCAGACAGCCCTGTGCGGTTCGCCTGTCCTGACTGCGGCTATGACCTGGGGACGCTGGACTCCGGGCTGGAATGGACCGTCCTCGGGCGGAGGCTGGGCGACGAGGGCTGGTTCCACTGCAGGCTGGGAGATGCGGACATGGAGAACCTTGACCAGTTGATAGGTGCAATCACCCTCTACAGGATGCTCATTCGGAAGTCGGAGTCTCCTGTTGGCGTGGTCGGGACAGCGAGCTGACGGGAGTTGAACGGAGCGGCACGACCGTCCTGCCTTACAGCAGCCAGACTTCTAGAATAGTCGGACTTCAAATCGGAACGTCGTTGGCCTATAAGGGACTACGGGACTGGAATAGAGGCTGAACCGGGGACGACGGGTTCCCCTTGGCGACGGGGGAGGCTACTTCACACGTGAGGGGCCTCCCCTCGCTTTGGGTCGGTGGTCGTCTTTGCGCCGCGTGACGCTGTCATAGAAACGTAGACCCGGCGCGGCCTCCGCGCCGGGTCTACGGTCGTGACCAGGGGACCGGTTGTCTATCGGAATCGCCAGCACGGTCGACAGGGCAGTACCCTCACTGAGTCCTTGCCTTCTATGGCCCTGCCGTCGTACAGATTCCCGGTCAGAGTGACCTCGGTATAGCCCGGCTGCAGTCCGGTCTCGTCACCCCAGAAAACCAGGAGCAGATCGTCGTCACCATCACCGGGACAGCAGAGGTCCTCAAGGCTCCAGGAAAACGGTGCGGCCTGGCCCGGTCCGAAACGAACCGTGGTCAGATCGATGTCCGCGGCGTCGATGAAGAAGGGCGGGCTGTTGCTTTCGATGCCGACGAGCACATAGCTGTTGTTCAGTCCGCCACACGTTCCGCACAGCCTCACGTAGTTCGGGTATATGCATGGGTTGATGTCAACATCAACCGGTATCGGGCGTACGTGTATTCTGACGACCTCCTCACCGATGACCGTTCCCTCGTCAGGGTACGAGTTGGCGTAGAACAGGACTATGCACTCGTAGTCGCCCGGTGGCGTATCGTTGGGAACAGCAATGGTCTCTGTGAACGGGACGACGCTATTGCCGGGGACGTCATAGTGCACCGCAGGTGAAAGCGTGATATCAAGGTCCGGGCAAGCACCGACCTCCCACCACACGTCTGTCGTCACTTCGGCCACCAGTTGCAGGATGAGGTCCGTGAGGCTGATTCCTCCGGGTACCGTTCCATCGTCGTTGATCTGAACAGCGCTGCCGCCTGTCGCGCCGGCGATGCTGTTCCAGAGTGCCATGTCTCCGCCGCTGTTGACCACCAGGAGGGTGACACCTGTTGCCTGCATTGCGGTAATCGCATCGTCCTGAAGGTCGATGTCATCACCTGTACCAGCGGTCGCGTCTCTCCCTGGGTCGACTCCTGTGGATACTGTGCCATCGTCGTACAGGTCGCAGTCATGCGGGACATTGTCGAGGAACATGACCATGATCTTCTGCGCATTGCCACGGAAACCCATCAGGTTGTCGGCATGACCGCTTTCCCACATCACCCTGGCGTAGGACTCCGGTCCATCCTCACCATTTCCGAGTGACATGGCGGTGACGGCCGCAGACGCGGCCGCGAAATCGTCATCAAGCATGTGGTCGACACGGAATGGCTCATCTCCCGGCGCGCCGTACGTAGCCGAGTAGCCGCAGGAGTCGAAATCCCCCTCATAGTCCTCGTGGGATACAACACCCACGTGCAGGTCGGCTGCTTCGGCGGAAAGCGCGTTGATGATGTCGTCGACCTCGAGTTTGAGGTTGTCCAATTCGCCACCCATGCTGCCGGTCAAGTCCATTGAGATCACTACGTCGACTACCGGAA
Source organism: uncultured Dehalococcoidia bacterium (assembly GCA_964574685.1). Taxonomy (GTDB): domain Bacteria; phylum Chloroflexota; class Dehalococcoidia; order SZUA-161; family SZUA-161; genus CAZGDV01. Next base: position 98,080 of record CAZNOI010000002.1, read on the forward strand.
GCAGTGCTGGCGTTGTGACCGTCTTCTCGACCTCGATTGACTCGCCTGGATACATGTCCCGCTCGACCACAGGGGGGCATACCTGGGCACCCACCTGGGCTACGCCGAGCGTCAGTATCAGGGCGGTCACCGCGGTGAATACCAGAGCTCGCTTCTTCTTCTCCATCACTTCCTCCCCATCTCCTTCCTGTGTGCCGCCGGTACGAGCGATACCGGGCGCGGCACCGCCCGGTTTCAAACGTGCATGTGTGGCATCACCCCCTTCCCAGGAATACCCAAACGCAGGTGTGCAGTGCCATGTATAGTCCATACATGGCTCGATATGAAGTCGGAGTGTTCTGGAATGGTGTCAGCGGCGCTTCGATGCTTTTCGTGTCTCGGTGTCGTCCTTGTCGTCGACGGTGTCGTCGGTGCTGACATACTCGTAGGTTGTGCGTCCGTCGACCACCCTGTAGACGTGTCTATCGGGGTGTGTCTTCCGGAGCACTGGCTTGAACAGGGTGGCTGATATTTTCACAAGCTCGTCGAGTGAGGCAACCCTGATGTAGTCGCCCGGGTTCCTTCCCGCCCTGGACCCATTGCCGCTGCGGAGGTCGGGGAGCTCCTCCACGTTGACAACGGCTTCTTTGTACTTCCCTCCGGCGAAGCCCGCGTCTCTCTTGACCACGGAGAGACGGGTACGCCTTGAGCCCAGGTAGACCCAGCTTACCCATGTTCCTATCAGGGCGAGCGCTCCAAGGGAGATAGCCCACCACAGTGCATTGCTCCCGGCCTCCCCCTCGACCGTCCTGCTCTCATACAGGGAACCATCCACAGTGGCACTCTGATCGTAGTCGTTGTCCCAGGTCAGTCTGGTACGGGAAAGCTGCCCGGATATGGCAGAGGTAAGGTTTGTTTCGATCGGACCATACTGCGAGTCCGCCGTAGTTTCTACCACAGCCTTGATCGTGAGCTCATGGATGGAGGCGCCGCTCTGGAGTTCCTCATCGATATCCTGGGCGAGCGTGAGCAGGTAGTCGAGGTCTATCGGGAAGCTGACCGAGAAGTTCTCATCGGCGTAGGTCTCCGGCACGAGGACGACTGTTTTCGACCAGTTCCGGGGGTTCTCCAGTGTGGCGGTTACTTGCACCTGGTGAGACAGACCTCGAATGTCCCGGTCGGACTGTAGCTGACATGTGAAGCTGCCTTCCAGATTATCCAGTATGCTTAGATGGAGTACGGACGTATCCTGGTCCGTCAACTGTACCGGGCCGTAGAGCTGGTTATCCTTCAAATAGGCGGCATAGCCAAGGTTGCCCGTGAGCGAGTAGTCCAGGACCGCGACCTGCTCGGTGCGGGCGGGTGGTTCTGAGGAGGCATTCGCGTACCCGAAGGCCACTCCTCCGATTGAGAAGGCTATCAGGACGATAGCCGCCAGCCCCACTGGAGGCCATCGTGCAAGGAACTCCCTCAGGTGCTCATTCATGGTCTGTGGCGGCAATTCCAGGTTCGAGGCGGTGGTATGTCAACTGCGAGGAGCCCATCAGGCCCCGAGCATTCGCCTTCGTCTATCCGTCCGCGATGACAGGACTCCGCCTCGTCTGTGCCGATAGTGCGAATACGTTACCAGTTCCTTCAGGACTATACCCGCGATTGCGATGCCTGGTATCAGGATCAGAGTCACAAACCCGGCGGGCGATCCGGCGAATCTCGTGATATAGCCCGCGTATGGTACGCAGAGCCGGACTGCTCCGTCTACGTTGCCCGCGGGTACCAGGTAGGGATCGGGGTCTTCGTTCGCATCGCCCCGCGTTCGGAACATCGGTCCCTGCCCCGAGTCGACAACCTCCGTTACGCGGTGAGTTATCCTGATGTCGCGATCCAAGGGAGACGAGTACAGAACGACTTCTCCCACTCCCACAGCATCGGGCTCGACCGGAGCGAGAGCCACCAGTGAGCCCACGGGAATGGCCGGCTCCATGCTTCCGGTGGATACGGTGGTGACGGACCAGTGGAAGGCCACTACAGCAACCACGAATGCGACGACAAGGGCAAGGGCCGCCCCGGTGAATGCTATTGCCAGCAACTTCAAGCCTTTGTGCATTGTCTGTCCACCAGATAGCATGACACCATCACCCGGCCGGGGCCGTCCGTCTGGCGGACCCGCAGGCCGATGCCGCTATGACGATGTCACGGTTCGAGAGGGCAGGGCTCGACCGTCCCCGCCCTCTCCGATTCCTCAGATCACGAGCCTCTACAGGCCCTGGTCCAGTGTTGCTATGAAGTTGATGCTGATGCCGTCGAACATGTACTCATTGCCTGCATCGGCGGCGAGCATCATCTTGAACTCCTCGTAGTGGGCCTGGCCGGGCTGCAGCATGAAGTCATCCCCGCCGTAGCCGTTCGTGAAGCCAAGCACGATCTCATTCGGTGTGTCTTCACTGAGTCCGTATATGGTCGGCAGATAACCGACAGGATTACCCGGGTCTGAGTCCACGACAACAGCTCCGGCGTTGATGGCGTCGGTCCAGGTTGAGTAGTTTGTCTGCTTCACCTGCAGGGCCCAGTAGGGAGCGACGTTGATAGTCGCGTTGCCAGACAGGTAGAAGTCGGGCTTCGCGTAGGGGACGATCAGCTTCTTGGCGAATGCATCCGCAGACACACGTGTGTCAGTCGTGTACTCGCCTTGTGGGGCGACGTCGCTGTTTGAGTAGTCCAGCGTGACCGCCACCGCGCCGTCGATCGACCCGCAGTTCTTGAAGTAGACCTGGTATGGTCCCACTTCCACTCCTGGCGCCATGTTAGACGCAGTAGCGACTGGCCCGGTGAAGTTGTTGCTGTACCCGCCACCGGTGCTCATGCAAAGGTCTTCGTAGCCGGCGGTGAACGTGTTGCCGGTACTCGTGTCGGTATCCGAGAACTGTGCCATTACTCCTCCGGCAACCAGACCCGACACGAGAGTGAGCATCATGACAGCGATCAGTAGCCGTTTCATCTGCTTTCTCCTTATCCCTTTCTTGTGACTGTTCGCGACGATAGACAAACACCGGGGAGGCGCTCATCAGGCCGCTCTGCTCCGTCAACGGCATCGCGATGGCGTCTCTGCTGTAATACTCTGGCTGCATCGATGCGTGACAATCCCTGGACGTCTCACCCCCTTCCTTGCTGTATCCGCCATCACCTGCGAGTCTCTAACCCTGAGCATAGCGATGCTATCGTGCGCAAATGGACCTGTGAAGTGCGAGTATTCCAGAAGAGAGTGCGAGGCTGTTTTCGAGGACTGAGTGCTGCCGGGCCGACGCGTGCTATAATACGGCTACGATTGGGGGACTGACATGAGTGACTTGCCGGACTACAGCGGGGACTTCAACCCGGACCTCAAGCTGCAGGACTTCTCCAAGGATGCCCTTGCCAGGTTGCTGGTGGCTGCAGGCAAGCTCTATGCCGGCGTTGACCCCATGTGGGTTGCTGCAATGAGGCAGAGGTTCGGAGACAGAATCGCTTTCGACTACGACAAGGAGATATGGGAAGCCGGCACGGTCAGCGAGGTCCGCAGGGTCACGAAGGCGCTGAACATCACAGGCAATGACGTTGCAGCCCTCTTCAAGTACTTCCAGTTCAGTCCCGGATTCGGCGTGCTGTTCGACATCGACTGGGACCTCAGGGACGGGAACTACGGAATAATGACGGTCAAGCGGTGCCTCGGAGTGGTATGGTGGGAGCAGACGGGCGACCGTGCCCTCCAGCAGTTCACCTGTGAAGAAGTCGAAATACCAATGTTCCAGCGGATCGCCGAGTACTTCAATCCCAGGATGAAAGCGACTCCACTGAAGCTGCCACCGCGAGACAGCAGCGACGACATCGCCTGCCGGTGGGAGTTCAAGATCGAGTGACCATCGCGGATCAGAAGGGCAGCCCCTGGGTCGTCTCCAACCATCTTCAGGCTGGCTACGCGCTCCCTACCCTGCACAGCAGCGCGTGCAGGTTGGGATAGCCGGACTGACGGTCATGGAAGGCGTCGTCGGTCAGGACATTTGCGTTCGCTTCCGCCCAGCCATGCGGGATACTGACGACGCCGGGCATGATGTCCTCGGTGACGCTTGCCTTCAGCTCGATACGCCCCCTCCGCGTTTCAAGGATGACCATTTGTCCGTCTGCTACGCCATACTTCGCAGCGCTCTCGGGGTTGATCTCGGCAACCGGTTCGGGCGTCCTCTGCCAAAGCTTCGCGATCCTGTGGAAACAGGAATGCCAGTACTCGTTCACGCGAGCGCCGGTGGTGAGGACAAGAGGGTAGTCCTTCGCCACGTCAGGTGAGGATACCGGGCTCTCCTCCGGTTCGATATATATGGGAAGCGGGTCCGATCCTATGCCCTTCAACGTCTCACAGTACAGCTCCACCTTGCCTGAAGGGGTTGGGAAGCGAGGCTGATCGGGGTGCTGGCGCCAGTACTCCTCGTCCTCCACCGTACCGCTGCGTACCCCCGTCGGGCTTTCCTCTTTGAGTTGCCTGACTGACATGTCCGACGGTTCGAGGTAGTATTCGATCAGTTCCTCTACGGTCTGCCATGGGAAGTCCTCGCCGTAGCCCATCCTTCGGCCCAGTTCGCAGACAAACTTCCAGTCCGGCCAGGACTCGTACATCTCTGGAACGGCCTGCTCCCCCAGCATCGCATATGGTACAGCTGCGATCGATGCGTAGGGGATATGGATGATGTCCGTCCTCTCCAGGAACGTAGCAGCGGGGAGCACAACGTCCGCCATTTCCGCGGTCGGCGTCATGAAGATATCCATTACGAGGAGGAAGTCGAGCGTCTCAAGGGCTCGCTTGACCTTGCTGGTATTCGGGTAGTTGACCATTGGGTTGGATCCTGCGACGTACATCGCCTTGATCGGATATGGCTTCTCGGTGAACAGGGTATCGATCCATACAATGGTTGCCGTGGCGGACGCGATCGAGAGGCCGAGCGGTCCACCGAACAGGGGATACTCATCAGAAAGAGGTGGTTTGACGTCGCCCAGCCTGTCGAAGAGTCTGGGGAAGTTCGTAACCGGCAGGGCTACGTGGAGTATACCTCCGGGCCTGTCCACATTGCCGGTTATCGCGTGCAGGATGCAGTTGGCGCGTGAGTTCTGGAAGCCGGACTCCACCTGGTCGAGACATCCCCATCCCTGCTGAATGCAGGCTGGCTTCGTGATGGCGAACATACGTGCTATCTCTCTGATCTTGTCCGCCGGGACCCCGCTTACCTCTTCGGCCTTTTCGGGCGGGTACTGCTTAATATGCTCGGCGAGCTGGTCGAAGCCGGTCGTCCATTTCTCAACGAAGTCCTTGTCGTAGAGACCTTCCGAAATGATGGTATTGATCATCGCGAGCATGATGATGGCGTCTGTTCCCGGCCTGGGCATAACGTGTATGTCCGCCGTCTTTGCGTACTGGGTGCGCCTGCAATCGATTACGATAAGCTTGCTGCCGTTCTTCCTGGCCGCCTCGATTCGAGGGACTATCTGGGGCTCGGACTTCTGAGGGTTGTGTGCCCAGAGGATGATGCACCTGGAGTTCTCCACATCAGCACAGAATGGGTAGCGCAGGAATCCGAAGGTCAGGTTCTGCGCCTGGCACCGAACGCGATAGCAGGGATCGCTGAGAAACATGTTCGGGCTGCCATAGGCATCCAGGAACCTCCATATCGTGAAGAGGCCGGTAAGTCCCCTTGTCTGTACGGGGTCACCAATGCAGGCGGCGAGAGCGGTGGGACCGTACTTCTCCCTTATCTCGGTGAGCTTGTTGGCTATGAGGTCCAGGGCTTCATCCCAGCTCATCCGTTTCCACTGACCGTTCTCCTTCTTCATCGGGTACTTGATGCGGTCCGGATGGTACAGGTACTCTCGTGCCTGGCTTCCCCTGATGCACAGCCTGCCCTTGTTGTAGGGATGCTCGCGCATACCCTCGACCTTGGTCACCTCACCGTCTCGGACGTGTACGGTCATGCCGCACTCCGACGGACCCATTTGACATGCGGTTCTCACTACTCTCTCGTTGTCAGTGGACATGTTTGCCTCCGTATCGCTCAGGGTTATCCGCTGTGGCATAGCAGTCTATCCTAACTCAAAGAGGGATGCAAGCTGTTCCCGGTGAACCTGCGGCGAGGACCTTCGGTGCTACCTTGCATTCGGAGCATGATACGGGAAGGAGGCCTGTTGTCAAAGGTGAGCCCCTCGAAGATGACCAGGTTGCGTGGGCCGTCGCCGAGACGAGCGCAGGGGAGGCCGTTGCGGAAATACCCGGTCGTCGCTTTCGCCCTTGCCATGAAGAACACCCCGGACGACCCGGATTGTATCACACCGGGGTGGTTGCAGACTGCCTGGCCGTTCGGGTGGTGAGCGAAAATCCGTAGTATCGGCGCAGGCGATTGAGTACTCTTGCGGATGTCTTTCATTTGGCCGATATGTTGTAGTCTTGCATGTGAATCAGTGGAACCGGCAGCCCGTGGTTCGTGCCCAGTGCGGGCGAGTTGAAGGCTTCTAGGTCTGTGACTGCCGGAAAGCGAGCCATCGTTAGAAGGAACCCGTCCGGGCAAACAGGCATGCCAGCGCGACAAAACATGAAGGGAGGCACAAATGACACTGGGATCAATCGGCAAGAGAGTCAGCGAGACACTCACCGGCACCATCAAGGGGGCCGGGGACGTCACCAAGACCACCGTTGACGTGGTCAGGGACAACCTGGTCGGTGGTCTGCAGGGCCTGAGAGACGTCGTGAAGGAGGGGACCGGGCTCATAGGGGACACAGTCGCCGGGGCCATCCAGGCCGCGAATACCGCGGGGGCCGAGCTGGGGTCCACCGCCAAGGGAGCCCTGATAGGATCCATACAGGCGGTGGGTGAAGTCACCACCGTGACCACGGAGGTGATCAGTGACACAGTCCGGGCCGCCATCAAAGGCACCAGCGATGTGGGGGCGGACGTTTCCAAGGTGGCGCAGGGAGCCGCCGAGGGCGCCATACTGGCCGCCAAGAACGCCGGTCTCAACATCCAGGATGCTGCGTTCAGCATCGCGCAGGGAGCTATCCACGGTGGGCAGGATACGGGCAGAGACCTCGCCACCGTCGCCCGCGACACGGTCAGGGGCACAATAGCAGGCACCGGTGAGATCGGCGGCGATGTCATGCAGGTGGCCTACAGCACATCGCGGGGCGCAATCAAAGGCGCTTCCGAGGTGGGCGGCGACCTGGCCTCTGTGGCCGCCAAAGCAGTCGAAGGCGCGGTCGAAGGCGCCAAGTCTGTCGCTGTGAACAGCGAGGAAGCAGCGTCGGCTGCGGCCACCGGTGCGGTGGAAGCGGCAGGAGAGATAGGCGAGTCGGCTCTAAACACCGTCAGAAACGCTGTCACAGGCACGATCGCCGGGGTGAAGGTGGTCGTCAAGGAGCCGTTCAAGAAGTAGCCCCCAACCGCGCTGTAGGTGACAGGAGCGGGCGGGCCCCCGGAGGGCCCGCCCGTGAGCACCTGTCTCGAAGACGAGGTGTGATTACTCAGTCGTGCCTTGTTCCAGCTTCTCCACCGACTTGCGGTACCGCTCGTGAATCATGCTCCTGTCGAACTCGTAGAACTCCTTGAGCATAGCCTGCTCTTCGTCGAGCGTGAGGTAGTCCATCGATGGGTAGAAGAAGCTGTTGTCTTCCTTATCGATGTGAGCGGGATAGAGCTCGACGAGACGTCGCAGCGCCGCCATGACATCGGCGGCGGCATCTTCATTGCCGCTGACGTACTTCTCGTAGGCCGCTTCGAGATTGTTCACGTTCTCCCTCGCCGTGCGGTGCTCATTCACGAGGTCATCCATCATAGTGCGGTGCTCGTCCCGCAGTTCCTTTCTCGATAACGCTTCGAACAGGATATCTTCTTCCTTGCCGTGGTGTGTCCTGTCGGCGTAAATACGGAAGAAGTCAACCACCGTCTCGATGAATGGCGGCTCGATGGTCTGCAGGTTCGAAGCGTCCGCAAGCTCCTGCTCGATGACCCTGACCATGCGCTCTATGAGCCTGTGCTCCCACATGAGCGGGCCTATTGGCTTCATTCCTCACCTCCGAGGCGAACCTGTACTATCTCTGAATCGCGATCCCCACCCTGTCCACCTCGTCGACGCCCTTCAACGAGGAGACCATTCCGAACACCGTGTTGCGCACGATGAGGGTCACGAACTCGTTCATAGGCACCGGCCGTCCGTTCAGCTCCAGGGCCGCGCTCTCCTCATCGAGCGACAGGTTGAGTGTCTCCACTTCGCCCGTGTCGTGAAGACCGGCAACTATGCCTTCCATGACGTGGTCTACAAAGCGCTGGACGAAGTAGTCCATCTCGATCGGTGCCCCGTTTACCGAGAGTTCCACCTGCCTTGTACCCATCTCCTTCGCCTCCTCTGTTCCGATGATGGTTCGGGCTCGCGTCGTCCGGAACAACGTCGCTGGCCGCGTCCGGCAGCACCCTGCTGTGCAAGCCCGCCCGCGCGCTTCCAGTGAAACCGAGCATGCGTACACGTGGGTCCCATCTGCCGACATGATGTCCCATCCTGCCCGATGCTGCCTCGCCCGTTTGGATATGTTCTCCGGCCTGACCGGGTTAATAGTTGCAGAAGCGGGTTGGCAGGGGCGCAGGCTGCCGCCTGCGGGGTACGTTGCGCGACTGAGGGGTTGCATAGTTCTGGTTTACGTAATTCTACGTATAGTCTAGAACAGAACATCTTGGCATAATCTCTTCGGGCTTCGGTCAATGGTTTGGTCGCCACATCTGGCGCCGCCACATATTCCGGAGGTGGATGTGCGCACGGGGGGGAGGTATGAGAAGCAGACGCACCACCATCGAGATCATTGCCGACATGCTGAGACTGGGTGCCAAAGAGGTCGGGAAGACGCAGATGATGTACGGGGTGAACATGAGCCATTCCCAGATGGAGCGGTACGTCGAGTTCCTAGTGACTCGCGAACTCCTCGAGCGCAGGGCCAACGGAAGGAACCTGAGGTACCGGACCACCCTGAAGGGCAGGCACCTGCTGGACAGCATCGAACGGATGTCGGAGGTGCTGGAAGGTCAGATAGCGGCCGACCCGGCGCACAGGATGTTCTCCCATCAAAGAGAAGAGGAAACCGAGCCGCAGCGCAATCCTGACCAGTTCTCTGCAGCCGGAGGACGGGTGGCCGGGGAAAGCCTGACGCTCTGGGAGGAGCTCGTCGGCTCCCGTTCCAGGGTGAGATAATTTCGAGCCCGGTGCGCTTCGCCGGGGCTGTAGCCCGTCCCGAGTTGTTTCCCTCACAGTTCCAGTGCCATGCCGTCGTAAGCCAGCGTGACGTCACTGTGCTTCTCCGCGAACTCCTCTTCCCTTCGGATAGTCTCCCTGCCCAGGTGGGTGAAGACTGCCCTCGCTATCCCGTGGTCGCGGCACCATTTCAACTGGGTGGTGATCCTCGCGTGGCCGAATAGGCTCTCGCCCTTCCTCCGGACGAGGTTGGCCCTGATGCACGAACCGTCCCCGATGTAGCAGTCCACACCCTCCAGAACGCGGTCCCTGTCCACGATATCGACCAGGTCCGGGTTGTAGACCAGGACGCCGTCCGGCGTCCTGACCCTGTAGCCCACGGCGGGGCACCTGATGGAGTGCACCACGCTGTACGCCTCGCACGCCAGTCGGCCCACCTCGATCGTATCGCCCGGCCTGACGACCTCCACGTTCCTCGGCCCGTATCTCCCGCAGGTGAGCGTGTCCTTCGTCAGATATACCGGCACACGCGTTCGAAAGTCCTCCCTGGACCAGATGTAGTGGTCGGGATGGCCGTGCGTAATCAGCAGGGCGTCAAGCCTCAGCCGGTTCAGGTTGTGCCGGTGCACTACCCCATAGTCGACCAGCAGCCGGACACCATTGGACATAACGAGAAGAGAGGAATGATACGTGTGCCGGGGCGTCGATTCCTCGATCTGGCCCTTGGTGCCCACGAAGCGCAGCCTGGTCAGCTTTCGACCTCCATCTTCCCTATTGTAGCCTGCGCGGGTGCGCGGCCCAAAGGGGTGCCATGACGCGGCGAGGCGGGCTATGATTGGAGCATGTCGGAATCGGAGTGGAACGGAGGCCGCTTCGGGCAGGGGCCTCCGGACGCCGACGTCATGCTGGTCGGCCAGAACCCCGGCAAAGGGGAGGTCAGGCAGGGCCGGCCCTTTGTGGGGAGGTCGGGGCGGTACCTGGACAAAGTGCTTCAGCAGAACAATATCGACCGGAGCAGTCTTCACGTGACCGGCGTGGTGAAGGGGCCGACGCCCGGAAACCGCAAGCCGAAGCGGGACGAGATCGATCGCTGGATGCCGTCGCTGCTGGAGGAGATCGAGGAGGTCAGACCGCGCATCGTGGTGCTGATGGGCCGCGTGGCGTGGGAGACCCCCCGGTCCGACGATATCGACTACATCGAGACCTACCATCCAGCCGCAGCGATGCGCTTCCCCCGCGCCAGACAGAGATTCGAGGCTGACATGCGCGAACTCAGGCGCAGGATGGAGGCCTTCAGGCGAGAAGGAAGAGGCTGAGCGCCATCAGCAGCATCCCTGCACCGAAGCCCAGTATCACCGGGTTCTCTTTGCCGTACCTGTGGGCCAGCGGCAGCAGCTCGTCCAGACTGATGTAGACCATGATCCCCGCGACGAACGCCAGCAGTGATGACAGCACCGTCGGGGTCAGGAAGTTCAGCAGTATGGCGTAGCCGATGACGGCGCCGATGGGCTCCGCCAGACCCGACCCGAAGGAATAGAAGAAGGCCCGCCAGCGGCTGCCCGTCGCATACCGTATCGGAATGGAAACTGCCATGCCCTCGGGTATGTTGTGCACGGCTATGGCTACCGCCACGGCGATTCCCAGCGACATGTCCCCCGTTGCCGCGCTGCTGAACGTCACCAACCCCTCGGGGAAGTTGTGTATCGCGATCCCCAGCGCTGTGAAGAGCCCGGCGCGCTTCAATACCGAGTACTGGTCGGCCTGCATTGCGTCGTTGGCCGCTGCGCCGACCGCCCTCGGGGTGCGGGGAAGGCCTATGGAGAAGCGGGAGGGCTGTGCCTCTTCATGCTCGTACTCGTGGGGAATGACCCAGTCGATCGCGGCGATCGAAGCGATGCCGATGAAGAAGGCGATGTTGGCGGTGCCGAACCCCACGTCGTCTATCGCCGTGCGGAGCAGCTCCGCGAAGGAGACATACAGCATTACCCCGGCGGAGAAGCCCAGCGCGACCGCCAGGAATCCCAGGCTGGGCTTCCTCAGCACGAAGGCAACCGCGCTGCCTATGCCTGTGGACAGCCCTGCCAGGGTTGTGAGCAGGAACGCGTAGCCAACATCGATTTCCATTGCAGATAGGCTGCCCCCGACCGGTGGTCCGGGGGACTGCGGGTTATCGGGAAGCCTGCAAGGAACTCGCTGCTCTACCGGCTATCTCAGGAACTTGGACACGAAGGGGGACGTATCGCCCCGGCGCAGGAAGTGACCCGACGGCCCTTCCCCGAGGAACTCCGAGAACCACGCTTCGTGCTCGATCTCCTCGTTGAGTATGGCCTGCGACAGGTCGTACGTCCGGTGGTCCTTCCCGGCGGTGAGGTTGCATATCTTCGTGTAGCCCCTCACGGCGCATCGCTCGGCTTCCACCAGCACAGTGAGCATGGCGTTGACATCGGTCGGGTCGGCGGGCAGGTACGCAGCGCGGCATGCTGATATGTCGTGGAACTGCTTCATGTCCTGCGGCAGGGCGCCGCCCAGCTCGTAGATCCTCGGAACGAGTGCCTCGAAGTGGTTGCGGTCCTCCACGCGCGCCGTCTCAGCTATTTCCTTCACCGTCTCGCCGTCCAGTCCAATCAGGTTCACCCGCAGGATCGTGTAGTAGTAGTAGGTCGTAAGCTCGGCGGCGGCGTTCGTGACCAGCAGCTCCAGCAGCTCGTCCACGTTGATTCCGGTTGCCTCTACCATCTCCCTCGCTACTTTCGCCATCTCCTATCTCCTTTCCCATACGGCGCAATCTCAGGAAGGGCTCTGCACTCCACGATACCCCGAAGCCGATTAAGAAGTCATAAAGAGCAGCGGGAAAATGTCACGAAGTTGTGACATCGACCGAGGCGCCGTTGAGGAGGAGAGCGGTCGGGCGAAGCGCTCAGGCGCTCTCGGGGAGACCGAGGCCGTTGACCACCATATCTACCAGGGAGAGGTCGCCGATGACCCTCCGCTCCGGAAGAGGCTGGTTCCTGATTACTGTGGGGACAGCCAGTATCTGGTGCCGGCGTGCAAGCTCGGGGTGCTCGGTCAGGTCGACAACCTCGATTTCGTAGCCGCCGTTGAGGAGCGATCGGCATATCTGCTCCAGGCAGGCCACGGCCGCGTCGCTCAGTGGTGAGTGACCGGCAATGTAGACTGTGAACTTCCAGTCGCTACTTCTTTGTGCGTCCACGCCGCCGCTCCGGCTCGCCCTCATCGCCGTCCGCCCAGCGCCTGTGGGCCCTCTCTTCTCTCTGGCTCGTCCTTTCGGCCTCGTACTGCTCGGTCTCGATACGGAGATGCTCCATGTCGACCTCTGTGGCCTCGATCTCCGCCTGCAGTGCGGCCACCTGTGCCTGCAAAGCGGCGCGCCTCTGCTGGTACTGTCGCTCCTTCCTCTCCATCTCCCGAAGGCGGAGGTCTGCCTCTGCCAGTTCCCTGGCCTCTTGAGCCTTGCGAGCGGTGCCTGTGAGCATCCCTTCCGGGCCCAGGTAGACGTCTTCGAGCCGCACTCCGCGGTCTGTCATGATGAACTCTCTGACCTGACTGGAGTGGGCGCTGCCGCGCGACTTGAGTATGCGGAGCAGCCGGGTCTGCTCGCCGTTTGCCTCGAAGTTCGTGAGAAGCATCCATGTGTCGACAAGCGAAGAGACCCCGACGTCGCTCTCCGGCGGGTCGGTCATACTCAGGCTGGTGAGCAGGGAGGTTATGCCCCTGCCCTTGAGGAAGTCTACCAGGCGCGAGACCATTGCCCTGACCTCGTTGAAGCTGCCGATGCTCAACAGGTTGGAGACCGGGTCCAAGATCACCACATGAGGCTGAAACGCCGCGATCTCGTTCTCCATCATCGCCAGGTGCATCTCCAGCCCGAACATCGTCGCGCGGGATGACCGGAATTTGAGGAGCCCCGCCGCCACCTGCGGGCGCAGGTCCACGCCGATGGAGCGCATGTTGCGCATGACCTCTTCCTGCGACTCCTCGAAAGCGAAGTACAGGCAGCGCTTTCCTCGCTGGCAGGTGGCCAGCGCCAGATGGGCCGCCAGGCTGGACTTGCCGGTACCGGCCCCGCCGGTCACCATGACGCTGTTACCGCGATAGAAGCCCTGTCCGCCGAGCATGGTGTCCAGCCTGGGTATGCCCGTGCTGATTCTCTCGGTGGACGCCTCGTAATCGACCGTGATCGAGGTGAGTGGTATCACTTTGTAGCCGGTCGAGCCTATGAGGCAGGGGTACTCGCTCGTGCCGTGAGCCGAGCCCCTGTACTTGGCCACGCGCAGGTAGCGGGTCGAGACGTTCTCCCTGGTCCTCTCGCCGGCGACCACTATGCAGTCGGTCAGCGACAGTCCCAGCCCGTGCTGGGCAAGCTCGGTGTTGCTCTCCGCCGTGACCAGAGCCGTCAGCCCCTTGCTCTTGAGCCAGGCGTAAAGGCGGGTCAGGGCGATGCGTACCGCCGACGTATCCGTCAGCCCGTAGAAGAGAGCCGGAATCCCGTCCAGCACGATGCGCCTCGCGCCGATGCTGTCGACGGCATGCTCGATCCGTATGTGCAGGGCGGAGAGGTCGTAGCGGCCCGTCTCGACCACGACATCCGGCTCAACGGATATCCGGTCGATTACCAGCTTGCCCGCCGAAATCAGGTTCGCGAAATCGAATCCGAGGGATGCCGCATTCGTGATCAGCTCGTCCTCGGTCTCCTCGAATCCGACTAGAACGCCGGGTTCCCCGTATCGGGCCGCGCCCTGCGCCAGGAACTGCATGCCGAAGACGGTCTTTCCGCTGCCGCTGAGACCCGTGAGAAGCGTGGTGCGGCCTGCGGGCAGGCCGCCGAATGTTATCTCGTCGAAACCCTCAATTCCGGTCGGTACCTTGGCCAGTTGTACGGCCGTGGACTGCGGTGTCTCTGTCATCGATCCCTCCAAACGGGACATCACAGATTCAGCGGCGGCCAGCCGACCTGCCGCCTGAACGAGTCGACTGTGTCCAGAGTAAGGGGCGGTGTAAGGTATATCTCCCCGCCGCTCACGGTGGCTATTGCTTCGGCGATCTTATCCGCGCTCTGCTTGATCACATACCCTCTGGCCCCTGACTTCAGGGCCTCGTAGACATATGCTTCCATGTCATACATGGACATAACGACCACTTTCGTCGAGGGCGATTCGACCGCCACCCGCTTCGCCGCCTCCAGGCCGCTGATCCCCGGAAGCCTGATATCCAGCACCAGCACGTCCGGACGGTGCTCCTTCGCCAGCTCGACCGCCTCCAGGCCGTCCCCGGTCCCCGGGATTACCTCGAAGTGGTCGTCCTCCGCCAGCACATCCTCGAGGACGCCCCTTAGGAACTTCTCGTCGTCGGCTATCGCCACCCTTATCCTGTCGTTCGACCCGGCGGGCATCACGGCTCGCTTTCCGGCGGCAGAGGGGGCTTGCCTGCGCTGACGCGGTAGCTCTCGACCGCCTCGTACGTAAGGGGCGCCGAGAGATAGCGGCCCCCCTTCATGACTTCGCCTATCGCGGCGCCGAGGTCGTGAATCCCCGACTCCTTCACTACGTAGGCGCGGGCGCCGGCCAGAAGCGCCGAGTAGACATACGCTTCTGAGCGGTACATGGACAGTATGATGACCCTGGTGTCCGGAACGGTGTCCCGTATCCTCCGCGTGACCTCGATCCCGTCCATGCCGGGCATTCGCAAGTCGGTCACCAGCACGTCCGGGCATAGCTCGGTGACCAGACGCAGGGCCTCTATCCCGTCGGCGGCCTCACCGATGATTCGAAAGCCGTTGCTGTCTTCCAGCAGCCTCCGCACGCCCTCGCGGACTATCCTGTGATCGTCACACAGCACCACGCTGGTCATATGGCCTCTTGAGTTGCGGGAATCACGGGCAGCTCGAAGCTGACGAGCGTGCCCTCACCCGGTGAGGAGCTGATGGCCACCCAGCCTCCGGTAAGCTCGGCCAGGTCCTGCATGCCTGGCAGGCCCGCGCCGTCGCCTGTCTCCGACGGATCGAAACCTCGGCCCGAATCGCTGATCGAGCCGGTGAGGATGTCCTGCTCGCAGGAGACGGCTACGTCTATGGAGGCGGCGCCGGAGTGTTTCGCGGCGTTGTTCACGGCCTCCTGGACGATGCGGTAGGCGGTTGTCTCCGTCTCGGCGGGCAGCCTGCAGTTTATAGGACTGTGTGAGAAGTTGATCTGGATGCCGGTACGTTCCTGGTAACGCTCGAGGTACCAGCGCAGGGCCTCCGGCAGCCCGTAGTCGTCGAGCACGCCCGGTCGCATGGCGTGTGATATCTGGCGCACCTGCTCCGCGAGGTCGTCGATGATGCCGCCGATGTGCTGCAGCACGGGAAGGGCATCCTCTGCGTGGTGGCGCTGCACCCGCTCTAAGGAGAGCCTGAGAGCCGTCAGCGTACCGCCGACCTCGTCGTGGAGCGCATGGCCGATGCGCCTCCTTTCCCGTTCCTGGGAGTCTATCAGCCTCTTCGAGAGGGCCCAGGCCCTCTGCTCCGCCTCCTTCCGGGCGGTGACATCCCTGAGAAGCACCAGCGAGCATTCCCTGTCCTTCCAGTTGATCGGGACGGTCAGCATCTCCACGACTTTGATCTCTCCGTCGTGCGTAGGAACGGCCAGTTCGGCCATGTCGGTGAGCAGGGGATATCCGAAAGGCGCGCCCGCAAGCTCCTCTTCGACGCGCCCGAACAGGCTCCCGGCGGCGGGATTCGAGAAGAGCACTATGCCCGACTCATCGATGACCAGGATTCCCTCGGGCATGCTGTCGATCACCAGGTCGAGGTTGCCTTCGGCCTCCCTCAGCCTCCTGAGCTGATGCTCGAGCTGCGAGGTGCGCTCGTCGACCTTGTCTTCGAGATAGCCGCGGTACTTGTGGAGCTGGTTCTCCATCCTCTTTCGATCGGTGACGTCGATGAATGCAGAGATGGCCCCCCGGACATTGCCTTTCTCATCGTGCAGCGGTCTGGCGTTGCCCAGGAGAGAGATTCTGTCGCCGGCGGGGGTCACGAGCTGCACTTCCAAGTTCTTCAAGACGACATCCTCCCTGACGGCCACCTGCAAGGGCAACTCCTCCGGTCTGAGTTCCTTCTCGTCCCTGAAGAAGCGGATGCTCTGGTGTGGGGACTCCCCGTCATCCTCGCCGGCGGATATGTTCTCGCCCTGGACCGCGCCGATGGTCCTGTTGGCGGTCTCGTTTCCGGTGACGACCTCGCATCGCGGGTCATGGGCGGTCAGCACGGATGCCGGGATGAGGTTCATCAGCGCGTCCAGCTCCTCCGCTTTCCGGCGGGCCTCCTGCTCGCTCTCCCTGAGAGCGTCCTGGATCTCCTTCTCCCGGGTCACATCGCGTATGGTAATCAGGCCGTACAGGGGCCGGCCTGCGTTGTCGCGGACGAGCATGCCGGAGTAGCTGCCGATGAAGGTCTTGCCGGTGTCCCGGCGGCGGAGGAGCAGCTCGTACCCGGCGAAGGTCTCGCCTCGGAGTGCACGCGGCATCGGCAAGTCGTCAACCGTCACGGGATTGCCCTCAAGGTGGAGTCCTTCCCACTGCTTCACCGCCTCGTCCCCTGACAGTACAGCCTCGTCCAGGCTGGCGTAGCCGTGGAGGGCCAGAGAGGCGGGGTTATGGTAGACGAGGCGTCCCGAGAGGTCGGCCAGAGCGATCGCGTCGGGCATCATCTCCGCAACGGCCCGTAGTTGGGTCAGCAGGTCTGGTTTCGCCTTTGCCATCTCGCTCCTTACCGGTGGAGCGCCGGGCGCTGCGAAGGCAACGCCGTGCTCCCCTCGGGGGGAATGCGGCGGCCCCTGTGGAGGCCGGTCCGGGTTGATCAAGGCGACCGGTCGGGACTCAAGCTCGTGCCGCGTCGCCTGTATCGCTGCACGCGGGTCGCCCCGCTGTCGCTGTGCCGTTGCTGACAGCACGACAGCAGGATAGTGTGGGGACTCCCCTAGTATCGTACAGGCCGGCTACGATGTCAATGTCGCCGGAAGGATGGGTAGTATTGAGAGCGGCTAATACGTATGCCTACGGATGGGCAGCGCGTTCACGGCGGTCTAGGATAGGGTACACGGGGACTCCGCGCCGGGTCCCGAGGAGGTAGGCTATGCCTTATGATTCCACAGACGAGTTGCCCGCCGCTGTGCGCAGGAACCTTCCCGAACACGCTCGGGAGATATTCCTCAGCGCCTTCAACAATGCTCACAAGCAGTACAAAGACCCGAAGAAGAGGAAGGGAAACGCCTCGCTGGAGGAGACGGCGAACCGCGTGGCCTGGGCGGCAGTGAAGCAGGAGTACGAGAAGGACAAGGAGACGGGCGAGTGGGTGAAGAAGTAGCCCCGCTTCGCCCGAGTCCGGTAAGGGAGTCGCGGTATGGCAAAGGCGTTCTGGAAAGGCGCGATCAGATTCGGAATGGTCGTCATCCCGGTGAGGATGTACGTCGCCACACAGAGCAACAGGCTCCAGTTGCACAACCTGCACAAGAAATGCCACACCAGGCCGAAGCAGGTGTGGTACTGCCCGGTCGACGACGAGTACTTCACGTCAAAGGAGACGGTGAAGGGCTACGAGTACGCGCGGGGCAAGTACGTCATCCTGAGCGACAAGGACTTCGAGAAGGTGCCGCTCAAGACCAAACACACAATCGAGATACTCGGGTTCGTCGATTCGGGCGACATTGATCCGGTTTACTACTACGATGCCCACTATCTGGAGCCGGACGAACTCGGTGTGAAGCCGTTCTCGCTGCTGCGAGCAGCATTGATGGACACGGGGCGCGTAGGATTGGCCAAGGTGGTGCTGCAGAGGCGGGAGCACCTCTGCTGTCTGAGGCCCGCGGACGATATCATGGTACTGCACACGCTCCACTACGCGGGAGAGGTGCGGCCCGCCGGCGAGCTTACTCCGGCCAACGAGAAACCATCGGACGAAGAGATGAAGATGGCGAAGACGCTGATCGAGGCCATGGAGACGAGTTTCGAGCCGAAGAAATACAGGGACGAGTACCAGAAGGCCCTGCGCGAAGTGGTGCGGGCCAAGATCGAGGGCGAAGAGGTCGAGGTGCCCGGGCCGGAAGAGGCTGCCGAGGTGCCGGACCTGATGACCGCCCTGCGGGAGAGCCTGGAGGCTGCGCAGGAGAAGCCGTCGAAGAAGAAGGAGCCCGCCGGTGCTAGGAAGTAGCGGAGAGAGGGCGACACCAGGTTGAAACGGTCGGAGCTGTTCCGGGACCATGGCGGCGCATACGAAGAGGCGGGCTTCGCTCCGGCGGATGTGCCCGGAGCAGCAGAAGCGCCGATGCCCGGCTCCCTTCCGCCGATGCTCGCGGATGCCGCGCCGCGCGTCTTCTCCGACGCCGGGTGGCTCTACGAGCCGAAGCTCGACGGGTACCGCGCCATCGCTCTCCTGCGCGACGGCGATGTCAGGCTGCTCTCCCGCAGGGGAGAGGACATAACGCAGAGATATCCCCCGATTGTTGCCGCGCTGAGGGACCAGCCGCTCTCGGAGGCCGTTTTCGACGGCGAGGTGGCGGCGCTCGAGCAGAAGGGCAGGCCCTGCTTCCAGTGCCTGCAGCGGTACCAGAGCGACCCCGGCTCCTTCACCGTCATCTACTATGTCTTCGACCTGCTCCACGCGAACGGCTTCGACCTGCGGTCGGCGGGCCTCGATGACAGGAGGGCGCTCCTGGAAGGGGTGCTGCGCACGTCGGAGCACGTGCGGCTGGTCCAGCATTTCACCGGCGACGCCGAGAGCATATTCGCCGGAGCACTCGAGGTCGGGTTCGAGGGGCTGATCGCCAAGCGGCGCAGCAGCACGTATCAATCGGGCGTGCGCTCCCGCGACTGGCTCAAGATGAAGGCGACCCGCAGCGGGGACTTCATCGTCGGTGGGTACACCGCCGGGCGCGGGAGCAGGAGTCACGCGTTCGGATCGCTGCTGCTCGGCCATTTCGGCGAGCGCGGTCGGCTGGTCTACGACGGAAATGTGGGGACCGGCTTCGATGAGGCGCAGCTCCGGGACCTCAAGCAGCGGATGGACGAGTTGAGGACGGAGAGCTGTCCCTTCGCAGTTGAGCCGCCCGTCCGGGCGCAGGTTGTGTGGGTCAGGCCCGAGCTGGTGGCCGAGGTCAGGTACAGTGAGCGTACCGAAAGCGGATACCTGCGGGTTGCGGTGTTCCTGAGGCTGCGCGACGACAAGCCGCCCGGGGACGTGACGGAGGCGACGGACGGTCGTGTGCCCGCCGCCGGGCCGGGAAGCAGTCGCAAGGATGATGTGGTATGGGGCGACCTGCTGAAGCAGCTTGAGGCCGACGCGGAGGAGGTTGACCTCCTGGTGGAAGGCCGCACGGTGACCGTGACAAACCTGGACAAGCCCCTGTGGCCCGCTGCGGCCGGTCGGCGCGCCCTCACCAAGCGAGACCTCCTGATGTATCTCACGAAGGCTGCGCCGTACATGCTGCCGCATCTGGCCGACCGGCCGGTAACGCTCAACAGGTTCCCGCATGGCGTGCAGGGTGACCACTTCTACCAGAGACACCGACAGGAGGCGATGCCTGACTATGTTGACACCGTGCCGCTGTCGGAGGAGAAGGGCGCGGGGCATGAGGAGTACCTGCTGTGCAACAATCTTCCCACGCTGCTCTGGATGGGGCAGATGGCCGCGATAGAGTACCATAGCTGGTTCTCCAGGATCGTCCCGACTGGAAGCCGCGCCGAGTCGGCGGACGCCGCCGCGGACTATCCCGACTTCGTCATATTCGACCTGGACCCGTTCGTCTACTCGGGCAACGAGCCAGAAGGGGCAGAGCCCGAACTGAACCGGGAGGCCTTCTCCCTGGTCTGCCGGATTGCCCTCGCTCTGAAGGATGTCCTTGATTCGCTCTCGCTGGGGTGCTATCTCAAGACCTCGGGACGCACGGGCCTGCACGTCTACGTTCCGATAGAGCGCAATCTCGACTACGGTTCGGTGCGCTCCGTGGCCGGGACCATCGGCGAGCACCTTCTGCGCAGCAGGCCCGGAGAGGTCACGCTGGAGTGGAGCATCGAGAAGCGGACGGGCAAGGTGTTTTTCGACTACAAGCAGAACGTGCGCGGGAAGAGCCTGGCGTCGGTCTGGTCACCCCGCATCTCGCCGGAAGCCACGGTTTCCATGCCGCTGCGCTGGGATGACCTGGAGCACGTCTACCCGACCGACTTCACGATACTGAACGCCGTGGAGTCTGTTGCGGATTCCGGCGATCCCTGGGCCGGCATGATGGAGACCCGGCAGGACCTGAGGAAGCTGTTGAGTGCCTAGCTCGACCGGTCCGGGAACGCGTTGCTGATGGCCTTGTAGTCCTCGGGTTCCATGCGCCACCCGGCAGCCCCGGCGTTCTCCGCCAGATGCTCCAACTGGACCGCCTTGGGAATCGTGATGACCGGATCGCGGGCGATTAGCCAGTTCAGATAGACCTGCGCCGGTGTCCGGCTGTGCTTCTCGGCCAGGCGGCGCACAGTATCGACGCCCTCCCCGCTGTAGTCGAACAGGTAGCCGGTCGCGAAAGGACTGTAGGCGGTGATGGTCACGCCTTCCTTCTCCGCGAAGGGGATCAGGTCCTTCTCTATGCCGCGCCTGAGGACGTTGTACTTGACCTGATTGCACGCGACGCGGTGCCGGGAGAGGGCCTTCTGCGCCTGCTGCAACTGGCGGACCGAGAAGTTGCTGACGCCGATGAACCTGATGGTGCCGCGCTCGACAAGCTCCTCCATCGCCTGCATGGTCTCGTCGATGGGCGCGGCGCGGCTCGGCCAGTGAAGTTGATAGAGGTCGATGTAGCCGGTCCCGAGCCGTTCCAGAGACCCTTCGGCGGCCTCGAATACGTCGCGATAGGCGTAGTGCTCGGGTTCGACTTTGGTCGCGATGAAGAGAGAGCTTCTTTCGACGCCGCGTATCGCCTCTCCTGTGAGTTCCTCGGCATGGCCTGCGCCGTACATCTCAGCGCTGTCGATGTGAGTGATTCCCTTATCGATGCCGAACCGCAGGGCCTCCACCAGCGCGTCATCGTCGATCTCGACCGGCGCGTGCTCGTCCGGGGGCGCGATGTTCCAGGTACCCATCCCTATGACGGGGATATCGACGCCCGTCGAGCCGAGCTTCTTGGTCTCCATGTGTCCTCCTCGAAGTCAGGGGGGCTGTGTCCACCATTGTGCCCTCCCGAGCCGCAGAGGACATCACCCCCTCGGGGTATGCCTGCATGACCACAGAGCTAACTCCGGCTCCCTCTTGTCGTTTACCTTCGCGCGGGAAGTCCATTCGGGCCATGGGTGTTCCTCGTGACGACGGGCACCTTCCATGAAGCCCGGCAGCCGGTGACTAATACTCTCCGGCGATTGGACTACTTCGATTGGCGTCGAAGATACATGCGCAGGGGTGACGTATTGCAGGTGGCGATGACGTACAGTGTCATTCAGGGAGATCTCATAGAGGTTCATAGGGAGGTGGCAGATGATGACCAGGTCTCACCTTTGGCCGGCTGCAACCGGACGGGACATGCCGGTGGACGTTTGCCAGACAGATGAGGAAGTGGTGATCAGGGCAAGTCTGCCCGGCATCACCCCCGAAGATGTGGACATCTCACTATCAGCCGACACTGTCACCATCGGCGCGGAGCACAAGGAAGAGCCGATTGCCGGTCTGGACTACCTTCAGCACGAGATACACTATGGCCCGTTCAAGCGCCTGGTGCATCTGCCCGCGCCCGTCGAGTCTGACCATGCGGAGGCCTCGATGGAGAATGGTATTTTGACTGTAAGATTGCCCAAGGCGGCAACGAGGTTCAAGCTGAAGGCAAGACAGGTGCTGTGAGAAGGCTGGGAGGTGATATCGATGGGTGACAGGGCGCCTGTACATATCGGGACATCGGGGTGGCACTATCAGCACTGGAAGGGTCCCTTCTACCCGGAAGGCCTGCCGGATGACCGCATCCTCGAGCACTACGTAACAACCTTCCATACGGCTGAGATCAACAACACGTTCTACCAGCTACCGGCTGAGAAGACCGTAGCGAAGTGGCGTGATTCGGTCCCTGATGGATTCCTGTTCGCCGTGAAGGGAAGTCGCTACATGAGCCACGTCAAGAAGCTCAAAGACCCCGGGGAACCCGTGTCCACATTCGTGGGTCGGGTGGGACTGCTCGGCGACAAGCTGGGACCGATCCTTTTCCAGTTGCCTCCGCGCTGGCACTCGAATACTGAGAGGCTGCAGAGCTTCCTCAGGGAGTTGCCGGGTGATCTGAAATACAGCTTCGAATTCCGGGACTCGGACTGGTTCAATGCGGAAACGGAACAGGCTTTGAGGGACGCCGGCGCGGCCTTCTGCATCTACGACCTGGACGGAACCGAGGCACCGCACACGGTTACAGCGGACTTCACCTATGTCCGCCTCCACGGCCCGGACGGCGCGTATCAGGGCAAGTACGATGATGAAGCATTGTCGCGCTGGGCCCGGGAGTTCGCGGACTGGTCCAAGCAGGGCACGGAAGTATTCTGCTACTTCGATAACGACGAGAACGGATACGCGGCCGTCAACGCGCTGAGGCTCCAAGAGCTGGTGAGGGAGTCAGGCCAGGGTTAGTCCGGGACTTCCAGTGATTACTCCTGTCGGACCCCGGCTGATACTCCTGCAGGCGATGCAGGGGGCCGGGCGGCTGGTGTAAGCTGCCGTCGAAGAGAAACAGGAGGGCGCTATGTCGGATAGTGTGTACAAGGTAGTCGAAATCATTGGCACCAGCAGCGATTCATGGGAGAAGGCTGCGTCGACGGCGGTTGAGACCGCCGCCAAATCACTCAGAGACCTTCGCATTGCAGAGGTGGCTGAGCTTGACATGCAGCTCCAGGAAGGCAAAGTGGTCAGCTACAGGGCCAAGGTCAGGGTATCTTTCAAGTACGAGGGGGGCGACTAGGCGCCTCACTGGCGGATCCCATAGCGGTACTGCTTGGGCTTACCTGCACCTTCAGCAGCGTTCGCGCGCTGATCCGGGTGGCCTCTTCCACGAGGTCCATCTCTCCCCGCCGTTGGGACTAATCCATTACGTAGGTTCGCGGTCAAGAAATGAGTAGGCCTACGTATGGCAGCACGCGGCGACCAGAATGAGAATACCTGTATCCTGATTCATGCGTCATGGCAGTCCATGGTGTAGGGGCACTTGTAATGCCTGAGCGACAACCGGCGCTTGCTCCTGAGCCGATTCGGGTCCTGGTGGGACATCCCAACAGGCTCCTGCGTGAAGCTCTGGTCGACATGCTGGTGGGTGGCGGCTTCCACGTCGTGGGGCATACCGACAACGCCGGGCAACTGAGCGCGCTGGTGGCTGAGGAAGACCCGCGCATAGTCGTGCTGGACTGGGACATGGAAGGTGTGTGTCCCGGATTCGTTGAGCGGTTGAATGGAGAAGGGCGAGTCTACGTCGTGTTCATGACCCGCCCCGACAATGCCGATGGAATACTGGAGAGAGCCAGCGCGGGAGCGAGAGGCTATCTCTCGCTTCAACTCGACAAGAAGGAGTTCCTGGAGTCCCTGCGGATGGTGAGCAGTGGCAACGTACTGCTGTCGAGCGACATCGCGCCCCGATTCCGCGAAGCCATTGTCGGGGCCAGCGACGGTCACTGGACGCCGAAGCTCAGCGGCCGTGAAGCCGACGTGCTGCGCCTGGTTGGAGAGGGAGCAAGCAACAGGGAGATCGCCGAGGTGCTCATGGTATCTCACCACACAGTTAAGGCGCATCTTCGCAGCATTCTGAGCAAGCTCAACCTTCGCAACCGCCAGCAGATGGTCGTCTATGCCATCCAAAACGGACTGGTCACTGACAGCGACGAGATTGCAGGCGACCGGAGGCCACGGACCGTCGAATGACCGCCGCTACAGGCCGGCTAGCTCGCGTAGTCCACGAGCCTGCGTGACCGGCTGGGATGGCGCAGCTTTCGGAGAGCCTTGCTCTCGATCTGCCGGACACGCTCCCTGGTGACGCCGAATTCGCTGGCCACCTCTTCGAGGGTCCGATCGCGTCCGTTTCCTATCCCGAACCTCAGCTTCAGTACCCTCCTCTCCTTGGGCGTCAGTGTGCCGAGGACTTCATTCACCTGATCAGCCAGCAGATGCAGAGAAGCTGCTTCTACGGGAGACGTCGAAGCCCTGTCCTCGATAAAGTCGCCCAGTTCGCTACCCTCTTCGTCGCCGATGGGCATGTTCAGGGAAACGGGTTCCTGGAGGAGGGCCGATATCTCGCGGCCCTTTTCGGGCGACATACCCATACACGCTGCTGTCTCCTCGACATCGGGAGCGCGACCGTACTCCTGGGTGAGCCTGCGGCTTGTCCGGATGAATCTGTTGAGTGTCTCTACCTTGTGTACGGGCAGGCGGATTATTCGCCTGTCGTCGGCGATGCTACGGGTTATCGCCTGTCGTATCCACCAGGTGGCGTAGGTGCTGAACTTGTAGCCCCTGCGGTAGTCGAACTTGTCCACGGCTCGCATGAGGCCTGTGTTGCCCTCCTGGACGAGATCGAGGAGTGGCATGCCTCTGTTAGCGTATTTCTTGGCGATACTGACCACCAGTCGCAGGTTGGCCTGGACGAGGTGCTCTCGTGCTCTCTCGCCCTTCAGCCGCGTATCCCGCCATCGTGCATCAAGAGTCGAATGGAGGGGTTCAAGGAGAGGCCGGAAGGCACCGAGAGGTTTGGGCTGAGGCGAGACACGCAGCATCTCGTCAATCGCGGGACCCAGCTCAAGCGGGACCAGACCGACCACCAGTGACAGCTCACGCAGTCGGGATTCTGTCTCCTCGACGCTAATGCCCTGGGACTTGGCCAGGCGTCGAAGGCTTCGGTCTTCGAACGTGCTGTCGAGAGCCCTTTCCACTCGCGGGCTCCGGAGCAACTCGGCCGCGCTGCGCGAGTCCACCCCGTTGTGGCGGGCCAGAGCACGGAGCAACCCCACCAGCTCAACGAATCGTTGAAGCAAGGATTCTCCCACGTCAACGGCATCGACGTCCGGTCTCGTCTCTCTTGCCGCCGCTTCGATTCGAGCAAGGTACTTGCCCATCTCCATGGCCTTGGCAAGCTCCTTCTCTTCCTTCCCTGTCAGCAGAGGCACGCCTCTCATTTCGTTCAAGTACATCTTGACTGAATCGTCGGCAAAGCCCTGCTCTTCCGTGTCTTTCTCAAACGAGCCTGAAGTGCCGGATGTCGAGAGTCCGGCCTCCAGGGATTCGTCTCGGATCTGCTCGTCATGCGCGGTGTTGACATCTACACCGGGCTCCTCGTATTCAAGCACACGTTCTTCAGTTATTCCTGCCACAGCGAAACCACCTCAGTGAAGCACTACTGGTATATTACGCAGTCAACCGGAGGCAATCGATGACTTTCGTCACATATACGCTGGTGATTAGCTCTTCTGGCACGGCTATTGCACCGGCGGAGGGAGGCTGGGTACGCTGGCTGCTGTCTATGGCTGGATAATAGAGCCGATCGGCTGGGGGTACGCGCTTGCCATCTGGGGCTATGCCCTGGTCTGGCTGCTGTTCAACAATGGGATCAAGATACTCGCGCACCGGCTGGTGTCGGCCACAAGAAGTGACTCAGTTCGGGGTCATCTGTGACCGTGTCATGGCACTATGGGTTGCCGGGTTCAGTCGAGCCGGGACAGCCTAGAGGTTGATGGACATGCTGGAGGGCTTGTCCCGGCGCTCGTCGATGATGAGTATGGAGTGGACCCTGTCGACGCCTTTGCGGAACTCCGCCTCGTGCATGCTCTTCACGGTGTCCAGGATCTTGTCGAGGTCACCCTCCATGATGGTTCCGATCGAATTGAGCTGGTAGGTAACGTCCTTCTCGGTCTGCAGGGGCTTCAATGCCTCGGATACCTCCTCGCTCATCGAAGGCTTGCCTGTTCCCACCGGTATGATGCTAACCTGGACGATGGCCATATCACACCCCCCTTATCTCGGACTCCGTATGTGATACTGCCGACAGGAGTTATCAGTCGAGGTCAGAAGCGGAATACCGCTGCGACCGATGCCTGATCCGGGATGTCTTCTTCCTCGACGGCATGGACTGTTCCCCTGTTCAGTATCGTGTGCAGTGCTGCCACATCGAGCAGGTCCTCATCGCCGGGCTGGTAGCTGGCATGGATGGCCACTTGAGATGTGGCCCGGTCGAAGCGCCCCCAGACCGATATGGCGATCGGTACGAACAATGTTTCCACTCGCCCCTGATGGGCTGCGGAAACCACCGCCTCGATTTCCATCGAGGCCTGTCCCGTACCCGTGAACTCCCAGAACCTCTCCCACGTCTTGTCCCTTTGCTCGGTGAAAAGAGGCTCTACCAGAGGCCATGCCCGGTCCCGCAACTCGTCGGGTCTCAGATCGTCTGGATTGCCTGCAATGAAGTCCTCCACGATGGTTGGCTGACCGCTGGCCTTCTTGTAGAGAGATATCACGTAGTCGACGCCGGCGAGTACGAGAGGGGCTCGTTCGTCTTCCAGATGTCTCTCGATTGCGCGCGCAACTTGCTGGGCGTAGCGGAACACGTCGTCTTTGGCATCGTCCTTGCCCACACCGTGACCATGGAAGGTAGCCGAGCGGTCGGAGCCGCCTGTCGGCCCCGATACGTGGAACTGTAGTTGGCTTTCCTTGTCATCGAAACGGAGAGTCTCCTCCAGGCTTCCCGGCATATCCTCGACCGATACTTCGTTCGCCTCGTAACGCCTTGCTCGTATGAGCCGCGCGCTGTGCTTGCTCAGGGCCAGCACGTAGAACGGACCGTCGCTCGACACGAACAGAGGCAGGAAAGGCTTGATATGGAAGCGGTCGGCTACTACCACCAGTGCCTCAAACTCTCTGGGGAGCCGGTAGTACCTGAACAGGGCCTTGGATGAGAATATGGCCAGGCCGTCTTCCTGCCTTAGCCAGAATCCGTCGTCGTCCAGCATCCGCCGGACCGGGTTCAGCACCTCGTCGATGTCACGGCTGTCGGCTCCGAGTCCCTCCAATTGCCTCTCCGCTTCCCTTGTGAGCGACTTCAGTCTGATCGGGTCCTGCTGCATTTCAGGCCCCGCGCGATGCGTCGGCATGTAGAGGGAGAGTGAATGGGTTCCGCCTCCCTCGCCTATTTCCTTTAGTTCTGCTCTCGATATCAGGGGCATATAGACACCTCAGCGTGGATACCGGTTCAAATGGACGGTGCGCCCGACCGAAGGGTCGAGCTCTTCACTCCCACAGGTTGCGCAGTTCCTCTGGCAGGAGGTGCTTCACGTCCTCGATTTCGCCAGCCGCGACATGGCGTGACAGGACTTTGAAGACTGCGCGAGCGGCCTGTTCCGGCTCGGGGCTGTCGGCGTCGACGAAGTAGTCGGCAACGCGGAGCAGGAAGTCCTCGCGGTGACGGTCCTTAGCCGGCTTGCCGCTCGGGTTCCAGCCCTCATAGTAGACCCCGCGGACCAGAAGAGGAAGCTGTGCACCAAGCTCGGCGGCCTCCTCAATCGTCAACCGATCGCGAAGCGACTGCAGCACGGCCCTCAGGGCAGTGTAGGCCTGGTGCCGGTTGTCTCTACCGAGTTCTTCCATTATCTCCTTGAGCCATATGTTAGATTTCTGTACTGTAGTGTCGAACGTATTCAGTCCCGTCATGACATACATTCTCCTTCTTGCACACCTGTAAAACCGTTCGGTAGTGGGATGATAGTAGCCGTAAAGCGCCCGTCACATCACCCGATTGGCTAGATTGCAGCACACACCCGGTTAATCCGACGGGTGGTGTCCGGGCCCTGAAGGCATGGCAATCCCGCTGGACACGCATGGCAAAGGGGGCTAGAATAGCTGTGCTTCCGGGCGGTTAGCTCAGTGGTGAGAGCGCTTGCTTCACACGCAAGAGGCCGGGGGTTCAAGTCCCTCACCGCCCACCATGACAGTGCTCAGCGAGATGTGAAAGGGCACTGGGGAGGACGGCTGGGTAGGTGCGCTCTGCCTAATCGAGGCCGATATCCCCGATCAGCTTCCTGTAGAACTGACAGACGTCGTCGTCACCGATCTGCTGGCTGACCCTCTGGAAGGGGGACTTGACGGCAGTCTTGTAGATCTCGTCAAAGTCCGAGATCAGGTTCGTTCCGTTTCCATCGCCGACGATGGAATAGGTGCCATTCCCGTGAATAGTGATCGTGTACTCGCCGACCCCCTGGGCGAGAGAGGGGTATACAACGATGATAGCGATGAAGAGTCCGACCAGCAGCAGGGCCAGCAGGGCTATCCTATGGAACCTCATCTCATCACCTCAACATGAACCATTGCTCCGGGCACGAGCGTGACGGAAAACAAGAACCGACCTCGATAGAGGTCGGTTTCACTATTCGCTCCTCACCGGCCAAGTGACCATCTACAGCCGGTGGATCAGCGCGCCCATCTCTATGACCGCGGCAAACGTAAGTACCGCGCGTGTAAGCCCGTGGTACCAAAGTCTAGTGGCCGTAGGGGAAGAATGTCAACTGCCTGGACCTAACGGCACCGCCCGGATTGCGTACTTCAGTACCGGGGCTATAGTACATCGGTCATCTGACGGGTCCGGTACGTTCGTGTTGAGGTTTGCGGACTATCGTTCCGCGCGGCAGGTACTTCCGGTGCACAGCCTGAGTACCGGCATCCCGGTCTTGTCAGGCACCTGACTATGATTTCTTGAGCCCTTTGCCTATCTGAAAGGCGTGCGCGAAAGGTGGACCGAGCTCGTAGTAGCGCCGATCGTTCATGAAGAGGATCGGCTTCACCTTGGTGAGGTCTATCATGCCGTCGCTCAGGCAGGACTCCTCGCAGTACGTGGCAACGATCTCGCCGATGAAGACATCGTGGGTACGGAAGTCCACGGTCTCGACGAGGCGGCACTCCATGCTGACCGGGCATTCCCCGATCATCGGTGCCGTATCGAGCTTCCCGCAGAAGTTCTGGAAGAGAGAGGACTTGTCCACATCCCTGCCGGACACCAGGCCGCAGTAGTCGGTCTCGGCTGCCATATCGGTCGAAGGAATATTCACGCTGAACGTGCCGTTGGCCCGGATGCCGATGTTCGTGTGGTGCATCTTGCCCATCGACAGAGATACGGCGACATAGGCGACGATGCCCACGTGGGCCACCGTGGCGTAGTTCGGCTTGCCGTCGACGAGGGCTCCGACAAGTGTGGTGGGTGACGGATAGAGGCAATCCCGGACTCCGAGGTCTACTTTCATCAGAGGCTCCTTTCACCGCGATGACGGCGTGATTCTACTCGCTTGAGCGACGGAGTCCAAGGCTGCCAGCGCGTTGACGCGCACAGGATGCCAATCTAGAATGTCCGCGAGTCATGTGAGCTACGGAGGGCGAGATGAGTGACTGCGTATTCTGCAAGATTGTGGCCGGGCAGATTGGCTCCGAGCGGCTTCTGGAGAGTGAGCGGGCGGTCTCGTTCATGGACATACAGCCAAGGTCCCTTGGGCACTGCCTTGTCATTCCCAAGGCCCACGCGGTGAGACTCGCAGAGCTTGACGATGAGACGGTTGCCGAGGTGTTCGGAATGGCGCGTGATGTTGTGCGGGCGGCACAGAAGGCGTTGAGTCCCGACGCATTCACGGTAGGCATAAACGACGGGGAGGCCGCAGGACAGGTGGTGCCTCACCTGCATGTCAACCTGATTCCCAGGTTTGCAGGTGACGGCGGGCGGGCGATACACTCGGTCGTCGATGCCGCGCCCTCGGAGTCCGTAGGGGAAACAGCGGCGAGGATCAGGGAAGCGCTGTAATACGCTGTGCTGGCTGTCGCATGAGAACAGAGACGGAAATCAGGGACAGACTCGCGAAAGCCTACGAAGTCCTTGCATACTACTGGAGCTACCTGCCCGAGCACTTCCCCCAGGAGTACCTGTCGCCGCAGTTCCGGCTGGATGCGGCGTCGCAGGCCGAGCTGATAGTGGACAGGGCAGGCGCTGAGGGGAAGCACGGCTTGCAGCCACCGCGATGGCTGGTGGACGCGGCCAGAGGCTTCAATGAGGCTATTACCACCTGCGTAATGCTGGAGTGGGTCCTGGAGTCTGACAGCCCTCTAGCGAAGATGGGAGATTGAGCTCCCTTCGGGTGTAGCTGTGTCGGAACGCGCCGTTTTCATTGACACAACTCTTTCATACATGGTATAAGTAGGCAACTCCTGAGGTATCCTACCTTTACAGATTGGCCACGGCCGTCTCGACGGCAAGCCGGGCCGACCCAATGCTTGCAGTTGGTGAGCCAGCGTTCAGGCTATCCTTCGTTCATCGTGCGCGGAGTTGTCCTCGCGTGTCAACGTTCTTCTGTGACCGGCTTCGACAATCTGCCGCAACGCATCGGAGTCAGTGTTGACGGGCATGGAATCTGACTTCGATCCGCGTGACCCCCACGAGAATACGGTCAGACTGCTTCGACAGGTGCAGGCCGACTACCGTCAGGCCAGGGAGCAGCTCCTCGACGTCAGTTCCCGCTTTGGTGAGAGGGAAGCGCTTGCCAGCCGTCGCCTTCATGAAGCTGTCTCCTCGTTGACCGGGGGGGCCGGAGCAGACGACGCGCAAGCGGGCAGTGGAGCTGCGGCTGAGAAGGCCTCCCCCGACCTTGAGGTCTACTGCCTCGGGACCTTCCGGGTGAGAGTCCGCTCGGCTCTCATAGAGCACTGGTCAAGTAACAAGGCCAGGTCGGTCCTGAAGTACCTGGTAGCGAACAGGGGACGTGCAGTAACGAGGGATTCCCTTATGGAGGCCCTCTGGCCTGACAGCGATCCCATTCTCGCCAATAACAACCTCAAAGCTGCAATCCGGAGCCTTCGCCAGACACTGGCGAAGGATTGTGACCCAGAGTTCCCGTGGATTGTGTTCCAGGATGGAAGCTACACCATCCATGCTGATGCTCAGCTCTGGACGGATACTGAGCAATTCGAGTTCCACTGGCGTACAGCAAGGGAGATGGAGAAGGCGGGCCGGTTGCCGGAAGCCATGGCCCATCATCAGGTGGCCGTCGCATTCTATCGCGGCGACTACCTTCAGGACGACCCATATGAGGAGTGGACGACGCTGCGTCGCGAGTCCCTGAAGGACATCTACCTGGCCATACTCGGTCGCCTGGCCGACCACTCGATGTCCGGAGGAGACTACGAGAGCTGCATAGTCTACTGCCAGAGGATCCTGGAGAAGGACTCCTGTCGAGAAGACGCCTACCGACGTCTCATGCGAGGGTACTGCAGACTGGGAAACCGCAACCGCGCCATAGCATGGTACCGCCTATGTGAACGAACGGTCAGGGCTGAGCTTGACGTTGCCCCCGACCACGAGACCAAAGCCCTCTACCAGAGCCTGCTTCGTGACGAAGCTATATGAGCGGATCCTCCTCTGGAAGTCGTTCCCCGCTTCAACACGTGATTCTTAACCCCTGATTCACCCGCAATTATCCGGTCGTTCACCAGCAGCGCATATCCTGACTATGGTATTGCCGCTGCATGGGGCCGATGGGCATCCCCGGTTGGCGGTACCCATCAGGTATGTGATGGGCTACTACAGTTCTTTTGTGGTCAAGGTATGGGTTGATGATGGGGGAGCTATGTCCCGTGGACAGGTCCAGCACGTCGCCACCCGGGAGACGGTCTACTTCCTGAGCTTCGACAAGCTGTTGGAGTTCATGGTGAGCCATCTGAAGTCCGACCAGAACGAGATGGCGGGACCACAGAGGGGCGGAGGCGCCGGCCGGAGCACGGGCGACTCCGGATAGTCTGATGAGCGACACACCGATGGGAATTCGACACGTCCAGGCTGAGGCCCGGAGGGTCGGTTTGCTGCTGAGGCTGCACGCCGAAGCACGCCGAAGGTCGAACGCGCCTGCCGCTGATGATGCTTTCCGCGGCCTCTACATCTCGGAAGAGGAGATCGGTGATTTCATTGCGAACCCCGAGAGCGGCCCGTGTCGGGAGGAGAGCCTGTGCGGTCTGGCGCCTCAGCTCATGTCCAGTCTGCGCCGAGCGGAGGCGGAAGCTGCTGATATCGAGTCACAGGCCGTACGGAATGGGCAGCCTTCCAGGGTACGCCGGCTGCGGAGTGTATTCGGTCTCGGCGATTTCGAGGTCGATGTGCTTCTCGTTTGTCTCCTGCCGGAAATGGACCCGGGGTACGAGAGGCTTCTGGCATACCTGAACGATGATGTGACCAGGAAGAGGCCCACGGTTCATCTGCTTCTCGAATGCCTGACAGAGACTGAAGACGACAGGTCGGCGGCAAGATGGGCGCTGCTGCCCTCGGCTCGGCTCGCTGCAAACCACCTGGCGCGCGTTGAGGAGGACCGCGACTCGACATCTCGCGCCTTCCTGTCGAGGGCAATAAGGATTGATGACAGGGTCGTTAACTACATGCTTGGCAACGACGAAATCGACCTGCGCATAGCGGACGCGGTCAGGCTTGTCGTGCCCTCGTCGAGTCTTGATGAGCCGATCTTCGGCGATTTGGTGATGAAGCGCCTGCATCGAATGGCGGATGATCTGTCGGACGGCGGGCAGGGTGTTCACTACGTCTGGGGCCCCCCGGGTGTTGGAAAGAGGACTGTGGTCGAGTTTCTGTGCCACCATACGGGGCAGCCGCTCCTCCTGGTTGACACCGGGGCTCTGGCCGGCGGCGAGATGCAATTCGAGAAGGCGAGTGCTCTGGTCTTCCGCGAGGCTATGCTGCAGGATGCATGCATCTGCTGGTCCGGGATCGACCCACTTCTGACGGGCGGCAAGCGGTTCCTCGACGGCCTGATTGAGGGTTGCAGGTTGTTTCCATATGCTGTGTTCATCACCGGCGAGGCGGACTGGCATCCCGAGAAGGCGTTCTCGGGACGGGGCTTCGGGTCCGTTGCGCTTTCACTCCCATCGGCTTCTCAGAGGATTGCCCTCTGGCGATCATGTCTTGAAGCAAGGAATACGGAATTCAACGGCGATCGGCTGATCGAAATCGCCGACAGATTCAGGCTGAGCGCGGCCCAGATTCGCGAAGCAGCAGCAGCGGCGGAGAACCTGGCTGGTGGCGGGAACGGCGATCTTGTGCGGGCAGAGCACCTGTTTGCGGCATGC
The DNA here is from genome assembly GCA_964574685.1 of uncultured Dehalococcoidia bacterium. Classification (GTDB taxonomy): domain Bacteria; phylum Chloroflexota; class Dehalococcoidia; order SZUA-161; family SZUA-161; genus CAZGDV01. The sequence goes on from CAZNOI010000002.1 coordinate 131,432, forward strand.
CGTGCGCTTTCGAACCAGAATCTGAGCACTCTGGCCCGGAAGGTGCAGCCCAAGTTCCGGTGGCACGACATTGTTCTTCCTCAGGACCAGATGCTGCAACTGCGTGAGATCGCAGACTGGGTCAAGCATGGTTCGCGCGTGTACGACGAATGGAACTTCGATTCGAAGGTCTCGCTTGGCCGAGGCCTGAATGTGCTCTTCGCCGGGCCGTCCGGCACCGGCAAGACGATGGCGGCGGAGATACTTGCTAATGAGCTGAGCATAGACCTTTACAAGATCGATCTCGCGACCGTGGTGAGCAAGTACATTGGCGAGACTGAGAAGAATTTGGACAGGGTATTTGGCGAGGCCCGCAGTTCGAATGCGATCCTGTTCTTTGACGAGGCGGATGCCATATTCGGAAAGCGTTCGGAGGTACGCGACTCGCATGATCGGTACGCCAACATAGAGATCGCCTACCTCCTGCAGAAGATGGAGGAGTACGACGGCATCGCCATACTCGCCACTAACCTGCGCAAGAACCTCGATGAGGCCTTCGCACGCAGAATGCACTTCTGTGTGGAGTTCTCTGTACCCGAGGAGCAGGAACGGCATCGAATATGGGGCCAGATTTTCCCCGGTGAGACGCCTCTCTCGAGGAATGTGGACCTGGGGTTTCTGGCCAGGCAGTTCAAGATGAGCGGAGGCAATATCAAGAACATCGCCCTGGCGGCGGCGTTCCTGGCTGCTGCCGACGGGGGCACCATTGGCATGGAGCATCTGGTAAGGGCTACTAGGCGCGAGTACCAGAAGGTTGGAAGGCTCTGCAATGAGGCGGACTTTGGCCCTTACTTCCAACTGGTGAAGGCCTGAGAGGGGGTACAGACATGTCCCAGCACGCGAGCAAGAAGCCTGAAGGCGACGAGAAGAAGACCAGGAGGGCAAGGGAAGAGGCCTCCCCTCCCGGCAGCCGGGCTGAGCATGAAGGCCCTGCGGAGGAGTCGCTGCTACATGTAGGACGCGCCGACCTGCTGTCCGACAGTCGACTTGGCAGCCCGGTGAACGCCGCACAGCGGGTGCAGTTGATGGGCGAACTGCAACGGGTATACGGGAACTCATATGTGCAGAGGCTGCTGGCGGAGCGAGGGCTGCAGGGCAAGCTGACAGTGAATCCGCCGGACGATGAGTACGAGAGGGAAGCGGACAGGTTCGCAGAGGCAATAGTCCAGGGACCGGGTCCCCAGGTACAGCGGCAGGATATCCCCGAAGAGGAGGAAGAGCTTCAGGCGAAGCTGACGGATGTGGCGCAGAGGCTGGAGGTCCGTCGACAGGAGGAGGAAGAAGAGGAAATGCAGATGAAGCCGGATGGGCCTTCGATGGATGTGATGCGGCAGGAGGAGGAAGAAGAGGAAGTGCTTCAGGGGAAAGCGTCGAATGAGCGCATCCAGAGGCAGGAGCAAGAGGAAGAGGAGATGCAGATGAAGCGTGATGCCGCGAATGCAGCCGGCATGCTTCAGAGGCAGGATATACCCGAAGAAGAGGAAATGCAGATGAAGCGGGCTGTCTCGTCGAACGAACTGCAGAGACAGGAGGAAGAGGAGTTGCAGATGCAGGTTTCCGATCGGGTCGAGAGCCGCATCAACGAAGCGCGGACATCCGGGGACGGACTGCCTCCAGAGGTCGCTGCTTCGTTTGAGGCGCACTTCCAGCGGAGTCTCGGAGACGTGCGACTCCATACCGACAGCGAGGCGGACAACCTGTCGAGACAGCTCGGTGCCAGGGCCTTCACATCGGGTAGCGACGTCTTCTTCAGGTCGGGAGAATACAGCCCTGACTCGGTGGAGGGCAAGAAGCTTCTCGGCCATGAGCTGACCCATGTCGTGCAGCAGGGAGGTGGAAGCCAAGTGGGGCGAAAGGAAGCGGATATTCAGCGCCAGGGAGACGAAGAGGTCGAATTGAAGGTCAGACAGGCCCTGGAGGGTCTGGATACTGTACGCAATATGCTGCTCTCGCCCAGTCCCAACCTGGGTGCAGCGAAGGCGATGACGCTCTCGATCGCGCGCACGCTGGGTCAGGCACAGATCGGGAGGCAGTGGTAGATGGGTGGATCGAGGTCGCGTGACACGGCGGTTTGAGTGATGATTACTGATGTGGACCAGACGATAAGAGACCTGCTGGTCAAGCGCGGAGGCATCAATCCGGCGGAGGTCGATATCTCGTTCGACATGCCCGAGCGCGAGTGGTCAATGGCCGTATCGAAGCCTACTGTGAACGCCTATCTCTACGACATCCACGAGAACCTTGACCTGAGGAACTACGAGTGGACGGTTGCACGAAGCAACGGCAGCGCCACCAAGGCCAGGGCGCCCCGTCGCATAGACCTGTCCTACCTGATAACCGTTTGGACGAATGATACGTCGGACCAGCACAGGCTACTGGGCCATGTGCTGACGGTCCTCCTGAAGTACCCGGAGTTGCCGGAAGAGACCATGTCCGGAAGCCTGAGAGACCTCCCATGGCCGGTGCACGCGCTTGCCGCCCAGCCTGACGGCGTCATGCGCAATACGGCCGACTTCTGGAGCGCTCTCGACAACAATCTCAAGCCCTCGATCAACTACGTGGTCACAGTGCCCGTGGATACCGATGTCAGTGTCACTGCGCCGGAGGTCAAGACAAAGGCGTTCAAGTTCGGCGACACAAGTGGTGGCGCTGCCGAGGAGAATCTTCAGATAAGCGGGGTAGTCCGCCGCAAAGATGGATCAACCGGCAAGCTGGCTGGAATCAGTGTGCTGGTGAAGGAGTTGCAGATGGTGGCCAGCACTGACGAGGCGGGCAACTTCAGCTTCCGGAAGATGAGCGCGGGCTCCTACACCTTGGAGGTGTCGGGAGCAGGAACGCCCGCAAAGCAGGTGAGTATGACGGTTCCGAGTCCCAACTACGATATCGAGCTGTAGTGCACGCGGCCAATGTGACGAATACCCATAGGCCATGTCGCAACCGAAGGAGGGATGGATGATGTAGAGGACAGCCAAGCCGGTGGCTCTCAGTGCCGCGCCGGACCATGAGAGCATTGGCTACTTGAGCTTTGAAGGCCCGGCGCACAACACAAGCAGGAAGGAGGCAAAGGATGTCACCTCAATACCTATCTCCGGGCGTGTATGTAGAAGAGGTGGACAAGGGGTCGAAACCCATCGAAGGAGTCGGCACATCCGTGGCAGCCTTCGTGGGGTTCACGGAGAAGCTGCCTGACCCGGGCAAGTTCCCCAATCCATACGCACCGATCTCTGTTACGAACTGGAGCCAGTTCGTACAGCACTTCGGTGAGTTCATACCTGGCGGGTACCTGGCTCACGCGGTGTACGGGTACTTCCACAATGGCGGGGGTTCTGCCTACATAGCGGCTCTGCCTGGAAGTGGCAATGGTACAGAGGAGGCGGCGGCACCGAAGGCGCAGGCTGCCCTGCCCAGCGGCGCTCAGCCTTCTATCGAGACTCTGACAATCACCGCGCTCCAGGAGGGAGAGGTCTCCGTCGAGGTCAGCAAGCCGACGGGCGAGGACGTCCCCGAGGACCAGTTCAACCTGAAGGTGAAGGCTGGCTCGAAGGAGGAGACGTTTGAGAACCTCACCTTTAAGAAGGGCAAGGGCGTACGCAACGTGGTTGACGTTGTGAACAAGGAGTCCAAGCTGGTGAAGGTGGCCGAGAAGGAATCGACTCTGACCATCCCTGAGAAGGCGCCTGCTCCGGGAGACTACCAACTCGTTGCGGCAGCTACCAAGGCCGTGTCGACCGCGCCGGTCTCGGCAGATGTACTTGTCGGCGATGCGGACTCGCGGCAGGGCGTAAACGGCCTGACGGTCTGCGAGGACGTCACAATGGTCATGTGCCCGGACGCCATGGCGCTGTACCAGTCCGGCAAGATCAGCAAGGAAGGCGTGAAGATCATACAAACCGCGATGCTAGACCACTGCGCCAACATGAAGGACCGCTTCGCAATACTTGACTGCCTGCCTGACATGAGCCCGCAGGAGGTCAAGGACTGGGTTGTTAACGAGGCCGGCTACGACTCCAAGTACGGCGCAGTCTACTATCCCTGGATCAAGGTCGCGAACCCCCTGGGCAACGGTGAGGGAATGATGGTACCTCCATCGGGTCATATGGCAGGGATCTACGCGAGAGTGGACAGCGAGCGCGGCGTGCACAAGGCACCGGCGAACGAGATCGTTCAGGGCGCCATAGGACTGGAGACCAACATCACCAAAGGAGAGCACGATTCGCTTAACCCTGCGGGGGTCAACTGCATAAGGGCATTCCCCGGACGTGGCATCAGGGTCTGGGGAGCGAGGACCATCTCCAGTGATGCGTCTTGGCGCTACATCAATGTCCGCCGACTGTTCAACTTCGTGGAGAAGTCCATAGAAGTCGGCACCCAGTGGGTCGTGTTCGAGCCGAATGATCAGAACCTGTGGGCCAAGATTCGCCGGGATGTGACCGCTTTCCTCAAGAGGATCTGGATGGAAGGAGCCCTTTTCGGGGCGACACCGGCCGAAGCGTTCTACGTGAAGTGTGACGAAGAGTTGAATCCGGTCGAGGTGCGGGATGCCGGACAGGTCATCATCGAGATCGGCATATGCCCCGTGAAGCCGGCAGAGTTCGTGATCTTCAGAATCAGTCAGTGGGCCGGACCGGGGGCTGAGTAGTAACCATAGGACATAGGGAGGTGATTGACCATGGCAACATGGAGACCAGGCAAGTTCAAGGATCCGCTGACGGCGGCAAGCTTTGAGCTCGATATTCAGGGCGAGGCCCAGGGTGTATTCAAGGAGTGCTCCGGGCTTGGCTCCGAGAGTGAGGTCATCGAGCACAAGACCTCCGGAGGCAACGGGAAGGTCGTGATCCAGAAGATACCAGGCAATCTGAAATTCACGACCATTGTTCTCAAGCGTGGCGTGACCGACGATATGGGCATCTGGAAATGGCGCAAGAAGGTGGAGGACGGCCAGGTTGTTGACGCGCGCAAAGACGGACAGATAGTCATGTACAACCAGGCTGATGAGCCGGTCGCACGCTGGAACTTCACCAGCGCGTGGCCCAGCAAGGTCTCCGGACCGACGCTGAATGCGGGCACCAACGACATCGCGGTCGAGGAGTTGCACATCGAGCATGAGGGCATGGAACGCGTTGACCCGTAGGCGTGTGCTGACCCGGCAACAGGGGGGATGAGGTATGGCTCTGCAGACAGAGTTCGAGTTTACGCTGCCCAGAGGATACGTTGACAAGGACGGCAACCTGCACAGAGAGGGTGTGATGAGGCTGGCGACCGCCGCGGACGAGATATATCCTCTCAGAGACATGCGGGTGAAGGCGAATCAGGCCTATCTGGTGATCGTGCTGCTTTCGAGAGTAATCACCAAGCTCGGGACGTTGACAGATATCAACACCGGAGTGATTGAGGGCCTGTTCTCGGCCGACCTTGCCTACCTGCAGGACTTCTACCGGCAGATAAACGAGAACGGTACCAGCTATCGAACGGCGACGTGCCCTGAGTGCAGCCACAGCTTTGAACTGGATGTTGGCCACCCGGGGGGGGCATAGTAGGCTACCCCCTCGACGACCTGCACGAGGAGGTAGCCTACATAGCTTACTACTTCCACTGGCCGCTGAGCGAGATCATGGAGATGGAGCACGAGGAACGACGAGAGTGGGTCGAGCAGATAGCTGAGATCAATCTAAGGCTCAGCGAAGAGGGGTAGACGCCGGCAGAGTTGCCTTTGGGAGGAGCGTAGTTCGAAGTGCTGGTGCATGACAGAGGGCAGAGCCGCGAAATTCCGGGGCGGCACGTCGTCAGGAGTTGTCCCCAGGAGCGAAGGTCTGCAGGGTTTCGGTATCCCCTTCCTCTGCGGCGGACAACCGCAACGGAGTACCCGAAGGTGCAAAGGGTAGCCGAGGAGACCTCGCAGCCGACTGAAGTCGATACTCGCAGATCGGAAGAAACGGAAGGACAGGGTACACAGGTATCTGCTCGCGCAGTTGCTGACAGGGTGTACAGGCTGATGATGCAGCAAATGATTGTGGAGAGGGAACGCAGGAGCGGGCTGAGGTAGTCGGAGAAGCGCAATGGCGGTGATAGGGAAGCGGGTTGACCCGCTGGCAAACGCCAAGTTCTACGTCGAGATACAGGACGTGCAGACGGCTGAGTTCGACGAGGCCTCGGGGCTGGAGGCGGAAGTCGAGATCCTGGAGTACCAGGAGGGTGGCAACAACCAGTTCACCCGCAAGCTCCCGGGAAGAATGAAGTACCCCAACGTGGTGCTCAAACGGGGAGTTACAGACTCCAACGAGCTTTGGGAGTGGTTTGAGAAAGCTGCCTACGGGAAGATCGAGCGGAAGAACATGTCTATTGTGCTCTATGACCAGAAGGGGGACGCCGTCAGGCGCTGGAACCTGACAAACGCATACCCAAGGAAGTGGTCGGGTCCTTCGTTCAGGGCCGGCGACAACTCCATATCCATCGAGACCATGGAGTTCGTCCACGAAGGCATGAGCACTGACTAGAAGGCTATGGACAGAGTCGGTCCGGAAGACAGCGTAGACGGGGGCTGGATAGCAACGGCGCGCGAACTGGCGTCGAGTATGGCTGAACGTCACGGGCGGCTAACGAAGTGGGTTACGACCAGGTTGAAGCCGATTGTCAAGCCTCCTGCCATCGGACCATTGGCTGCGAGAGGTACTCTCGCTCGAGCAGTGGTGGAGCGAGCGAACTGGGGCACTTCCCTTGGAGCCAGGGCTTCGCGTCTGTCAACGGGGATTATCCAGTCGCTGCGGGCAGCAGATTACCGGCTGCGACCGACCGCCAGATTCTGGGTTGACAGGAAACAGGGTGGTGTCGAAACGACGAGTTGCCAGGACTGGCCTTCAACTGAACTGTGGGCAGATGAGTCGGAAGCGGCACAGCCGACCTCAGGGAGCGTGGAGCGGTCACCGGCGCTTTCGTCCTGGACACTGCTCGATGAGACCGTTCACCCCGCTGATGAGGAGTCGGAACTACCCGGGTCGGCGGAAGTCGGTCCGGATATCGGCCTCGGAGGCCGTCTGTTTTTGCCTTCCTTGGATTGGGCGATGGGACCCGGTCGAGGCAGCGGCATTCGCCGAACAGTTGACCGAATCTCGCGGTCTGCCGACACAATGAGACTCTTCGAGCCGGTGATTCCTCGGTCCTCTTTCGGCAATATGGATTGGGCTTCAGCACCCGGGGAGACCGAGACCGCCACCCCGGCGCCGGTGAGCGAAGCTCCGGCACCGGAAGAGAGCATAGGGATCCCGACTGTTGAGCCCGACGGCGAATCTCCTAACCGTTTCGACGTGCACCTGGGTAAGACATATGCGGTGGAAGGTCGGATGACCAATGGAGTCCCTGCGAAATCCCCAGGCCGGCGAAGGTCGACTGAGGTGTATCGGGAGAACGCCGTCGGTATCACCCGGATGCCAAGCGTAGCGATAGTGGAAAGGCCGTCACCGATACGGATGAAAGCCGACGCCGTCGCAGGCCTGGCCGGGGAGATTCTCGACAGACACAGCCGGTCGATGCCGCCCGTGATCATACCTCCGGGAACTGCGCCACAACCCGGCGAGGACACAGGGAGGCAGCGTTCTGCCGCCGTTCAAAGGTTGCCTGATGATTCCATGACTGGCGCCGAGGTCTACATAGCGCAGGCACAATCCCGGGTGCTTGATAGCACAACCGAGGACGTTGCGACATCGCCATCGGAGGTTATTTCGGATTGGACCGAGCCCGCTGCGACTCGAGCGACAGATGAGGCCGCGAAGCCATATTTGCCGCAGTTCGAGCAGCGCCCTGCCGCGCCATCCGAGGCGCCATCGGAGGAGACTGGCACTGCGAGGGCCCTGGATACCGAGGCTGCGGACGATGTAGAGAACGCCAGAATGCCGGAGCGAATCGGTCCGGGCATCTCGCCGGCGCAGCCGGAAGTGGAGCACAGCCTAGAGCCGGAACAGGATGAAATGCCCGGCGTCCGTGTATCGGGCGAGTCGCAAGGTAGCGGCGGTGTCGGCGAATCGCGCGCAGAACCTAGACCCTTCGTGACCATGTCGTTCACCGGTCTGCAGCCCGGCGTACTGCGGCGATCACACATGTCCAGGTTGGCAGGAATGACTCGCTCGGAGGCCGCTCTGGACAGGGGGATAGTGATGAGGTACAGCGCCGGGCGAACCGCCTATTTCGTGATGAGTGATCAGCCCCGGGCTGAGGTAGGGAGCGAGGGTCAGGCGGCACACGACGCCGATCGGGTACACGGCGAGTGGTGGACAGCCCCGGTGGTCTCGTCGGCGGCAGAAAGGGAATCCCGACGGGTGCCGCGCCCGCCGAATGTACCCGGAGGAGGTTACGAGGGAGGCCGTGCACGCTCGACCTCGGGTCAATACAAGGCCATAGTGCAGAGGATGCCGTCCCCGCTTGGATACGCTTCCGGTGATGATTCGGGCGAAACTGACTCCGATTGGATCGAACTGGTAATCGACGAACCCGGAGCCCCCGACATGGGTGATGTAGCCGGAACCCGACCAGGCGTAGTGCAACGGACGGAGACGCCGGAGAGGACGCAGAGGCGCCAGGCGGAGAGCGGTGACGAGGATGGGGGCGAAGGACCGGACCTCGAGCGACTCGCCCGCGAGGTCTACGCGATTATCAGGAGGCGACTGGCTGTCGAGCGCGAGCGAATAGGGTGCCGATAGCGACAACAGGCGACGGGGACGCGAACGACTAAGGAGAGAGCAATGGCCCTGCAGGATGGCGGAGCCCAGGCGGCGACGATAGTCAATCTGGCGACAGAAGAGAAGGTTGAGTGCATGTTCCGTCCGAAGGAGTATTCGCTTACCAAGACGAATACGTGGACCAAGAAGGACGTCAAAGAGGGCAATGTCCCCAAGTATGACTTCGGCGGCGGTCAGCCCTACAAGCTGAAGATGGAGCTGTTCTTCGACACATATGAGAAGGCCGAGGACGTGCGCAATCACACCAACAGGATATGGAAGCTCATGGAGGTGCCCAAGGACGAGCAGGAACCGCCCCGGTGCCAGTTCATGTGGGGCAAATTCTGGTCCTTCAAGGCGGTCATCACGACCATCAACCAGAAGTTCACGCTCTTCCTGGCCAACGGCACGCCGGTCAGGTCGACTATGGATGTCACTTTCCAGCAAGTATTCGAGGAGGGCAAGTATCCGGGCCAGAATCCGACTACGTACAGCAAGCCTGGCTACAAGATGAGACGCATCAGAGAGGGCGAGACGCTCGACCTGATAGCCTTCCAGGAGTACGGCGACTCATCCAGGTGGCGACACATCGCGGACGTCAACGGTATGGACAATCCGATGAGACTGCGGCCCGGACAGGTTCTTGCCATAGCGCCCATGTCGGGTTAGACGAAAGGAACACAACGTGCCGGCAGCTACCGAAATCAGCTCTAGGATATATCTCAAGTTCGACGGGACCGACGCTTCACAGGAGGTGATCGACAGCATCATCTCAGTGGAAGTCGATGACAGCCTGACACTGCCGGACATGTTCGCAATACACCTGCAGGACATGGACCTCCGCTGGATAGACGACGATACGTTCTCGATCGGCAGGACGGTCGAGATCGCGACAGGCGAGGGCTCGTCCAGGGTCAAGATACTCACCGGCGAGATAACCTCCATCGAGCCCATCCTGACCGGGAGCACGAGCGCCAGTCTCATACTGAGAGGCTATGACAAGTCGCACAGGCTCAACCGAAGCAGGAAGACCGCCACCTACCTGCAGATGACCGACAGCGACATCGCCAAGAAGGTGGCTCAGAACGCGAATCTGCAGAGCCAGGTGGATTCCACCCGCGAGGTCCACGAGTATGTCATTCAGGACAACAAGACCGACTGGGAGTTCCTCCTTGACAGAGCGCAGCGCGTCGGTTATCGGGTCTTCGTGGAGGAAGGGAAGCTCCACTTCGTTCAGGCTCCTGATGAGGGCAACCAGACGCCTGAGTTGCGCTGGGGCGAGGACCTCACCGAGTTCAACGCCCGGATGAGCACTTCGCACCAGGTGTCCGAAGTGATAGTACAGGGATGGGACCCGGACAAGCAGCAGCAGATAGTGGGCAGGGCTACACGGCCAAGTGAGACTCCGGAGATCGGCGAGCGGCAATTGGGTGGCGAGGTCGCGCAGCAGGCATTCGGCGAGGCCGCGAAAGAGGTTGTGGTGGACCGGCCCGTGGGCACGCAGTCGGCTGCCGACGAGTTGGCCCAGGCGATACTTGACGAGATCGGTCAAAGCTTCATTGAGGCCCATTGTGTCTGCTTCGGTAATCCGGAAGTGCAATCAGGCCTGATGGTGAAGTTGGAAGGGCTTGGAACCAGATTCAGCGGCAAATACAGGGTGACGCACGCACTGCACCGCTACGACACCTCCGGCTATACTACTGAGTTCAAGGTCGGCGGCGCTCATGCCTCCACCATTAGCGAGCTGCTGATGGGAGAGAAAGACAGGGGGGGCAAGAGTGGCGTCGGTCCGGTGCTGGGCGTAGTCACCAACAACGACGATCCCAACAATCAGGGCCGGGTCAAGGTGAAGATCCCTTCCTTGAAGGACGGAGAGGAGAGCAACTGGGCTCGACTCGTCGCGCTGGGGGCGGGGGACAAGCGCGGTCTTCAGTGGCAGCCGGAGGTGGGCGACGAGGTGCTGGTCTTGTTCGAGCACGGTGACATTCAGAAGCCGCTGATCCTCGGTGGATTGTGGAGCGAGAAGTACCCTACCCCAACCTCGTCAGGGGACTGCCTTCAGGACGGCAAGGTCAACGTCCGCCAGATAGTCACGCGCACAGGCACTATGCTCGTCCTGGACGACGATGCCAACAGTGTGACGATCGCTAACCCCGATGAGAAGTTCCTGGTGAAGGTCTCCGAGAAGGACAAGAAGGTGGAGATCATCTCGGATGGAGATGTTGCCGTGGAAGCCTCGAAGAACGCAACGGTAACCGCGCAGGATGTGACTGTCGAGGCGAAGGGGAAAGCAGTGCTGAAGGGACAGCAGGTCGAGGTGCAGGCCAGCACAAACGCCACGGTCAAGGCCGGTGGCAACATGAATCTCGAGGCGTCCGGCATGATGACGATAAAGGGCGCTACCATCCAGCTTAACTAGAAGGGTTTCGAGACAATGGGCCAGCCAGCGGCAAAACAGGGGGACCAGGTAATGGCTACGGACACGCACATAATCATGATACCTGCGCCCCCCGGCCCTCCGGTGCCGACTCCGCTCCCTCATCCCTTCGTCGGAATGATCACCGCAGGAACAAGCACCAACGTGCTTATCCAGGGAAGGCCCGCGGCCACAGTGAACAGCATCGCCATGAATACGCCGCCGCATATACCACAGGGGGGCCCCTTTCAGAAGCCACCGACGAACCAGGGGAAGATAATGATGGGAAGCACAACAGTGCTGATAAACGGCAAACCGGCGGCGAGGAACGGCGATACGGTGATGACCTGCAACGATCCGGTTGACGCACCTGTCGGCAAGGTGATAGCCGTGAGCACTGTGCTGTTAGGAGGCTAGCTGAATGAATAACGGCAACGCGGTGACGGACATACTCGGTACCGGCTTCCAGTTCCCGCCATGCGTCGATGGACGTGGCGGCATTGCCCTGTCCAGACAGGAGAGGGACATCGACGAGTCCATAAGGATCATACTCGGCACCGCTCGCGGCGAGCGGCGGATGAGACCGATGTTCGGAAGCCGGATTCATGAGCTTGTCTTCGCGCCCAACGACGCGACAACCTGGGGCCTCATGCAGCAATATGTCGAGGAGGCTCTCGGGTGGTGGGAGCCGCGCATAGAGGTCGTCAAGGTCGACGTGAGTGCCGACACAACTGATACATCGCGACTGCTGGTGAACATCGACTACAAGGTCAAGGCGACAAGCGACAGCCGCAGCCTCGTATACCCGTTCTATCTATCCGGCTGAACCGACCCAGGAGGACTGAGATGGCACTGCCAGCACCCAAGCTCGACGATCGGACCTTCCAGGACTTGGTGAGCGAAGCCCGGTCGCTGATACCGAGGTACTGCCCCGAATGGACCGACCATAATCTTAGCGACCCGGGAATAGCTCTTATCGAGCTGTTCGCCTGGATGGTCGACATACTCCTGTATCGTCTCAACAGGGTGCCGGATAAGAACTACATCAAGTTCATGGAGCTTATTGGGGTGAAGCTGGAACCTCCGAAGCCCGCGCGAGCAGACGTTGTGTTCAAACTGACCGCGCCCCAGCCCGAGGCGGTGACTATTCCGAAGGGGACCGAGGTCGCAACGGTCCGCACCGAGACGCGCGAGGCGGTGACCTTCGCGACAGACCGAGATCTGACGGTCATTGTGCCTGTACTCTCCTACGCAATGACTACTGCTGATGGGTCGACCTTTGAGGACTGCATGCAGACACTGAAGCTGCCGGACCGGCGGATATCGATCTTCGAGGAGAAGCCGCGGGAAGGCAATGCCCTCTACCTTGGCTTCGAGCAGGACATCAGCGCCCAGACGTTGCAGCTCGAAATGCAGAGTGCGATAGAGGGTATCGGAGTAGACCCTCGCGACCCGCCACTGGCGTGGGAGTACTGGGACGAGGACCATGAGAGGTGGTCGCTCCTCAGGGTGGAACGTGATACTACAGGTGGCCTGAACAAGGACGGTCTTGTCGTTTTGCACATACCTTATGGCTGCACGTCGATAGAGATTGACGGCAACTCTGCGTATTGGATAAGGTGCCGGGCGGTGGCCCCGCGCGAGGGCCAACGGCCGTATCATTCGTCACCCAACGTTACCAGTGTAGCCTGTGAATGCGTCGGCGGAACGGTACCGGTCAGCCATGCGACGAGGATCAGTGGTGAGGTACTGGGAAGGAGCGACGGCACGCCGGGGCAGACCTTCATGCTTCAGTATCCGCCCGTCCTGGCGAGGGAACCAGGGGAGAACCTGGAGGTGGAGACCGGGACGCCCGGCGAGTTCGAACCCTGGGAAGAGGTCGTCGACTTCTCGCAGTCCGGCCCGGAAGACCGTCATTACACGTGCGACAGCGTATCAGGCGAGGTCCAGTTCGGGCCGTCCATCAAGCAACCGACGGGCGAGGAACAACTGTACGGCGCGGTGCCGCCGTCGGGCCGGCAAATACGATTCGTTTCCTATCGGACCGGCGGTGGGGCCGTGGGGAACGTCGGGCCCGGCACCATAACTGTCCCCAAGTCCTCCATACCCTACGTCGCATCGGTTACGAATCCCCTGGGTGCAAGCGGAGGGACGGACGCCGAGACGATAGAAGGAGCGAAGATGCGCGCACCCCGAGCGCTGGGCGCCCGAACGCGGGCAGTCACTGCGGAGGACTTCGAGTGTCTGGCCCTGGAGGCGTCCACCCTGGTTGCGCGGGCGAAGTGTGTTACCCCTGGTGGTGCAGAGGGGACGGGCGTGACTCCGGGCAGCGTGCGGCTCGCTCTTGTCCCACTGATATCTGAGACCCAAAGATACCTGTCGCCGGAGGAACTGGAGCCGGGACGAACCGTGCGCGAGGAAGTGAAGACTTACCTCGACGAGCGCCGGTTGCTAGGCACACGCCTGGAGATTGCGACTCCGAGGTATGTTCCGGTGATGGTGGAGGCAAGAGTAAAGGGAAAGCCGGGCATCGACCCAGATGCGGCAGCTTCGGAGATCGAGCGGAGGCTTTACGGCTACGTCAATCCGGTGTGCGGCGGGGCGGATGGCACGGGCTGGCCGTTCGGACGGGGCGTGACACTGTCGGAGGTGTACGCGGTAATACAGGACGCGGGCGGGTTTGACTACATAGAGGATGTCAGGCTGAGGGCTGTCGACATCGAAGCAGACGAGCCGGGCGAGCCAACGACGCAGGTGACAGTATCCGCTGACGCCGTGTTGTGCTCACACCGGCATGTTGTCGAGATTGTATAAGGGCAACGCGCATTGCAGAAGATGTCTGAGGACCAGAGGATGCACGCAGCGGGCAACAGGCTCCAGAGTCGCTATCTGGAGTACCTTCCGGCGCTCTTCCGGAGGGAGATTCTAGTCAATACCGAGATGCGCAAGGTCTCGGTGGCTGGCGAAGAAGTATCGCTGACGGACGAGGAATTCGATGCTCTGGCATTCCTCTACGAACGCCAGGGTAGCGTCTGCACCGCCTACGAGATCGCCGAGGGGCTCAATCTGAGGGTGAACGGCAATGGGCGCGCCGACGAGGAAGCGGTCGTGCACCTCATGGATTCAATAAGATCCAGGATCGAAGCTGAACCGCGTAACCCCCGATACGTCAAGGTAGTGGACGGGGGCTACAGGTTCGATACCGATGAATTCATGGGCCGTTTCCTGCTGATATTCGAGAGCATACTCGACCCCATCGCGCGCGTGATTGACAACGGAGCCCTCTATTTGGATCCGCTGCTTGCGCCCGAGGCCTTCCTGCCCTGGCTTGCGTCATGGATAGGTGTGAGCCTTGACCCAAGGTTGCCGGTCGAAAGGCGGCGCGACGTGCTGCAGTCGTCGGCTGACCTTTTCCGCTGGCGCGGGACGAAGAAAGGCCTGGAGGCCTGCCTTCGACTGGCTGTAGGGGTTGAGCCCAAGATAGATGAGGGTTCTCCGGGGATGAGCCTCAGTTCGCAGACCAGGCTTGGTGAGAACACCGTACTGGGGAGCGCGGGCGAGGCCAATCACTTCACACTGACGCTGATACAGGAGTCCGGTCGCGAGATCGATGCGGGGCACGTCAGAGCTATCATCGAGTCGCAGAAGCCGGCCCACACCAGCTACAGTCTGAACATCCTACAGAGGTAAGGCTGGGGAGGACACCAATGGAATTGAAGGAAGCCATTGAATTCAGGTTGAAGAGGGAGAACGCCTTCGAAGGGCTGATGATCGACTCGGAGACCTGGCAGGACGCGCACAAGTACCATCGTGACCAGCACAGGTTGCACCTGCTGGCTTTCCACAGCACGGGAGTGGTAGGTGGGCTGGACGTTGTTGCCAACAGCCCCGCCGACCTGTCGGTTACAGTTCAGCCCGGTCTGGGAGTCGATCCGAGGGGCAACTACATAGTAGTCTCCAAGGCGCAGAAGCATCAGATTAAGGCCAAGGAGCAGGGGACAATCTACCTGGTGATACAGTTCCGCGAAATACCAGAGGGTCCGTACCAGCCGCCTGAAGGGGGCCAGCCGACCCGCATCATGGAGGCCTACAAGGTACTGGAGACGGACAAGCTCCCCGCCGAGCCTCATCTTGAGCTGGCCCGCGTAGACTTCGATCCGTCGGATGGCGCAGTCAAGAACGCGAAGAGCCGTTCCAGGCCTGGCAAGAACGAGATAGACCTACGCCACCGGAGGGAAGCGCTGCCGATTGCGGAGGCACAATCGACGCAACCGCCTCCGCCCCCTCCACCCGCCGAAGAGAAGAAGGCCGAAGAGAAGCCGGTCCAGGCACCGACACCGGGCCCCGTTGAACCGCAACGCGAGACGATCACTATTCGATATGCGGCGATGGGAGATGCGGGCAAGGGCCTGCATGTCACAGGGCTGCAGAATCTGGCTAGGGAGATCGACCTGATTTATAATCTGGCCGTTCAACTCGAAGTGGATCGTACGCTTGATACGGGTCTTGACGGCTGCGATATCGTGTACATGACGGGGACCGGGGCTTTCGAGCTGACAGAGAAAGAACAGGAAGCCCTTGAGCGGTTCCTGGATTCCGGCGGTGCAGTGCTTGCCGACGGTTGCGCCGAAAGTGAAGCCGGGGCCAAAGGCGTTAAGGAATTCGGTCTGGCCTTCAACCAGCTTGCGGGCAAGCTTGGCCGCAAGCTCGAGAATGTGCAGCGCGGTCACCCCCTTCTGCAGTCTGCGCACGTTTTCTCGCAGGTGCCGGATGGAGCCGAGCAGGGCATCATACTGGCCGGAGGCACAATGGTCTATAGTGGCAGCGATTACGGGTGTGCTTGGGCCGGAGGGCATGCGGACGTTCCCCTGCCTAGAGAGGTGATCAGGTGTTCGGTCGAGATGGCGGCGAATGTGATCAAGTACAGGGGTAAGCAGTAGATGTGGATGCGTCTCAGAGCACGGTCGGTCCTGGTTGGAGTCGGGAGATAGCGCATGGCAGATACGGTCGAGCTGAGCGTTGAACCAGCAGAGGTGACCCTGGCCGCCGGTGACAGCGCCGAGCTGACGGCGAGAATCCGCAATACGGGGCAGACTATAGACCAGTTGTCGGTCGCAGTTGAAGGTCTTGCCGCCGACTGGTACACGCTTCCCGTGTCGAGCGTCGCCCTGTTTCCCAATGACCAGGACGAGTTGAGGATCGTCCTTCATCCGCCAAAGTCGCCGGAGACAAAGCCTGGTTCCTATCCCTTCCGCATCGAGGTGTCTTCCCAGGAGACCCCGGATGTTAGGACGAGTGTTGAAGCCGTGCTTGACATGGGGGCGCCGCTCGGACTTGAACTCAGTATCGCCCCGGAACGGCAGGAGGGCCGCAGCGCCAGGTACGACGTTACGGTGAAGAACCTTGGCAAGGTGAGTGCTACGGTCGACCTGGGAGCCTGCGACGCCAGGCGAAGACTGACATGCCGATTCGAAAGCGACAGGGTCTCTGTTCCGGCCGGTGGCGCGGCCGCAACCGGACTTGAGGTAAGACCCGGTCGTCTGGCCAATTTCGGCGGGGTCAAGCCGTTCGAGTTCGAGGCGGGCGCAGCCGCTGCCTCAGAGGACGGGAGGGACACCTTCAACTACTGCCCGTTCTGCGGCCACATGCTGCAGATGCGGCTTGAGGGCGTGAGCATCTCGTTGCCGCGCTACAGTGACAAGGTGCAGTCGGCCTACGAGAAGGCGATAATATTCATCTACAACCGGTTCAACAAAACCAGCGTTGGCGGGGCCGGGGCGGCTGTCTACTGCCCGATTTGCTGCAGCCTGCTTCGTGAAGGTGCCGCGACCGGCAACGCGACCTTCGTACGTACCGCATGGACGGAGTCCCTGCGTCGTCGAGGCGATGTCGAGCCAGGGGGAAAGCGTCGACGCCTGTCGTTCGCGTGGCTCAAGCGCCTGAGGTCGATAAGAATCAGGCTTCCGAGACTGAGAATTCGCGGTCTGGCGCGACAGCCGGTGATTGACACATTCAGCGCCTCCACGCAGGACCAGCGTGAGTTCAGGCTGGGGTGGTCTGTCAGAAGAGCGCGGGAGGTCAAGCTGGACGGCGAAGTCGTAGCCGCTGAGGGCCACCTCCTGAAGCGGCCGACGAGTCCTTGCACGGTCACGCTGGTTGCCACGAACAAGCAGAAGTCGGCTGCCCGCACTGTTGACCTGCGGCCCCGTCCGCTCCCGGAGGCAAGATCATCCGAGCGCATCAAGGCATCCCTCTCAGTTGTAGATGTCAAGACCGTCGCAGGCGGAATGCCGGTCGACGTCGTTCTGGAAGTGCAGAACATTGGTGAAATCGTCGACAAATTCATCGTGGAAGTGGACGGGATCGACGAGACATGGTGCATAAGGTCGGCGTCAAGCCTTGCCCTCATGCCCCAGGCTTCGGACCAGGTGAGGATATCCTTCCAGCCGCCCAAGAAGGAGGGCGTACTGGCCGGGGAGTACCCGATTGCCGTCACAGTACGGTCGCAGAGTTCGCCGGACGAGGCTGCGACGCTGCTGGCCAAGCTGGAGGTGCTGCCGGCACCGGAGTTCAAGCTCGAAATACGGCCGGTACGTGTGTCCTGCCGCAGGAAGGGGACGTACCGTCTGAGTGTGGTCAACACCGGTGTCAGCGACGTGGCCTGCAGCCTGCAAGCATTGGATCTGGAAGAGGGATGCAGATTCATATTCGAGTCAGAGGATGTGCAGGTGAAGGCCTGGCAGTCCGTTGAAGTCCCGATGGTCGCGAGGCCAAGGCGCGGATGGTTTGTCGGGCCGGAGAAGAGATTGGACATAACGGTGACGGCGACTCCTCCGGAGGGCCAGCCGCAGACCGGCTACTGTGAGCTGACACACAAGCCGCTGTTCAGCTCGTGGAGGAGCATACTGCGCCTCATAAGGCGAGCCATCATCATCACTGCTATTGCGATGTTCATCTGGTATGCCGTCCACGCGGTGCACTGGGCAGGCGGCTGGGATCAGCTTACCAGCGACCCGGGGGCGTGGTGGAGCGAATTGCGCAGAATCGGCTTCTGGCGCTAGCCGACAAAGCGGGATCGAGTATGAGTTGTCTTGCGAGGGTCATGATGATTTCGAGGGCGCGTCTGGTCTGCATTCTGACTCTGGTGATTGCTCTGGTTGTGGGTACCACCGGCGGTGTCTCGGCCCAGGCGCCGGTAATCACATTGACGCCCTCGTCCGGATTCGCGACGGTGGGGATTCAGGGCGAGAACTTCAGCGGACCCTGGGACATCACGGTCTATTGGGATGGTGCCGAAGTCCCGCATGTAAGCTCTGCCAGGCAGGAGACCGAATTCAATGCCATCATAGCGGTGCCTACGCAGACTTCGCCGGGATTCCATCAGATCACGGTCACGGACACTTACGGGGATTCGGCCACCGCCTACTTCGACGTAATCGATATGACCGGGCCTCAGGGGCCGGCCGGTCCTCAGGGCGAGCAGGGTCAGCCCGGTCCTCAGGGCGAGCAGGGCCCGCAGGGAGAGCCAGGACCGATAGGACCTGCCGGGCCGCAGGGTCCTGCGGGTGAAGCGGCTGCGCAGGGCGAACAAGGTCCCGAAGGCCCCCCAGGTCCTCAAGGTGAACGGGGTCCACAGGGCGAGCAGGGTCCGCCAGGCCCGACGGGAGCCTCAGGAGCGGGTTTCGGGATAGCGGCCCTCATCATCGCCATTGTAGCGCTCCTTCTGACCTTGGGCGGGAGGCTCAAGAAGTACCTCTGGGATTGAGGCCGGAACGACCTGCACTGTTCGAGATTGGAGAGAAAATGACTTGTCCCAACTGCGGGGAGGAGAAGCATCCGGAAGGAGCGGACTACTGCCAGCAATGCGGCACGCGCCTTAACGTTGGTACCGAGACCAGCACAGGGCTTGAGCAAAATCTCGCTGCCATTCTATCCTACGCCCTCGGCTGGTTCAGCGGCATCATATTCCTGATCGTGGAGAAGAAGAACGATTTCGTGCGGTTTCACGCGATGCAGTCCCTGGTTGCATTCGGGTTGCTCTCCGTGGCGGCGGTGGTCCTCAACTACGTGGCTCTCATACCCTATATTGGCATCCTCTTTCGGATAGCGTTCTGGATCGGCATCGTCCTCATGGTCGGGCTGTGGCTCCTGTTGCTGATCAAGGCCTCCCAGGGTGACAGATTCCGCGTGCCATGGGCGGGAGACTTCGCTCAGATGCACATGCCGGGAGGAGGCGCTGCAGTGTCCGGTGGGCGGGAGGTTAGCCAGAGCTAGCGGGTTGCTACCGGGTGAGAGGCTGCTGGTACTGGCTCGGGGACTGCTTCGGGCAGCGATTTTCTCAGACCGTACTTGGAGATCACCTCGTTCATCTTTCCGGCGCACACCGCCCACGAAAGGTGACGCATGGTGTGCATTCTTGCCTGAACTCCCATTGCCGCGCACAGTTCCCTGTCGCGAAGGAGAGTCTCCATCGACTCGGCTACGGCGTCCGGCGTGGGCTCGCAGATGATGCCGGAGTAGCCGTGTTCGACCACCTCGGCGGCGCCGCAGCTACGAGTGACTATGACGGGCACGCCGCTGGCCTGCGCCTCCATAACCACGGTTGGGCAACCGTCCTGGAAGGAGGGGTACACGAAAATATCTGAGGATCTGTAGAACTCGCGAAGTGCACCGCCTTCGATCCTGCCGACGAACGACACGCGGTCGGCCAGACCCAGCCTGGCTGCAGCCGCCACCAGTGCATGCTGGTGCCTGCCGTCACCGGCTATGCGGCAATCCAGTTGCGTTTCCGGGAGCCTTTCCGCCAATCTGGCAAGGGCTTCGAAGAGTAGGAGTACTCCGCGGCTCTTGTCCCACAGGGCGAAGTTGCCCGCGTAGCTGACTACCGCGCATCTGCGACTGTGTTGAGTACTCGAATCTCTGGAATCGACACCGACCGCATCCAGGAAGTCGGGTGCGGGCGCGTGATGGATGACACTGCATGGCTTCTTCGCCAGCACGCTCGAGCCCATTCGCTGGAGGTACTCAATCCTGAGCCAGTCGCTGATGAATATCACGTGGTCAGACTTGAGCAGGATTAATCTCGATATCCACAGACAGAAGCGTCGCAGACCCCTCGGGCCTGATTCCGCAATGCTGGCCGGTGCGAATCCCTTGGTGTAGTAGACCAGCGGGGTCTTGTTCCTTTGAAGCATGGTCAGAGCCAGTGCGACAATGGCATCCCAGAAGGGGTTCTCGGCAATCACGACATCATGACGACCCCAACTGCGAAGCACAATCATGCAAGACCTCATCACTTTGGACACAAGCCCTCGTCTGCCCAGCAGGACCCCGTCCACAGTTACGTCGTGACCGTGTTCTGCAAGCGTACGGGCAAGGTTCTCGCCCCTGTCGCGCTTGAAAGTCAGGAGGAGCACTGTCATCTGCTGTTCTCCTGAGCTACGAGGTGCGGTCCCGGGCAAGCTGTGGGGGATTGCGCCGCAGGGATTGTGGGGCGTGTTCGTGGGTCTCCTGCTTCATGGTAGATTTCTCGGCATGCTCTTCATCAAGACTCTACTCACTTCACCATAGTCCATCAATTCCACCTTCGTACCAGGCGAGATGGTACTTTGGTACTGATGGGTATGGGACGCGGGCTCTTGCCACAGGAGACGCTCAGCGTGTATCCTCGCTGGCGGCATAAACTGTTCGCGCGATGTGCTGCGTGATCCCGCGTCACCGTAGGATGGGAAGCGCCCGTCTGGTTCCAACTCCCAGAATCATATGGAAGAAGGATCGACGACCGGCATAGGTAGGGGAGCGGCGATTCTCTTCGTGGGCTCGCTGGTCAGTATGGTACTGGCGTTCGGCGCCAGGATCGTCATCGCCCGCTATTGGTCCGAGGCCGACTACGGTGTATACTCGCTGTCTCTGGTCGTTCTGAACATGGCTGCTCTGCTGGCCGGCCTGGGCCTGCCCCAGGGCGTGGCCAGAAGCGTAGCTATATCCAGAGGGAAGGGCGACTCCGCTGCCGCCACAGGTGACGTCGGCCTATCGGCGCTTCTGGTGGTGCTGTTCAGCTTCGCGCTTGCCGGCCTTCTCTTCGGCCTGTCCGGGACAATTGCGAATGGCGTGTTCCATGAGCCGTCTCTGACATTCCCGCTGAAGGTGTTTTCGCTGGGTCTGCCTCTGCTGGTTGTCCTTAACCTCTTCTCAGGTCTACTCAGGGGTTTCGGAGATATGCGCTCGACCGCCTGGTTCCGGGATGGCATGAAGAGTGTGGTATTCCTTGCTTTCGTTATCCCGGTTGCTGTGACGGGGCTTGACTTCGAAGGGGTCTTCTACGCCTATCTGGCAGCTCTGGCACTGTCCTGTACGGCGCTGCTTCTGTACTCGGCTGGGCGTTTGCCGTTGCGGCCGGGCCGCTTGCGACTCTCACCTGGCGATTCTGGCATGAACCAGTTGCTTTGGTTCTCCCTGCCGTTCGTAGGGATCGCCCTGCTCCAGCAATCGGTTGTCTGGATAGACACGCTGATGGTGGGCGGCTTGCGCGCTTCTATCGAAGTGGGGTGGTACAGCGCTGCACATCCTATCGCGCACTTCATGTCGGTGCCTGCAAATGCCTTGTGGCTGGCCTACCTTCCCGCCACGGCCCTGCTGTATACCAGAGGAGACCTCCGGCAAATGCGTTCGAATCTGCAGGTGCTCACCAAGTGGCTGTGCACTGTGATATGGCCTGTGTGCCTGGCACTGCTCCTGTTTCCTGATACAGTCCTTACCCTCTTCTTCGGAGGGGAGTACGCTGCTGGTGCCTACGCGCTGCGAATCCTTGCAGCCGGTTTCGCGCTGAACGCCTGTCTGGCTTTGACGAGTTCGTCCCTCGTTGTCCTCGGTAGATCACAGTTCGTCATGATGGCCGGCCTGACAACCGTGCTTCTGAACATCGCTCTTAATCTGCTGCTGATACCGCGACTTGGCATAGAGGGCGCGGCAATCGCGACGGCTGTGTCCCTCACGGCAAGCAGCATCCTTCGCTATGCCCGGTTGCGTGCCCTGCTGCCGTTCGGACCGTTCCGGCCAAACGCGCTCAAACCGCTGGCCGTGTCAACGCTACTCATGATTGGCCTGTATCTCGGTCTGGGGGATTCGGTCGACTCAGCCCTGTGGGTGCTGCCGGTTGCCCTCTTTGCCTATGCGGTTGTGTACGCGATTGCGCTGCTTGTCACGAAGAGCATTGACCCTGTGGAGGCTGCCATGGTTGGGAAGATACTCGGCCGGCCTCGCATTGGGTCTGACTTCCTCCGCAGGATAGCCGACAGGTTCTTCTGATTGCGTTGACGACGTGTCGATTCACTCGACAGGAACCCGCCATATTTGTACTCCGCCGCATTCGTATATGCGATTTGCGGTCTCGTCCGAGTTGAGGCGGGCGACGTCTTCCTGAGTCCAGACCGCCAGACCTGGAGTTCGGCGCATCAGCGGCACAATCAGGTCCGGAGGAAGGACGATCACATAGTGCTCTCTTCCCCCTAACGCCTCAGCGATTGTGTCACATTCGTCATAGCCGAAGTGTCCGGGCATCGTTACCCAGTCGGACCTGTTCCGATCGCAGGCACTGGAGTGAACTCCGGCGACTGAGTGGAGGAGTTGGCGCATCTGGAACTGCCTCCGTCCCGCCACATCGATTCTGTTGCACGCGGCCGCACTGAACCAGTCGGACGCGGCCGCCTCCGCATGCGAGA
Source organism: uncultured Dehalococcoidia bacterium (assembly GCA_964574685.1). Taxonomy (GTDB): domain Bacteria; phylum Chloroflexota; class Dehalococcoidia; order SZUA-161; family SZUA-161; genus CAZGDV01. The sequence continues at coordinate 154,315 of CAZNOI010000002.1, forward strand.
CCTGCATATTCTGGCTCGCGTTGATGTGGTCGCTGTAGACGCCGCTGAGACTCATGGTTGCCGCCAGGGGCACTCCAACCGCCAGCACTGCTGCGAGGATTCGAAGGCGGCTGTTCGAGGACAATGTCCCAGTCCGGTCGACTTGACGGCTCCGCTCAGACGACATCCAGTTCCATATCACCAGGACCATGCATATGGTTCCGAAGAATAGAGGCATCTTGAGCGTTCTGATTTCATTGCCGTCGGCAGCGTAGGTGAAGAGCGAGACCAGGCTCACGGTTAGAGCGATCAGGTACTGGCCGCTGTACAGGGCCGCTGGGATGCCAGGCGGGCGGTTCGCTGACATGGCTCTGCGCGCAAGGATAGCAGTTGCAGCCAGGGCACCGGCCAGGCAGAGAAGCACCGCCCCGTACCTGCTTGCGCCCAACTGCACGAGTTCCAGAGGTGTGAGGTCGGCCAGGCTCAGTTGCTCCACTCGGGTCTGGACGACGGCTGTCTTCGTGTCATCGGGCACTTCTTCCTTCCCTTCGTTCAGGGTCTCGTCGGCAGACCCGCCTTCAAACTCGTTAGTTACCCAGGACACGGTCTGCTCGTACTGCCTCTCAATCATGCCGGAGGCGAAGTACCAGCCTCCGAAGGTTGTTGCGACGACGACGGCTGCAACAAGAGCAAGAGGTACGCTGACTGTGCGCGCTTCGGTTGTGGAAGCTAATCGCCTGATCCGGAGGATTCGGAGCATGGCCGGAGTGAGCGCGAAGACACAGAAAGCCAGCGCAGTCATCACTGCCGTGACCGGGTGGAAGAGGGTGACGATAACCAGAACAGGCAGGAGCAGGACGAGGTAGCGCCATCGGCCGGCTGACTGTCCGCTCGCCCTGTGGTACAGGTATAGCGCAATGGGGAGTGCGAAGACACTCAGAATGGTGGGGTGTGGATGCACGTGGTAGACGGTGAAAACGAACGGCGATGCGAGAGCCGCGAGCAGCAGGCCTCCCCTTATATCGGAGGTAAGTAACTTGCCGAGAAGGAACATCCCGGCAATGTACAGACAGAAGAATGCCACCGACAATATCGTGGCGAGAGACTGGACCGGGAGTCCTGTGATCTGGACAACTTCTGCTCCTATGAGGTGTGTCACGGGGTAGAAGTCGCTCTCGGCAATGTGACCGGTGAGCAGGATGTCGCGTGTCCAGCCGATATGCGTCAGCGTGTCAGCGCGTCCGTACGTCCAGTAGCCCCTCAAGAGCGGAAGTGACAGGAACAGCGAGCCGGTCACGATGACCATTAGCAGTCCGGCAAGCCACCAGCGGGAAACCCGCGCCGCAAAGGACTGAAGAATGAGAATCGCTATGCCGGATGCCAGGGCTGGAGCAAGAAGTGCCCATGCAGCCGGGGGATAGGCCTGATAGATTGACTGCTCCCATCCCGACGCTGGGGGAGTTGAGGCGATCAGCGCCGCGCTGCCTGCAAGGCAACCGGATCCCGCTACGGCGAGCAGTCGAGCAATCGACGGCCCCTTCATTCCCCTACTTCTGCCCACAGGTGAAGCTCCGCGCAGGGGTCGCTGGACCCCGCTTGATGGAGGGTGAACCTCAGCTTGCTGTCTGTCGACGGCTCAACCGGTACAAACGCGACTTCGCCCTCCCACTGCTCTCCGGACTTCAGACATGGAATGTCGACTTCTCCCAGCGGCAACCCATCCAGGGTGACCGCAAGGCGATAGGCTTTCGGGGCCGCCTCGTGATTGACTACCCCGGCCAGAATACTCGTCCGTTCACCTGCCTGGAATGTGTGGGGATACTCGGCCGATGTGCCGTCTCCGTCTAGAACGTAGAACTCGGTGAATGACTCGCTGTTCCGCGGAACTGCAACTGTGTATGCAATCAGCCCCACTACGGACAGCAATACCGCGATCGTGAGCAACACTGCGCAGAAGGTCAGGCGGCCTGTCTTGAGAGACGCGATCAGTTCTTCGAACACGCGACCATTGCTGAGCGTCAGGTGTGCCTTTGAGCGCCGATACCAGGCCCCAGTCGAACAGATTCCGACCAGTGTGAAGCCGACTACCAGCAGAGGATTCATTTGAACGGAGAACGTCGTGGTGAGGAAGAGTCCCAGCACGGCCAGTATGAACACTGACAGCCCGAGGCTGAGAGGAATCCGCTCCGACAGGCTCAGTTCACGTGTATCAGGGAAGAGCAAGGAGAGTAGAGAGTAGCCGGGTGCGAGGAGCAGGACAGGCAGGCCGAGGATGATGCGTGCCGTGTTTGATGGGAAGAGTGCTACGACTACTATGAGGAGTATGCTCATGACGACGACAAGTGAGAGGTCGCCCTGATGCCGGATGGCGTTACGTACTCCTGTCATCCCGGGCTTCTCCTGTCTGACTGTGGTCGATTCGTGACAGTATAGTCGAGACGAGTGTGAACAGCAAGGGCGGGGGTTGGAGACAGGAGAACCTCTACAGGGTATGACGTGATTCGGCGCGAGCGGCCCGAAGTCTAGTGCTAGACGAATGACACTGACGCAACGCCGAAGCGCTCTCGCAGTACTCTCGATATATCATGTCTCTGATCACTGTCGGTAATGGGCTCGACCTTCGATATCTCCTCTCCCTCGTCACCTGTGTGGTGTTTCCAGTGAACAACGTACCCCTTGACGTTCACGCTGGCCATGTGGGGAGCATAGTTGCGGTCGCAGAAGGATATGTCCGAGGCCACAACATGGACGTAGAGGACGAGCCTGTCCCGGTATTCGAGAGTGCCCTCGGTCATCTGGTATGACCTGCCCTCGGGGCCGACATCCTGGGCCGAGGGCACATGGTGATATATCTGACTCATGGCGAAGTGCAAGAGCGGGCATATCAAACTCGGATTCCCGCAACGCTACGCTCCCAGCCATTGTACGGTGTCGAAGCTGGCCGAGCAAGCCGGCCCTGGAGGCCGGCGCAATTGACAGAACATCCTGTGACGCCTAACCTATGCTCCCGTTGGGGGGCACGGCATATGTACAATCTCCGGCACGCTGAACCGAAAGACATCCCGCGGATCTTGGAGCTGTACGACGAGCTCAGCATCACGATGAGCAACGTGGAAGCTGGCAAGGACCCTGGTGCCGAGGAATACGCGCGGGTGCTGGATCAGATCGATCGTGCTCCGGAACATCAGCTTCTGGTGGTGGACGACGGGACCTGTGTGGTAGGCACCCTTGTGCTTCTGATCGTGCCCAATCTATCTCATCGGGCATCCCCGTGGGTCTTGCTGGAGAACCTCATGGTTGATGAGGGATTTCGGGGGAAAGGCCTGGGACGAATGCTGATAGACCATGCAATATCGAAGGCGCGCGACGCACGATGCTACAAGATAGTGCTGATGAGCGACACGAGGCGTGAAGACGCGCACCGGTTCTATCGTCACATGGGGTTCGAGGCGTCCGCCTATGGCTTCCGAATGTACCTTTAGAGGCTTCAGGCCCCCGATTGGCTGGGTGTCAGGGAATGGTGACTGCCGGAACTCTCACCAGTGGTCCGCGCGTACTTCGTGAGAACCGTCCGGAAATGGAAGCCGTGAACCGCCAGACTCATCGAGAGGGGGAAGCTTCGGGGCTTCTTCAACAGGGCCCAGAAGAAGAAACGCCAGTAGTCGAGCCTCGCCCTGTCGAGCACACCGAGGAACCACATCGACCTTATGAAACCCTTGAGCCGCCAGAACCGGAAATCGGAAAGGCCCTTATTGCGCTGCGGCCTGTACTCACTCAGGAATATCCTGATTCGCTCATAGTAGGTTCGAGGCGCGTATATGGTCTCAAGTATCTGCCTGTACCCACTGAGGAGGGTCTCGCGGTCCATCCTGGGCACGAAGTTGAGTGAGCAGTCCGTGTTGTTTCCGGAGAAGTTGGACTCGTCGAGAAGACGGTTCTCGTTCTTCAGGCGCTGATAGAGCTTTGTGCCCTTCGGGGCGTTCAACAGGCCGACCATCGCGGTTACGATTCCGCTCCGCTGGATGAAGCTGATCTGACTTCTGAATATCGAGACCGGATCGCTGTCGAAACCGAGGATGAATCCTCCTTGCACCTGCATGCCGTGGTTCTGGATCGTCTTGACCGAGTCCACCAGGTCGCGCTTCCTGTTCTGCACTTTGTTGCATTCGACCAGGCTCTCTTCGTTCGGGGTCTCGATTCCGACGAAGACCGTATCGAAACCTGCCCGCGCCATGGCGTCCATCAGTTGCTCGTCGTCGGCCAGATTGATCGAGGCCTCTGTCAGGAAGCCAAACGGGTGCTTGCGTCTCTCCTGCCATTCGATGATAGCGGGCAGTATCTCGCGCTTGAGTTTCTTCTTGTTGCCGATGAAGTTGTCATCCACGACGAAGACGCCCTCACGCCAGCCCCTGCGGTACAGATCGTCGAGTTCGCCGATGACCTGTTCTTTGGACTTGGTACGTGGCTTGTTTCCGTTCAGAACTATGATGTCACAGAACTCGCAGTCAAACGGGCAGCCCCGGGAGTACTGGATGCTCATGGTCGAGTAGTTGGTCAGGTCGACGAGTGACCACATCGGCCTGGGTGTCTTCGACAGGTCGGGTCGCTCCTTTGACGTATAGACGTGCTTCGCGCAGTCGTTCCCGAGGTCCTCTAGGAACAGGGGAAGGGTGACTTCGGCCTCGTCCAGTACGAGATGGTCTATGTCCGCGAAGTCCTCGTAGCCGGCTGTGAAGAACGGGCCGCCGGCGACAACCTTCGTCCCGAGTCTCCTGCATCTGTCGACTATTTCCCTTGCCGATTGTCTCTGAACCACCATCGCACTCATGAATATGTAGTCGGCCCACTTGATATCGTCGTCTCGCAGGGACTTCACATTCATGTCGACCAGCTTCTTGTCCCACTCTTCGGGGAGCATCGCCGCCACCGTCAGGAGACCGAGTGGCGGGAAAGCCGCCTTCTTCTTGACGATGCGCAGGCTGTGCTTGAAGCTCCAGAACGTGTCCGGATAACTGGGATAGACAAGGAGCACTTTCACTTTGTCTTGGATAGTCGCTGATGAAGTCATAGTCGTGCACCTCAGTCTTCAATAGTGTAGCACAACGCAGCGGACTTGCGAACCCTGCGCGTGGTCTGGATAATCCAGCGGACCCCGGCCGCCTCTGTGTGCAGTCCGCGGGACTGTTGGACTGCCACGGACTACCGGAGCGGATTATGGTATAGCTCTTCAAGGAATGTCAATACTAACAGTGCACGAAATTCTTGGGGCGTCTTTCCCGGGTACGGACTGCGGGCGGACGCGGATCCAGCCGGGAAGGCCTGCAGCTCCACCCGGGTTGAACGACCGTCGTGCGCTTAAGCTCGCAGTACGAAATTACCAGCCGCCGCTACCTGAAATGACTATTCAACTCACCTGATGCGTGCGCTAACGTGGTGAGGCAGATGCAGCGCTTCGCATATGTGCCGGGCGGGATTGCGCCTTCTCAACCTGTCAATATGCATCTGTGTGAACGAAGGTACTCAGGGGAGAACGGGAAGCCGGGTTTCTGCATTGGACAAGCCACAAGACGCAGCGAGAACATCGACAAGGCACAGGGACACAATGGCTGCCGGTAATGCACCGTTCAGCGCCTTCGTACTGCTGGATCCGAACCTTAGATGCGTTTCGGTATCTGCCGGCGGACGCAACGGATGTAGTGCTTCGAAAGACGCGATGGTAGGCAAGTGCGTAACCGAGATCGCGCCGGATGTCGTATCGAGCGGGCGCTACGAAGAGTACCTGAGAGTCATCGAGACCGGTGAGCCCTATGCAGTCGACGGTATTGCCGCAACTACGGAGTATGGCGACGCGCACCTGGATGTGAAGGCATTCAAGGTGGGCGACGGCCTGGGATTAATCCTGACCGAGAGCAAAGACACTGCAGCCGGGAAGGAAGAGGAACTGAGAGTTCTCAAGAAGGCAATAGAGTCCTCCATCAACGGCATAGCCATTGCGGATACACAGGGCAGGATAGGCTACGTCAACAGCTCCTTTCTTCGGATGTGGGGGCACGAAGACGGGGCCAGTGTACTTGGCAAGGACATTCGCGATTTCTGGGCCGACCGGAAGAGGGCGTCGGCTGCTCTGGGGAAGGTGACCCGAGGTGGCTGGCGAGGAGAACTGCTTGCCGAGCGACGTGACGGCAGCTTCTTCGACGCGCAGGTATCAGGTACGCTGGTCAGAAGCGATGACGGTGAGCCCCAATGCATCATGGCCTCCTTCATCGACGTCACTGAGCGGAAGAGCATAGAGGCCGCTCTGCGCAGCAGCGAGAGATACTACCGCTCGCTGATCGAGCAGTCGCTGGATGGGATCGTCATCCTTGACCCCGACGGCACGTTCAGGTGGGAAAGCCCATCGATGAGGCACCTGCTGGGAGTGGAGCCGGAGGAGAGGGTAGGAAAGGACTACTTCGAGTCAATTCACCCCGACGATATCGAATTGGCAGCAGAGGTCTTCGCGCGTCTGATGGAGGTTCCCGAGTCGACCATCAACGTAGAGGTGCGTGCAAAGCACACCGATGGAGCATGGAAGGTCTTCGAGGTAGTCGGGCGCAACCTCGTCAGCGATCCCGAGGTGCGCGGCATTGTCGCCAACTTCAGAGATATCACCGAGCGGAAGCAGGCCGAGGAAGCCCTCCGCGAATCCGAGGAGAGACTCAGGCGCCTCCTCGAGGAAATGAACGACGGGTACTGCGTGGTACGTCGTTCCAGGGTGGTCTTCGCAAATGCGCGGTGTGCCCAGATGTTTGGGTATTCGGTCGATGAAGTGATCGGCCAGACAATCGAAGACCTGCTGCCGACGGAGGTCATCGAGAACCTCGGACGAATGCGCGCGAGAAGGAAGCGCGGAGACGAAGTACCGGTCCAGTACGAGACAACTCTGATAGGCAAGGACGGGCAGACACGCCCGGTAGAGCTTGGGACCAGGGTAACGACTTGGGAGGGCAAGCCTGCGCTTTCCGTAGTGATTCGGGACGTAAGTGAGCGAAAGAGGGCCGAGGAGGAACTCCGGGACTCCAAAGAGCATTACTCCGCGCTTGTCGAAAACCTGGCTGACGCGGTCTTCCAGATCAGGGAGGGCGTGGTCACCTGGTGCAACTCCCGGGCCGAAAGCATGTACGGATATACCAGAGACGAACTCATCGGCAAGCCGGCTTCCTTCTTCTTTCCGGAAAACGAGGAGCCGGAGGACTACATAAGGCGCGTATCGGCTTCCATACGTCGCTCCGGGATCTTCGTCGACGTGAGAGACATGCAGGACAAGAACGGAGTGACGAGGGACATCGAGTACTCCGTATCTCAGATTCCGGACAGAAAGCCGGTCGAGCTGGTGGCCATCGTGCGCGATATCACTGAGCGCAGACGGATGGAACAGGCACTCAGGGAATCCGAGGAGGAGTACTCTGCCCTCATAAGCAATGTGGCCGACGCGGTCTTCAAGTACCGCGACGGAAAGATGATGTGGGTTAATGACACCATCGAACACATGCTTGGGTACACCAGAGAAGAGCTGATGGGTCATGAGGCCAATCTCTTTGTCTCTGACAATACGGACCTGACCGAGGTCATCTCTGACGTTGATTCTGGCATTAGACAGCAGGGCCACTTCCACGGCGTGATCACTGCCAAGAAGAAGAACGGCGCTGTCGTGGACATCGAATTCACGGCCTCGAAGCTGCCTGGGAAGCATCCGCCCGAGATTGTAGGGGTGGCGAGAGACATCACCGAGCGAAGGGCTATCGAGAGAGCCCTTCGGGAGAGCGAGGAGAACTATAGACTGGTCTTCGAGAGCAGACTCGATGGCGTGTTTGTCATAGACGCCGAGACAATGAGAGTTGTCCTGGCGAATCAGGTTGTGGCGGAGATGTATGGCTTTGATTCCCCTGAGGAAGTCATAGGCCTGGACCCGCTGGACTTCGTTCATCCTGACGACCGGGAATCAGCCCTGCAGTCCATCGCGAAGGACATGTTCGAAGAGGACAAGAAGGAGATAGACGAGTTCAGGTCAATAACTAAGGATGGCCGGGAAATCTGGATCAGCACGATCGGGACGAAGATGGATTTCGCCGGGCGGCTCGTCGGCCTGGTGTCGATCAGGGATATTACAAGTCAGAAGCAGGCGGAATCCGAGAAACGCGAGTTGGAGCAACAGCTCCAGCTCACCGGCCGTCTGGCAGCAGTCGGCGAACTCGCGGCTGGTGTTGCCCATGAGTTGAACAACCCGCTGGCGGCCGTACAGGCCTTCGCTCAACTACTGGCTGGCAAGGAAGACCTTGAAGAGACTGTCAGGAAGGACATCGATACCATCTATCGCGAAGCTCAGCGGGCCACCCGCATAACGAGCAACCTGCTGTCGTTCGCGCGTCGGCACAAGGCGGAGAGGACTCTGCTGAACATCAATGAGGTGCTCGAGAATAGCATAGAGTTGCACGCCTACCGAATGCGAGTGAACAACATTGAGCTTGAGTTGGATCTCGATCGGAGTCTGCCGAAGACGATGGCGGACTACTATCAAATGCAGCAAGTGTTCGTGAACATAGTCACCAACGCCGAACAGGCGATGTCGAGCAGCCACGGTTCCGGCAAGCTCGTTGTGACGTCCCGACAGGTCGATGGGAAGCTGCAGATAGAGTTCGCTGACAATGGTCCAGGTATACCGGAAGAGAGCCTGGATAGGATATTCGATCCCTTCTATACGACCAAGGATGTGGGCAAAGGGACCGGTCTCGGGCTCAGCATCTGCTACGGAATCGTCCAGGAGCACGGTGGAATGCTCTCTGTGAGGAGCCACCCAGGATATGGGGCGACTTTCACAGTGGAACTGCCGCTGACGGAGCGGCCTTTGAACGCGAAGGGGAAGGCTTCACGATAAGCCAAGGAGGTTAGCCGATGGGCAACAGTACAGCCAAGAAGGAAGAGGTCAAGGGGCGCATCCTGGTCGTGGATGACGAAGAGGCCATCCGAACCGTGATAGCCAGGAAGCTGCAGGCGGAAGGGTACGAGTGCATCGTAGCGCCCGATGGCAAGGAGGCGGTGGACACGGCGTCGAATGAGGATTTTGATCTCGTGCTAACGGATGTCAAGATGCCCGGGATGTCGGGAATCGATGTCCTGTCGCAGGTCGTCACGGACCATCCGGACACGTGCGTTATCATGATCACCGCCGTTGCTGACGCTCAGACTGCGGTCGAAGCCATGAAGCTGGGCGCGTACGACTACGTGACGAAGCCATTCGACCTGGAGGCCCTTAGCATGCGGGTCGAAAAGGCCTTGGAACGAAGGAGACTGGTGCTGGAGAATCGTGAGTACCAGGAGAACCTGGAACGCCAGGTGCGTGACCAGGTGAGCCAGATCCAGCAGTACTACCGTGACTCGATCCAGGCCCTGGCCAGCGAAGACATGAGCCTTGATGTCTCCGAAGCCCCTCGGAAGGCCGAGAAGTCGAAGTCCAGCGAGGTGAAGAGAACAGCGGGCAAGGAGTCGGACAAGCTGTCGAAAGAGAGTGCACGCAGGTCACAGCCTGCCGATGTTGACCGCAAGGCGGATGATGAGAGGGCACTGAAGATGGCGCGAATGCTGGCCCTAATGGCCGAGACGCGTGAACCCTATGCGCGAGGTCATTCCGAGCGGGTGAACATGATATCGAATGAGATCGGCATGCAGCTTGGTTGCTCATCAGACCTCCTGACAGACCTGAGACTCGCTGCTCTGGTTCACGATATCGGCAAGGTGGTGATACCGGACCAGATACTGTTCAAGCCCTCCTCATTGAGCCCGGCCGAGCACAACGAGGTGAAAAGGCATCCGGTGGCCTCCGTCGAGATACTTCGTCACTCTGACTGTTTTGACAGGGTCACCCCGATCGTCGAGAGCCATCATGAGTGGTATAACGGCAAGGGTTATCCGAACAGACTGCGTGGAGAAGACATACCCCTCGGAGCGCGGGTTCTGGCTGTAGCGGACGCCTATGATGCGATGACCTGTCCGAGGCCCTACCGTCCCAGCCGCACGAATGAGGAAGCGGTCGACGTGCTGAGAAAAGGATCGGGCAAACAGTGGGACCCCGCTGTCGTGGATGCCTTCATCAAGATACTTGACAGGGAATCGAGGACTCTGGAAGACCCGGTAACTGAGTCGTGACCGTCCGGACCGGACGGAGTACCAGGCCGAAATTGACGGGGAAGCCGCCAACAGCGGCTTCCCTGTTTCCTGCTTATCGGCGGAAGTGACGCGTGTTGACAGCAGTGCCGCCGCGGCCTAGTATTCCATAGACCCAGAAGGGCCCCAGATGGAGTCGGGCTTCGCGAGGAGGTAGAGGCTTGCGGGTAATCGGATTGATGGGAAGTCCAAGGATCGGAGGCAACACGGACCTCCTGATGGATGAAGCGCTTACAGGCGCGCGGGAAGCGGGCGCGGAGACCGAGAAGCTGACGGTGGATAAGGCGAACATCGCGCCCTGCAAGGAATACTACGGGTGTCTAAGGGACGGCAAGTGTGTCATAAACGATGACATGGACGACATTTACGAGAAGCTTGCCGAATATGAACGCGTTATCGTTGCTTCCCCCATGTTCTTCTACAGTGTGACAGCTCAGATCAAGGCTCTTATGGACCGCTGCCAGGCGCTATGGGCGCGTACTCACGTACTGAAGACGCTGCCTCGGGACACAGGAAGGAAAGGAGCCTTCATAGGCGTCGGCGCGACGAGAGGTGAGAAGCTTTTCGAGGGGCCGAAACTGACAGTGAAGTACTTCTTCGATGCCATCGGCGTCGAGTATGCCGACGAGTTGCTGGTGCGCGGCGTAGACAAGAGGGGTGAGGTCAAGGACCATCCGGAAGCGCTCGCCGAGGCCCGTGAGATGGGCCGGAGGTTCGCCCGGGCCTGAACGGTGCGGCGTTATGGGGAAGTGAGAGGACCTCGCCTGAAGGCGAGGCCCCTTTCTTGTTCATGCGATTAGCTCCGGGGCAGGGGCTCTAGGGGGCTCGACTTTCGGGAGCGCCGCGGGAGGGGCTGGTCTGGACGCCGTGTACAGTCTTCCTGTTGTACCCTTTGCGGCGGCATATCTCCATACAGAGTCTGCAGTTGTCGCACCGCATGGTATGGCGCTCGATGCCCCTGTTACTGGAGACCATGAGGGCGGCTGAGGGACAGACCTCGGCGCAGTAGGCCATGTCGCAGCCGGCGCAGTAGCGTCTCTTCCACAGCCACCAGTCGAGTTCATAGTATACGTGGTAGAGGAACACAACGAGCGCCGAGAAGAAGGTAATATCGTGTATCAGCAAAGCCACCTGGAAGGCTTCTCCCGGGACGATTCCCTTGAGGAACCACTGGAAGGCACCCGTGACGCCCAAGAGCACGAAGCCGATCACTATCAGCGCCTTGTGAATCCTCTTCCAGGTTGGGATATGGCCGGGGCTGGTGCCCGGTGTGATGAGCAGAGCTTCCTTGAGCCACGCCCAGGCTTCCCGGGGATGGATCGCACCGTAAACCAGCGGGCCGCCCACCAGTAGCACGGCTGCGATCCTGTGTATCAGCCTTGTCCAGCCTCCGGAAGCGGCCGCCGAGAAAGCAGGCACCATCATCATGAGGCCTGTGACTACCATTATGAGGAAGGCTGCCGCCACCACCCAGTGAAGCAACCTTCGCCTCGGTTTCGCCTGCCCGTTGGCTTCTCTCGTGACAGCCATGATGCCCCCTCTCTATCGCCGGCTCCTTGACCGGTGCGCCTAAGATAGCTGGATCTCCGACCGCATCGTGACCTGGCCGCGAAGGAAGACCAGAGTCGCTCTGCCTCCAGGTTCGATGGCGGCGAAAGCCTTCTCCAGGTCTTCGGCCTTGTTGATGGGCCTCAGGTTCAACTCGGTGATGATGTCCCCCGGCTTGATGCCTGCCTTCTCACCCGGAGAGGACGGGGCCACCGCCCCGACAAGAGCGCCGAAGACCGGGACAGCGCCGACCTTCGCGGCCATCCTGCTGGCGTCAGCTACCTTCAGACCCAGCTTCGGCCTGCCGGAACCGGACTCACGGAACAGCGCGTCGAGTCTCGGCCGGTCGAAGCCAACCACCACCTGTCCATCCGCCACGATAACCGGTACGCCCATCTGTCCCGTGAGGCGCACCACCTCGTCTGCGGCGGCCCGGTCCCGCGAGACATCATGCTCAGTGAACCTGATACCCTTCTGGGCCAGATACCGTTTGGCCTGGTGGCAGTAGCCGCAAGACGGGCTTGTGTACAGCCTGACGTCCATGTTATCTGCCTCTCCTGATCAGCTTGCCGGCACGGCCTCTTCGGACTTGCGGAAGATGACCTCATCACCTGAGGCATCGACCACTATTGTATCGCCGTCCGAGAAGTCGCCTTCGAGCACCCTTACTGCAAGCGGGTCCAGCACTCTCTTCTGGATCGTCCTCTTGAGAGGTCGGGCGCCGTAGTTGGGGTCGAAGCCCTCTGCGACCACCAGGTCTTTCGCGGCCTGTGTCATTTCGAGGCCGATATGCCTCGCGCTCAGTCGCCGACCGAGGTCTCTTAGCTGGATGTCCACTATCTTCTCGATGTCTTCCCGGCTCAGCGAATGGAAGACGATTGTCTCGTCGACTCTGTTGAGGAACTCCGGACGGAAGTAAGACCTCAGTGTCTCGATGAGTCGGTCCTTGATGTCCGCCTCGTGTCCCGGCCCGAGTTCGCCGAATATCTGTCCGCCAAGGTTCGACGTCATGATGACAACGGTGTTCTTGAAGTCCACAGTCCTGCCGTGACCGTCGGTCAACCGTCCATCGTCGAGAATCTGCAGCAGCACGTTGAAGACGTCGGTGTGCGCCTTCTCTATCTCGTCGAAGAGAACGACCGAGTACGGCTTGCGGCGGATCGCCTCGGTAAGCTGGCCGCCTTCATCGTAGCCCACATAGCCGGGGGGAGCCCCGATAAGACGCGAGACGGTGTGCTTCTCCATGTACTCAGACATGTCGAGACGGACCATCGACTGCTCGTCGTCGAAGAGGAACTCCGCCAGAGCGCGGGCCAGCTCTGTCTTTCCGACGCCGGTCGGGCCCAGGAATATGAAGCTGCCAAGAGGCCGGTTCGGGTCTTGCAGGCCGGCACGGGCCCTCCTGATGGCGTTGCTGACCGCACTCACTGCCTCGTCTTGGCCGACGACCCTGGTGTGGATTCGTTCTTCCATCTGCAGCAGCTTCTGGATCTCGCCTTCCATCAGCTTGCTTATGGGGATGTGGGTCCACTTGCTGACTACTTCGGCGATGTCCTCCTCGTCAACTTCCTCCTTGAGCATCCTGGTCTTGCCCTGGACCTCTACCAGTTCGGACTCCCTGTCCCTGAGCTTCTGCTCGAGGTCGACCATGGTGCCGTACTTGAGCTGTGCAGCTCTCTCGAAATCCGCGTTGCGCTCCGCCTTCTCGATCTCGTGGCCGGTCTGCTCGATCTGCTCTTTGAGTTCGCGTATCTCCTGAATCGCGCTCTTCTCCTGCTCCCACTGCGCCTTGAGCTGGCTGCTCTCCTCCTTGAGGTTGGCCAGCTCCTTCTCCAGATTCGACAGCCGCTCCTTGGAGGCCGTGTCCTTCTCCTTCTTCAGGGCCTCGCGCTCGATTTCGAGCTGCATGATGCGCCGCTCGACCTCGTCGAGTTCTGCGGGCATGCTGTCGATCTCCATCCGCAGCTTCGAGGCAGCCTCATCGACAAGGTCGATGGCTTTGTCCGGCAGGAACCTGTCGGTGACATACCGATGCGAGAGCACCGCTGCAGCGACCATTGCGGAGTCCGTTATTCTCACACCGTGGTGTATCTCGTAGCGCTCGCGCAGACCGCGGAGAATGCTGATCGTGTCCTCAACTGTCGGCTCATCTGTAAGGACGGTCTGGAAGCGCCGCTCAAGCGCCGCATCCTTCTCGATATGCTTGCGGTACTCGTTGAGAGTGGTGGCCCCTATGCAGTGCAGCTCGCCACGGGCCAGCATCGGCTTGAGCATGTTCGAGGCGTCCATAGCCCCTTCGGCTGCACCGGCTCCCACCACTGTGTGCAGCTCATCGATGAACAGGATCACTTCTCCCTGCGATTCCTGGATTTCCTTCAGGACAGCCTTGAGCCGCTCCTCGAACTCGCCACGATACTTGGCGCCGGCGATGAGAGCGCCCATATCCAGGGCGACTATACGCTTGTTCTTGAGGCCCTCCGGCACGTCCTTCTTCACGACGCGCTGCGCGAGGCCCTCCACAATTGCGGTCTTGCCCACACCTGGCTCACCGATGAGTACAGGGTTGTTCTTGGTACGCCGTGACAGCACCTGGATGACACGCCTGATCTCGTCGTCGCGACCGATCACCGGGTCGAGTTTGCCGGAACGGGCCAGCTCCGTCAGGTCACGACCGTACTTCTCAAGTGCCTGGTACTTTCCTTCAGGGTTGGGATCGGTAACCCTCTGGCTTCCCCTGATCCCCGTCAGGGCCTGGAATATGCGGTCCCTCGTGATCCCCTGAGACTTCAGGATACCGGCTGCTGGAGACTTCCCCGATTCGTCGGCGATGGCTATGAGCAGGTGCTCGGTGCTGACGTACTCGTCCTTCATGTTCTTCGCCTCGTTGAAGGCGGCATCAAGCACCTGCTTCAACCTGGATGACATATACAACTGGGTTGCGCCATAGGCCTGAGGCTGATTCGCCAGCGCGGAATCCAGCTCGGCCGACATCTGCTGAATGTTGACGCCCAGCTTGCGCAGAATCTGAGGGGCGACTCCGTCCTCCTGGTTCAGCAGTGCGAGCAGCAGATGCTCCACGTCCACCTGACTGTGATGGTGGCTCTCTGCCATCTGCTGCGATGCGAGAACGGCCTGTTGCGCCTTCTCAGTCAGCTTGTTCATGTCCATTCGCTACTACCTCCTTTCGTCAGAGTGCGCTCTCCCGCTCCAATTATATTCCGTGCACGTCGCGCCGCACAGGCGGTTACGCGCTGTCGACCGGGGGCGGGGGCACACCCCGCCCCCCGGTGACACTAGTCTTCTGCCCTACGGCTTACACCTCTCTGAACTCGCCTTCGACGGTGCCGCCTTCTTCACCGCCGGCGGTCTCACCACCGCCATATTGGCCTCCGCCACCGCCGGTAGCCGCACCAGCACCGGCGTAGACCTCCTGGCCGACCTTCTGCATCACGGTCTCCAGCTCCTGCATCGCCGACTTCATCTGACCGATGTCGCCGGCCTGCAGCGCGGAGCGAAGTGCAGCCACTTTGCTCTCGGCCTCGCTGCGAAGCTCTCCCGGAAGCCTGTCGCCGATCTCGCGAAGTGTGCGTTCCGTGTTGTACGCGAGGTTGTCGGCGTGGTTTCTGGTCTCGATCTCCTCGCGCTTCCTCTTGTCCTCCTCAGAGTGAAGCTCAGCTTCCTTCACCAGACTCTCGACCTCTTCCTTGGACAGGCCGGAGCTTGCGGTTATGGTGATCTTCTGCTCCTTGCCCGTGCCCTTGTCGTGCGCCGAGACGTTCAGGATGCCGTTGGCATCTATGTCGAATGTTACCTCGATCTGAGGCACGCCTCTCGGTGCGGGCAGTATCCCGTCTAACTGGAACCGCCCGATGGTCTTGTTCTCAGAAGCCATGGGCCGTTCACCTTGCAGGACGTGGATGTCCACTGCGGGCTGGTTGTCCGATGCTGTAGTAAACGTCTCCCTTTTCTGGGTCGGGATGGTGGTGTTCCTCGGGATGAGCGGGGTCATGACGCCACCCAGAGTCTCCAGGCCCAGAGTGAGCGGAGTCACGTCGAGCAGCAGCACGTCCTTGACCTCGCCCTTCAGTACGCCGGCCTGTATTGCCGCGCCGATCGCCACCACCTCATCGGGGTTGACGCCTTTGTGCGGCTCCTTGCCGAACAGCTCCTTCACCTTCTCGATGACGGCCAGCATCCTGGTCTGCCCGCCGACGAGGACGACCTCATCGACGTCCCTGGCCTCGATGCCTGCGTCGGCGAGGGCCTTCTTCACGGGCTCGACCGTTTGCTCGACCAGGTCGCCCACCAGTTGCTCCATCTTGGAGCGAGTGAGAGACATGGTCAGGTGTTTGGGCCCGCTTGAGTCTGCTGTGATGAAGGGGAGGTTGATCTCCGTCTGCATAACGCTGGACAGCTCGCACTTCGCCTTCTCGGCAGCCTCCTTCAGGCGCTGCAGGGCCATCCTGTCCTGCTTGAGGTCGATACCCTGATCGCGCTTGAACTCATCGACTATCCAGTCGATGATCCTCTGGTCGAAGTCATCTCCGCCAAGGTGGGTATCGCCGTTTGTCGCCTTGACCTGGAAGGTACCTTCGCCAAGCTCTAGGATCGAGATGTCGAACGTACCACCACCGAGGTCGTAGACAGCTATGGTCTCGTCGCCCTTCTTGTCCAGGCCGTACGCCAGGGCCGCGGCTGTGGGCTCATTGATTATCCTGAGCACTTCCAGGCCTGCGATCTTCCCTGCGTCCTTTGTTGCCTGGCGCTGGCTGTCGTTGAAGTAGGCGGGAACAGTGATCACCGCCTGCGTGATCTTCTCACCCAGCTTGGCCTCTGCATCCTCCTTGAGCTTCTGCAGGACCATTGCCGAGATCTCGGGTGGCGAATAGATTCTCGTGCCCATTTGCACGTGCGCATCACCGTTATCCGCCTTCACGATCTTGAAGGGCAGCACCTTCGTGTCCTTCTGGACTTCCGGGTCGTCGTACGTGCGGCCCATCAGGCGCTTGATGGAGAATATGGTGTTCTCCGGATTCGTCACAGCCTGACGCTTTGCAGCCTGTCCGACGTATCTCTCGCCTGTCTTGCTGGCCACACCGACGACCGAGGGGGTTACGCGCGCCCCCTCCGTGTTCTCGATCACGACCGGATCACCGGCCTCCATGACGGCCATACATGAGTTTGTCGTACCGAGGTCGATTCCCAGTACTTTAGCCATTTCCTGCTACCTCCCTGTTAAGTTTGTTATCGACGGCTTGCCTGCCGCCGCTCTGGTCTCGACGACCTGGGCCTTCACATACAACAACCTGCGCGGGTCGAATCACCTTGTCGTGCAGTCTGTAGCCATCTCTACATACGGTCCGGACCGTGCCCTCTTCCTCCGGACCTTCCTCGCAGAACAGCGCCTCGTGCTGTTGAGGATCGAACTTCGTGCCTTCCGCCTCGATCCTCTCCAGCCCTTCTTCACCCATTCGATTGATGAGATCGCCAACCGCCATCTGGAGCCCTCTTGCCCACTCAATCCCGGCTACATCATCGGGCATAGACTGCAGCGCCCTGCGCAGATCGTCTAGGGCGGGCAGCAACCGCAAGACAAGGTCGCGGTTCGCCTGCTGCCTGTATTCCTGACGCTCATTCTCGACCCGGCGCTTGTAGTTTGTGAAGTCCGCCTTCAACCGCTGCAGCAGCTCGCGGTATTCGTCGCCGCCTTTGTCGCCTCCGCGGACGGTCTGGTCTTCCGTTTCAGCGACCCGTGTCGGCACATTCGGGCGGAAGAGGTCTTCCAGACCGTCCCATTCTCTCAATGGTCTTCTGTACATGCTTGCCTCCGCAACGACTGAGCCTAAGCATCGGAAACCCTGATCCTGCGCGGGTCCAGCGAAGCGCCGTCATGCGAGGATACGAACGGTACGTAGTTCATGAACTCCGTGGCCGTTCCACACCTCTTGCACTTTGCCTTGCTGGTCGGACCGGCCGGGCTCTCTATCACCCAGTGGTGTACGCAAGCGGATGCCCGATTGCGCGGCTCCGACTTCGTGCTCCTTCGTTGCTTCATCGTCCTTTCGCCTTCAGTTCATTCGCGCCCATTCTACGGAAGGGGCTTCCGGCTGTATGCGACTTTTGTCGCAATCGGTAATCTTTTAGTGAGCCTGTAACACTATAACAAGTTGATAGATAATTGTCAATATTACGTCAGTACGGGGGGCAGCTTTGGGTGGAGAAACACTAGGAGTCGGACCAGGTGTGCAGCTTAAGGGGAGTTAGCGGAGTATGATCTCGAAAGGGCAGGTTATTGCCTCGTTGGGGCAGACGGACTCGCACAGAGTGCACCAGCACCTGCAGGTGGCACACTCGCCTTTCTCCACGATGTTGACCTTGCCGTCGACTATCACAAGGATATTGCACTCACAGACGCTGACGCACGTACCGCATACCTGGCACTTATCCCTATCGATAACGGGGAGATTCAGCAAAGCGGAATACCTCTCACTAGTCTATCATGCTGATGATGATTCCACTGCGGCAACGACTTTTGTCTCATGCTCCGATCCCGGCGAGTTCCTCCAGCGCTTCACGGTCTGTCACCACCACTCTCTGGTGTTCCAGCTTGATGGCGCCTTCGTCTTCCAGAGACTTGAGTGACCTGCCGATCATCTCCCGCGCGGTGCCGGCCATAGCCGCCATCTCCTGCTGGGTGAGCCTGGGTCTTGTGGCGGAGCCGTCGCCTGCGTACTCAAGCAGTATCTTGGCCACTCTATTGATAACGTGTTTGAAGGAAAGGTCTTCTACCAGGCCCATGAGCTGACGGACCTGCTCCGCGAGTACGTGTGCGAAGTTGTTGGTGACCCGGGGGTGGTCCCGCAGTATGATCTCCAGATCTCCACTCCGAAGGCCGTAGAGCACTAGCGGGCTCATCGCCTGCGCGCTCATCGGGTTCGGCCCGCGGTCGAATACAGGCACGTCATTTATTGAGTCGCCGGGGCGCAGGATATAGACGATCTGTTCCTTGCCGTCGGCAGAGGTCATGAATGCCTTCACGGCCCCGGACACCAACAGGTACAGAGCGTCTGAGGTCTCACCCTCGAAGAGTATCATCTCGTTTCGCTCGATGCTCTTCTCGAAAGCGACCTCCGCTACAGTTTGCAACTCCGCCGGGTCGAGACCAGTGAAGTGTGTGAAGCTTCTGAGCTTGTCGAGGTCTATAGCCATGATATCAGGTCGGAGCCTCGCGTTTCCCCGACGCCATATTATAGCACAGGCAACGGGTACGAGCATTCCTCGTCAGAATGCGGCGGCCCGCGCTGCGACCATCTTGCCGTACTCGAAGCACCGGTCCAACTCCTCTTCGTCGGGAACGAACCTGATTGCGAGATCCGATTCGAGGACCTCCATTCCCGCCTGGCCCAGCTCCTGCTCCAGGGCCTTGACCGCGCCGCCTGCCCATCCGTGGGAGCCGAACGCCGCTCCGAGCTTGCCCTTCGGCTTGAGGCCCTTGAGATAGCAGAGGAATTCCGCGACAGTGGGGAACATGCCGTTGTTCAGCGTGGGTGAACCGACAAGGACCGCCTTGGCGTCGAGGACCTCCTTGATGATGTCGCTCTGATCGGACTTCGTGAGGTTGTACAGCCTTGTCTCTACCCCGCCCGCCATTATGCCCTCGGCGAGCGAACGGGCCATCTTCTCAGTGCTGCCCCACATCGTATCGTAGACTACCAGGGCCTTTGGCCTGGTATCTCCTCTGCCCCAGGCGACATAGGAGTCAACTATCTCTCGGTGATATGAACGCCAGATGAGGCCGTGACTGGGAGCGATCACGTCGATATCGAGTCCGGACAGCTTGTCCGCTGTCCTGACCACCAGGTCGCCGAAGGGCATCAGGATGTTGGCGTAGTACTTGGCGGCCTCCGGCATTATCGTGTCAAGCCCCACCTCGTCATCGAATCTGGCGGATGTTGCCAGATGCTGTCCGAACGCGTCCATCGAGAAGAGTATCCTGTCTTCGACGAGATACGAGCACATGGAGTCCGGCCAGTGGAGCATGGGAGTGGGAATGAAGGCGACTCGCTGCCTGCCGAGCTCGAGTTCGCTGCCTTCCTTCACCACCTGCATGTCCCAGTCCGCGTGAAAGGTCTTTCTCAGCCCGCCTTCTCCGAACTTCTCCAGCGTGACAAGGCGTGCGTTGGGCAGATCGCGCATGGCCATTGGGAGTGAGCCTGAGTGGTCCATCTCGACGTGGTCGGAGATGAGGTAGTCGATCCTGTCCAGAGGCACGATCTCACTGATCCTGCTGAGCATCTCCTCATAGAATGGTGCCTTGACCGTATCGATGAGGGCAACCTTCTCATCGGCGACAAGGTAGGCATTGTACGTGGTGCCGAGACGGGTCGAGTAGCCGTGGAAGTTCCGGATGTTCCAGTCGATGGCGCCTACCCAGTACACTCCCTCTGCCAGAGTGACTGCTCCCATTCGTCAGTCCTCCTACTGTTTGTCGGCAGCCGTGCCGCCGCCTGCCGCGCCCTTCAGTGATTCGTATGCTTTCTGGAGTTCCTTGACCGAGGCCTGGTCCTCAAGGGTAGTGAGGTCGCCCGGGCTCTGGCCCAGTGCGACAGCCTTCACAACCCTGCGCATGATCTTTCCGCTCCGCGTCTTCGGCAGTACATCGACGAAGTATACCTCATCCGGGGTGGCGATCGGGCCGACGGTCTTGCGCAGGTGTGCGCCGATTTCGTTGCGCAGTTCGGGCGTGCCCCGAACACCCTCTCTCAGAGTAACGAAGAGCACAAAGGTCTCGCCCTTGATTTCATCGGGCTTGGCCGCCACCGCCGCTTCACTCACGTCGGGGTGGGCCACAGCCGCGTCCTCCAACTCGACGGTGCCGATGCGGTGTCCCGCGATTTTCATTACCTCGTCCGCCCTGCCCAGCAGCCAGAAGTAGCCGTCGCTGTCGCGCATTGCGAAGTCGCCGGTGTAGTAGCAGCCGGGATAACGGGACCAGTAGGACTCCCTGTATCGTTCCGGGTCGCCGTACACGTCCATCAGCATCCCCGGCCATGGCTTTTTGACTATGAGGAAGCCCGTCTCGCCGCTCGGCACCTCGGTGCCCCCCGAGTCCACAACGCTTGCGTCGACTCCTGGAAGGGGAAAGGTGGCCGACCCCGGCTTCAGCGGAATGGGCTCGATACCAAGCGTGGGCGACAGCATTGTGCCGCCGGTCTCGGTCTGCCACCATGTGTCGACAACTGGGCACCGCTCGCCGCCTATATACTTGTAGTACCAGTGCCATGCCTCGGGATTGATTGGCTCTCCCACGCTTCCGAGGAGCTGGAGGCTGCTGAGGTCATGTTTGGCCGGCACTTCCTCGCCGTGCCTCATGAACATCCGGATAGCGGTAGGCGAGGTGTAGAGTATGCTGACACCGTACTTCTGGATGATGTCCCACCACCTGTCGATTGTCGGATAGTCCGGTGCGCCCTCGTACAGCACTATGGCGGCGGCATGGGAAAGCGGTGCGTATACGATCTGGCTGTGCCCCGTGACCCATCCTACGTCGGCTGTGCACCAGTAGACCGACTCTTCTCTGATGTCGAAGACCCACTTGTAGCCCGAGTGATTGAACACCATGTATCCGCCGGTGCTGTGTACGACACCCTTT
This sequence comes from uncultured Dehalococcoidia bacterium, assembly GCA_964574685.1. Lineage (GTDB taxonomy): Bacteria > Chloroflexota > Dehalococcoidia > SZUA-161 > SZUA-161 > CAZGDV01. The sequence goes on from CAZNOI010000002.1 coordinate 175,694, forward strand.
GGCTTGCCGGTCGTCCCGGAGGTGTAGAGGACATACAGGGGGTGGTTGGCGTCCACGGGCTCGGGCACTAGCTGATTGTCAGCAGAATCAACAAGGTCGGTGAGCCACCGGTCCCGGCCAGTGGTCATCGGGACGTTCTCGCCCGTGCGTCTGACCACAACAACGGTCTCAACAGAAGGACACATCTCGATCGCCTCGTCGACGATGTGCTTCAGGGCGATGACCTTCCCACGCCTGTACCCGCCATCCGCAGTCACGATCACCTTCGCCTGGGTATCCCCCACCCTGTCGCATATCGCCTGCGCGCTGAAGCCGCTGAAGATGACGGTGTGCACGGCACCGATCCGAGCACAGGCGAGCATGAAGATCGGCAGTTCCGGTATCATGGGGAGGTACAAGGCCACGCGATCTCCCTTTCTGACACCGAGATTCTTCAAGGCAGAAGCGAACTTGTTGACCTCGCGATAAAGGGTCGAGTAGCTGAGGACTCTTGTCTCTCCCGGCTCCCCTTCCCAGTAGATCGCGACCTTGCTCCTGCGCCAGGTCTTCACGTGGCGGTCCACACACTGATAGCAGGCGTTCAGCTTGCCGCCGACGAACCAGCGAGCGTACGGCGGGTTCCAGTCCAGGACTTTGTCCCACGTCTTGTACCAGTCCAGCTTCCTGGCTTCCTGGGCCCAGAAGCGCTCGGGGTCGCTGAGCGACCACGCGTGCATTTCCTGATAACGCTTGGAAGGCCATATCCTCGTGGCTGTGGGAAGAGAAGCCGCGCCATCATGTCCGTCGTCACTGCTCATATGAATCCTCCTGCGCCATTCATTGCGGGGAGCCACCGGACGGCTTCTCGTTGAGGGCCTCCAGGACGTGCGCCGCCCTCGGCCTGGCTGCCTGCCACTCGTCCCGGCACCGTTCAGGTACCTTCAGACACAGGAAGATGCGGAGTTGCTCTGCCATCTCCTTTGCGCGCGTCAGGCGGTGGTCTACGTCGAGCGCCTTGTAGCCCTGCAGCTTCCGTGGCCCTTCGCTCCCGCCTTCGGAGAAATACCAGTCTTTGAAGGCGATCCCACATCCTGCCCGATACATGAGGAAACCGAGAGGGGTCGCGACCTGCGGTACGCCACAGTGGATGGCGCGCCTGGTCTCTTCGCCTTCCCCCGTGTCGTACTGGACCATGAGATGTCCTCCCCCGGGTATCATCCCACACAGGTACTTGAACAGAGTCTCGACGTCGTCGTCAGCCAGATCCATCTGCGCGCCGTCAAGCCGTATCGATCTCCTGATGGCCGCAATCTCTATCCAGTTCAGACTGGGGTAGGGCCCCGACCTGTGGAGTCCCTGGAGGACCGGTGCCGGAGAACTGCTGCCGTTGTGTGTCAGCCTTATCCTGAAGTGACGTGCCCCGTACGGGTTCAAGGGGCCGATCTCGACTGCCATCGCGGCACCGGCGAGGGGCTTCCCCTCAAGCTCCGCCAGAGGGTGTCCACTTCCCTGCACCGGTGCCCATGACTGTTTCTCCATGTCCGGGTGATGCCGCCTTCCCTACGGCTGACCTAGTGGAGCCCGAAGCGATGTATGGTGAACATCGACTTGGACTTCCTGAGCCAGTCGTATTCCTCTTCGAGCAGGTCAAGGTGACCCTTCTCTATCTCCGACAGCTTGCTCAGCATCTGCTTGCCGTCGCTGTCCGCGGTCTTGCTCGCGAGGTCGGCGTAGTACTGCGTGGCTTCGCGCTCATCCTCGATCGCGTTCTTCAGGATGTCTATCTCTTCGGCGTTCTCATCGAACTCCGGCATGGCCTCGGCCTTCGAAGGGAATTCCGAGCATTTCACTGGATTGGATATGTCGCCGCACGCACACCACTCCTGCTCGGTCAGCCACTTACCGCTGCTCTGGAGCTGTTCGCACAGCTTCTCCAGCATCTTCATGTGGCCCTGCTCCTCAGACGCCAGCCAGGAGAACATCTTCCTGGCGCTGGCGTTGGAGGCCTTCTCCGCTGCTTCGGAGTAGACCTGGTTGGCCTGCCTCTCCCTCTCTAGTGCCAGACTCAGTGCTTCAACTTCGTTCATGTCTAACTCTCCTTTCTGATGTCACTTTCAATGCCTGGTCGCTTCGGTTGGCTGGTCCCGGAAGTCATGGGGAGCTATGCAGATAGCCGGGCCCGTCTGACTGGGTACGGCTGGACGGTATCGCAAATGCCGTCGCGACCTCTCCGGCTCTGGTTATCCGGTCAAAGCAGGCACGGTCAAGACACGATTCAGGCGACGGACTAGGCGAAAGGACCGGCGCGGCAGATCCGCTGCGCGGACTATCCTCCCGCTTCTTTCAGGAGGTCGGTAAAGACGTCGGCATGATAAACTTCGTGATCTCGAATGCGTATGAGCAGCTTCCTCAGCCCCTCGTCGTCGATCTCTTTCGATGCCCGGTCGTATTCCGCGGCGACCTTGTTTTCTATTTCGATGTCGGCCTTCAGCATATCAACCGGCTTCTTGGACCGGTCAACGGCGCCATGCTCGAGACGGGGATAGCCGCCCCCGTCGACCTCTTCCTCTGCCAGCCAGCCCATGTGCTGCATCTCGTTGATCGCCTGGTCCTCCATCTGCTCCTTGGCCTCTTCGTCGGTCATCATGTATGAGTGCAGCAGGTACTGCAGTATCACCGTGTACTCATGCTCGATTCCCCAGTCCAGGACCTTCGTGGTCTCGTCCTTGCGCGACCCGCGCAGGTCCTTGAGCCCTTCCTTCTCGGCCTTGCCAACGAAATGCTCGAATTGTCCCTTGTGTGCTTTCTCATCCGAGAGTATGCGCTTGAGCAACCTCTTGATCTTGGGATCGTCAATGGCGGTGATGTGTTGCTCGTACAGTGTTATGGCGTCCTGCTCTAGACGGATGTCGTTCTGCATCCAGGCCGGGACGGCCTCCCCGCCGAGCAGCATGTCGCCTCTGTTCAAATTGATCTCGCCGCCAAGCTCCACTATGGTCTCCGCCAGCCAGTCGAAATGCCGCATCTCCTCGCGGGCGATAGCCTCGATCTCACAGGCCATCTCACCCTCACCCATGGCATACGCGTGATGCAGGTACTGGATGATCGCCGCGTGCTCGCCTATCAGGTCCTGGTTGAGCATCTGAATGGTCTTCTCGTTGTCCATCTGTAGCCTCCGCTTAAGCTTTGGGCGGACTCGCGCCCGGGCAATTATCTGACACGGCGTGTTGTTTGCCAACCCACCGGCCTTAACGACCTCTGCATAGTCTCATGAGTGGTTGTGCGGGTGATCGTGCTTGCGGGACTGTACCAGTCCCTCGTCGTAGACCTGTCAACAACCAGGCTCTCCATAGTTGCCGCAGCAGCCGCTCCCGGTCCTGACCTTGATCCAGTTGTTACGCACAACGAGCCAGAGCTTCCGTCGCAGAGGCATGGGTGCCCGCATGTTGGTGAATACCGCGCCTAAGCTCGGACGAGCCATCCCGGATTCACCCCCCTCCCACTTCCAGTTGCCATACAATGCGCGCTCCGGCGTGACTCCTGATGCATGTCAGTCCACCTTCTCGAACTGCTCCTTGCTCGCGCCGCACACCGGGCATACCCAATCGTCCGGCAGATCTTCGAAGGCTGTGCCCGGCGCTATGTCGCTCTCCGGGTCGCCCTTCTCGGGATCGTAGATGTAGCCACAGACAGTGCATCTGTACTTGGCCATCTTGGGCTTCTCCTCCTTCCTCTGTTGCTCAGCTACATAGGACGGCGCGGACTTAGGGGTCGTGCCGCCTTTAACCCTGTGATAATGGGCGTAGGTCATCGGTTCGGTGTCCAGAAGCACTTCACCGGCGACGAGTTCACCGATGAACATGGTGTGGGTGTTGACATCCACCTCGTTGACCACGCGGGCCTCGAGGTAGGCAACAGCGTGTTCCACGACTATTGGTGCCCCGGTCTCACCGATCTTGTAGTCGACGTCCTTGAACTTGTTCTCATCTCTGCCGGACTTGAAGCCGAATCGTCCGATGAGGTTCAGTGGCGCGTCCTCGCACAGCACCGAGACGCTGAACACCCCGCTGCTTCTTATGTACTCGTGAGTCATATTCCCCTTGTTTACCGCAACTGAGACCGTAGGCGGCTCCGAGCAGACCTGGACCACCGAGTTCGCTATCTGGGCGTTGATGCTGTCGTCCTTCTTCGATCCCACTATGTAGAGACCGTAGCTGATGGATCTGAGCGCGGTAAGGTCCATTCGCGGCAGACTCGCTTTCTACATCATCTCTTCTTCGCTGGTCTCGATGGCCTGCCTGAGTTCGGCGGCAAGCTGGGGCGGGAGCCC
>CAZNOI010000003.1:0-161926 GCA_964574685.1 uncultured Dehalococcoidia bacterium
CATTTCTAAATGAGTGAATACGCCTCTTCGGTAACATTTTCACTTGAGTTGACACACCGGCACGTTGGGCGGCTTGTGCGGAAGGGCGAACGTGGTCGACGTCCTAGGGGAAAGGCCGGCCCATTATGGTCTGTTCCCGTCCCGGTCCTACCGAGACCATGGCTATGGGGCAGCCGGTGAGCCTTTCTATCCTCTGCAGGTAGGCCCTCGCGTTGGGCGGGAGGTCCTCGAACCGCCGGACGTCAGTGGTCGGTGTCTCCCAGCCGGGGAGCTCTTCGTAGATCGGACTGCATCTGGCCAGCAGCTCGGAGTTAGCGGGCGGGTGGTCATATCTTACGCCGTTGACCTCGTATCCGCTGCAGATTCTCAGTGTGGGCAAAGTATCGAGGATGTCGAAGCGTGTAATCGCCGCACCCGTGAAACCGTTTACGACCGTGCTGTATCTGCCTATCACGGCGTCGAACCAGCCGCACCTGCGCGGTCTGCCGGTCGTGGTGCCGTACTCGTGCGCCCTCTCCCGGATGAGGTCACCGTTTCTGTCGTGAAGCTCGGTGGGCATCGGCCCGCCGCCGACACGGGTGGTGTACGCTTTGAATACCCCGAGCACGCCGTCCAGCCTCACGGATCCTATGCCCATGCCCAGGCATGCGCCGCCGGCCACGGCTGACGTGACGTATGGATAGGTTCCGAAATCAAGGTCGAGGAGCGTGCCCTGAGCACCCTCCAGCATCACGAACCGGTCTGCTCGAACGGCGTCGGCCAGCATGCCCTCCGTCTGTCGCACGTAGGGTGCGAGGCGCAGTCCGTGCTCGCGATAGGCGTCGTAGATGTCATCGAGCTTGAGCGCCCGGGCCTTGTAGAACTTGGTGAAAAGCCTGTTCTTCTGTTCAAGGGCTGAGGCGAGACGGTCCCTGAAGGACTCGCCGTCCATGAGGTCGCATACCCGGATGCCGGTACGCGCCACCTTGTCCACGAAGGCCGGCCCTACGCCTTTTCGGGTGGTGCCTATCGCTCCCTTTCCCCTCGATTCCTCCTCCAGCTCATCCAGGAGCAGATGGTATGGCATTATGAGATGGGCTCTATCGCTGAGCACCAGGTTGGAAGTGTCAACACCGCGCTTCTGAAGGTCCGAGATCTCCTGCAGCAGGGTGGCGGGATCGACAACCACGCCTGGCCCGATTATGCAGGTGACGCCGGGATAGAAGATGCCGGAGGGTATTAGGTGCATTCGGAACTCGCCGAGCTGGTTTATTACCGTGTGGCCGGCGTTGTTCCCGCCGGAGAAGCGCGCAACGACGTCCGCCCTCTCGGCAAGAAGGTCGACTATCTTGCCCTTCCCCTCGTCTCCCCAGTTGGCGCCGATGACGGCGATTGCTGGCATTCCCCGGTCCTTACTTGGCTGCGTGAAGCTGTTCCGGCGTGTGGCTCAGGTATGGCGGAGAGGGTGGGATTCGAACCCACGGACCGGTAAACCGGTCACGCGCTCTCCAGGCGCGCCTGATCGTCCACTCCAGCACCTCTCCGCGGAGAGGGTGGGATTCGAACCCACGGTTGCCTTGTGAGCAACACCGCTTTTCGAGAGCGGCACCATAAACCACTCGGACACCTCTCCCCGAACTCGCCCCAAGTGTGGGATTATATCGCAGCGCCCGCCCGAAGTCCACGTTTGCTAACATCTTGCTAGCGCGAATGCTGCGGAGTCGTTGGGCAATTCGGTGAGCGGCTTCTCCGAGAGATCATGACAGGATATCTTGTCGTCATGTGGTACGTAGCCCAGGACATCCAGGCCAACGGCGCGAGGCGGGCCTCCAGCAGTTCCTTGTCAAGCTGTCGACTGCCAGACCGTACGGATCGCAGCAACTCCAACCGTGCAACTGGCTAGGCTTTGGGGCTCTTCCCACATCCGCTGACGCTGAGGAGCCCCTCAGTGACTGTCCGGCGACTGTAAGAACCTGAGCAGAAGGAAGACTTCGTCCGATCGACTCCGGTATGTCGGGCCCTGTGAGAGTTATTCTCCCGTCCGTTACGAGGGAGACATCATCAGTCGACAAAACGAAGGCACACGAACCGTCGCTTGGGTTTCCCAAGTCCACCGCGGTGTCTCCTTTACCACGATGCCGGCCCGCTCCCGTCGCCTGTCGGATCGGGACGGCCCTGTGTGCGGGGCGCGCGAGTTAGGTTCGGGCAGGAATACGGATGTCTGGCCGTCACGCTTGAGCTTCCCGACATGGGAGCGCAGTTCACCTATATATCGGTCTAGATCCCCGATGGGTGCTGACCTCCTGCGAAGGGATCGGCGGCGATGGAAGCTCTGTTCATCCTAGACTGGTTGTCTGCTTCTGCAGCCTGTCGGAGGCCGCGAGCGCTGCCCCAAGAGCCCCAACGATCTGTGGGTCCAAGCCGGGGGGCTCGATATGCATCTTGAGATGAGTCGCGAGGCCGAGGAGGAGTCTCTCGTTCTTAGCACAACCGCCGGTTGCTACCACATCCCTCTCAACACCTACCGGTCCGGCGATGGCTACAACGCGTCTCACTATTGAATCGTGAACGCCAGCGACTATGTCGGCAAGGTCACGGCCCTCGTTGAGAAGGGTCACCACCTCGGACTCAGCGAATACACAGCACTGCGAGGAGACCTTGGCTGGCTCGATCGAACGCGCAGCGAGCGAAGCCAACTCCTCCAGCGGCACTTCGAGAGCGTCTGCTGTGACCTCCAGGAAGCGGCCGGTCCCCGCGGCGCACTTATCGTTTGAGTTGGAGTCCAGTATGCGGCCGTCATCCGTCATTCTCAGAGCCCTGATGTTCTGGCCTCCTATGTCTATGACTGTCCTGGCACTCGGAACCAGCCAGCGCACACCCCTGGCGAGACAGGGTGTCTCGCCCATTTGGGCATCTGCAAAGGGTACTCTCTTCCTTCCCCATCCGGTGCTGACGCAGCAGCCAACATCCTTTTCGTGGAGTCCCGCTTGGGAGAGTGCCTCATCAAGCAGTCGACCCGCCACCTGCTCTGGTGTCGATATGATGCCGCCGATTCGCCACGAGACCAGCCGCCCATCGTCCATCACGACGACTTTGGCGGCCAGGCTTCCGAAATCGCACCCTACTGCAATCATGTCTACTCCCGGCGATTCGGCGTACTGGCTTGCGGGGGTAGTTGGTCGCCCGCGAAAAGGCAAGCGCCGAGGGCCCCTACGAGCTGTGGGTCTATTGGCAGACCAGTGGGCCGCGCTTCGAGCATGCCTTCGAGTTCCCTGACCACGCCTGCGTTCTTGGCGACACCGCCTGTCAGACAGAGTTGTTCCTCTATGCCGATGCGTTTGACCAGCGCCCTCACTCTCTCGGCCATTGCTCTGTTGATTCCCGCCGCGATGTCCGCCTTGGGCTTGCCCTCATAGACGGCGTACAGCACCTCAGTCTCCGCAAATACGCTGCAGACGTTTGTTATGGATGCGGGCGCGCCGGATTCCAGGGCCCTCGGACCCAGTTCGTCAATACCCACCCTGAGCAGCCTTGCCATGAATTCCAGGAACCTGCCCGTTCCAGCGGCGCACTTGTCGTTCATGACGAAGTTGACAAGCCGTCCGGCATCATCAATGCGGATGACCTTGCAATCCTGGCCTCCGACGTCGACAATCGTTCTCACAGATGGCGCTAGCCAGTGGGCGCCTCGGCCGTGGCAGGATATCTCCGAGACATTGCTGCCTGCGAAGGGGATGTTCTCCCTGCCATAGCCGGTGCTGACGCAGAAGTCTATGTCAGTGAGTTCGAGACTTGCTGCGGCCAGCGCCCTGCCCATGACCTCCGATGCCGACTGCTCGGGCCTGGGGTGCACCCTCATGATCTCGGCTGCTACGATGGAACCGTCCTTCATGATGACGGCTTCCGCGCTCAGTGAGCCAACGTCGCAACCGGCGAATATCATTCTGGTTCTCTATGTCAGCGTGGAGACGAACTCCTCGGTCTTGCTCCTTGACAACAGAGGCGGGTGTCACCCCCTCTTGTCCAGTATAACCGTTTCCGGGCGCAGAGTCGGTATCCCATCTCTTCCTTCAGCCTGTCGGTGATCAGGCGCAGACAGCCCCACGTCTGTTTGGAGGCCAGATTGCCCGAGTATATGCAGGCGTCGATATCCAGCTCCTGCGCCAGGAACATCATATCCTCGGTCCATCCTGCCGGCCCGTCCCAGGCGCCTTTATGCTGACGCGTCATCGGCTGGTTCGGCGTCCTGTCCGCCGGTCCGTCAATCATGGTGGCGATCATGGAGGTGTCGATTCCTAGGTCGGGGTACCAGCCAAAGCAGTCCTCTACGAAGGCCACACCCACTTCTTCCGGCCACCGAATCGTCGATATCTACCCCGTACTGCCTCCATTGGGTGGAATTCGGCGCGAAGGCTGAGCCGGCGTATATCAGAGTCCCCCCGCCGAAACCCTTGTCCTGCACAATCCAATCGCCCTCCGTTGTCCTGTAGAAGAACCCGGGTTTCTCCATGTATCGCAGGGGAGCCAGCAGAGACCCGTAGAAGCTCCCTGTCTACGGTGCAGCCGCCGGGGGTGGCTCCGGCTACCACGACACCAGGATCCAGCCTCTTTACCTGCCCGGCCATTTGCCGTCGTCTCCTAGCTCGCTGCCCTCGCACTGCCGTACGAGGACAGGTGGATGGGTAACCATTGTAGCATGGCTGGGGCTGGCGTCGAATGGAGCCCGCTGATAGCCATCTGTATGGTGGGCACACGTTCTGCCGACGGCTATCGGGTGAACTCGAAGCGAGTCTTCCGAATTGCCTCAGAATGAATGCTACCGAATAGTGTATCGTTGCCTCAAAAAGCTGCTACCGAGTGGCAGGAATGAGTCGAGGCAGCGTGAGGGAGTATGCAGAGGCGATAGGAGGACGATACGAAGGAAGCGACCGCAAGAGGAAAGGACAGATTCTGGACGAGTTTACCTCTCCCCGAACTCGCCCCAAGTGTGGGATCATATCGCAGGGCTGCACATAAGTCCATGTCAGAGGCCATACGGCCCGCGAGAGGCGCTGCCACCGATGGACGTTCAGAGCAACAAGGAAGGGACGGCTCAGGGCCGTCCCTCATGATGCGTGATAATGGCTGGATGCTACCAGCAGCCAACGCTCTTATGGCTACTTCAGCAGTGCCTCGCCGAGGACCTTGTACACGTCGTTGATGTTGTCGTTTTTCGAGAAGCGCTTCACGATCGGCTGGCTCTCGCCGAAGATCCATATCTTGAACTCGGCGTCGAGGTCGATGACGCCCTTGCTCTCCTTGGAGAAGCGCACGATACTGCGATACGGTATGGCGTGGTATTCCTTCTTCTTCCCGGTCACGCCCTGCTTGTCGACAAGGATGAGCCTCTTGTTTGTGAACACGAAGAGGTCGCGAATCAGCTTGTAGGCTTTTTCGATCTCCTCATCGTGGGTCAGAATAGGCTCGAACTCCTGCTGTATCTTCGCGATATCCGTCTCTGTCGCGTGGCCCAGTATTCCTCTAACCAGTCCCACCTGAGCAACTCCTTTCTACGGGCCTGTGCCGATAGGTGCACGCGGCTCATGGAAGACGGCCCCGTCTCATCATTGGCAGACGGGTGCCTACGTCTAGAAAGGTAGCTCGACTCCGCCTGCCCTTCAATATGCAGGAAGTACCAGTATGCTCACTACTTTGGTCAAAGCATACCCGTACTATGGTCGAGTCTACACCCCGCCCACAACGCAAATTCGTGTCCAGGGTTGAAGCCGGGAGCGGATGCTCCCGGCTGGCGCGGGGCCCGAGCCCAACGCACCGTCCCCTCCGCTTCCCCTCGAACCCGGCAACGTGCTATGATAGCCTCAGAGCCATGACCGTTCCCGTTGCTGCTTCGATTCAGACCCTATATCGCCTCCAGCGTATCATCGCGGGCAGCCCATGATCGAGATCGGAATTGACCCCGTAGCCTTCACCATCGGAAGCATCGAGATACGCTGGTATGGCATCATTGCCGCCATAGGTGTGGCCGTGGTTGTCGGCCTGCCGCTGCTCTGGGCCAGGGGCCGGGACGTCGGCGTGACGCGCGACCAGATACTGTCGGCTGCGCCCTGGTGCCTCATCGGCGGCATCGTTTTCTCGCGGCTGATACACGTCATAGACCAGTGGCACCTCTACTACCCCGACAACCTGAGCGGTATCGTAGGATTCCGGGGAATGGGCATCTTCGGGGCGATCATCGGCGCCACCCTCGTCGGCGTGCTGTATGGCAGGATAAGGCACTTCCCGGTGGGCAGGATCGCCGACCTCGTCGCGCCCGCTGTCATCCTGGGCCAGGCGATCGGCAGGGTCGGCTGCATCATCAACGGCTGCTGCTACGGCGAGGCTTCCGACTTGCCCTGGGCCTTCCTGTATACCCACCCCGCCTCGGACGCGGTCCAGAACGGCGTGACCTATCCTGTTCATCCGACAGCGGCGTACGAACTGATCTGGGACCTCATCGTATTCGGGATACTGTGGTCGCTTCGCGGCAGGCTCAGGCTGGACGGGGCGCTGTTCGTGACTTACCTCATCGCCTACTCGGTCGGACGCCTCGTCATCTCCGCCTATCGGGACAACGATCCGTTCCTGTTCGGGCTTGTCGAGGCGCAGGTTGTCTCCATTCTGGTGCTCCTAGTCTCGGTGCCCATACTGGTCTGGCTGTACAGGCGCAGGCCGGTGGGACAGGTCGCTGTGACGGGTGGCGATGAAACGACTTCAAGGGCGGAGGAGGGCGACTAGCTTCGCCGCCGCTGTCCGGAGCGGCCGCCATGCGGCTTCTCACTTGGCATGAGACGGCTGCGGTAGTCCGGGGCCCAGATGGGAATGGTGTTGCTGATCTTGGGGTCCATCAGCCTGGAAGCCAGGCGTCCCTCGATGTCCTCGATAAAGCCCGGTATGGTGAAGACCGTGGGAAGCTGTGCGTTGTAGCGAAAGTTGAGAATCTGGTACAGCTTCTCGCGTGCCCAGGGCGTGCTGCTTTCCATCCCGAGGTCATCGAGTATAAGCAGCGGGCTGGTCTTGATGCTCTCGAACATTTCGTCGTAGGTTACCTTGCTCTCGGGACTGAAGCTGGACCTCAGGTGGTCGAGCAGGTCCGGCACCACAGCGAAGAAGACCGGCCTTCCCGCCCGCAACTGGTAGTTCGCGATAGCGGCCGCAAGGTGTGTCTTGCCGCAGCCGTGCACTCCGAGCAGGACGAGCCACCCTTCTGGTGAGTCGGCGAAGCGCTGTGCCTGGGCCAGTGCAATCCGAAGGCTCTCCCTTCCCCTGCTGTCCGCTTCCATGCCCCGGATGTCGAAGCTCTCGAAGGTCTTGTCTGCAAGGAACTGGAATGTCACTCCGCCGACCTGTTGCAGAAGGGGCAACTGCGATTTCTCCAACTCGCACACCTGCGCTATCCTGGGGTCACGGAGCCTGACCGCAAGCCTTTCGTCCAGCCCGTCCAGGCCGTCCGTCGTGACTATGGTCGGCAGTTCGGCGTTGAACCTGTGGTTGAGTATCTGGAACAGCTTTTCCTCCGCCCACGGGGTCGAGTTCTGGCTCCCCAGGTCGTCCAGGACCAGCAGCGGCGCATCCCGGACACGCTCGAAAAGCTCATCGTAAGTCACATCGCTGTGAGGACTGAAGGTGGTGCGCAGGTGGTCGAGCAGGTCGGGCACCAAGACGAAGAAGGCGTGGTTGCCGCCCTCCAGCCTCCGATTGGCTATCGCCGCCGCCATGTGCGTCTTCCCGCACCCGCTTGGCCCTGTAAGGACGAGCCATCCGGTCGGCTCTTCTGCATATCGCCTCGCGGCATCGAGGCATGCGCTGAACCTCTCCTGGTTTCCGGGATCCCCGCTGCGACCGTGGGGTGTCAGGTTCTCGAAGGTCCGGCGGGTGAGAGGCCCCAGGTTGCTGTAGCGTTCCAGCTTGGACAGCCGCTCGTCCGCCATGTGCCGCTCGGTGCAGTCACAGGGCACCACCTTGCCGAAATCAGGATGGTCGTACGGCACGTCGGGTGCGAGCCAGCCCTTCCCTTTGCACTTCGGGCAGGAGCCATCGTCCTGTTCGGAGCCGCTATCGGTTGAGGAGGTGCCTGTATCTCCTGTAGTACTCCTCGGGATCGGACTCCGCTTCAGGATGTCTCCGAGGTTTTCCATCATCTCTGCCTTCGGCGGCCCACCTCTCCAGTATTCGGGACACGTATCGCCAGTTGCGCTTGTTCAGCTCGGCCGCTTCCCTGAAAGCGTCCTCTATCCAGGAAGCCGGGTACGTTTCCTCTGCCTCCTTGAGCTCGTCGGCTATGATTGGGGAGAGCATGCCGATGTTCTGCTCATACAACGTGAAGATGTTCGGGCGCTCTTCGTACCCTCTCGCCTGCTCTTCGGCGACGGGCGCCCCCAGGTTGATCTCGCCGCTCTCGATTCGTTCGAGGGCGTGCCGGTCGCTCTCGGTGTTCAGCAGATATATGTACTCGACCTCACCGTTGCGGTCCATTGCCAGACGCAGGAGCACACCGCGGGCCACCGCTTCATCCAATCCCCGCTGCAGGGCGTCGGCGGGCGATGCTTCGTGTTGCAGGGTGCTCATCATTACGGGGTCGGCGAGAAGCTCGGTGTGGGTGACGTACCTCGGGTATCCCTTGCGTCCATAAAGGGTCCAGAATACGTGAAGAGTGACCTTCAGCTCGGCGATGTCGGTGATGTGTGGCATGAGCATGCTGAAGAACACGTTAGGTATAGGAGTGAAGTGCGGTCTCACGGGAAAGCCGCTGAACTCGCTCATAGCAGGCTCGGCCTGGTGGTATCGATCCTCTCCAGGTTGTCGAATCTGGCCAGCTTCTCTTCGAAGTAGACTCTGACCTTGCCTATGGGCCCGTTGCGGTGTTTGGCCACTATCAGCTCGGCGATCCCCTTGGGATAGCTCCTGTCAGGAAACCTCTCTTCCCACTCCTGCTCGCTGTAGTAGTGTTCGTCGCGATATATGAAGAGGACGACGTCGGCGTCCTGCTCGATCGACCCGCTTTCCCTGAGGTCTGACAGCATGGGTGTGTGAGGATGCCTGGACTCGACGGCCCTGCTCAACTGCGACACCGCGATGACGGGCACGTCAAGCTCGCGGGCAATCTCCTTGATGGAATGTGAGATGTCGCTCATCTCCTGCACGCGGTTGTCCGTGTGCCTGCTGGAGCGCATCAACTGGAGGTAGTCGACTATCACCAGATCGACACCCTTGTCGCTCTGCAGCCGCCGTGCCTTGCTGCGCATGTCAGATTCCCGGAGGAGGGGCGAATCGTCGATGTATATCGATGCCTCCGAGAGCTTCCCTATGGCATCCATTATATCGCCGCGCTGGCGCTCGCTGATCTGGTCCAGCCGCAGCTTCTGAATCTCGATATTCGATTCCATGGAGATGAACCGGTAGGCGAGCTCCATCTTCGACATCTCCAGGCTGAAGAGGGCAACCCTGGCCTTCTCCTTGGTTGCTGCGTTGAGCGCCATGTTGAGAGCGAGGCTGGTCTTCCCGATGCTGGGCCTGGCCGCGAGGACGATCATGTCCGAGCGCTGGAGCCCTCCAAGCAGCCTGTCCAGGTCCAGGAACCCCGTATGGACGCGGGGGAGATAGCCGTCGTCCGTGTGGGCCAGGTGACTCTCTTCGAAGTACCTGTCCAGGACCTCCCGGATATGCGCGAAGTCCCGCGTGCTCTCTCCCCGCCGGAGCTGAAAGAGTATTCCCTCGGCCCTGTTGAGAGCGTCTTCAGCATCGGGCGGCGCTTCGTACGCTATCGAGGATATCTGGTTGGATGCCACTATCAGCCTGCGCATTACAGAGAGGCGTCGGACTATGTTCGCATAGTGCTCGACATGGACCGAGGTGGGTACCTGTGACACGAGGTGGCTGATGTAGGCGGCGCCGCCTACCGGCTCAAGAAGCTGTCGACGTGCGAGGTCATGAGCGATGGTGATCTGGTTGATTGCCTCTCTTCGCTCGTGCAGCAGGAGGCAGCTCTCGAAGGTCCACCGGTTCTTGTCCCGGTAGAAGTCCTCTGCCTTGAGTATGGGGACGACCCTGAAGATCGCATCGGGGTCGATGAGCAGGGAGCCGAGCACCGACTCCTCGGCGTCGAGGTCGTTCGGCGGCAGCCTTACTTCCCTCCCGGTCTCAACCCCTCCACTGTACATCTGCCCTCCCCTGCGCCTACTCCTTCTCGACGACTACATTGACGGTTGCTGTGACGCTCCTGGTGAGGCGTATGTCAATCCGGCGGGTGCCGAGTTCGCGAATCGGATCATCCAGTTCGATCTTCCGCTTGTCTACAGCATGGCCCGTGGCATCCTTGATGGCGCCGGCGATGTCGGCGCTGGTGACGGAGCCGTAGATGCGATCCTGCTCTCCCGCTTTTGCCTTGAGGACGACAGTGGTGTCGTTGATATCCTTCGCTACGGACTCGGCCTCCTGCTCGAAGCGGGACTCCTTTCTGGCCTCGGACTGCCGGCGGGCTTCCAGCTTGTTCAGTTCCTCCTTGGTGGCCATGACGGCCAGCTTCCTGGGTATCAGATAGTTCCTCCCGAAGCCATCGGCGACCTCCTTGACATCTCCGCTTCTGGCTACGTTGGGAACGTCCTCGGTGAAGATTACCTTCATATTGCCCCCTATTCTATCGGTTCACAGACATGGCGGGTCAAGCGAGCTTTCCACGTAGTTGTCCACCCTTTATCCACGGTCAACTGAGGAAGCTCCTAGCCGAGCGCTTGTTCCAGGCCGCGCTTCCACGCATCGGATATCTCGTCGACCGGCAGGTCTATGTGGCCGCCTATTTGGAAGCGACCGCCTCCCACAGTGCCCAGTACTCTCACCTCGACCGCGTGCTCCGCAGC
Source organism: uncultured Dehalococcoidia bacterium (assembly GCA_964574685.1). Taxonomy (GTDB): domain Bacteria; phylum Chloroflexota; class Dehalococcoidia; order SZUA-161; family SZUA-161; genus CAZGDV01. Next base: position 10,872 of record CAZNOI010000003.1, read on the forward strand.
GATGCCCTTCAGTTTATCGAGGTCCTCGGGTCGCACGGAAATAACGATTCTCGACTGTGCCTCACCAAAAAGCGCCGAGTCCAGACGGCCGTCTATCTCCCAGCGGCCTGTGAAGCCGACGCCCCCGGAGATGCAGCACTCGGCAAGTGCCACGGCCAGGCCGCCTTCGGAGCAGTCATGTGCCGAGCGCAATATGCGCTCCCCGATCGCCTGAAGGCAGCAGTGCTGGACACTCTTCTCGACGCCCAGGTCGATGAACGGTGCACCGGTAACCATTGCATGAAGCCTTTCGAGGTACTCGCTGCCCGCGAGTCCGTCGGATTCCCGAATCTTGCCGCTGAGCAGCGCGACCACATCTCCCTCTGTCTTGAAACCGGACGTGCATCTCGAATCTGCGTCTTCCAGCAGTCCCAGCATGCCGATCACCGGCGTGGGATAGACAGGCTCTCCCCTCGTCTCGTTGTACAGGCTGACGTTTCCGCTTATTACCGGCACGCCGAGGCCATTGCAGGCCTCCGCCATGCCCCTTATGCATTGCTCCAGTTGATAGTAGACCTCGGGCTTCTCGGGGTTGCCGAAGTTGAGGCAATCGGTGAGGGCGAGCGGTCGGGCCCCGCAGCAAGCGAGATTTCGCGCGGACTCGGCCACCGCTATCATTCCGCCCACGTACGGGTCCAGATAGCAGTAGCGGCCGTTGCCGTCCGTCACCAGCGCGATGGCCTTGCTCGTTCCCTTGACCCTGAGCACGGCTGCGTCACTCCCCGGCGGCACCAGCGTGTTGATCTGTACCTGGTGGTCGTACTGGCGATAGATCCATTCCTTGCTAGATATGTTCGGCGACGAAAGGAGTTGCAGGAGTACCGACGACGCATTGCCGTCCAGGTCGGGCAGGCCTGTCGTGTCCCCGCTCTGCACTTCGTCAAGCCATTTCGGCCTGATACCGGTGGGCCTGTAGAGCGGCGGATCGGTCAGGTAGCTGATCGGTACATCGGCGACTACCTCCTCACCGTCCAGCACCCGGGCCATACCGTCGTCCGTAAGATAGCCGATGATGTCGGACCGGAGGTCGTACTTGTCGAATATGCGCCTCACCTGGTCCTCGCAACCCTTCTTCACTATCGCGAGCATGCGCTCCTGAGACTCCGACAGCATCACTTCGTAAGGCGTCATGCCCTCCTCGCGCCTCGGCACCTTCGCCACGTCGATAACCACGCCGCTGTCGCCCTTGGAGGCCGACTCGATGGCGGCGCTCGTCAGCCCGGCTGCACCCAGGTCCTGCAGCCCGATAATGTAGTCGGTCTCCGCCAGCTCCAGGCAGGCCTCAAGCAGCAGCTTCTCCAGGAAGGGGTTTCCAACCTGCACTGTTGGACGCAGCTCGCGCTCTTCCTCGAATGTCCGGGATGCCAGGCCCGAGGCCCCGTGCAGCCCGTCGCGACCCGTGTCGGCGCCAACGAGCATGAGCAGATTGCCGCTGCCGGTCGCGGTTGAGCTTACGAGTTTGGCCTTCTCTGCCAAGCCGACGCACATCGCGTTGACCAGGGGGTTCGCAGAGTAGGTGTCCGAGAAGTACACTTCGCCGCCCACGTCGGGAATGCCCAGGCAATTGCCGTACCCGCCGATCCCGCCGACTACGCCGCTGAACAGGTACCTGTTGCGCGGCTCCGAGAGCGGGCCGAACCGCAGGGAGTTCAACAGGGCGATCGGCCTCGCGCCCATAGTGAAGACGTCGCGCACAATGCCCCCGACGCCGGTAGCCGCGCCCTCGAACGGCTCTATGGCAGAAGGGTGGTTATGCGACTCCACCTTCATGACTATGCAGAGGCCGTCCCCGATATCGACAACGCCCGCGTTCTCCTTGCCGGGATCGACGAGAACGCTCGGCGAAGAGTGGGGCAGCATCTTGAGAAGGAGCTTGGAGTGCTTGTAGCCGCAGTGCTCGCTCCACAGGCTTCCGAAAAGGCCGATCTCGACCAGGTTGGGCTCGCGCCCCAGGCGCTGCACTATGAGGCCGTATTCCTCTTCGCTCAGGGCCACTTCATCGAGGGTTTCTTTGGAGACAGGCATGATCGCTCCTGATACGGCTCGCACCCTAGCACAAACGTTCTATTGTGTCAAGCTCCCGGTTAGGGTCTACGAGCCTCGAAGGTGGTCGGGCGACCGGGTGCTCTACTTGACGCAGCCCATCGCGCGCGTGGTCACTTCGCCGATTATCGATTCGAAGATCAGGCACCCGTCCGTTCCGCCGACGGCCTCCTCGCAGGCCCTCTCCGGGTGGGGCATCATCCCCAGGACATTGCCTGACCTGTTGACGATGCCGGCTATGTTGTTCAGAGAAGCGTTGGGGTTGGACTCATCGGTTACCTCGCCTTCCGGGGAGCAGTAGCGAAACACCACCTGCCCGTTGGCTTCGATCTCGGCCAGAGTCACATCGTCTGCGTAATAGCTGCCCTCATAGTGAGAGATGGGACAGCGTATGACCTGGCCTTTCCGCAGCTTGCTGGTGAAGGGCAGCGAATCGTTTTCGACGCGCAGGTGTACCCACTGGCATCTGTACTGCAGATGCCGGCTTCTCATGAGCGCGCCGGGGAGAAGACGGGCCTCACAGAGTATCTGGAAGCCGTTGCATATTCCGTACACCAGCTTCCCGGCGTTCGCCGACTCCTCGACCGAGCGCATGACCGGAGAGAACCGGGCGATTGCTCCGGGCCGGAGATAGTCGCCATATGAGAAGCCGCCGGGGAGGATGACGCAGTCGAAACCCGACAGGTCCGTCTCCTTGTGCCAGACGTATTCCACCTTCTGGCCGAGCACCTTGTCAAGCACGTGGTGGCAGTCGTGGTCACTCCATGTGCCGGGGAAGACGAGGACGCCGAAGCGCGTTTCGAAGCCCTTCATGCAGCATCCGTTGCGGACATGAGAAGGGGAACAACCAACAAGGCTTCAGCTTGCTCCATTGTTCCCCTTCTCAAGACCGCTATTTCCCTTCTCAACTGCTGAGAAGCTCGGTTACAACCTCGTTTATCTCGCGTCCCTCCGCCTTTCCCTTGAGTTCCGCGACAAGCCTCGGCATTATCTTGCCCTTGTCAGCCGGCCCCACGGCTCCCACCTCCTCGATCACCTTGCGGGCCATTACCGCTATCTCGTCCCTCGAGACCTGCTGGGGCAGGTATTCCATAATCACGGCCAATTCGGCCTCTTCCTTGTCTATCAGGTCCTGTCTCCCGCCCTTCTTGAACTCTTCAATACTCTCGCGGCGCTGCTTCGCAGCCCTTGAAATCACTCCGAGGACATCGGATTCATCCAGGGTCTTCTGCTTGGCGATCTCAGTGTTCTTGATGTCGGCTCTGAGTTGGCGAATGGCCGACATTCGCAGCTTGTCACCGGACTTCATCGCTGCCTTGAGGTCAGTTGTCAACTTCTCCTGCAGCATTGGACCAGAGCCTCCGGGCAAGGCTGGTAGCTAGGAACTCTTGGATGTCTTGCGGCGCTTGGTAGCTTCCTTCTTCTTGCGCCTCACGCTCGGCTTCTCGAAATGCTCCCTGCGCCGTGCTTCAGAGAGGATCCCATCCTGCTGTACTTTCTTGTTGAAGCGCTTGAGCGCACTCTCGAAGGGCTCATTGTCGCCCACTCTAACTTCAGTCACTCACTAACCACCCCCTTTCCCGCCGCCCATTCTGCACGATTATAGCTTGCCATAATTGGGAGTGTCAACCTGAGCGCACGACTGGAATGATAGGAAAGAGCATGCTCAACCAACATGCTGGGGAGTTGCTTGCAAAAGGGTAGAGGTTGTGTTATGTTAGGAAAGCTTTTCGCGCCTTCCCGACAGTCCGACTCGAATAGTGCTCTATCTGGCGGGCCCGGCAGACGCACGAGGTTTGTATATGAAGTTGTTCGTCAGCGATACTACTCTGAGAGACGGTGAGCAGAGTGCGGGTGTTGCCTTACAGATCGAAGAGAAGGTGCGTATCGCGGCCATGCTCGACGAATCGGGCGTCGCCGAGATCGAGGCGGGCATTCCGGCGATGGGTGGCGACGAGGCGGAGGCTGTTCAGGCCGTGGCGACCTCCGGCTTGCGGGCGAGAGTCATTGCCTGGAGCAGACCTCGGCGGTCTGACATAGAGGCTTCTCTCAGATGCGGCGTCGACGGCGTCGCGATCAGTGTCCCTGTGTCCGATCTTCACCTCAGCCGTGTACTTCGGAGAGACCGGGCATGGGCCCTGGAGACGATGGCCGAGGCTGTGGAGTTCGCCAGGGGCCATGGGCTGTACGTATGTGCATGCGCAGCCGACGCTTCCAGGGCGGACCCTTCCTTCGTTGCCGAGTACGCCAATTGCGCCGGTGAATCCGGTGCCGACCGCGTTCGCTTCTGCGACACGACGGGTATCCTTGATCCTTTCGGCATGTTTGATGCCGTGAGCTGGCTGATCAATGCTGCTTCGATACCGATCGAGGTCCACGCTCATAACGACTTCGGTATGGCCACCGCAAATGCCGTGGCGGGAGTGCAGGCCGGCGCCGCGTACGTCAGCACTACGGTGAACGGCATCGGGGAGAGGGCGGGAAACGCTTGTCTCGCCGAGGTCGTAATGGCGCTGAAGAAGCTCAAGGGCATCGATAGCGGAGTAGATGCCAACCGCCTGCGTTCGCTGTCGGAGTACGTGGCGCTCCACACGCGACGAACACTGCCGGTTGACAAGCCGATCGTCGGCGAGAACATCTTCGTCCATGAGTCCGGAATACATGCAGACGGTGTTCTCAAAGACCCCGAGACATACGAGCCCTTCCCGCCTGAGGACGTTGGCTCAAGAATGCAGGTGGTACTCGGCAAGCACAGCGGCCTGCATGCAGTGCGATACAGGTTCAGCCGGGAACTGGGGATCGAACTGTCCGAGTCGCTGGCCGCGCTCATCCTCAGCCGCGTACGGCGAATAGCCGTTCGCGAAAAGCGTCCTCCCACTGACCAGGAGTTGCTATTGGTCTATAATATGCTGCGCCAAGAGGAGCGCACACCTTCCGTATCTTCGTGCTGACTTGTCTGGATATGAGCTAAATCTGCGAGGAGGCACAATGGACGAGCGGGTCAAGAGTTTCCTGGCTTATCTCTCAGTGGAGAAAGGGTTCTCGGTAAACACACTTGACGCGTACAAGAACGATTTGACCCAGTTTGCCTCCTATATACTGGCCAAGGAGCCCAATCTGGGCGGGAACAGCGTAGACTGGAAAGGCATCGAGCGACCGCTCGTCCTCGATTACGTCGTCAGCCTTCAGGAGCGCAGTTACGCACCGGCCACGATGGCTCGCAAGATAGCGGCCGTCAAATCCTTCTTCAATTTCCTCTCGGCTGAAGGGTTGGTCGAGAGCAACCCCACCGAAGGACTCAGTGGTCCAAAGGTGGGCAAGCCGCTTCCGAAGGCCATATCCGTTCGCGAGGTGGAGGAGCTGCTCGAGCAGCCGGACAAGTCGGAGTCACCGGAGGCCAAGCGAGACAAGGCGATGCTGGAGTTGCTGTATGCGACCGGCATGAGGGTAACGGAGATGGTCTCGCTCAACGTGAGGGATGTGAATGTGAAGTCCGGCTTCGTGCGATGCTTCGGGAAGGGCTCCAAGGAAAGGATAATTCCGATTCACAACAGGGCTGTCAGGGCCGTTCGGGCGTATGTCGACGACGCACGCTCTCGTCTGGCCGGCAATGCGGAAGACCAGGCCCTGTTCCTGAATAGACGTGGACAGCGCCTGACCAGACAGGGCTTCTGGCTGATCCTTAAGGGCTACGCGAAGAAGGCCGGCATCGAGACCGAACTGACGCCGCATGTCCTTCGCCACAGTATCGCGACCCACCTTCTCCACAGTGGGAAGATGAGCCTCAGAGAGCTGCAGGAATTGCTGGGGCATGCCAATATATCAACGACACAGGTGTACACTCACCTCACTAACGAACGCATGCGTCAGGTATACGAGAGCGCTCACCCGCGTGCCTAGTGAAGCCAGTCCTTCTCCCACGCTCCGGGTGCCGCAATCCGCATGGGCCCGGCCTCCAGAATCCCCGATTCCCGCAGACTCGTGCCGCGTGAAAGGGTAGCCAGCAATGATGATTTCTGTGATAGGCGGGAGCCGGAGCACCGAAGCGCACCTCGAGATGGCGGAGGAGGTAGGCGCTGAGATAGCCAGGCGTGGCGCAATCCTGGTGTGCGGTGGGCTGACCGGGGTCATGGAGGCCGCGTGCAGGGGCGCGAAGTCGGCGGGCGGGACCACCGTAGGAATACTCCCTGGAAGCAGGCGTCAGGATGCGAATCCTAATGTGGACATCCCGATTCTCACCACACTGGGAGAGGCCAGGAACGTCATAGTCGCCTGCACCGGCCAGGCGGTCATAGCAATCGGTGGTGAGTATGGTACACTGTCGGAGATGGCATTTGCCCTGCGCAACGGGGTCCCGGTCGTGGGCATCAACACTTGGTCCCTTTCAAGGGGGGGAATGCCCGAGGAGTCGATTACTGTCGCCGGGGATGCCAGAGAAGCTGTGGACCTGGCCTGGGCGGCGGCAGAGCGGCGTGGGGGTCGTTAGAATGAGTTCGGTCACGAGTGTCAGAGCGAGGGAAATCATCGACTCGCGCGGCAACCCGACGGTGGAAGTAGAGGTCGGGCTCGCCGACGGGGCATGCGGCCTCGCTGCCGTGCCCTCGGGAGCCAGCACCGGGACTCACGAGGCCGTTGAGCTTCGCGACGGCGACAAATCGCGGTACGGCGGCAAGGGAGTCCTGACGGCTGTTGCCAACGTTCAGGATTTGATTGCACGCAGTATTGTGGGTATGTCGGCGCTGGACCAGAAGGCTGTCGATGGCAGGATGATCGAGTTGGATGGTACGCCGAACAAGGCCAAGCTCGGCGCAAACGCCATCCTTGGCGTATCGCTCGCCGTGGCTCACGCAGCAGCCAACTCACAGGGAGTCGCCCTCTACCGGTACCTCGGTGGTGACCAGGCGCACGTTCTTCCCGTGCCGATGATGAATATCCTCAACGGTGGCAGGCACGCGGAGGACTCCGTTGACTTGCAGGAGTTCATGGTCATGCCGGTCGGTGCCGGTACGTTTGCGGAGGCCCTGCGGATCGGGGCGGAGGTCTACCAGGCGCTCAAGCAGGTGCTCAAGGGCAGGGGTGCGAACACCGCCGTGGGCGATGAGGGCGGCTTCGCGCCGAGGCTGGCCACCAACCGGGAGGCCGTCGAAGTGATACTCGAGGCGATTGGCAAGGCCGGCTACACGCCGGGGAAGGAGTGCTTCGTGGCGCTCGACCCGGCGTCCAGCGAGTTCTACGAGAACGGGAAGTATGTACTGGCCAAGGAAGGTGTTTCCTACAGCAGCTCCGAGATGGCGGACTACTACGCCGAACTGGTCCGGGCCTATCCCATCATCAGCATAGAGGACGGCATGGCTGAGGATGACTGGGAAGGGTGGAAGGGACTGATGAGCAAGGTGGGCGACAAGGTCCAGCTTGTTGGTGACGACCTCTACACGACGAACAAGGAGCGGCTCGGGATAGGCATTGCCGAGAAATCGTCCGACTCGATACTCATCAAGCTCAACCAGATCGGCACACTGACCGAGACGCTCGAGGTCATGGACATGGCGTCAGAAGCGGGATGGACGTCCGTGGTGAGTCACCGCTCCGGTGAGACGGAGGACGTGACCATAAGCGACCTCGCTGTTGCCAGGAACACGGGACAGATTAAGACCGGCGCGCCTTGCCGCTCCGAGAGGGTAGCGAAGTATAATCGTCTTCTCCGCATCGAGGAGGAGCTTGGAACCAGGGCGGTCTACGCTGGAGCAGGGGCGTTCCGGCACCTGAAGCGACTATGAAGATCGGGATCACCACAACTGTCCCAATCGAGGTGCTGATGGCCGCGGGGTTCACGCCCATCGATCTCAACAACGTGTTCATTGGCAGCCCTGAACGTGAGCACCTGGTACGCGTGGCCGAATGGGCCGGCTTCCCCCAGAATTGCTGCGCCTGGATCAAGGGGATATACGGCGTCTGCACGGAGTACGGCATAAGAAAGGTGGTATGTGTCACGAACGGCGACTGCTCCAATACCGGCATGCTGATGGAAGTGCTCAGACTCAGGGGCATCGAGACGATTCCCTTCGCGTATCCGAACGAGCCGGCAGTCGACGAGATGCAGTCGGCGCTGGAGCTGCTTGGACGCCAACTGAACACGACCATTGACGCGGCTGAAGAAGTGCGGACGGGGCTTCAGCGGGTCAGGGCGATGGCTTCGGAGCTTGACGACAGGACGTGGCGGGGGGGGAGCGTAAGCGGGCTGGAGAACCACAAGTGGCTGGTGACCGCCTCCGACTTCGGGGGCGATGTGAGCGAATATGAGAGCGGACTGGGCTCGCTGCTGGCAGAAAGGGGTGGCCGGCGTCCTTATCCGGGTGACTGCGTCCGACTTGCCTTCGTCGGTGTACCACCGGTGTTTGCTGACGAGCTCTATCCATTCATTGAGAGAAATGGCGGCCGGGTGGTCTTTAATGAGATACAGCGCCAGTTCTCGATGCCGTTCGCAGCCGGGTCCCTCGCCGAGCAGTATTGCAGATACACATATCCGTATTCCATAATGGGCCGCGTCGAAGACATCAGTGCGGAGTTGCGCAGGCGCAGCGTCGACGGTGTCATACACTATGTACAGGCGTTCTGCCATCGTGGGATAGGCGACATAATACTCAGAAGCCGGATTGGACTGCCGATGCTTACTCTCGAGGGCAATAGCGATTTCTCGCTCGGTCACAGCGTCAGGACGCGTATCGAGACCTTCATTGACATGCTGAGGGGGCGTATCGCGGCGGAGCTCAGGTCTGCATCGGAAAGCGAGAGGAGAGCGGTCTGACCGCTTGTCCAGCGGGCATCCACATATCAGAGAGGAGGTCGAAGGATGGCAACCAGAGTTGGAATCAACGGGTTCGGTCGCATTGGAAGACAGGTACTCAAGGCTATGCAGGACTTCCACGCCAATGAGCTGGAAGTGTTGGTCGTCAATGACCTGACGGATACCAAGACAAACGCGCACCTCTTCAAGTACGACAGCAACTACGGCAAGTACCATGGTACCGTCGAAGCTCGCGAGGACTCGATAGTCATCGATGGTAAGACGGTCAAAGTCATCGCCGAGCGAGACCCCGCGAAGATACCGTGGAAGGACTTCGGGGTCGAGATAGTGGTGGAGTCGACCGGCCTGTTCACCCAGGGCCCGAAGGCTGCGGGACATCTCGAAGGCGGCGCCAAGAAAGTGCTCATCACGGCTCCGGCGAAGGAAGAGGATCTCACGGTCGTATTGGGAGTAAACGAGAAGGACTACGATCCAGCGAAGCACCGCATTATCTCGAACGCCTCCTGCACCACCAACTGCGTGGCCCCCGTAGTCAAAGTCCTGCATGATGCCTTTGGTGTCAGCAAGGCGCTGATGTCAACCATCCACGCGTACACGAACGACCAGGTGGTGCTCGACACGGTGCACAAGGACCTGCGACGGGCACGCGCTGCGGCGCTCAACATAATTCCCACCACAACGGGCGCAGCCAAGGCCGTGACACAAGTGATACCGGAGCTGCAGGGCCGGGTACACGGACTGGCGTTCCGCGTGCCCACTTCAACCGTGTCGGTGGTCGACCTGGTCGCGGATGTGAACAAGGATGTCACTATCGACGACGTCAACAGGGCGTTCAAGGACGCTGCCACCGGTCCTCTGAAGGGCATTCTCGAGTACTGCGAGGAGCCGCTCGTAAGCATAGACTTCAAGGGTAATCCGGCAAGCTCGATCGTAGACGCGGACAGCACCATGGTGATCGGCGGGAACATGGTCAAGGTGCTGAGCTGGTACGATAACGAGTGGGCCTACAGTTGCCGGGTAGGTGACCTGGCGGTGTACATGATCAAGAAGGGACTTTGATTCCGATCCAGAAAGGGCCTGTGGGGGCACGGTACGCCGTGCCCCTTCTTCTATGCCGCGTTGGTTGTGTGGCCTTATGCATTGAAGCAGTCTACAATAGTGGGAGTCGCCGAGCGAGAAGACGTTGAAGAAGACATCCACGAACGCAGACCTCAAGCGACAGCTTGACTACCTCTTCAATCCCACGTCGGTGGCGGTCATCGGGGCCTCGAACACCTTCGGCAAGTGGGGATTCAACATCGTCGGTCGCCTGCTGAAGAACAGGCGCAGGCGGCAGATATTCCCCGTCAACTACAAGGAGGATCAGGTGCTCGGGCTCAAGGCCTACAAGTCCGTCCTGGACATACCGGAGCCCGTTGACCTCGTCGTTATGACTGTTCCCCTGCAATACCTCCCCGAAAGCATGGAGCAGTGCGTACGCAAGGGAGTAAAGACCGTCATCGTCATATCGGGCGGGCTGTCCGAGTCAAACGAGAAGGGCGCTCAGGTGGAGCGGCAGGTGATTGACATAGCCCGTCGGGGCGGAGTCCGGGTCGTCGGGCCGAACTGCCTCGGGCATCTGGACACGTATTCGGGCATCTGCACGGTTCCCTTCCTCCCCGAGGTCCGGCGCGGTGAGGCGGCGCTGATCTCACAGAGTGGCAACTCCAGCCAGTCCGTATTCAACCACGCGCTGGAGATGGGTGTCGGCATAAGCAAATTTGTCAGCAGCGGCAACGAGGCTGACCTTCAGTTCGAGGACTATCTGCAGTACCTGGCACAGGACAGGAAGACGAAGGTTATTCTGGGCTACGTCGAGGGGTTGCGGAACGGCAGGCGCTTCATGGAGCTTGCGCGCAACATCACTCTGGAGAAGCCGGTCGTCATCATGAAGGGCGGGCGCTCCGACGTCGGCGCGAGAGCGGCCAGGTCTCACTCCGCGGCGCTGGCGGGCTCGGATGCGGTGCTGGACGCGGCGTTCAAGCAGTGCGGGGTGATCAGGGTGGACGAGTTGAGCGAGATGGTCGATGTTGCGGCAGCCCTGCTCGGCCAGTCTCTGCCTCGCGGGCGTCGGGTCGGCGTGCTGACCATGGGCGGCGGCATGGCTGTCATGACGGCGGATGCGTTGCGCCGGAACGGGCTGGAACTGCCCCCCTTCACGCAGAAGACAATGGATGCTCTCAACTCGATGCTGTCCGACAGATGGTCACACGGCAATCCGGTCGATCCGGCCGGCGACTTCGTCAGCTACCACCTGCTCTGGCCGATGATAGAGGACGAGAACGTTGATGCCATAGTGATGGTCGGAGGCGTGGGCATGACGTCCAGCTTCTCCGGCTGGAGCGGCCTGCCGGACTCGATGAAGCATGAGGTAAGGGACTTCCGCAAGGCCATCGAGGACGCAGAGGTTGTCGAGGGCGTGGTCAAGATGAAAGAGATGATGAGAAGGCACGGCAAGCCCGTCCTGTTCACGACCATGGTATGGGGAGCTGCTCAGAAGGGAAAGGTCTACGACAAACTGAGGAAAGAGCACATGTTCCCTTATCCCGTGCCCGAGGCGACGGCCCGGGTCCTTTCCCATCTGGTGGAATACAGGGAGTACCTGGAAGCAGCCGGAAAGAGCTAGACAGGAGCACCCCATGGCCTCAGGCTTCGGTGAGGGCTTCCCCCCGAGATCGATCGCGGTAGTCGGGGTATCCACGGAGCAGAAGCGGAATCACCCCGGCTACACCGGCCTCCAGCTCTTCCGCTCACTTCGCGATGCTGGCTTCCTGGGCAACCTGTATCCCGTCAATACCAAGGCCAACGAAGTCGACGGCGTTCGGATGTATCCCGACGTTTCAGCCCTCCCCGAGGTGCCCGATCTCGTTACGGTGAGCGTGCCCCCACATGCTGTGCCTGACGTCGTCGAGGACTGCGCCAGAGCAGGTATCCTGAATGTGCAGATCTGCACGTCCGGCTTCGCGGAGACGGGAGAGCCTGAGGCTGTACGACTCCAGGAGCGCATAACCGAGACCGCGGTCAGGGCGGGCATCAGGCTGGTCGGGCCGAACTGCATGGGTTTCCAGGTGCCGGCCATCCGGATGCGCATGTTCGATGACGTGCCGCTCGTAGACGGTCCGGTCGCCTTCGTGTCCCAGAGCGGCGGCCACTGTCGCCACTTCATGTGCCTTGGCCCGGAGCGCGGCATCGGATTCAGCAAGGTGATTAGCTACGGCAACGCCGCCGTGGTCGGCGCCGCCGACTTGGTGGAATACCTGGCCGCCGACCCCGAAACACGCGTCCTGTGCCTGTACCTGGAGGGCGTGGCCGAAGGACGGCGCCTCCTCGGTCTGGTCCGTGATGTTGTACCTGCGAAGCCGGTTGTCGTCTGGAAGGCAGGGGTCACCGGTTCAGGGATCAGGGCGGCTGTCTCGCACACCGGCGCGCTGGCAGGCGAGGCCCACGTCTGGGATGCCTTCTTCGCTCAGACAGGTGCGATCAGAGTGGACTCCATCGAGGAGATGGCGGACGTCGTGCAACTCCTGCTGCACGTCAGACCACCGAAGGGCCGACGCGTGGCGGTGGTGTCCTCAGGCGGCGGCAACAGCGTGGCCACCGGAGATATCTGCGCCGACGAGGGACTTGACATGCCCCCGGTAGCGGAGAAGACCCGGCGGGGCTTGCTCGATTTCCTCTCGCTGGTGAACCAGGGCATAGCCAATCCACTCGACCTGCCTGCAGTCCTCGCCTACGCGCCCTATCTCGAACGCACGCTTCGACTGCTCGACGCCGACCCCTCGATCGATACTATCGTCCTGTATCTGAGCGGCGAGTACTTCCAGGGCCTGATCGGCGGCCCGATGAAGGGCTTCGAGAAAACCCTGCTCGATTTCAATCGCAGCAGTGAGAAGCAGGTCGTGGTCGCCTTCTCGAACGAGGGCGGCCCCGAGCAGAAGTATCGCTCTATCGAGGGCCTCAGAGAGAAGGGGCTCGTCGTCTTCGACTCCCTCCGCACAGCCTGCCGGGCGCTGAGAAGGGTGGAGGAGCACGGCCGCTTCTCCCAGTTTGCTCACTAGCTTCCTCTGGCATTTCTGCTTCCTCAGCACCGTCCTCATTGATTGCGTGGCCTGAGCCTTCCGGTCCATCGATTCTCGCCGCCCACCCCCTACTTTTCGCCGCGTCCACCGGTACCATATCGCCATTGTGGCTCCCCTGGCCTGATGCTAGGTTTGAATTGCCGCGCTGCGGCGGGTGCCACATTACATGAGCAATACTGCTGTCTTCATCGGAACAATACTGGTACTGGTCGGCATCGTCATTGTCGCCCTGGCCGCTGCCGGCGCAGTCACTGTCGACACATCGGCTGCACCGGAACCGACGCCTGTGCCGAGTTCGCCCGTACCGACGCCATTTGCAGTTCCAAGGCTCTCGCCTTCTCCGATGGCGACTGTATTGCCGCCGCCCGACGTGACACCGACTGCGCTGCCGACCGTCATGACGACACCGACGCCCGGACCGACCCCTACACCCGGGCCGACTCCCACACCGGAACCGGGCGTATATCCGCAGCTCATGGATGGAGTGGATATCTACCATGGCAGGCAGCCCAACTACGTTCGCAACGATTGCACCATCTGTATGGAAAGTGACTACATACGTCTTGCGAACAACGGCTCAGCCGCAGACCCCACCTGGGCGGAGTTGGCAGCGTTCCTGACGGCGGATTCGACCGATCAGAACGCCTACGTGCCTGGGACCTATGTCTGCGGCTCCTTTGCCGAAGACGTGCACAATCATGCGGAAGCCGCCGGAATCCGGGCGGCCTGGGTCGCGGTCGATTTCGTCAACGACAGCGAGGGGCACGCGCTGAACGCCTTCGAGACGACGGACAAAGGCCTTGTCTACATCGACTGCACCGGCGACCGTCCCGGCTCTGACAGTGAAGGCAACGATGCGGAAAGCTGGGACAAGGTGGCCTACGTCGCCATCGGCGAGGTGTACGGCGCCGTTGATCCAGGTGTCATCACCTGTCCCGGGTACGGCTGCTACGACGAGTACGTGGACCGCAAAGAGGCCTATCTGGCGGCGCTGGACGCCTACAACCTGGATGTGGAAACGCACAACGGTAACGTCACGGAGTTCAACCAGTGGATCGAGGGCAAGGTCTTCATCCAGGGTACACCTGAGGCGGAGCGCATGCAGGCATGGTACGACGCTCTGAACGAGGAGGAGTCCAGGCTCGCCACGGTCTCAGAAGCGCTCAGTGACGAGAGGGCAACCCTTGGAACCTTCTGGATACCCATGGGTCAGGTTTCCGCCGTCGAGATATACTGGTAAGCCGTCATTCCTGCCTCTGCCGACCCCGGTCCGACAACACCCCTCGCATGTCTTGCACGGATGTGCCGTCGGACGGATAATGCTTCTTCATAGGGGAGTTCAGAGTAGGAGCGAATAGATGACGGCTGTTGATGTCGAGCTTTCTGGCCGCGTGGCTATAGTGACCGGTGCCGCGCGTGGAATAGGCAGGGCCATCTCGCTTTTCTTCGCCCGGGCCGGTGCCGAGATCGTCGCCGTGGACGTCGATGCCGACGAACTGCAGGGCGCTGCAGCCGAGATGCGTGCTCTGGGTCGTACCTGCCTTCCGCTCGTAGCGGACGTCTCCAACGAGACCGAAGTGAAGGAGGCCGTGCTTGAAGCTACCACGAAGCTGGAGAGGATCGACATCCTCTGCAACAATGCGGGAATAGTGCTGTCAAAGCCGGTCGCGTATGTGCCCGAAATGGAGTTGCCGGGCTGGCTCGGGGGTTCCGGAGGTACGGACTCAACGCTGTCCCTGGACGAGTGGCGGCGCGTGCTCGACACGAATCTGACCGGCGCCTTCCTCTTCTGTAGGGAAGTGGGCCCTTACATGATGCAGCGGCGACGGGGCAAGGTGATCAACATCAGTTCCACCAGCGCGTTCAAAGGGACACCTTTCTTCTCTGCCTATTGCGCCAGCAAGGCTGGGCTGAGCGCGCTGACACGCTGTCTGGCGTCGGAATGGGCCCAGTTCGGGATCAACGTAAACGCGATAGCTCCGGGTACAGTGAACACCGAAGTGACCGCGCCGACGCTGGAAAACCCGGAACGAGAGAAGCTCTATCTGGACGCCATCCCTCTGGGCAGGCTGGCGGAGCCCGCAGATATTGCCCGGATGACGCTGTTCCTTGCGTCGGAAGCATCGAGCTACGTTACCGGGCAGACGTTCGTCGCCGACGGGGGCCAACTGGGGCGGGGGCCGGGAGTGTGACGACTTCTGGATGAGTCCCCGAAATACGGGGACGCTACTACGCCCGCACTTCGTGCTGCGCCAGCCGCTCCTGGAAGAAGGCGTCGTCGAAGTAGTAGTCCTGTGTTCCGTAGCACTCAACTGCGAAGGAGGCGCAGACAGCGCCCATAATCGCGCTCTGGTGCAGGTCCTTGCCCAGTGCCAGGCCCCTGAGTAGGCCTGCTCTGTAGGCATCCCCGGCTCCGGTGGGGTCCAGTACCTGGTCGGGCTTCACGGCAGGAACAGCCAACTCGCGGTCGGGCAGCGTAACGCGCGAGCCGACCTCGCCCAGGGTGGTCACAATGGCCCCGGTGCGTCCGAGGAGTGCGCTCTTCTCCAGCCCTGTCATCTTCATGACGAGGTCCAGCTCGTAGTCATTGGAGATGAGGACCTTCGAGCCGGTTATCGCCTCAAGCAACTCTGAACCGTTCCACATCGGGAGGGACTGGCCCGGATCGAAGATGTACGGAATCCCCTTCTTCCTGCAGGCCGTGGAGTATGTCTTCATATCCTCCAGGTTGCCGGGTGCTATGATCAGTATGCTGGCGGCGGGGTCGACCATTTCGAAGCTGAAGTAGCTGGGGTGCCTCATCGCGCCTGGATTGAAGCCCGTAATCTGGTTGTCCGCCTGGTCCGTCGTGATGTAGGCGCTGGCCGTGAACTCGAAATCGACCACCTTGATCGTGTCGGTGGCGATATGGTTCTTCGCCAGCCATTCGAAGTACCGCTGGTGATCGTGGCCTATGGTTGCGACAACGACCGGGTCCTCGCCGAGCAGTCGTAGCCCGTAGGCTATGTTGCCGGCTGTACCGCCGAACTTCTCCTTCATCCCATTGACGGTGAAGCTGACGTTCAGGACGTGTATCTTGTCCGGCAGGATGTGATCGGAGAAATGGCCGGGGAAGTCCATGATGCGATCGTAGGCAAGCGACCCTGACACGATGATATTCATTCGGCACCTCTGGAAGGTCGGGCGAAGCCGCGGGACTTCGCGGTTCCGCGAGTAGGGTACACTCGCTTCAAGACGGCTGTCAAGGACGCCCCGGGCCGGTCTCGAACTGGATGGACGCGAGCTGTGCGTATAAAATAAGACCCATCACGGCCTTACGGGGATCGCGTCACAAGAATGAGACTCGAATCCGTCACAGACTTCATATTCGTGATACGCGGGCAGGAGAGACCCAGCTTCCCGCCGTGCCATTCCATTCTCATCGACGACGAAGATGTCGTGATCATAGACACCGGCTGCGGTACCGACATACTCGATCGGATAAGGCACGAATTCGATGTCAGCTATGTCATCAACTCGCATACTCACCCGGACCATTCCGCCGGTAACTGGACCCTCGCGGACAAACCGGTCTGGGTTCCGAAGCAGGGCTTTGACGTCAGCGGGGACATGAACGCCATCGCCGAGCGCTTCTCGAACCCCGGTGTGGCAGACCTCTGGTGTGACTACATGGAGCGGGTGTGGGGCTTCCGGGAGTGCAGGCCGACGCATAGCTATGACGAGAGCCTCATCTTTGACTTCGGTCACACCAGGCTGGTGCCCGTGCATTCCCCCGGGCACTCGGATGACCACTACTGCTTCCTTGAGCCTGAGGCGGGAGTTCTTCTGTCCTTCGACTATGACCTGACCTCATTCCCCTGGTACGGTCACTATGAATCGAGCCTTGTGCAATTCTGTGAATCCCTCGAACATCTCAGGGCGCTCAGGCCCCGGGTGGTCGTCTCCTCTCACAGAGGTGTTGTCGATGGTGACCTGGAAGCAGAATTCTGCACCTATCGACAGGTTATCGAGGACAGGAGCCGGCGTATCTTGCGTCTGCTGGATGATGGCAAGACGCTGGACCAACTGGTGAACATGAAGCCCATATACGGCAGCTTCCCGTACATGGAGCCTGTCCTTCGCTTCTGGGAAGGCAGGATGATCGAGGAGCATCTCAACCAGCTCATCCGGGAGGGCATGGTGGAGAGGGTGGGAGACATGTACTGCCCCGTCTAGCTGGCCACTGCATGTTATAATGTCGCCAATCAGTCAGGGGAGGTCGGCGAGATGACGGAGCCGAGTGCCTACGGAAGGTTCTACTGGTGTGTGAGGATTCCACAGATTCTGGGGGAGCAGGCCGAGGAGACCGGGCAACTCGAGGGTACTCTTGCCGCCGCCGCGGAGATCTACCTGTACGCAGATGAGTGCATCGTCCACTCCAGCGGTTCTCTCGAATTCAAGCGCGTGCGGAAGGACGAGGGAACAGGCGAGACTGTGCGACACACCAACATGGCACTGGCCCCCGGTGAATGGATTTGCGTCTACCAGGCTGACATCGATGATGGCCATGCCCTCGCGGTGGAAGCCTGATTTCTGTCCGTCCTTGACTCGACGTCAGCGTCGATTCCATTGAGAACGGCGAAGACGAGTCCCGCCCACTGGTTCGCCGATTCCTTTCTGGCCGCCCGGTCTGAGAGGGGAGTGTATGTGCCTCGACAAGAAGCATAGTCTGAACCCCCGGATGGGTCGACCTTGAGGGCGGGGAGACCCAGCATCACCGCAGAGCTAGCCTGCGCCTGCCGAGCCGCTGAATCGATGAAACCTCCCCACAAGAGGGTTTGCTACGACTCGTATGCAAAGGAGTTCCTGAGCCTGTGGCTTCGGATGATCGTCAAGAGTCGGGTCCTGACCAGCCTGATACTATGGGAGGCCGAGCGGATAGCGCCGGGAGTGCCCGGCGAGGTGATAGGGCGCACCAGGTATATCGATGATTGCTTGCAGAGGCGCATTGAGGAAGGGATTGACCAACTGGTTATCCTCGGTGCGGGCTACGATTCGCGACCCTATAGACTCGGCGGGTTAGTTGGAGGGGTCAAGACGTTCGAGCTTGACTACCCCTCTACTCAGGATCTGAAGCTCAAGAGGGTGAAGAGGGCGTTCGGGTCGGTGCCCGAGCACGTCCGCTATGTGCCGATTGACTTCAATACCGAAAGCCTCAAGGATAAGCTCATTGATGCCGGATACGACAGGAATGCTAAGACCTTCTTCATCTGGGAAGGTGTCACATACTACATCACGGAGCACGCGGTCAACTCAACGCTTGATTTCGTGGTCGGGCACTCAGGCGGTGGGAGTTCCATATTCTTCGACTATGCGTTCAAGTCCGTGATCGAGGGACATGGCTCCGTGAAGCAGGTGAACCGCTCTCTGAAGCTGTACGAGCTGTTCGCGGCCCCAATCACGTCGGAGCATTTCGTATTCGGCGTCGAGGAGGGTACGATAGATGAGTTCCTGGAAAAGCGGGGGCTTCACGTGATAGACAACGTTACCGGCGCTTTCTTCGAGAGTGAGTACTTCGCGGGTGTCAAGCAGACCAGGCAGGTGTCGCGACTGTGCGGTTTCGCGCACGCCAGCGTAAATGAACGGGAGTCCCCGGCATAGACTGAAGAGGTGGTGGCACGATGGGGGATTGGATTGCCCTGATACTGGTGATATTCATGTTCTTCCTGGCCGGATGGTGGCTGCTATTCGGCGCCCGGCGGTCTACGCGCGGTTCGCCGGACGATGAGACCTTTCTGCACTACGATGACGCCGATGTTGAAAGTGACAATGGGGGCGATGACTAGAGCGAAAATGGTCCTGGACTGAGGCAGCACGATGAGGGTCACGGTCCTGAACGGCAGCCCCAAGGGCAATGTCAGCGTGACGATGCAGTACGTCCTGTACCTGCGGAAGACGTTCCCACAGCACGAGTTCAGCATCTTCAACGTCTCGCAGGAGATACACAGGCTCGAAAGGGACGACAGTGGATTCCGCGCAGTTGTGGAGTCGGTCAGGACTAGCGATGTTGTCCTGTGGGCCTTCCCTCTGTACGTGCTTCTGGTTCCCTCGCAGTACAAGAGGTTCATCGAGCTGATCTGGGAGAGGGACGCGCAGGACTGCTTCAGGGACAAGTACGCGGCCGTACTCACGACGTCCATACATTTCTACGACCACACTGCAATCAACTACCTGAACGCCATCTGTGACGACCTCGAAATGAGGTACTTCGGAAGCTACCCCGCCCACATGTACGACCTTATGCATCGCGACCAGCGCGCCACGTTTTCACAATTCGCCGAGCATCTCTTCAAGGCCGTTGACTCGGGTGCGCCGACTGTGAGAAGAAACCCGCCTGTCGTTCGTAGCAGCTTCACTTATGTGCCGGGCGATGTGAAATCGACCGCCGATGCGGCGGGCAAGAGCGTACTCGTGCTGACCGACTCCCGGGGGAACGATGACAACCTCCGCAATATGGTGGATACCTTCGTCAAGGCCTTTTCGGGAAACGCCGAAGTGGTGAACCTGCATGATCTGGATATCAATGGTGGATGCCTTGGTTGCATCCAGTGTGGCTACGACAACCAGTGCGCCTACGGTGACAAGGACGGCTACAGGCAGTTCTACAACACGAAGGTCAGAACCGCCGACACACTGGTGCAGGCGGGCTCGATCACGGACCGGTACCTGTCCGCGCGGTGGAAGATGTTCATTGACCGGTCGTTCTTCAACGGCCATACGCCGAGCCTCGCCGGTAAGCAGGTGGGCATCATTCTGTCCGGCCCTCTGGGGCAGAATGCGAATCTGAGAGAGGTGCTGGAGGCCCATTGGGAGACCCAGATTGCCAATCTCGCAGGCATCGTTACGGACGAGAGCGAGGACTCGGCGCGCATAGACGCCCTTATCCAGAACATGGCGAGTTCTCTCGCCGCGTACGCTGCCGAAGGCTACATGCGACCCCGCACATTCCTGTCGGTTGCCGGCTGGAAGCTGTTCAGGGACGAGATATGGAGCAACCTCCGACTTCCCTTCCAGGCGGACCACAGGTACTACAGGCGTCACGGTATGTACGACTTCCCGCAGAAGCAGTACAAGATGAGGGCCATCAACGCGGCCGTTGAGCCTCTGCTGAGGTTCCCCAGGGTTCGGAGGGCGTTCGTGAGCCGGACCAAGGAGGGTATGATCGCACCCCTGCAGAAGGTGCTCGACAGCATCTGACGCCGGATACCGCCGGAGTCATGCGCGGACCTAGCTGCTCTGCCCCTCCTCGGATGCGCCCTGCATGCTGGCTATGGGGACGCCCCGACTGCACCCGTGGCATATTCGCCCGTACTCGGAACTGAACTCGGCTCCCACGATCAGGATCAGGGCCGAGACAAAGATCCAGACGAGCAGGGCGATTATGGAACCCAGATTGCCGTACGCTGAGCCGTAGTCTGCGAACCTGTCGAGGTAGAGCACGAACAGGCTCTTCCCCGCTTCGAATACCACCGCCGCCAGCAGAGCCCCCGGCCATATGTACCGCCAGTACGTCTTTGTGTTCGGGACCAGCTTGTAGATTATCAGGAAGACGGAGAAGCTAACCAGCAATGCGAACAGCCTGGCCCCGATGTCGGCTGCGGTCGAGGCGAGCGGCAGCTCCAGATTGCGAATGATGGAGAACACGGACGTGGCGCTCACCGAGACCAGAAAGAGGAATCCTGTGCCCAGGGCCATCCCGAGATCACGGGCCTTGCGTATGTAGAAGGGCCTGTCCCGGTGAACGTCCCAGGCACGGTTCACCGCCCGGGTGATGGCGCCGAACATGGCGCTGGCCGACCAGAAGAGGCCTATCAGTGCGAGCACTCCCAGCGCCGCACCCCAATCGGAGGCTTGTTCGGCGACATATGTCTCGAACACCTCTGTAAGGCCCGGCAGGTTCTGCTCGAAGAAATCGATGACCTCGGCCTTGATTCTCTCAGAGGACAGGAATAGTCCCAGCACTGCCACCAGACCGATGATGAGTGGAAACAGCGACAGTATGGCGTAGTAGGCTACACCTGCCGCCATGTGCGTGGCGTCGTCCGCGCCCAACTCCTGGATCGTGCGCACAACCAGCTCGACCGCCCGCACCTGCATCAGCCTGGCGCGGAGGGGCTGCCAGCGATATCGCAGGTGGTCGGTTGTCGCCCTTATGCGATACCTGGCCTGGGATCCGGCCTTGCGGAATCGGTCAATCATGGCCCAATTCTAGCACACAGGTGTGCGGCGAACCGCTTGCACTTCCGGGGGCTCGTGGGTATCATCTTCGTGGCTTCACAAAGAGTCCCGGACGAGTATCTGTCTCTGTATGGGATACCTGGAACGCTATCGTACCCTCATCCTGGGATTCCTCATTGCCGCCATCGTGGTGGGCAGTTCCGTCCTCATCTACCGTCAGTTCGCACTGCCCGGATCACCCGGAATCGGAATCCTGCCGCCATCGTCCGAGATAGCTGTGGATGTGGAGGGCGCCGTTCTCGTGCCGGGCGTCAGGGTTCTCAGGGAGGGCGACCGCGTGTGCGATGCGATAGAGGCTGCCGGGGGGCTTACCCCGGATGCGGACATCACCTCGCTCAACATGGCCGAACCCCTCCGGGACGGCGAGCAGGTGTATGTATATCGGGTGGGGGAGGTCCCGCAGCGTGTCAATATCAACACCGCTGACGGCTGGCTTCTGGAGAGTCTCCCGGGCATAGGTGAAGTGTTGTCCCTGAGGATCATAGAGTACAGGGAGATCAATGGAGGCTTTCAAGCTGTCGACGAGCTTGCGGCGGTGGAAGGCATCAGTGCGGCGATCGTTGACAACTTGCGGGACATGGTCACCGTCCGCTGATTCCCTCGCAGACATGATCCAATGAAGCTCGGCTACGTCTGTGCGGCCTGGCTTGCAGGCATCGGCCTGGCCATGTGGAGTGCCCCCGTGTGGGTGTCCGCAGGCGCGATTCTGGCGTTTGCCGTAGTCTCGTTCGCTGCCGTGCTCATCTGGCGCAGGCGCGCCCTCATAGTACTCCTCTGCTTTGTTGCACTTCTCGGCGGCGTGGCCCGATTCGAGAGCAGTGTCCCGGCAATCGATCCCTCGACATTGGGATACTACAACGAGATGGGGACGGTCCGGCTGAGGGGCGTGA
This sequence comes from uncultured Dehalococcoidia bacterium, assembly GCA_964574685.1. Lineage (GTDB taxonomy): Bacteria > Chloroflexota > Dehalococcoidia > SZUA-161 > SZUA-161 > CAZGDV01. The sequence continues at coordinate 33,044 of CAZNOI010000003.1, forward strand.
TCGGGAACGCCCCGGAAGCCGGCGCCGGGAATACCGAGCTGGTACTCCGAGTCAGTGACATCGATGCCGGAGACGGCTGGTGTCGTGTCTCGGGTTCGGTACTGGTCTACGCGCCGCGTTACCCTTCTTCGTCGGTCCTGCCGCCGGACGCATCGAGGGAGCCGCCCTTCTACCGGTACGGCGACGTGCTCGAAATGTGGGGGGCTCTGGAGACGCCCCCGATGGTCCGTGGCTTCGATTGGGAGTCCCATCTGAGGCGGCAGGGCATAAGCTCAGTCCTCAGATACCCGTCATCGATGGAGTTCATCGATACGGGCCGTGGTTCGTGGCCTCTTACGTGGGTGTACTCGGCCCGCAATGGGCTCTCGAAATCGCTGGAGACCGGTATTTCCGAGCCGCAGAGTTCGGTGGCACGTGCTATCCTGCTGGGGCAGCGCGGGAGTATGCCCGAGAGCGTCCGCGAGGAGTTCTCGCGCACGGGCATGTCGCACGTTGTGGCGATATCGGGGCTTCATGTTGGAATACTGGGTGGTATGGCCGTCGGCCTCGGCGCGTTCTTGTTCGGCAGGAGAAGGCCGACCTACTTCATCCTTGCGGTAGCCGCAATATGGCTGTATGCCACATTGACCGGACTCCACGCTCCCGCTGTCAGGGCAGCGATAATGGCCAGTCTCTGGCTCTTCGCTGGTTGGGTGGGAAGGCCGCGCAGCGCCCTCCCGGCTCTGCTGCTCGCCGCGGCTCTTATGTCGGGCCTCAAGCCTTCGATCGTCGGCGATGTCTCGTTCCAACTGAGCTTCGCTGCGATGGCAGGCCTTATCCTTCTTACTCCGGGCCTTCAGTCCTTCGGACGCAGATGGTCCCGGTCCACAGAGGACAGGGCATCCCTTAGTGGAATGGTAGTCGACAGTGCGGCAGTCACGACAGGCGCAGTGCTCGCCACACTTCCAATAGTCGCCTACTACTTCAATACCGTTTCCCTGGTTACGCTCCCAGCCAACCTTGTTGCCCTGCCCGCGTTGCCCGGGGCTATTCTGGGCTCGGCGGTAGCGGGCGTATCCGGGCTGGTCTGGGAGCCTCTGGCGCATGTCGTGGGCTGGGTGGCCTGGCTGCACCTCACTTGGATAACGGAAGTGGCAGGCTTCTTCGCCGACCTTCCGTTCGCGTCCGTCGAGGCACGTGCCGGTGCCGGGTTCGTCTGGGCGTACTACTGCGTACTGGGAGCATCTATTCTGGGATGGCGATACAGAAGATGGATGAAGGCATGCTGGGAGAGCCTGCGATCCGAACTGGCTCGGCTCCACTCTGTGAGCAGCAGAGTGCCCGCGAGGTACGCGTTGCTGCCGCCGGCGATCATATGCGCACTTGTTTGGACAGCCGCCGTCACCATGCCGGACGACAGGCTGCATGTGTACTTCCTCGATGTTGGACAGGGAGACGCCATACTGGTGCAAAGAGGACACACGCAGATACTGATCGACGGCGGCCCCGCCTCCGAGGAGATCTGCCTGGAGCTGGGCGACAAGCTGCCGTTCTGGGACAGGACGATTGAGCTGGCTGTGCTCACGCACGCCGATGCCGACCACCTCACGGGGCTCGTCGAGGTGGTGAGGCGTTACGATGTGGAGCGTGTACTCACAAACGGCCGCGAGTGCGATTCCGCTGCCTGCGCCGAGCTGGAGCGCCTTATTGACAGCCAGGCGTCGAAATCGCTCGTGGTCAGGGCGGGAGACACAGTCGTGGTCGGGGGAGACATGAAGTTGGAGGTGCTGCACCCACCGGCCACCCTGATGGATTACACGTCATCCGGTACTAACAACAACTCCGTAGTCCTGAGGCTTGTCTATGGCGATTTCAGGCTTCTGCTCACGGGAGACATCTTCGTCGAGGCGGAATCCTGCATCCTGGACGACAGGTACAGCCTCGACAGCACCGTCCTGAAGGTCGCGCACCACGGCTCCGACACGTCGAGCTGTCCCGAGTTCCTGGAGGCCGTGGACCCGCAGGTGGCGGTGATCTCGGTTGGCCGAGACAACGACTTCGGGCACCCGAGCCCGGCTGTGCTGCAGCGAATCCGGGATGTGGTCGGCGCTGATATGGTCTTCACGACTGCCGATCATGGGACCATCGATCTGGTCACTGATGGTACGCGCATCTGGGCACGGACCGATTGAGACTCCTGTTCCCTGAGACTTTGGTCGTCGCCTTTCGCGCGGCTCCTGCGTAACATTGTCTTCGAAGACTGTGAGGGAGGTGGAGCGTGGCGAAGGTAACAAAGACCGATGAGCAATGGAGGCAGGAACTGACGCCGGAGCAGTACCGCGTAACCCGGAAGAAGGGTACCGAGCCTTCTTTCACGGGCAAGTATCACGATTACAAAGGTCAGGGTAGCTACAGGTGTGTCTGCTGCGGGAACGAGCTGTTCAGTTCTGAGCAGAAGTATGATTCCGGCACCGGTTGGCCCAGTTACTGGGCGCCGGTCAGCGAAGACAGGCTGAGTAGGGAGACCGATCTGTGCTGCGGCATGACGCGCACCGAGGTGAAGTGCAGTGCCTGCGATGCGCATCTGGGGCACGTGTTCGAGGACGGGCCTCCGCCTACCGGGCTCCGGTACTGTATCAACTCGGCAGCTCTCGAGTTCGAGCACAAGGGGGACGGAGCGGGGAAGCCGGGGCCTTGAAGCAGGGAGAGGTTACGGGCACGGCGGAGCGTTGATCAGCCCCCTGAGGACAACACCCAGGCCCTGTCCCAGGTCGCACCAGGGGAAGTTCTCTATCAGGTAGAAGACCTTGTTGTTGATCCAATAGACCAGGCCGGAATGCGTGCCGAAGATGCCTGTGGTTAGCATTGCCATGGCATTGGCGTCGGCTGCGGCCTGGCCTACCGTGGAGCCGAAGTTGCTGAAGCCGGAACTGACCTCATTCACCAGGTCGCCGACGAGGGCCATTGCGTAAGAGACGAGATGCTGTACCTGGAGTATGTCGAGCGTGGGCATGATGCCTACCACCATGCGTTGTTGACGGGTATGGGCCGGTGCTGTGACTCTATCACCGCGGTTGCACGCTGTCAACTTGCCTTCAGTTGACTTAAGCCACCTGCGGGCGGCATGCAAACCGCATGATATGAAGAAAGGCACCCGCACGTAGTCGGGTGCCTCACATTCACTAAGGTTTCGGGGCTACTGGGGGCTGACTCTCCGGCCATTGGCTTTGGAGTGCTTGGTCCGCTCCATCAGCAGCGATGCGATGTCCTCGCGCCTGAAGCGGCGGTCACCTCGCGGTCCGATACGGTAAGCCTTGACCAGGCCTTGCTCAGCCCATCTCCTCAACGTATTGCTGTGGACGTTGAGAAGGCGGCTTGCCTCCCGTATTGTGAGCATCGCCTTGGTTGTATCCTCTTGCTCCATCACCCACCGCCGTATTGGGTCGCCTTGTACCCTCGAATATAGAGTGACTTCACCTAACCTACAATCACCCAATCGGCCTAGTTGCTATGGGTAAGTAGTCATGGGAAAGGTGAACTCGGGTCGAAGGAAGATATCGTGGGCGCTGCCGCCGGGACTGGACACCGATCAGCGTCCGGCTTCGGGCATGAGAAAGGGGAGGGACTCTGCCCTCCCCTGGATAGTCAATTGATTCCCGATTCCGTTGTCTTAGCGCTTACTCTTTGAGCTGATACCGGCGTCTGCCTGCATCTCGTCCCCTTCGAGAGCCATGGCTTCCGCGTCGGCCGTTTGTTCGGCGGCGTCAAAAGAGAAGACAACTGCGTCAGAGGCGGTTGAGTCCGCCTCCGCCGCATCACCATCGGCACTGCGGGTCTGGTTTGGGAGTGAGACCGTCCGTGCGGCCTTCAGCGTAAGGCTGAAGTCCACAGATGTCGAATAGGTACGGACTTCGATGAACTTGAGGTTCTTCACGGCATAGTCGAGAGCAGGATCGGTCTCTCGCGTCACGATGATGCCGCGGACGTTCTGCCCCGGCTCGGCGATATTCTCCTTGACCCAGGAGATATGCTTCAGTAGCTGTCCGACTGTAGCATCGCTTGACACATTCCGCTTCTGGTGTATGACCACGAGGTCTTTGTTCTTCCGGTCCTGTGCCAGGAAATCGATCTGCCAGGGACCGGCGGGGAAGCGCCTTCCTCCGCGCTTCTTTGTCTTGTAAAGCTCGAGATCCGAGCCCCAGTCGACCTTGAGCCAATTGCGGTACAGGAACTCATCCAGACTGCAGAAGCCGACTCGCCAAGTCCAGTCGCTTATGTTCGTGTCCCAGATGAACTTGTCGAATGGGAGCCCGGCGGCCACGACGCCCGCGATGTACGACAATGCACTTGTGCTCACACTCGCGATTATGAAACCGATAGCCACAAGCACGAACAGGAGCATCCGTGGCAGAAAGAAGAGACCCTTGAGCATGAATGACACGATCGATTCGGACTGATCCGATGCCCTGCTATCGAAAACCGAGAGCACGCCCATTTCCTGTGACATAACCTACCTCCCTAGTGTCTCATCGTTAACATTGCGTTACGATGTTCTCAGTTCACGTTCAGAAGTTAACCTATATACACTCAAATGGACAATAGCGAATTCAGGTGGTTTGAGGTGGGTAAATAGTACTCTCGCACTCAATTCCTCGGCGGAGACGGCCTTTCTGACCGGACCCGGCTAATGTATAATTGCGTCTGTCGGGAACGGATGAAGGCTGTAGATGACTGTCGCCCGTGTCTTGCGCGACTTCTCGCGCAGGCTGCGGGCTTCGCAACGGAAATCCCGGAGAAGCAAGCCGATGCTATCGTCCAGGGGACCCGGCTTCTCGATTCCCTGTTCTCCACGGAACGGACCTCGATTGCGGTCGCGACACCACTCCATCGGCTGGTAAGGGAGATGACAAGCAATCCTGATCCGTATGCCGTGATGAAGGCCGCCGAGGTGCAAGTGGCCCGGGAGTTGAAGGAGACTTGGGGGCCGGAGCCCTGCGGGGACCTTCGCAGTTGCCTGACGCTGGCGGTTCGGGGCAACAACATCGACTTCTTCAAGGACATCGAATCGCTCAGAGCGGAGGCCTCGATGCCTGTAGCCTTCTATACCGATGACATCGAGCTGTTCGAAGAGAAGCTGCGTAGCAGCGGGGATGTCCTGTACCTGGCAGACAACTCGGGCGAGGTCATCTTCGACCTGCCGCTGTACACGAGGATGCGGGAATACGCGGATGTCACATACGTGGTGAAGAGTTGGCCGGCGCAGAACGACATAACCATCGACGACCTGGAAAGGTTCGGGCTGCGCGACTACTTCGATAAGGTTATGACGACGGGTACGGATACCCCGGGCGTCGACATGGAGATTGCATCCGATGAGTTCCGGGATGCGTTCGAAGCTGCCGACCTGGTGCTGGCCAAGGGCATGGGCTACTGGGAGACCCTGACCGAGTTGCCGGCGCAGGGCAAGGTCTTCCACCTGTTGCGTGCCAAGTGCAAGCCCGTCGCCGACTCGCTGGGCGTTCCTCTGGACAGCTACGTCGCTGTGTTGAGGTAGAGCCGCATGACCGTCGAGATACTGCCGAAGCTGAGAAACATACAGGTCACCCACGAGCATGACTATGGCCCCTCCGTGGTCGTGCTCAGCGACCCTATGGGCCTTACGGAGAGAGCCGTAGCCTTCCCTCGGAACTTGCTCCCGCTACTGCAACTGTGCGATGGCACTCGCGACCTTGCCACCCTTCGATCTTCAATGGAGTTGAGGACGGGCGTCCAGCTCGGCTCCGACTACCTGGAGAAGCTGGTGGCAGTGCTGGACGAAGCCCTCCTGCTGGAGAGTGACTACTTCGAAAGGGTGTACGCTGACACACTCAGGTCCTACAGAGAGGCCCCGGCGCGGCCGCCGGTCATGATGGGCACCGTCTATCAGGAGAACCCCCGGTGGGTTGAACGCACGTTCGCCGAGCACTTCGATGCTCTTCCAGCCGAGAAGAGGGAGCCGGTCGCTGTTGACCGCGTGCGAGGCCTGGTCAGCCCCCACATCGACTATCAGCGGGGCGGCCCCGTGTACGCCGAGGTGTGGCAGAAGGCGGCGCAAGCGGCGAGAGAATCGGAGATCGTGGTCATTCTGGGGACAAATCACTGCTACGGTGAGAGGCTGATAACACTGACGCGCCAGAGCTACGCCACGCCGTGGGGCAAGCTGTCCACCGCCGCTGAGGTTGTAGACGCACTGGCCGCCGAATTGGGTGAAGACGCTGTCTTCGCGGAGGAGCTGAGCCACCGCAAAGAGCATTCCGTCGAGGCGGCGGCGGTCTGGCTGCACTACCTCCTTAGGGAGAGGCCGTGCAGGATCGTTCCAGTGCTCTGCGGCTCATTCCATCGGTTCGTTGAGTCGGGAGGCGATCCTGCGCAGGACGAGGAGCTTACGCGCTTCGTGGACCGCCTCAGGGCGAACTGTCCCGGCGAGCGCTGCCTGGTTGTGGCGGCTGGCGACCTGGCGCATGTCGGTCCTGCTTTCGGCGATGCTCACGGAATCGGCCCTGATGACAGGCAGCGGCTCGAAGTCTTCGACCGCGAGCTGATACAGGCGATAGCGAATGGCGATGCCAACGGCCTGTTCGGCGCAGTCCGCAGAGACAAGGACCGCTATCGGGTCTGCGGGCTGTCACCCATCTACCTGGCCTTGCGCCTGTTGGGAGATGCGAAGGGTGAGCCGGCCGGGTATGTCCAGTGCCCGGCTGACACTGCATCCACGTCGTTCGTGTCTATCTGTGGCGTGCTGCTTGGCTAGTGCCGAATCCGCACTGCGCATTTGCGCAGGGGATGAGTGTGGAGGGAGATATGGAGAAGCGACTGTACCGGAGCAGAAGCGAAAGGATGATCTTCGGCGTTTGCGGTGGGATCGCCCAGTATTTCAACATCGACCCCACGATTATAAGGCTCATCGCGGTCCTCACCCTGTTCTTCGGCCCGATGAGCGTCCTCATTTACCTGGTACTGGCCATTGTGATACCTCTGGAGCCGGAGGAAGCATCGTCATAGGGTCAGGAGACTACTGACAGGGCGTGTACTACCTTTCATCCATCTCGTTCGCCAGACGCTCGCCCAGTCGCTCCGCCTGCTCCAATTCGTCCAGTCGGCAGGCGACATCTCCGCGTTCATAGACGCCGAAGACAGGCAGCTCCCTGACAACCTCATATCCCAGTGCTTCCAGCGGCATACGCATCGCGTCCAGCGTGAAGCCCATTCCCTCTTCTCTGCTCATCTGTTCGCACACCGCCGCCAGCACCGCCTTTCGACCTTGGCCGGCAAGTCGGCTCGACCATGGGCCGGGCCTCTTCATGCCAAATTCGTAGAAGCAGTAGAGGCGGTCGATGAAGGCCTTCATCCACGCAGTGACGTTGTAGTGATGGGCAGGCAAAACCAGAACCAGACCTGTCGAGTCCAGCAACTTCTGATAGACGAGTTGCATGTCGTCCTCGAGTCCGGTGCACATTACGTCTGACCTGCATCGCTCACAGCCGAGGCATGGCTGGAAGTCGAGCTCTCGAAGTTGAATCCCTTCTGTGGAGCTGCCCACTCTCTGTGCGCCTTTGAGGATGTGATGCAGCAGTACGTCCGTGTTGCCGCCCCTTCGGGGGCTGCCTCCGATTCCCAGGACGCTCTTCATGATTCGGTCTCTGTCCACCGCTAGTCGAAGCCATGCCAGGTCGTGAAGCTCTCTACGGGCTCCCGGCTGCTCTCTACCTGGTTGGCCGGGATAGCCGGATCTGGGTAACCCAGTGCAATCGATACAGTAATTCGCTTCGTCTCGGGTATCCCCAGAAGCTTCCTCAGCACCTGAGGGTACATGGTGCCCTGCACTTCAATACAGGTGCCCAGGTCGTGCTCGAGAGCCGCCAGGCAGATGGTCTGCGCGAACCCGCTGATATCGTATTGTGTGTGCATCTCGTCCAGGGAACTGTCGGCATAGAGGATGAGGGCAACCGGGGCGTCGAAGTACCGGAACCCCCGCTGCATCCACTCTGACCGCTTCTCCTTGTCATCTCGGGCTATGCCCATGAGCTGGAAGATCTGGACCGCGACCTCTATCTGGCGCTGCCGGTAGACGCCATGGAGCGGCTGCATGACGACATCCGGAGCTGGCATGGCCCCGGATGTGAGCATCTCCACATTGCCCTTCTTGATGCGGTCCAGGACGTCGCCGGTTGCCACGGCCACTTCCCATGGCTGCGAGTTCTCGCGGGACGTCGCCTGCCTGGCTGCATCGATTATCTGCTCGATGGTCTCTCGGGCGACGGGGTCCGGTCTGTAGCCCCTGATGCTTTTGCGTTGTCCAATTGCCTCTATAAGCTCCATTCCGTCTCCTTCGTACCGATTGACAGCCTGCCAGGTAGGATATGGCCTGTTCCAGCTACTGTCAATCGACGGGCCCTTCTCCGTTGGGCACCTCGTCTTCTCGGTTCGTCGAACCTGGTGTAGAATGCGGCTGTGGGTTCTGGAGATACGAGTTGGTCGAGTGAAGGTCATGGCTGAGGAGAGCACAACCCTGGACGTGAGGGTGCAGCCCGGCTCAAAGCGCGGCGAGGTGATCGGGTTCACGGAAGGCGTACTCAAGATCAGGGTCAGCTCTCCCCCGCGCGAAGGAAGGGCGAATGAGGCGGCTATCGCTCTTCTTGCTGCGAGGCTCGGAATCAGAAGGGCAGCGCTCTCCATTGCCCGCGGCCACAGCAGTCGCAGCAAAGTGATAGTGATAGAGGGCTTGAGCAGCGAAGAGGTGAGACGGAGGCTTGGGTTTTGAGGCAGGCCGATGAAGAGCTGGACCTCCATCGCAAGACCGTGGAGGAAGCTATACCTATTCTGGACGAGTTCCTGTACCGGTCATACAGCTCTGGATGGAGGCGAGTCTGGGTGGTTCATGGCAAGGGAAGCGGTGTCCTGCGTCGGGAGGTCACGCGCTATCTCGGGAGACATTCTCTGGTTGAGTCCTTCTGCCCGGCCGACCGCTACCACGGTGGTATCGGGGCGACGGAGGTCAGACTCCGTGACAGCTAAGGCAAGATGGGCGCTTGTGTCGCGAGATAAAGAGAACTGCGCCCACAATGTCAACGGACGAACCGAATTTCGGAGTGGGCGCAGTTGCTATTCTCAGTATCCTGTATGGCCTGTCTAGGCCTTGCCGATCCTGAATACCTTGGTGCCGCAGGTCGGGCAGACGCCCTGCGTCGCTGGCTTCCCGTTCTTCATGGTTATCTGCTTCGGGTTCTTGATTTCCCTCTTGGCTCGACATTTCATGCAATAGGCTTGCATCGTGAGCCTCCTTTCCTCGCAATTCTGCGATGGAGGCTAGCAGATATTCACACACTTGTCAATAGGTTCGCTGAGTTTGTTCAAAAAAAGGCGCACCTGCGTCCAGGAGGGTGGCGTTGCCTGCGAGGATTGGGTAACTTGCTCCGATGTTTCTGGGTGGTGGCGCGAGTTCGCCGTCGCCGATTTGCCCTGCACGAGGTATGGACTCAATGACGACGATGGTCTTGCTGGTCCGGCATGGGCAGACAGACGACAACGTGGCGAAGAAGCTCAGCGGCTGGAGCGACGCAGGGCTCAGCGCCCTGGGCCGTGAGCAGGCACTAAGGCTGTCCTCCAGGCTGTCGAGTGCAGCGATCTCGGCAGTTTGCACAAGCCCCCTGGCAAGAACGGCATCCACCGCTTCAATCCTGGCTGAGCCTCATGGTCTGGAGCCGGTAGTCTTGCGCGACCTCATCGAGGTCCGTCTAGGTGATTGGCAGGGACTGTACGAGGACGAGATATGGTCGAAGTGGCCTGATTTGAGGCGTCAGACCATGGAGGACCCGTCAGACGTTCGGCTTCCAAAGGGTGAGAGCTTCACGGAGCTTGCTCAACGGGGGGTACAGGGGTTCGAGCACGTTGTCTCGGAGAATGCAGGAGGCCGGGTTCTGGTTGTGACGCATGACGCCGTAATCCGGGTCATCGTGGCTCACGTGCTGGGGGTATCCAACAGCATATACCGAAGGATACAGGTGGACAACGCTTCGCTGTCGACTGTACGAGCTTGGGAAGAGAAGCGGCTCCTGGTCACGCTCAACGACACTTCGCACCTGGACGGCTAGTTGCGCTCCCTGGTCGGCTTCGTTTCGTCAAGCATTGAACCTTCTGTGAGTTCCAGTTCTTCCAGCAGCTCCGGCGTTGTGCGCCCGAACGAAGTGGTTATGCCGTATATCTCGGCAAAAGAGAGCTTGAGCAGTATCACCTGCTCGGCGCGGGCGAAGATCAGTGGCAGACCGCTCCAGGGCACGGGAGCTGACGGGCAATAGAGGCGGTACATCTTGTGCATGGTCCCGTTCTTGTCCACGAACTTCTGCTCTCCAACCAGCGCCGCTATGTAGTAGCTGCCGTCCGCGAACTTCACCAGTGCCCCCGGCATGTCGTGAACGGTGCGGGGTATCCGCCTCTCCCCCATGAACCAGTTCAGGATGGGCACCCTGCCCCAGAACCTGCCCCATCTGCCGGTGAGATTCTGCGGGGCGAAGAGGAAGCCGATCGCCCAGATCAGGAACAGGATTGCGGCGACACCGATCAGCGTTATGAGGTATGTATCATCTCCAACCAGACTTGAGAAGGCCGGCCTGAATAGCTTGGTGATGAAGTCCAGTACGAAGTATACGAGAAATGCGATAACGCCCAGGGAGAACACTATCAAGGCTCCCCGGAGGAACGTCGCTTTCATTACAGGGACCTCTCTGCTGGCTTCCATGCTGCTCCTGAGTCGTTTATACCACGCTTTGGGTACCGTGTCGATGACACTTTCGTACGGCCTCATTGACAGGGAAAGGACGACCATGACAGAATTGCGGCGCCGGGTTTGTCGGAAGGGGGGTATGCGAAGTGGAGCCATGGCAACTGACTCCGTGGAATGAGTTGGATGTCGTCCTTCAGTTGCTGATAGCCGCGCTTGTCGGCGGGCTCATTGGCTATGAAAGGGAGCGGGCGGAGAAGCCCGCCGGCTTCCGTACACACCTGCTCGTATGTGTGGGCGCCGCGCTGTTCACTATTGCTTCGGTCAGCGGATTCGGTGTACTGGCGGACCCGTCAAGGGTCGCAGCGGGAGTGGTTGTGGGGGTGGGCTTCCTGGGCGCGGGTACCATCCTGCGCAGCAGGCACGGTGTCGTTGGACTCACCACAGCGGCCACGGTCTGGGCGGTCGCGGCGGTGGGCCTGGCCGTGGGTGCGAGGATGTATCTCGCTGCAATCGTCGCAGCGATCATTATGCTGATTGCCCTCCGAACACACAGGATGTCACATTCCGCGGAAGGACGTGGTGAACCGGCGGAAGACGAACTAGATGAGGATGACTGGGAGCCCGAGGAGTCTGCGCAATGAAGGAATGCAGTGTCGAGAAGAACAAGGCGAAGTGCAACTGTACCTACGACCCGTGCAGCCGAAAGGGCGTCTGCTGCGAATGCCTGTCATATCACTGGCGCTCGGGCGAGTTGCCGGCCTGCATGTTCCCGGACGACGTAGAGCGGACGTATGACCGCTCCGTAGAGCGCTTCATCAGGACCTACGAGGAGCGTGGGCGCTGGTGGTAGCATCCACTACTTCGAGAAATACAGCTTTCCCATAGTCTGCATGACGCGGCCCTTTCCGCCGCGTCCCTGCGAAAGCGCATCGAAGATGGCCTTGGTATCGTCGAAGAGGTCGTACGCCTGCTTTAGACCCCTCTGGATGTCGCCTTCGGGGTCCTCCGACAACCTTCCGTGAGCCGGGTACATCGCACTCACCCTCAGGGACGCCAGGCGCTGCAGCGAGTTCATGTAGTCGCTGATACTGCCGGAAGACGATATCTGGGATAGAGTGCCGCCCCCGAACACAGTATCGCCCGAGAAGAGGATCCTCTCTCGCGGCTCGTAGAAGCAGGTGCACCCGGAGGTGTGGCCGGGCGTGTGGATCACATGCAGCTTGTAGTTGCCCAGGTCTATGACCGCTCCGTCCTCCAGCCATATGTCAGCCCGGAACTGACGACAGGAAGCATTGCACGTCTTCATCATGGTCACGAACTCATCCTGCATCTCGATCTTGTTGGCTGCGAGCCGGTGGGCCGCGACCACCGCCGTATCGTAGAACAGCATCGTTGCTCCAATGTGGTCGAAGTGCTCATGGGTCAGTAGTATGAAGTGTACGTCTCGCGGCCTGATGCCGAGTTGCTGGAGTGATATCTTGAGAAAGGGAAACAGGGCTGCCATACTCGTGTCTATGAGTACGTTCTTGCTCGAGCCCTTGATCACATAGACGTGGCTGCCCGGCCTCACAGCTTTGAGCTGGTAGATGTCCGGCCTCAGCTCTACAATCTCCATCGCATTTGTCGTTGTCATTTCGGACCTCCCAACACGTCTTGCGGCATCAGCGTCGTTTGGCTCTGGCCTCGGCAAGCTGGTTGTTGACGTCACGCAGCCGCTTGCTCATGGTCTCCATGATCGTGAAGGCGAAGATGGGCTGTTGCCTTATCAGGTAGAGGAACTTGGGTTTGTCCAGGGCGACCAGCCTGGTGTTGTCCTGGGCCGCGACCGCCGTGGCGGAGCGAGGGCTGCTGTCGACGAGAGCCATCTCCCCGAAGTGCTCGCCGGGCTTCAGGACGGCCAGCCTTCTCCTTCTGCCCTTTTCAGATGTAGCGTAGAGCCTGACCCGGCCCGTGGAGACGATGTACATCTCATTCCCGACACTCTTCTCCTCGAATATGACATCGTCCTTCTTGTATGTCTTGATGAACTTCTCATAGGCCATGGTGTCTTCGGTCATGCTCGCCTCACTTGTCAAGCACAGTGCGCACGCGGTAGATCTGAACGGGTTCGGACTTCCCCTTGAACTGCTGCGGCTCGAGTGGCTCAGCCTCGACCCGGTTCCGAACGAGTTCGTAGGTATGTTTGCCGATCCACACCTCCCCGCCGGACGTGCCTGCGCAGATGCGTGACGCCAGATTAACAGTGTCGCCTATTATCGTGTATTCGGAACGCCCCTCCGAACCGACGTTACCCGCCACCGCGGGTCCGGTGTTGATGCCGATACCGAATTGCACCGGTGACCCATCACCCCCCTGGGCGGATCGAATCCTGCTCTGTCCTTCCAGCGCCGCCTCAACCGCCAGGAGCGCGTGGTCGGACTGGTCCTGGGGAGCATTCCAGACCGCCATGATGCTGTCGCCAGCGAACTTGTTGATCATGCCGTCGTGTGCCAGGATGCTCTCAATGAGCATCGTCAGATACGTATTGAGCATGCCTACTATCGCCTCCGGCTCCTTCTGCTCGCTCAGTGTCGTGAAGCCTCTGATGTCCGCGAACAGCACGGTCGTGTCGCGACGCACGCCTCCGAGCTTGAGCTGGTCCGTGTTCGCCATGCTCAGAATCTCCCCGGCCACCTGGGGCGACACATACCTGCCGAAAAGCTCCCTTATCTGCAGGCGGTCGGCACGCTCGGCAACCACGCGGGCCACTATGGCTGTAACGGCAACCAGCAGGAGCGCGATCAGGGGGTACGGTATGTTGAGCACGAGCCCACTGTCGAAGACCAGGAACGCGGCCAGAAGGTATCCGGCGAAGAGCAGTGCCACGATCAGTCCTACCCAGCGCAGCCTGACCGCAGGCAACAGGAATGCGGATAACCCCGCCATGCCGAACACAATCAGTCCCGTCACCGGAAGGCCGGCTTCTCTGAGATATCTCTGGTACAGGATAGTGTCCATGGCGTTGGCGTATATCTCGACACCGTACATCTTCTCCTGGGAGATGGGCGTCACCCAGGAATCAGGCTGTCCCGTCGCGGTCATCCCGACGATGACAAACTTGTCCGTTACGTCGCTGCGCTCGAAATCACCGTTGACGACGTCTCCGTAGGACAGGCGATGGAAAGCCTGTCCCGGTCTCGCGACGTAGTGCACTCTCATCTGCATCCTGTCATCCACGGGGATATCCTGCTGTGCGAATTGCAGGCGGCCCGTCCCCGGATCGAAGAAATCGAGGTCGGGCCCGCCGAAGAAGCCTGTTTGCAGCATCACGAGTGCCAGCGCCGGGTACAGGTCTCCGTCGGTGTTGCCGACTACCAGTGGTATGCGGCGCACCACGCCGTCACCGTCTGCGGCCACGTTGGCGTGGCCGATACCTGCCGCTTCAACTTCTACCACCGCTACAGGATGAATGAATTCGCTGTAGACAATGATCCCTTCGTCGGAAACGCCCGTTGGTCTGTCACCGGCTACCGGGAGCACTACGTTGCCTGCCCTTGACACGGCCTCGGCTAGCTCGGCGTCGTCGGAGGACTCTCCGGCGAAGAGGACGTCGAAGGCTATTGCGTGCGGCCCGCCCTCTGTGAGGTTGTCAATCGCCCGCGCATGAAGCGACCTCGGCCACTCTGACCACTTGAGGTCCTGCAGCGTCGTGTCATCTATCTCAACTATGACTATGTTTGGGTTAGGCGTCGATGGCAGGAATAGCTGGTCCGAAGCCCACAATACGATGCTGCTGAACGGCTGTACGAAGACAGCTATCAGAGTGAATGCCGTACCGACCCCGAGGGTTATCAGCACGTGGTGCCGTTGCCGCCGCTCCTTCCGAGTGTGCGGTCTGAACACGGTCACAGGCCCTCTCAGCAGCCTTGCTGCCATGCTCATTGGGGAAGTATCTCCCCTGCTAAACTCGAATAGCGGTCTCGGCTGATGGCCTTCATTCCTCCGCGCCCTCGACTACGTTCAGTCCGGCTATCGCGGAACCGGTATCGCCCGAGATGACGTCCTCGACCGAAAGACTGCATTCGTAGTACCCTTGAGGCCGGCCCTCGACCAGATCGAAGTGCACCGCTCCCCATAGGAACTCGGGTGGCTCCTCGAGACCTGTGACGTGGAAGTCAACCGGTTGGGACGTGCTCATGTAGACCCCGCTGGGGCAATCGACATGGATACCCGTTATCCTGAACCACGCCTCGTATTCTCCGGAATCCTCATGCCATGAGATGTCATGTGCTTCCAGGTAGACCCACACTGTCTCGCCGATGTTGAAGGTCTCGTCTGATCTCCCGGTGCAGTTGCCCTCAGCAGTGACCTCCGAACAGAGCATGATGTTCTGGATATCGAGGTCGCCCGTGTAGGACGGTATGGGTGTTGGGTCCGATGGAGTGCCGCCGGGAGAGGCGCTGGACTGCTTGCCCTTTTCCAGGAGTACTTCTTCGCCTCCGGCCTGGAACAGAACACTCCCCTCCTTGCAGCCTATAGTAGAGTTTCCGTCCTTCTCGACGTCTGAGTCGAACATCGTCCCCCTGACCACTGCTACGCCGGCCGGCGTCTCGACCTCATATCGAGAGGCGGGGTCGGCAAGTTGCTCTACACGGTTGACCGTGCTGCCCACCAGGTGACCGAGGCTCACCGTGGTCGACTTGCCATTCTCCGCGAGGCTAACGTCTTTGATGATTACCTCGGAATCGGCCTCGATCGTCATGGAGCTGCCCTCGAAGAAGAGCAGCTTGACCTGGCCGCCAGCGCCCGTCCTGACGGTGTCGCCCTGCTCCAGGGCCATACCGTCGACCGCCTCCGTCCAGGTGTCTTCACCTGACTGAAGTATGAGGACCTCACCCTGTGGATTCCTCGTGGTGCAGGCGAGATCGGCGCCGGCCTCGTTCTGCTCGCCGCAACCCGTTGACATCGGAGCTGAGACCAGGGCAAGGGCCATCAATGCCAGGGCTGTCCGGCTTCCGCGCATATCTCCCTTACTCCGTTCTACTCTGGGGGGTTCAGTCTGTCCCGCTGCGTTGTTCGTCGGGGACTCCGACCCCGGCAGGGGATACTGTCAGGCCGATACGGGGATGGTACCGTACATCTCAGTAATCGTCAACGTGCATGGCGAACGTCGGCTGCCGGTACCCTCTACGTTGTCTCCGGCCTGGAACTCCTCCACTGCTCGATGGCGGTGTTCAGCTCCCTTGCAAAGGTATCGGCGCGGGCGGGGGAGATCACTATGTTCCATCCCCTGGTGCGGGTGACCTCAAGGACCTGGCGAGTAGAGGTTGCGAAGCGGATGCCGGGATACTCGAGGGCCTTCCAGCCCGGCGCGGCGCGCACCGTCGAGATATTGGAGAACTGAAGACTGAAGGAGAAGGGTCCGCCGAGCACGACCGTCAGTCTGTCCGGCCAGACTTCGTATCTGTGGGGAAGTATGCCATAGAAGAGCAGCGCGTCGAAGACGGTCACCCCGAGCATGATGAGAGCGCTCCAGGGGTCCTGAAATACCAGCACCAATGCTGCCACGGCGAGCACGGCGATGATGCCGCCAAGCAACAGCTTCAGCCAGATATCATATGCGGCTGCTTCTTGGTAGACCGGCAGGCTTGATCCGGCCTCTGCAGTATTCATTTCGGAAAGGGCTCCTCAATATCCCGGTCTCAGGCCGGATGCCATTTGCCACGGCTGAACAGCTTCGGCGCGACCACCTTCCTCAGTTCCTCGATGGTGAACAGCGTTGCGGCGATCCCGATGGCAATGCCCCACTGATGGGCGGCGAGCGGAACCGTACTGAAGGCAGTCTGCATGAACGGTGTATAGACCATCATCATCTGGAGGGATATCGCCAGCCCGATCGATCCCACGAGCCACTTGTTGCGGAAGAGCCCCAGGCTGAACACGGTGCGCTCATCCGACCTGGCATTGAAGGCTCTGAACCATTCGAACGCTACGAGTGTGCAGAAGGCCATCGTCCGTGCCTCTTCGATGCTGACCCGTCCTTCGTACCAGTTGAAGACCGCGAAGACGCCCAGACTCAGCATCGTGGCCAGGAACGCCACTCGAAACAACAGGCCGGCATAGAGCAGGCCAACCGAAGGGTGCCGAGGGGGCTGCTCCAGCTCATGCCCGGTCTTGGGCTCAAGGCCGAGGGGAAGGCCGACCGCCGCGTCGGTCACCAGGTTGACCCAGATTATCTGCACGGCCAGCAGTGGCGCCTCGCCTACAAAGATCAGTGACAGAAGGAAGGCCAGCAGCTCGCCGATGTTCGTGCTGAGCAGGAAGAAGATGACATTCCGGAGCTTGTTGAATATCGCCCGGCCCTCGTCGACGGCCGCCACGATCGAGGCGAAGTTGTCGTCCGCCAGGACCATGTCGGAGGCCTCCTTCGAGACATCGGTACCCTTGATTCCCATCGCAACGCCTATGCTGGCTGACTTGAGGGCAGGCGCGTCATTGACGCCGTCGCCCGTCATCGCGACCACCTGGCCCTTGCTCTTGAATGCGTTGACTATCCTGAGCTTGTGCAGGGGCTCCACCCGCGCGTAGACTGAGACGTTGTCAATCTCCTTCAGCAGCTCCTCGTCCGACATCTGCTCCAACTCGGAACCCACCATGGACTTGCCCCTGGGAAGGCCGAGCTGCCTGCCAACGGACTCGGCGGTGACTCGGTTGTCGCCCGTGATCATCACCACCCTTATGCCGGCTTGCTTGCACAGGGATACCGCTGTGATGGCCTCCTCGCGAGGCGGGTCCTCCATGCCGGTCATCCCGACGAAGACCAGATTGCCGCTTATGCCGTCTTCATCCAGCTTCTTCGTCTGGTCGGGAAGCTCGGCGTAGGCGAAGGCCATTACGCGCATGGCTTCCTCAGCCATCGCCTGGCTGGTCTGTCGGATGCGTTCCCTGTCCTCATCATCCATATCGACCGGCTGTCTGTTCTCCAGCACCTTGCCTGACATGGAGAGCACCTTCTCCGGTGCGCCCTTCACGTATGCCAGCCTCTTGCCGTTCCGGGGGTGCATCGTGGCCATGTAGCGCTTCTCGCTCTCAAATGGTATCTCGTCCAGGCGCTTCTGTTCCTGCTCCGCCGCGCTCTTCTTGAGTCCGGCCTTTCCGGCGACCACCACGAGAGCGCCCTCGGTAGGGTCCCCCACGATGCTGGACTGTCCATCACGCGAGGAGAGAGTTGAATCATTGCACAACAGCCCGATGCGTAGCAGCGTCATCAGCGAGTCGTAGGCCTCCGGGTTGATGGCGTTTCCGTCCTGGAGGAAATCCCCCTTCGGCTCGTAGCCCTGGCCCGATACGTCGAAGTCCTTCTCTTCGACTACGACCCGCCTGACCGTCATCTCGTTGAGCGTCAGGGTGCCCGTCTTGTCGGTGCAAATCACTGTCGCGGCGCCGAGTGTCTCGACCGCCACCAGCTTTCGGATTATGGCGTTCCTGTTGGCCATCGCGCGCATGCCCAGCGCCAGAATGACCGTCACTACGGCGGGCAGGCCCTCGGGAATCGCAGAGACCGCGGCGGCGACTGCGACCAGGAATATCTCGAGGGCCTCGAGTCCCTGCAGCAGCCCGACTATGACCAGTATCGTGCAAATGACGAGGAATATGATCACCAGGTACTTGCTCAGGCTGCTGATGCTCTTCTGAAGGGGCGTCTTCTCCTGCTCGACTTCCTCTATCGCGGTGGCTATCCTGCCCATCTCCGTCGACATGCCGGTTGACACGATAGCGATGAGCCCCCGACCCCGGCTGACGCTGGTGCCCATGTACGCCATACTCTTGCGTTCGGCGAGAGTCACGTCTCCTTCGAGGGCGTCTGTGCCCTTGTCCACCGCCACAGACTCTCCGGTAAGAGCGGATTCGTTGAGTTTGAGGTTGCTGGCCTCGATGATTCGCGCGTCGGCGGGGATCATGTCGCCCGCCTCCAGCACCACCAGGTCGCCGGGCACCAGGTCTTTCGAAGCGATCATGTAGGCATTGCCTGCGCGTCTCACCTTGGCCTTGGGAGCCGCCATCTGGATGAGGGCCTCCATAGCCTCCTGTGCCCTCGTTTCCTGGACGTAACCGATGATGGCGTTGAGGAGGAGGACCGCCGATATCACGGCGGCATCCAGATAGTGCTCGACGACCAGCGAGATGATAACGGCTACCAGCAGGACGTATATGAGGGGGCTGAGGAACTGCTGCAGGAACAGGACGACACGAGAGGTCTTCTTGCCTCGCTGGATCTCGTTCGGGCCGTACTGTTCCAGTCGGGACGCCGCTTCGTCTTCGGTAAGCCCGGAGGTCGAGGTGCCCAGCCGGTCGAGCACCTCCTCCGTCGTCAGTTCGTGCCAGCGCTTCTCTTCAGCCATGTGTCGCCCGCAGTACAGTCATGAGCCCTTCGAGGCCTCACCCCGACCCGCCGTTATGAAATCACCGTCGAACACGGGAACGGCCCTGACTGTGTCCGTACGGGAGCACATCTCGAGGTCCGCGCCGTACCCCAGAGACCGCAGGAACACGGCGTGCTCGCTTCCGGCCACGATCTCGATCACCTGGGCCGGTCCGGAGGTGGCATAGCCCATCGCTATCGCGGCTGTATCGCTCGCGTCGCACGCCACGCCATCCTGCGCGAGGCGCTCCGACAGGGCTTGCACAATGAGCCCCGCGCAGTAGGTGTCCTCGGCGGACGGCTTCCCGAAGCGCCCCGAGCATAGCACCAGAGCTCCGGCGGCCTGTCCACGCACAATTCTACTATGAAGGTCATCGACGGAAGCCGACAGGTTGGCCAGACTCGCGACGCATACCGGCCTCCCCGTCGCCTCGTGAGCCCTCCGGATCGCGCCCGAGCCGTTGCTGGTGTAGAAGTAGATGCTCTTCCCTTGCACGGTCTCCGGCGTGTACTCAAGCGGGGAGTTGCCCAGGTCGAAGCCCTCGATGAGCATCCCCCGCTCCTCCCCGCCCGTCAGGACACCACCCCCGGAGTGCCCGGTGGCACGCTGCTTTGCCTCATCGGCACTGAGGCAGGGATACACCGCCGGCGCCCCGTTCACCATCGCGGTGACTATCGTCGTCGTGGCCCGCAACACGTCGACCACTGCACAGGCGAAGCCCGTGACCTCGTCCTGGCTAAGGAAGTACGGCGTCAGGAGCACATCCAGCTTCATTTGGCCACGTCGCAACGTAGTATAGCACAACCACAACCTCGGATTCAGTTGGCGGAGCTTGGACTGTGACGCAACTTGACACTCCCTCGCCGCTGCCAATAGAATGCGATTGCGCGTTATGTTCACGCATGACCGCGATACGAGGACTCAGCAGAAACGGAGGCTGATGCCATGTTCATGAGCGATGTCATGACCACCAACCTGATCACGGTATCCAGCGGCACGTCGCTGGCCGAGGCCAGGCGGATGATGGACGCCCACAAGCTGCGCAGGCTGCCGGTTGTTGATCGCGGCAAGCTGGTGGGAATTGTCACGCGCGAAGCTCTGGACAGGGCCGGCCCGTCCCAGATCACCAGCCTGAACATACACGACATATCGCGAATCCTGAGCAAGCTGTCGGTGAAGGAAGTTATGGTCCGGGATCTTGTGACCGTTACCCCCGACGCTACTGTCGAAGAGGCCGTGACCCTGGCTCAGGACAGGAAGGTCGGGGCTCTTCTCGTTGTCGACGACGGCAGGCTTGTCGGTATAGCCACGACAAACGACTTCTTCTACAAGATACTCAACCCGATACTCGGCGTGGGCAAGCCGGGTTCACGCCTGGTCGTGCGGCATATCCAGAGCCCGGGCGATATCGAGCGCATAGTCGGTGCGATAAACAAGCTGGGCCTGGAGGTCATGACGATGTTCATGCTGCCGGTGCCGGAGAGGGAAGCGCAGAACTTCGTCGTCCATCTGGTGTCCGATGACCCCACGCATCTGGTCACAGAGCTGAAGCTCCTGGGCTTCACCGTGGAGCGGCGTGCACGCTAATGTGTTGAACGGCTCCGAAGGCCTGTGCTATACTCCACCACCGGAAGGCATCACCTCAGACGCTCCCCGATAGCTCAACGGTAGAGCGGGCGGCTGTTAACCGCTAGGTTGTAGGTTCGAATCCTGCTCGGGGAGCCATTCTGTATGGAAGGTAAAACCCCCACCGTCTCACCGACCCGACCATCCGGAAACACAGGCAGCGTGTACCTCACCGTGACCTCGTCCCTGTCTACGTCGATTGCCTTGACGAACGACCGCAGGAAGGCCTTGCGCTCCATGATCTCCGAATTCTCCAGCAGGCTTCTGAGGTCCTCGACGTAGGCCTGCACCGCGCCCTCGTCCGTCAGCTCGACCGCGTGGAACAGCAGCGACTCCTCGGCCTCCGATTTCGCGCGCTCCAGTTCCAGCTTGCGGTCGAACAGAGCGTTGATTCTGGACGACAACTGCGCTGGCTTGTACTCCCCCGTCTCCAGGGCGTCGTACAGCTTGCCCAGCCTCCCCTCGACCTCCCCCATTTGCAGTTGCAGCAGCTCGATTCTCTCGTGCGCCTCCCTGGAAGCGCTCCGCAGCTCGTCATTGACCAGCCCCACCAGCTCGTGCAGGTTCTCATTCGTCAGGATGTGCTGCCTGATCTGGTCGACGATGAAGCCCTCAATTTTGGCCTTCGGCAGCAGCGGCGTGTCGCAGACATCGCGGCCGCGCCGTCGCGCGTTGCCGCACATGTAGTAGAAATGCCGCCCCGACTTCACCGCGTGGCCTATCATCGCAGCGCCGCAGTGCCGGCATCTTATCAGACCGCTCAGCGCGTACTCGCTGTGCACCGTACGCGGATGGCTGACCCTGGGGGCGCGTTCGCCCAGCTTCTCCTGCGCCTTGGCGAACGTCTCAGCGTCGATGATTGCTGGCCAGGCATTCTCCACCCTCACCGGCGGGCTGTCGCCATTGCCCAGCTGCCTCTTCTTGCGCTTGTCCCACACCATGACTCCTGCGTATGCCTCATTCTGCAGGATGCCGTGTACAGAGGTTGTGCCCCACTTCCCGCCCGTCGCGCTGCCCACGCCGTCCCTGTTCAGCCCGCCCGCTATCTCCTTGAGGCCCCGCCCTTGCAGGCACTCCCTGAATATCCGCTGCACCACCGGAGCGGTCGCAGGGTCCGGCGCGAGCTTGCTTCTGGACATCTCTCCGTCCTGGACGCTCACCCTCTTGAACCCGTAGGGAGTGCGCCCCCCGTTGTGATAGCCGCGCGACGCGCTTTCTCTCATTCCCCTGACCACGTCCTGCGACAGGTTGGCCGAATAGAACTCGTCGATGACCTCTATGATCCCTTCGAGGAGCTTCCCGGAAGGCGTGTCCTCCAGCGGCTCGCTCACCGAGATTACCTGCACGCCGTGCTTCCGCAGCAGGGACTTGTAGACGATTGAGTCCTCGCGGTTCCTCGCGAACCTGGAGAGCTTCCACACCAGGATAGTGTCGAACCGTGGTGGCTTTTGCCTCGCAGCGGCGATCATTCGCTTGAAGCCCGGCCTGTCGATGGAGCGCCCGCTCTCCGCCTCGTCGACGTACTCCCGCACCACCTCGTGCCCGTTGCGCGAGGCCCACTCCCTCAGCGCCTTGAGCTGCGCCGAGATCGACAGGTCCGTGTCCTGCCTGTCCGATGACACCCTTGCGTACAAAGCGACGTTCATCGTGCCCCTCCGTTCCGTGGTAACGCGATCTCGCTGATGTCCCATGTCCCGTTGCCGTCCAATGCAGAATTGCCGCCGTGCACATAGCAGTAGTCTATTGAGTCGTAGTCGTTCATCTCCAACATTTCCACAGTCGCCTGCACCGCGTCGGCCTCTGCTCCCATGTAACCCGTAGTAAGCAGAATCAGGAACGTGCTTGTTGCGCCTCGCCGCTTGGCCTCTTCCAGTTGGTCGTCGGCATCTTTCACGTTCTTGTTGAACTGGTCAAACGCCTTACCGCTCAAGGCGTGTGTGTGGCCATTGTAGAACTGATTCACCGCATCTGGGTTCAGGAATGAGCCATCCTCCTTCCACTTGCGCAGCGTCACCCAGAAGTCATGAGGCAGTCGGTCCGATAGCTTGCCCTGCAAGTCGCCAGTGAGGTCTACTTCATCACCCAAGGCCATATCTCTTGATCGCGTCGCAATGACATCACGGAGGGCATCCCGGAGCAGCATTCTGCCGTCCCTCCTCAAGTCCAGGGCGACTAGGTCGGACACGTTCATCGACCAGATGAATGTGCCTGACAACTCTCCGGACACAGCCTCCGCCACTTCGCGGCATATCGCTTCCAGTAGCGACGTCTGTTCGTGCAGCGCCGCATCAGTTAATCTCTTGACCTCAATGGCTACCTCGTCTCCCGTACCGGTGTCCTTGGCTACCCAGTCCGGGTTCTTCTGGCCCTGCTCCGGTTGGCCGTGCACGTCTGTGTAGCGCCCTACGAGTTCGATCGCCGTGCCATGTGTCTCGTTGTGTAGCTGCAAGACCCGCTCTACATACGACCGCTGCCATTCCTCATCTGCCATCGTTGCCCCTCTCAACCGTAGCCTCCGGCGCATTTTAGCACATTTGTTCCATAAATGCAAGTATTTAGTACATGATTTTCACCAACGAGCTTCAAGACTGCTCCGCCCCGTGACATTCTCCGGTTGACCGTGTCCGACATCTGTTGATACCCTGCGCCACAGGAGCAAGAAATGGTCAAGGCACGCACACCCGTACATCTCAAGGTCAACAGCGTCGCCGTCTGGAACTACCTCACTAGGCGCAACCTCGCCCAGAACGAGCTTGCCAAGCAGCTCGGCATCAGCACTGGCTACATGGCCCAGCTCATCAGCGGCAAGAGAAGCCCGTCGCCCGCGCTTCGCCGCCGCATGCTCGAAACACTCGCCCCTCTCTCCTTCGACGACCTCTTCCAGGTATCAGAGAGGGACGCCCTGTGACGACCCTGCGCCAGGAGACGACGCCCGCCCCCGCCCTCGCACACGACGAGCCGTACGAGGGACTTCGCATCCTCGCCCGCATGATCGCCCGCGCCCACCTCGCCCGCACCGAGATCCCCGCCGACACCGACGCCAGCGGAGACCGCTGATGCCCCGCCGCTGGTCCAGCCCCCAGACCCGAGCCTGGGCGTACCGCTATCTTGTCCTTCGGGACGGCGAGAAATGCGCCCTCTGCGGCAAAGTCCCGAAGAACACTTATTCCCTCGACATTGACCACATTGATCGTGACCCGACTAACACCTATCCCCACAATCTGCGCCTTCTGTGCCGCTCGTGCAACGTAGCTGAGGAGAACCGCAAACGCCCAAGTGACGCTGTGTGTGTGGGTGTGAAAGGCAGGGAGAGGCCGGGGACGAGGATAGCCAGGGACGTGGTGCCGTACTACGAAGGAAGCCCGGAGATGCAGGCGAACGCCCTTTTCGAGGTGCGCTATCGCCACTGGCTGCAGGGCTTCATAGACGCCCGAGGCTTCATACCGAAGAAGGAGGCCGTGAACGCTGGGGCTGAGGCCGTGGGGTGCAGCCCCGCGACCGCGGCAAGGTACCTGGCCAAGCTCACGTCCTATCTAGGCCCACTGAAGGAGACCAAGGACATGCTGGGAGAGCCGGTGGTGACATCGAGGGCGGACGACGGAGATTGCCCCCCAGGCTGTCCGTCGCAGGGGGAGGAACTGGCCCGCCGCCGTGGTGGGCGTCTAGCAGAGCCATCAAGCGACGGTGGTGAGGCCGACGACTGAGCCGCCCCGAGGTGCAGGACGCCTCCTGCCGGTTCTTGTGAAGGAGGAACAAGCCATGAAGCTGCTCAAGACCGCAATCGAGACCCAGCGCTGGGACCTCGCGGCGCACACCCTTGTGCTGGGGGCCGCCCTGGTTCTGGACGCACGAAAGAACGGAGCGGGAAGGAATGCCAAGACAGAAGCGAAAACGAGGCGCGCAGCCCGGAAACCGCAACGCGCTTAAGCACGGCTTCTACTCGGAGGCCCTGAAGGAAGCCGAGAAGCTTGAGCTGGAGGCCGCCCGTGACCTCGACGGCCTGGACGACGAGATCGCGCTCCTGCGGGTGAAGATCAAGTCCCTGGTGGCGCACGACTCCGACGACATCAAGCTGCTGATCGATGCCACCAGCACCCTCGCGCGCCTCCTGCGGACCCGCTACAACCTCCAGCAGCACCAGCACGACGGCATCCGCGACGCCATCACCAGCGTCCTCACCGACCTCGCCATCCCCCTCGGGGTCACCATAGCAAAGGGTACAATGTGACCTCGCCTGCTCCACGGCCCGAGTGGGTACTTCAGTGTACTTGCGTGCACCTCGGATAAGCTGCGTACTATTGACAAAAACCCGCCTGGCCTATAACGTTTTCTCAAACAGCTGTGGGGTGGCTACGTATGTTCACACTTCTCGACCTCTTCTGCGGAGCTGGCGGCATGACGGCTGGCTTCGTCGATGCCGGATTCGTACCCATCTTCGCGGTGGACAGCTGCAGATGGTCCGTGGACACCTACAATGCCAATTTCGGACACCATGCCACGTGCACGCCGGTCGAGGATGTTGAGCATTTCCCCAAAGCCGACGTCGTGATCGGTGGCCCCCCTTGCCAGGGATTCAGCAACCTTGGCAAGCGTCTTCCCTTTGACCCGAGGAATCAGCTGTGGCGCCACTTCGTACGCGCGATTGCGGCCGCGCAGCCCTTGTACTTCGTAATGGAGAACGTGCCAGAGCTGCTCAAGTCCGCCGAATATGAAGCGTTGAAAGCTGAGACCGAGGGCCTCGGGTATGAAGTTGACGGTCAGGTTCTGATCGCCGCCGACTACGGCATTCCTCAGACGCGCAAGCGTAGCTTCGTTATAGGCTCGCGCGTCGGGCCACCACTGTTCCCGGTGCCCACCCACCGGCGCCCTGACGAAGTCGACTTGTTCAATCTCCACCTGCCCCCCTGGCGGACGGTCAGGGACGCGATCGCGGACCTCCCACTTGTACCGACCGACTTCGACTGGCACATCGGCCGCAATCCTACTACGATGTCATTGGAGCGCTATCGTCACGTCCCCGAGGGAGGGAACCGATTCGATCTTCCCACGCACCTCCAGCCGCCGTGCTGGATACGGAAGACAAAGGGGGGAACCGACCTGTTCGGCCGGCTGTGGTGGGACAGACCTGCGTATACCATTCGGACTGAGTTCTTCAAGCCCGAGAAAGGACGCTACCTCCACCCCCAGGCCGACCGCCCGATAACCCATCGGGAGGCGGCGCGTTTCCAGACCTTCTCGGATGATTTCACGTTCTGCGGTTCGAAGATTGAGGTCGCCAAGCAGATAGGCAACGCGGTTCCGTCCCTGCTCGCTCGCAGGATCGCCGAGGCTGTTAGAGAAGCCGTTGGGGATGCTCAACTCACGAGTGCGTCGACTCAGCCCACTCGCGCAGTATGTCCAACGCAGTGAGCTCCGGTGGCTGCCCGGTCTCTTTCGACCTTGCCTCCAATGCCTTCATGACCTTCTTCGGCAGGTGAACGACTAGCTGTAGTGGCAGCTTCTCAGGGAAGGCCAAGGGGCATTCGCTGCAGCTCTCTCTCCGGCATGTAGCACACTCGCGCCTCTTTCGGATGTTGCAGGATGTGCACGTTGTCTGCAGGTTGCTGTCATCATCAGCGCCGTAGCGAATGAGCGGCACCTTGTGGTCTATGGTGGGACTGGGCTTGCCGGGGTCGTCGCCTACCTGTACAAGACAGAGCTGACACACATACCGGTCACGTGCATATATCCGCCTTCGCTGCTTGGCGCTGGGATATCTGCGGACCAGACGAGGCCTCACCGGCTCGGCTGACGTCCTACGATAGTGCCACTGGCCGTTTATGTTCGACCTATCGATGTCGAAGCCGTACTCATCGCGAAGCTGCGCGATACGACGACGGTAGTCGCTCTGCCCGCTTATCTTCAGCATTTCCTCTCGAGACACCCACTCGCCTACCGGTAGTGCGTCCAGGAACGGCTGAAGATGCTGTGGTACCGGGTCGACCCCTTTGCGGTTGCCTCCCAAGTCTACTCTTCTCCCTCGACTGCCGACTGAAAGAACGACATCGACTTCCCGTATGCGCGGGCGAACTCCACCAACTCCACGAAGTCAACGCGTCGCTCGCCAGACTCGCACTTAGATATGTACGACTGAGACCTGCCAAGGCGCTTCGCGGCCTCTGCCTGAGTCAAACCGGCTTCCAGTCGCGCTCGCCGCAGGCTGGCGACAAGACTCTCGTATGATTGCCTGTCTTCACCCCGCTTCATGACCGTGTCTGCTCTGACCAAGAACGGCATTATCCCATTCTGGAATAGATATCCCAAATTGGAATATCGCGCCCTCCGCATTGAGTCTCAGACACGCAGCGGGTCGTACCATGTGGTGTGAAATGCCGACAAGTGGCAGAATAGGGTGGACCATGTCACCATGGGGGCCGCATGACTGCTCAAGACAAGGGTGCACACGACCTGGACCAGCTTGCGGTTGACCAATTCCGGCAGGTTCTAGTCCTGTGGTTCCGCGCTCACGGTCGGGACCTTCCCTGGCGGCGCACACGTGATCCCTACGCGATTCTACTGTCGGAAGTGCTGTTACAGCGGACGCAGGCCTCTCAAGTCGCGGCCCACTTTGATTCGATCATCTCCGCAATTCCGACTATCACTTCACTCGCTGGTGCCTCGGAGCAAGACATCCGTGTAATCTTAGCGCCGCTGGGCCTTGCCAAACGCGCAGGTACGCTCCGCGCCATGGCGGTTGACATCATTGAGCACTACGATGGCTCTGTCCCGTCGAATGTCAACTCTCTTATGGCACTGCCCGGAGTCGGCCGCTACATCGCTTCGGCGACTGCCTGCTTCGCGTTCGGTGCCAAGACGCCGGTACTAGATGCGAACGTCATCCGTATCCTCAGCAGGTACTTCGCCGTGGCTTCCGCCATCAAACGCCCGCGATATGACAACCGGCTCTGGAGTGCAGCGGCAGACATCTTGCCGGAATCCGACTACGTCGATTTCAACAGAGCGCTGATTGACTTCGCTTCTCTTGTCTGCACCGGCCGACGGCCTGGCTGCCTTGACTGCCCACTACGTTCTACCTGCCGGAACGCCGTCGACGCCCTTACCCGATTGTCTGAGACTTGACAAGACGGGCCTCCTGGCGTATTTACTTACATGTTCGGCACCGGTTCATCGCCGACACAAGGAGACAACCATGACCGAAGAGGACAGGGCGCTCTACCTGAGGTTCCATGGTCGGATACTAGAGCATTTTGGCATCCAGACTTACCAAAGCCCGGTTGCCGCCATCGCGGAGCTTGTGGCGAATTGCTGGGACGCGGATGCAAGTGAAGTGCGAATAGTGCTTCCGGCGAACTTGGGGGACAATGCCACCATCGAGATACTGGACGACGGTATCGGCATGACATTCGATGAGTGTCAAGAACGCTACCTAAGCGTTGGTCTGAACCGGAGGGCCAATGACCCGGATGAACGTTCGCCGGAGAAGAGGAGACCGATCTTGGGCCGCAAGGGAATAGGCAAGTTCGCTGGCTTCGGCATTGCAGAAACCATGCGCATCTCAACGACCAGCAAGCAGACGGGCGAGGCGACCGTGTTCGAGCTTCGTCTACCTGACCTAATCAGCGATGAATACGTAAGCACCAACGATAAGCCTGTCGACATCGTTGAGCATAGGTCTCCCGATGACCAACGCAAGTTGGAGCACGGCACTGTTGTGACACTATCGGGGCTCAAGCTCGGAAAGACTCCGTCGCCCGACGCGTTCGCCAAGAGTATGGCTCGTCGTTTTCTGCTCCTCCAGCAGCAGGCCGACTTCCGGGTGCTTGTCAATGATCAGGAGTTGCCCAAATCCTTCGACTTGCAGGACGTGCAATACGTGTTTCCCCGCGACTACAAATCTGAGGAGATGCCCGCCGATCTTGAGACACAAGACATTGAACTCTATGGCGTGGAGAAGCTATCCAACGACCGTAAGATCCGATGGCAGTTCTGCTTCCACAATGATACGATTGACGACGAGGAGCTGCAGGGTATTGCTATCTTCGCCAAGGGGAAGCTCATCCAGGCCCCATTCCTTTTCAATCTCAGCGGTGGTCTCGGCGGTCAACACGGGGTAGCCTATCTGTCTGGTCAAGTCCAGGCGGACTACCTTGACTCGCTCTCCGTGGACCTTGCCGCTACGGAGCGTCAGAGGGTCAACTGGGAGCATAGAGAGAGCGCCCCACTGCTGGAGTGGGGGCAGACCAGGATCAAGGAGCTCCTCAGGACTTGGCAAGACCGCCGAGGTGAGCAGAGAACTCGCATGCTTGATCAACGCGTGTCCGGTTTCTCATCGAGGTTGGGCAGACTACATTCACCTGAGCAGCGAACGGTCTCCAAAGCTTTGAGGAAGCTTGCCCAAGTTTCCACACTGAATGATGCACAATTTGAAGACCTCGGAAACGCGGTACTCACCGCGTGGGAAGAGGGACGCCTCAGAGGACTCATTGACCAGATTGCCCAAGCTCAGACCATGTCCGAGGAAGACCTCCTCAGCGTCCTCCTGGAGGCACAGGCGCTCACGGCTCTCAACGTGGCAGAAGCAGTCCGAACCAAGCTCCAGACTGTGGCTGGCCTGATACAGCGTATAGAACGCCGTGAGCTCGAAACAGCTGTACGCGACTACATAGCGAAGAACCCTTGGCTTATAGCTCCCCAATGGGAAACCTTCCGCAAGGAGACTACTGTTAAGCACCTCCTAGATCAGGCCGCCGGGCAGGTCGGTTTCACCGACAACGAGTTCAACGGTCGTGTCGACCTCGCACTCGCGAGCGGCAATCACCTGCTTGTTCTCGAATTCATGCGACCAAGCCTTACCCTCAATTGGGACCATCTACAACGCTTCGAGAGATACGTCCTGAATATACGGGGCAACATAGACGCCAACACCGCTGGCGTTTTCAGGCGCGTCACTGGTTACGTAATAGCAGACAACCTTGAGGCTCGGTCGGATAATCGCGCCAAGATTACTTCTATGGTCAAAGAAGACATGTACGCCCTCGATTGGCGCTCCCTCTTCAGCCAGGCCCTTGCCAAGTGGCAGGAGTTCCTTGACATACTCGTCTCACGGGCTCCGGAGGACGAGCGTCTGCAGGCTCTACTCCAGCCTCCCGACTAAACAGACTGAACCTTCCTTCAGGAGGCCTTTCCCATGGCCTACGTAATCCTCACTCAGAGAGTCCCTCCCGACGACTACCGGGACGAGATCGGCACACTGTACAACTACCCTCGGCGATACTGGAGGCGACTCTACACAGGCGATCGCATGATCTATCACCAGCCGCGCGATCGTTCAAACGGAGGAATGGTCTATTTCGGATGCGGTGTAGTCGGAGACATCCAACCCGACCCTCACGACCCAAACCGGCGTAACGCAGAGATCGTCGACTACACAGCCTTTGAAAGGCACGTTCCCGTCACGCGTCGGGGCCGGTTTCTTGAGCCTGCCATCAATAGGCAGGTCGACATGGTAGGCAACGCAGTTCGCACTATTGATGAACCGACCGCTCTCGCCATCCTGAGTGCTTCTCATACGCAGCCCCCATGGGCTTGGCTGCCCACCGGTGGGACCGGGGCACCACCATCGTCGCCTACTAACGAGGCGGACCTGCGGCGTGCTATTGACACCTTCGACCAGCACTATGCAAGCCTGGCCCCCGAGCGCCGTGCGCGCACGCTATCGACGCTTCATCGCCCATCATCCATAGGGGCATACCTGAAGCAGCTCTACGGCACCAGATGTCGCATCTGCGGCGTGGACGGTTTCCTGCAGAGAATCGGGACCTCCTATGCCGAGATTCACCACGTCGATGAGCTCAGCACTGAACACCCCGGAGTTCTCGGCACGCAGAACATCTTGATCCTCTGTCCTACCTGTCACAGAAAGCTCCATTTCGCGAACGTCACTGTCATTCCCACTTCCTTGGGCTGGGACATGACCATCAATGGTCGGCATGTCGCCGTCCAAAGGATGCATAGCCCCGCCTGACCATACGGCCCGCGCACCGGCGTAGGGGTGCCTTCCGGCCTAGACAGGCTCGCCTCCGGCACCCCCTGTTGGGTCGCTTCGTTCTCCCTAGGCCCTGGTGGTGCCTGCCGCCGGGGTTTCACCACCCCACGGCATCGTGCCTTCGGCACCATGCCGCCCCAGTGCAGGGCACCGTGGCTGCGGCTCCGCTGGCTTGCTCGCTCCGCTCCGGCTTCTCGGCGGGCGCGCAGGCTGCCCCGCCCCGCCCCTCCAATCAACATGGATCGAGCGGGGAGACAAAGCGGACACTGCCGAGTACTGCCTCCCGGAGTTGCCACTGGACTGTAGTAGAGTCCCAATGGGTGGTGTATGAGGGGGCTGGAAAATAGCTACCGCCCGGGAGATGACTGATAGCGAAAGGCGCCTCTACAGCAAGGCAATGAGAGGGAGGCGAAATGGCTGATTTGGATAAGGAGATCAAGAGAATAGAAGCGGGCGACGCCTGGGACGAGAGCGATGAAGTCGTCCGGGTAGAAGTGAAGAAGCCTCTGGACAAGGTGATCCCCGTGCGGCTCTCGGCGGACAAGTGGGAGGAGCTGAGGAAGGAAGCCACTGAGCTTGGCATCGGTCCGACGACCCTTGCCCGGATGTGGATACTGGAGCGTTTGCGACTTGGGACGAAGGCCGGAGTCTAGCGGTGATAACCTGTCACTTTGATTGTGATATGGCGTTTCATCACCTCTGCAATGGGGACTTTCAGTCTATCCAACACTTCGGTCAGTTCCCTCTCCCTCTAAGGGAGAGGGTCAGGGTGAGGGTGCGTAAATGCATGCGGCTTAAGAATGGTGCTGCGGCGGTTGTTCGCCTCACTCCGGCTTTCTCCCCTTTGGGGAGAGAGGGGATGGTTTCGCTTTGGTCAGTGCTGCCCTCTCCCTCTAAGGGAGAGGGTCAGGCGGCCGTGTGCGCGGCGGTCCGGCAGCGGGCAGCCTCTGCTGTGTACTCTGCAATCAGGGATTGCATGAGTTCGCTGACCGATATGATGGTGTCCACGCGATAGGCGTTGGCCCCGGCGAAGGCGAAGCCGTTCCTCATGTTACCCCTCTTCGCGTTGGCCAGCGCCAGCGCGATACAGTAGCTGGACTTCTCGAAATCACAGGTCTTGAGGCACTTCCAGGGGCACTTGAACGGCTTCCTTGCACCTGCAGCCACTTCATCGAGGAACCGGCTCCTGATGGCCCTGCCGGGCAGGCCGACCGGGGAGTCGATGATGGTCAGGTCCCCCTCTTTGCAGTTCACATATGCATCTTTGAACTGCGTTGCCGCATCACATTCGTATGTCCCCACGAACCTGGTCGCCATCTGAACGCCCTTCGCGCCAAGCTCCATGAACTGGAACATGTCCGCGCCTGTGTAGACTCCGCCCGCTGCGATAACTGGGATGCTCTTCCCGAAGCGTTGCTCGTAGGGCTCAATGGCGGAAATTGCGTCCATCAGTATGTTCTTCAGTGAGTAGGCGGGATCGTCGATCTGTTCTCTCTTGAACCCGAGATGCCCTCCGGCCAGAGGGCCTTCCACCACGACAGCATCCGGCACGTGATTGTAGCTCCGCGCCCATTGCTGGAAGACGATCCTGGCTGCTCTTGCGGAGGATATG
Source organism: uncultured Dehalococcoidia bacterium (assembly GCA_964574685.1). Taxonomy (GTDB): domain Bacteria; phylum Chloroflexota; class Dehalococcoidia; order SZUA-161; family SZUA-161; genus CAZGDV01. The sequence continues at coordinate 65,467 of CAZNOI010000003.1, forward strand.
ATCGGGACTACCCTGGTCGCCCCCTGTGTAAGGCGGTCGATGGCAAGTGCGTCGGGTTTCTTGGCGAGTCCCGCCCCGAGGAAGACCAGGTCGGCGCCCTCATCGAAGGCGGTCTCGACCAGTCCATCATAGTCGTTGAGAGCTACCATTACGTTCACACCGATTATGCCCTTGGTAACGTCCCTCGCTTTGCGTATCTCGGCGCGAAGCGCACGTTTGTTGGCCTCTCTGGAGTTGGTCATGAAGTCGGACTCGTGAAGCCCGATTCCGGCGGTGGCAATGACTCCGATCCCACCTTCATTCGCGACGGCGGAGGCCAATCGGGAGAGGGAAATGCCTACCCCCATTCCTCCCTGGACTATTGGAATACTTGCTTCCAGGTCACCAATTCGAAGCCCTGGAAGTCCGTTAAGTCTCATTCAGTGTCTTTCTGGGTTGCTGCACGCAACCGGGCCATAGTATAGCAGGCACATTTCAAAAGTACAGAGGGGTAGAGTATGAAATCGGTCTGAATTCTAGGCGGGCCTCCATCGAAGTCGAGAACTGCCCGGCGGTACCATTTGCCCTTTCCGTACAGGTCGATAGTACCATTGTGCCTCCGACGGGCAGGTGCTACATTTGGCTAGGAGCGCATGCGACCATCATCCGCAGTCGGAGCCTGTCGCTCAATGGTGCAGGCTTCCCAAGGGAAGGCGGCCGCTTCGACGCGAGGCCTGAGTTCGTCAACAGGGAGGCCAGCAACAGATGCCAACGAAGAGAGCCGCCAGACCAGATTCTACTACGAACACCGGGAAAACGCGGAAGCAGTCCGGACCCAGGAGTCGGGCCGCGAACGGCCCACTACCGCCTTTCGACGTGGATATCGAGATCGACGCCACTGCTGTACTAACCCGGGACGGCAAGATCCGCTACCAGAGCCCATCGGTCGAGCAGCTACTGGGCTACAGGGCTGACGAGGTGACCGGCAGGGACTTCGTGGAGCTGCTTCACCCCGACGACGCGCGAAGCGCGACCGAGAAGCTTGAGGTGGTCACGGAGAACCCCGGACGTACCGTCTCCATGGAGATGCGCTTTCTGCACAAGGACGGCTCATGGCGAACCGTCGAGAGCGTGGGCACTAACCTTCTCGATGACCCTGAAGTCAACGGCATCATCATGAGCTATCGCGACGTCAGCAGTCGCAAGAGACTGGAGGACCAACTCTGGTTGCTCCAGAATGCGATAGAGAACGCGATCGCACCCATGGCCATCTCCGACATACAGGGCAACATAACCTACGTCAACCAAGCGTGCATGAAGCTGTGGCGTCGCGACAAGAAGGAGGACCTGGTCGGCGGGTCCTACTGGGAACTGCTGGAGCTGGAGGATCCTGCGCTGGCTGACGAGATCGCATCCACCATGATCGAGAGCGGCTCGTGGGAGGGCGAGATCGCCGCTCGTAGGAAGGATGGCTCAACCGTACACGTCAGGGTCCTGACCAGCATTCTCAAAGACAAGGACGGCAAGCCCATCCAGACCATTTCATCGTTCGTTGATCTGACTGACAGGAAGCGTGTGGAGCAGGCTCTTCGGGAGTCGCAGGCGCAATACACCGCACTGCTCGACAACGTACCCGATGCGGTCTTCCGCTACCAGGAAGGCGTCATGACCTGGGCCAACGACAGGATCGAGCAGATCCTGGGCTACAGCAGGGACGAGCTTGTCGGCAAGGTCGCGGATCTCTTCGTCTCCGACGACGTAAGCCTCACCCAGGTGACCGAAACGGTGGGAGAGGGAATCAGGGAGCAGGGCCACTTCCGTGGCACTATCAAGGCGAAGAAGAAGAACGGCACAGAGGTTGACATAGAGTTCTCAGCCTCCAATGTTCGTGGCAAGCGCCCCGTTGAGATTGTCGGTGTTGCCCGCGACATAACCGAACGCAAAAAGGCTGAGGAGGAACGAGAGAGGCTGACGGCCGAGCTTGCGGAGAAGAACGCGGAGCAGGAGCAAATCATATACGTTACCTCTCATGACCTTCGTTCGCCGCTGGTCAATGTTCAGGGCTTCAGCAAGGAACTCAAGTACTCGGTCGAGGAAGTGGGCACCATCTTGAGTTCCGAAGAGGTCCCACAAAGCATACGGGACCAGGTTGTGCCGATACTCGATCAGGATGTCCCTGATGCACTTGCCTATATCGCGACAAGTGTATCAAAGATGGACACACTGCTGACGGGACTGCTGAGGCTGTCGCGTCTCGGCAGAGCAGCCCTGAGCTTCGAGAAGCTCAATATGAACCTGATGCTGTTCGACATAGCCAAGTACTTCGAGTTGCGTATCAGGGAACTTGGAGCGACCATCGATGTTGGCACTTTGCCACCCTGCACAGGGGATTTCGTCCAGACCAACCAGGTGTTCTCGAACCTCGTCGACAACGCTTTGAAGTATTCCGACCCGTCTCGACCACCAGTCATCAAGGTCACAGGAGAGGTCGTGGATGAGGAGGTCGTCTACTGCGTGGCCGACAACGGCACCGGAATTGCCAGGGAGCACCAGAAGAAGGTCTTCGAGATATTCCACCGGCTCAATCCTGAGGCATCGGGGGGCGAGGGCCTCGGACTGAGCATAGTGAAGAAGGTAATCGGGCGCCACAGCGGCCGCATATGGCTCGAATCGGAGCCGGGCGAAGGCAGCAAGTTCTACGTATCGTTGCCTGCGGCGGACTAGTACGCATCTCAGGAGTGATGTGATGAAGGGTGCATTGACGATTCTGATAGCCGAGGATGACATGGGCCATGCCGCCCTGATCCAGAAGAACCTTAGAAGGGCCGGCATAAACAACCCCATAGTCCACTTCAAGGATGGGCAAGAAGCGCTGGATTTCCTGTATGGCAACTCTGATGAGCCGAAGTTCCAGTCTGGCAGCTCGTACCTGCTGCTACTCGACATAAGGATGCCAAAGGTGGATGGCGTCGAGGTGCTGCGAAGGGTGAAGGACGATCCGGGTCTCAGGAAGATGCCAGTGATCATGATCACCACAACTGATGATCCGAGGGAAGTGGCCCACTGCCACGAACTCGGATGCAGCAACTACATCACCAAGCCAATAGAGTACGAGAACTTCGTAGAGGCCATCAGACAGCTCGGCCTGTTCCTGATGGTGGTGGAGGTGCCGGAGATCGATGGACAGACCCGGAACAACTGAGAACGACATCGACATCCGCGAACCCGTTCTCGTCGTTGAAGATGACGAGGGCCTGTGTCGTCTGGTGACCAGGAATCTTGTCAGGGCGGGCTTTCCGGCGACCGCAGCGACCACAGGCCATGCGGCCATAGAGGAGTACGGCAAGAGGCCGGGGCTGCTTCTGTTGCTTGACTACTGCCTTCCCGATATGACGGCGAAGGAAATCGTTGAACGATTGATCGAAAGCCAGGGCAGGGTGCCGTTTATCGTCATGACCGGCCAGGGTGATGAGAGAATCGCCGTGGAGATGATGAAGCTGGGTGCCCTCGACTACCTGGTCAAGGATTCCGGGCTCATGGATGCCCTCCCTCAGGTAGTCGGACGTGTGGTCCGTCAGATTGAGACTGAGAGGAGACTCAGCGAAGCCGAGGCAAAGCTTCGTGAGTCAGAGAGGTCACTCATTACACTGATGAGCAACCTGCCCGGTATGGCGTACCGCTGTTGCTGGGACGCTCAGAGAACGATGATCTTCGTCAGCGATGGGTGCCGGGACCTCACCGGGTACGAGCCGGCTGACCTGCAGAACAACCGAATGGTGAGCTACGCGTCCCTCATACACGCCGATGACCATGAAACGGTCGCCAGGGAGATAGACAGGGCCCTCGAAAGCAGAAGGCCCTTCCAACTCACGTATCGGATTCTCGATGCGGCCTCAGAGGAAAGATGGGTCTGGGAGAAGGGCGCAGGGGTACTCTCCCCGGAAGGTGAGTTGCTCGGAATTGAAGGCTTCATCACGGATATCAGCGACCGCAAGAAGAGCGAGGAAGAGAAGCAGCGGATGGAGCGGCAGCTCCAGCTTACGGGCCGACTCGCGGCGGTCGGTGAACTGGCAGCCGGCATCGCTCATGAGTTGAACAACCCGCTGGCGGCGGTCCAGGCATTCGCCCAGTTGCTTGCTGCTAGAGGCGACCTGGACGAATCGGTCAAAGAAGACGTGAGCACCATTTACGAGGAAGCGCAACGGGCGGCGAGGATAACCTCGAACCTGCTTTCATTTGCGCGGAGGCACAAGCCGGAACGCAGTCTGGTCTCCTTGAACGAAGCCATCGAGAAGAGCCTTGAGCTTCATGCATATCGGATGAATGTGAACGATATCGCGGTGGTGACGGAGCTGGCTCCCCACCTGCCCAAGACGATGGCCGATTTCCATCAAATGGAACAGGTGTTCGTTAACATCATCACCAACGCGGAACATGCTATGACCGAGGCGCAAGGCAAGGGACAGTTGCGCATCAGCAGCCGCCTGTCGGCCGACGTGATCCAGATCCAGATTGCGGACAATGGGCCGGGCATTCCCGAGGATTGCATAGACCGGATATTCGACCCGTTCTTCACTACCAAGGACGTGGGCAAAGGCACCGGCCTGGGGCTGAGCATCTGCTACGGCATCATTCACGAGCACGGGGGGCGCATCTACGCCAGGAGCCGCCTTGGCAAGGGGACAACCTTCTATGTGGAGATACCGCTGGTCACCGAGGAAAACGACGAACCTGAGTAGCCTGTTTCAGGTAGGCCGGCGGGTCAGCCGTGTTGACGCCTACCGCTGAGATTGCTTGAAGCACAGATGGGTCCTGAAGTAGCCACGGAGAAACTGCTGCTTGGCCACGACAGAGAGTCCTCGTGCCACGCAGGTATTGCGTGGGTTGCGCCGGCCGAGCGAGTTGGATTTTGGATCATAACGTAGGGGCGTTGCGAGATCAACGGCTTTTCCTTCCCTCACTCCAACTCTCTCCCTGGGGAGAGAGGGCACTGGCGTATCTACCTTCTTCCCGAGGGGAGAGGGCGAGGGCGTGGACGTCCGTGACGTCGTCGTCGGAGCGGAGTTGTGGATTTAGTCTCCTCACTCTGGGTCTCTCCCCAAGGGGGAGAGAGGGCATGGGTGTGTCTCCCCTCTCCCTGCGAGGGAGAGGGCTAGGGTGAGGGTGCGCTGGGTTGACGGCCTCAGGGCAACGCCGCTAGTATCCAGATTGGAGACTTGGAACGCCTCAAGCGGGGGTTCGGATTGGCTGAGAGCAGTATGAAGTCGAGAGTGGCGCTGGTCAAAGGCGGCGACAGGATGCAGAACATAGACTCCGCGCTGCGCCTTGTCGATGGAGACATCCGTCTTGACGGGAAGACGAATGTTCTCGTCAAGGTCAACTTTGTCTCAGTCACGAACCAGTTGGCCGCAACTCATGCGGACGCTGTTCGTGCCGTCCTGCGCTACGTCCGCGAAAGATATGACGGCAGAATCAGCATCGGAGAGTCGACCATCGTGCCCGCACTTCAGGGTTTCGAGAACTACGGGTACAAAGGACTCGTGGAGGAGTTCGGTGTCGAGCTCGTGGACCTGAACGAGGGCGACTGGGTCGAAGTCGTCGTCTATGACTCGAATCTCAATCCGATCAGGCTCAAGTACTCGAAGGCCGTTGCGGATAGTGACTACCGCATAGTCGTCGGGCCGCCCAAGACCCATGATGTCGTTGTCGTCACGCACTCGATCAAGAACCTGGCCATGGGTGCTCTGTACTACAGGGTCAAGACGGGCTCGAGTGGGGCCGTTCGCGGTCTGCTCAGGAGGGCATACCACACCCTGCCGGCATCGGTTAGGCAATCGGGAAGGGTATCCAGGGTGAGAGACACGGCTGCCGAGTACGCTGGAGGGGACAAGCGAAGGATGCATCAAGGCTATCCAGTGCACAACGCCAACCTTTGCCTCGTCAACAGGGAGTTCTCTCCCGATTTGAGCGTAGTCGATGGCTGGGTCGGCATGGAAGGCGAGGGTCCTGAGGCGGGCGAACCTGTGGACTGGAGAGTGGCCCTGGCCGGGACGGACGCAGTCGCGGTGGACTGCCTGACTACGGACTTGATGGGGTTCGATCTGGAGGATGTGGGATATCTCTGGTACTGCTGGCAGGCGGGGCTTGGCGCCGGCGCATTGGACGAAATGGAAGTCGTCGGGGCCGACCCCGAGAGCTGCCGTCGGTGCTTCCGGCCCGCTGCGAATTTTGAAGCTCAGAGGCAATGGCGAGACGATAAGGTTGGCAAGCTGATAGGGTTCTAGGGGACAGGGCAGTGCCTGAGATGGCGTTCGTCGAGCCTGGAGCTACTTTCGGAGAAGTGCCATAACGTCGTCACGCTTGAACCTGCGATCACGACGCGGGCCCACCCGATGAGCCTTGAGGACTCCCTGTTCGGTCCATCCCCGCAGGGTGTTGGTGTGCACATTGAGAAGGCGACTCGCCTCCCTGACGGTCAGAAGCTCCTTCGAATGCTCTTCCCTGCCCATTCCGATTACCCCCGGATGATTCGTGGGGACACCCTTTCCTGGAATATATCGCAGGGCAAATCTGTGGGCATCACCCAAAAGGACTGATTTGGAATGGGTCAGAGGTACGGGGTGCGCCTGAGGGGTCCTTTCCCTGCGGGCTGATGCCCGCTGAGACCATCTTCTCCTACTGGACAGATTGGCGAATTATGTCTAGAATTGTTGCCAAACCGGTAGCCCTTGGAGGACGCCTCGTCTTGACGGGCAGATAAGCCGGAGAATCCGCAAGGCGCGATTAGAGCGCCCGTCCCTGCGATCAATGCTTGCCAGACTTATAGTCCTGTTTGTCGTCGTGCCGCTCGCTGAACTGGCACTCTTGGTCTATCTGGGCACGGTCGTAGGTCCCTGGTATACCATTCTCGTCGTTGTCGCCACGGGGCTGGTCGGGGCCGCTCTTGCGCGGAGCCAGGGACTGGCTACCCTTGCCAGAATCCGTGGCAACGTGGAGCGTGGCATCCTGCCCCCTGAGGACATACTTGACGGCGCATTGATCCTCCTCGGCGGGCTGCTGCTCGTGACCCCCGGCCTGATAACCGACGCCCTGGGACTGCTTCTCATGGCGCCTGGCTTCAGAAGGTGGGTCGGAAGCAAGATTCGCGAATCCCTGCGACACAGGATAGCTTCGGGGGAAGTGCAGTACTGGCGGGTTGGATAGCCAACGCTGTTGTTGACTGTGCCACCGGAATCGGGGACTACGTGAGCTTCAAGGCTCGCTGTGAGACCACAGCGATGGGCTCCATGCCACACACCGATGTCGATCGTGCTCTAGCTCTGGCTTTGAGTCTTGACATCCCCTTCTGGCCTCAACTGCCAAAGCTTGGCTACTCCGAAGACATGTTCGTCCAGTTCTCGCACGACTTCCCCGGCGTGACTGTAGATGGAGAACAGCGGAAGATTCGGTTCAGTCACGAGAGGTTCTACACCGAGTTCACGGAGTACTCCGAAGCAATCGAACTGCCGGGCTCTCTGGCCCTCACGGAAGACGTATCGGTGACATATCCTCGTTTCCTGAATCAGGACCTAAGTGCATACGACGCCATCCGTGGTCAGGTTACGGGGCCCATCAACCTGGGCTTCCAGGTGATGGACGAGGATGGCAGACCGATCATCTACGATGACCAGGTCCGCGGCATTCTATTCGACTTCGTCCAGCGCAAGGCGAACCTGCAGTATCGCGAACTCGGCCGTAGAAACGACAACGCCTTTGTCTGGCTGGATGATCCCGGATTCTGGTGGGTCTTCAGCAGCGTAACCGGCTACAACGATACCCAAGCCGCCGCGGACTACGTCGACTTCCTCGAAGGGCTGGAAGGGCCGAAAGCGTTGCACATGTGTGTCAACGTCAATTTGCCCTATCTGGTCGACCTCGGTGTGGATATCCTGTCGATCGATGCTTACCAGTTCGAGGCCATGCCCCGGGAGTATGCGCGATCGCTGAGCGACTTCATGGCCGGTGGGGGGATAGTATGCTGGGGCATAGTGCCGACTGAGGCTGCGCCTCTGGAATCTGAGTCGCCCGATAGACTCGTGGAGCGGCTTCTGAGATACTGGGGTGTGCTCTCCGAAGTCAGTGACACATCAATCGAGGACATCGCGTGGAACTCGCTGCTTGCCCCCGCCAGATGCTGCCTGAGAAGCCCCGGTGAGCGGGGCACGATGGATGGCGCGACCTGTGATGGTGCAGGCCCCGACCTGGAGCCGACCATCGAAGAGGGGCTGGTCGAGAAGGCCTTCAGTTATCTGGCGGAGGTATCGGGTACGCTCAAGGCAAAGCTCGATATATAGCACAGATTCCTCGGACTCTGTCCCGGGCGTTCCGGCTACTTCTTGCTGTCGCCCACTCTCACGCGGCCCCAGATGGCCACGCATCTGGCGAGAGAGTCCACCCCGTCAGCGCCTGAGTTCGGCTCCTTCGTGAAGCACAGGTTCATGTAGTTGTTCAGGACCAGCGCTCCAACTCCCTCGACAGCGGAACGGACTGCAGCGAGTTGAGTTATTATGCTCTCGCATTCGCGCTCGCTTTCGATCATTCGTTGGACGCCTCGGATTTGCCCCTCTATTCGCTTCAGGCGCTTGATCAGGGCGTCGCGTGAAACCGCTTCTTCAGTCATGGCAAGCTCCGCAGGATAATGAAAGATACCCTCCCTCCTGGTATTGAAGCCTCGCGACGGGTATCCAGCAAGCAGAAGGGGTATGTAGTATTCTATCACATGTCGTGATGCGTGTGCTAGGGGGTATTGCCGGCATTGCAGGGCATACCTGTTCCGGGCCACCGGGTACGTGTTGTGCGGCGCTTCTGGTTAACAAAGTCACAGATAAGATACCCTTTGATAGTTCAGGAGGTTGACACTGCGTGTGAGTTGTAATATCATGGCACGCGGTCTGGCGCGACCGGCCCGTTCCAGCGTTGTGTCAGGCAAGGGGGGTAAGGTATCAATTACTCAACCGTCGGGACCGCTGTGTGTTGCGGGAGGCGACGTTCACATAGACTACATTCAAGACAGGAGGTAAACGGATGAGAGGGAGCAGGTTGGCCCAGATTGCATTTTTGCTGTGCATTGCGCTCCTCCTGGCACTGATGCCTCTGTTGGCTGGATGCGATGGTGAGGAAGCAACGCCGACACCTACGCCTCAGCCGACGGCGGAGCCGACGCCCGAACCTACCGCGGAGCCTACGGTTGAACCCACTCCTGAGATGACGCAGTTCGAGATGATACAGGGTGCGGTCGCCCAATACTTGCAGGACCCCGCTTCAAACATCAGCGCGGATGAGCTCTTCACGCTGATCACTGATGAGGATGAAGACAACGATCCCTACATCATCAGTTGCAGGAGTGCTGATCACTACGCCGCCGGTCACATCGAGGGGGCGGTGAATCAGAGCTTCGACGAGACGTTCAGTTCGGAGAACCTGATCGCATTGAATGAGGCCGGCAAGCCGATAGTGGTCTACTGCTACACGGGCCAGACCGGCTCCTGGACCGCCGCCATGCTGGGTGTACTCGGCTTTGACGTACAGAATCTCCTTCATGGCATGAGTTCGTGGTCGGACGATCCCGATGTCTACGGTAGCCGCTTCGACCCCGACACTCACCAGAACGACTTCATGACGGAGACGGAGCCGAACGAGCTGACCGGGACATACGATCCCCCGTCGCCCGACTATTCGCCCATGATGCCCACCGTAGACGCCACTCTGTTTGCGGCGATCAACGCGAATTCCTACAGTGGCAATATCGTGGACGCAAGCAGTGTCTTCGATCTCATCACCGATGCCGACGAAGACAACGATCCGTTCATCATCAGTTGCCGGGGTGCAGAGGATTACGCGGCCGGACACGTACCCGGTGCTGTGAACATCCCGCTCGGGTCTCTGGTCGATAACCTCCAGTATATACCTCCAGAGCAGGACATCATCGTCTACTGCTACACCGGTCATTCGGCGGCTCAGGCCACAGCCCTGCTCAGGATGTTGGGCTATGACGCCCAGAGCATGAAGTTCGGCATGTGCTCGTGGAGCAGCGATCCCGCTATCAACGCAGGCAAGTGCTTTGACAGCGCCAATGTGGCAGGATATCCGACAGTAGCTTCTGAGTAGAGGCGCTGTACTGTGGGTCAATGACGCCCATGCAAGGAGCGACTGCTCCTGCATGGGCGTTCCCTGTCTGGCCGGCAGCGGATTCCGTGGGATACGTGAAGTCAGTTGTAGTGAATGCGATATTCGATAGGAAAGGTAAAGTAAAGTAAGGTTGACATAGGCATAGACGCGATTTAGACTCTGCGCGTGAGTACGGTCGTACCATACTCCGTCTTCGCATAGGGGTAGACCTCCTCCCCGTCCCTGTCTCCGAGGGACGGGGAGTTTATTGTATTGGACGTATCAATCGAATACCGCCCGTTTGCATGAGGGCAAGGGAGTCTGTGATGACGCGCAAATCGAGAAGGACGACAAAGGGTAGCAGGATCGTGTTGGCCTGCGTGCTGACATTCGCTCTGCTGGTTGTCGGCCTGCCGGCGGCGAGCGCGGCGGTGCCCGGCGGACCATCTGAGGGAGATGCCGATCCTGCAGTCGACTCCGGCGGAGCGGAAGTGCTGGTGCTCGACTCTGATGGGTCCTGGACTGTCCTGGACGTGAAGGTACGTGCCGTTGATGAAGAGGAGACCCCGGCGGGCGGGCAGGTCTTCCAGCGATTGTCTATCGCCGGCCGAGAGACTACGCTTGAGGTTGGCAAGCCGCAACTGCCCGCAATCAGGGAGTTGGTGGCAATACCGGATGGGGCGACTGTTACGGCGTCTGTCGTCGATTCATCCTTCACAACCACTCGCGACTATCATGTTTTCCCCGTGCAGGAACCCGAGGTTGATGGGCAGCCCACGCCCGGCTTCACCATTGACAGCGAGTTCTATTCGATCGACGCCTTCTACCCGAGAGACCTTCTCGAGGTGGATGAGCCCGGCATATGGCGCGACATCACCGTTGCAGGAGTGCAGATCAATCCGGTTCAGTTCAACCCCGCTACGGGTGAATTGCGGGTCTACGACCGCGTCCGGATCAGGCTGGACTATGCGGGCGGCAGCGTGGCTCCCAAGAAAGTAGCGCCTGCATTCGCGCGCATGTATCAGAGCGCCATCCTGAACTACGACTCCCTGGACGTAAACGTGGACTACGGCTCATATGAAGACCAGGTAGGGACGCATGACGCCGCGGCCGCTCTTCCGGAAGTGGAAGGGTTGGGGCTTGACGGTACCCCCTATGATTCCTCGGTGAAGCTGCTCTCCCTCAGGCACGAGTCCTGCTCCGACTTCAGTACACTGTTGCCGCTGCTCGAGTGGCACAAGAGCGAAGGACTGCCATACATCTCGGCGGTATACCACTCGACCCCTACGGCAAGCAGCTTGAAGAGCACAATCGCGAGTTACTACGATGACTACCCCGAACTCGAGTACGTCCTGCTGGTGGGCGACACAGCGTACCTTCCCTGGCAGCAGAGCTGGGGGCCGAACGACACGCCGGGCGACCACTGGTATGCGTGCATCACGGGCGGCGCGACCCCCGACCTCTATGCGGACGTCGGTCTCGGACGGCTCTCGGTTACCAGTGACGCGCAGCTCCAGCAGCAGGTTGACAAGATACTCGACTATGCCAAGAGCCCACCGGCCGGAAGCTGGGTGAACCGTGCGATCCTTATGGCACATAAGGAAGCAGCTCCCGGCAAGTATCAGGGGTGCTGTGAAGACATACGAACCGCCACCTACAGCGATTCGTTCACCTTCTGGACGGACTACGGTGCGGCAGCCGCGCAGGGAGGCGACGACGCTACGAACGCCGACGTTACGGCAGACTTGAACTCCGGCGTTGGGATTCTCAACTACAGAGGGCATGGCGGGGACGGCGACCCTTATGGGCCGCCGTATGGCGAGTTCTGGGGAACCAACTGGAACACGTCATTCGAGGAATACACAGTCACTGACGCGCACGGCCTCACGAACGGCGACAACGCTCCGGTTGTCTTCAGCATATCGTGCACCAATGCCTGGCTGGATGCTGCCAATGAGGTGCTTGGCGAAGCGTTCGTGAGGGACAGCGATTCCGCCGTCGCATTCCTGGGGGCTTCCCGGCCTTCGTACACCACTCCGAATCACGAGTTCGACAAGAACCTGTTTGACGCCATAGGCAACGAGCATATCACCAGGCTGGGCTGGATACTGAACGACGCCAACGCCGAGCTGGTGGCTGCGTACGGCTCAGGTTCCTACTATATGGACAACGTCAGGATGTACCTGTGGCTGGGCGACCCGGCTCTTGACCTCTGGACGAGCAGCCCGCAGTCCCTGGTGGTCGACCATCCCGCTCAGGTAACAACAAGCATGACGGTAGCCGTGCAGGACGTCATGACCAACCCGGTGCCGAACGCGCTGGTCTGCCTGCACAAGTACGGCGATATATACGCGTACGCCTATACCAATACCATGGGCGAGGCGAGCTTCAGCTTCAATCCGAGCACCGACGGGATGATGGATGTGGTTGTGACGAAGCACAACTACTACCCGTATGAGGGGCAGACAGAGGTCGTACCTCTGGAGAATGCCATAACCAACATCGCGTTCACCCCCTCCCCACCCGCCTCGCTATGCAACGGCGAGCATGTGGACATCTCGTTCGACTACTCGACCGACGAGGAAGACGGGGTCCGGATACAAATGACACCATTTACTGAGGGCTCTCCTACCCCGGGTTACGGATGGAGCGGTTCGACAGTGTACCCGAAGGGCGAAGGAAGCGGTAGCACCTGGTTCACGATCCTCTCGGGTGATACCGCCGTAGACCAGGTCAGGTTCCAGATGAAGACAGCCGACTGGAACACTGTGCTGATCGAGTTCTTTGTCCCGGTCGCCTATACATTCGGGCATTCAGTGCACGACACAACTATGGATCCCATATCGCCCGCCGACCTCATCTTCGGCGAGCACGTCGACATCGGTTTCGACTACTACACGTGTGAGACGGACGGGGTAGTGATCTTCGTGAAGCCCTATACGGGCGGGCCACCGACGCCCAACTACCTGGCAAGTGGCTCGGACGTGTACCCGAAGGGCAGCGGGACCGGAAGCGGGTGGTTCACCGTCACCTCGGGCGTCACGACCGTTGACCAGGTCCATGTTGAGATGATGACCGCCGACCAGACGACCACGCTTCTGGACTTCCTCGTGGATGTCTCATACCAGTATGCGGGGCACCCGGATATATGGGTAGAGCCGACCGGTATCGAGGTCGAGTTGTACCCGGACTCCTACTCCAGCAGCATACTTGAGATCGGAAATACGGGGGAGGGCGCCCTCGAATACAACATCGCGGACGTGGAGACTACCGGAGGGCCGTTCATCGAGTGGGTGGCCGTGACTCCGGACCCCCTTCCTGCCGGCGACCCCGGGACCCTGACGGCCGAGGTGCATGACCCCGACGGTCTCGGCGACATATCCTGGGTCAAATGGTGGGTGAACGAAAGCCCGACCGACGGGCTGCATATGTACGACGATGGGATGCACGGAGACGGCGCCGCCGGGGACGGCGTCTATGGGTCAAACGTCTACGGCGCCACGTTGTACGGTTCCGAGATAGGGATGACCTTCCAGGCGGGCGATTCGACCGGCAAACTTGGGCACAGGTCCTATGTCCTGTCGCTGGCCGACAGTGGACGTGGGGCGGCGGTCGGCCTTGGAGCCTCCGGCAGGGAGATGGTCGAGGCGGAGGATACGACGGAGGAGGATGCGGCACCGGGTGAGGAAGCGAACGACCAGGTATCATCTACGGGCTCGAATGTCGGGGACGCCTCGGATGCGCCCGGTTTCCCGGACATCCATTTCGACTATGATCTGCAGGCGGCTACAGGTGACATACAGTGCGTGGGCGTCGAGTTCGATGGGACGAACTTCTATGTTACGGGCGCCAACTCGGGCAGCCCCAACATGGTCTACGTGCTTGACCGTAAGGGCAACCCGGCAGGCAGCTTCGCCCAGGACCCCGCGTATTCAGCCTCGACGTGGGGTTGGCGTGATCTTGCCTGGGACGGAAGCTATCTCTACGGCAGCGAGAGCTCCAGCATAGTCCAGTTCGAGACCGACGGTACGGTTGTCGGCACGATACCCGGCCCCATCAGTCCATGCCGGGGTCTCGCCTACGATCCGGCCGGCGACCACTTCTGGACGGCGGGTTTCGGCACGAATGTATATGAGATAGACCGGTCAGGAACGGTCGTCAACGCGTTCTCGAACCCCTACAACGTCTACGGGCTGGCCTGGGACGATGTGTCTCCTGGCGGGCCGTGGCTCTGGGTCTTCGCCCAGGAAGGCTCTCCAGCGGTTACCGCATATCAGTTCGACCCGGTGGCGGGGGCGTACACGGGGCTGAGCTTCGTGAGCCAGGGCGAAGTCGCGGGCGGCGCCTGCTTCACTACGGAGCTGGAGCCCCCATATGGCATCCTGGCTGTAGTCAGCCAGGGATACCCCGATGCCCTCCTGGGGCATGAGATATGCCAGCTCGACTGCGATTGGCTGGACGAATGGCCGATGAGCGGCACTGTGCCGCTGAGCCAGACACCGGCGTACGACGAGATCGAGGTCGGCATAGACAGTACAGGCCTCGCGCCCGGGGAATACACAGCCGAAGTGCACGTGGCCAACAACGATCCCTCGGGCAATCCGACGATTGTGCCGGTGAAGCTGACGGTCCTGCCGGAACCCAATATCTGGACGAACCCCGACGTGCTGCAGGTCGAGATGTTGCCGTATTCCGAGTGGTTGGGGACAGTCACGATCGGCAACAGCGGTGACGGCACTCTGGACTACAACGTGGTCGATATCGAAACGACCGGCAGTCCATACTTCGAGTGGGTGACGCAGGCCCCCGACCCTCTTCCGTCTGCTTCAAGCGGGAAGATAGAGGCAATGGTCGGTGACCCGGACGGTCTGGCTGATATCGACTACGTCAAGGTATGGTTCACCGAGCATCCGTCGATATGGACTTGGATGCTGGACGACGGCGTGGCTCCCGATGTCACAGCGGGGGACGGCGTCTATACCTGTGTGACGCCCGGAACGAAACCCAGCGAGGATTTCGGCCTGCTGCTTCAGGCCAGAGACATGGCCGGAAACCTCGGTCACACGTCGCTCGAATTCCATGTGGACTTCGGCGGCGGGCCGATGTCTTCGACCGCCAACCCCAGGGAGTGGGATGGCGGGGCGTGGAACATCGATATCGGCGAGCGTCCGAGGGCGGGCGACGGAGCAGGCAGTGGCGTAGCGGATGAAGTAGCGGCCCCGGCAGCTCCTGGGGCGGGCGCGGTGAGCGACGGTGAGGGCACCGACGCACCCGGCTTCTCCGACATCCGCTTCTCATATGACGTCGAAGGAGCTTCGGGCGATTATCAATGCCTCGGAGTCGAGTTCGATGGGACCAACTTCTACGTGACAGGCGGCAACTCCGGTGGAGGCGCCGGTGATCCGAACCAGGTTCATATGTTTGACAGGGCCGGCACCTATGTCGGCTCGTTCCCTCAGGACCCGACGTACTCCACATCGAGCTGGGGCTGGCGTGACCTGGCGTGGGACGGCGCGTACCTGTACGGCAGTGAGAACTCGGACATCGTCCAGTTCGGGACCAACGGCACGGTGACCGGGACTATAGCCGGACCCATCAACCCCTGCAGGGGTCTCGCCTATGACCCGGCGACGGACCACTTCTGGACGGCTGGTTTCGGCACGGACATCTACGAGATAGACCGTTCGGGGATTGTGGTCAAGTCCTTCGTCAATACCTACAACGTGTATGGGCTTGCGTGGGATGATGTCAGCCCCGGGGGGCCGTGGCTCTGGGTGTTCTCGCAGGATGGCTCTCCTGCCGCCACGGTGCGCCAGTTCGACCCGGTAACCGGCGTGTACACGGGTGTATCGTTCTCCAGCGTCGGGACCTACGCCGGGGGTGCCTGCTTCGTTACAGATGTCGAGCCGCAATACGGTATTCTGGTAGCCCTGAACCAGGGATACCCGGATATGCTGGTGGGGCATGAGATATGCCAACTGAACTGCCCATGGCTTGGCGCGGCACCCACGCCGGGAACCGTAGGGCCGGGCAGTATGGGAACCCTTGACGTGGTTGTGAATTCGTCCGGTCTGGATCGGGGCGAACACACCGCAGAGATGTACATCGAGAGCAACGACCCGGATGAGGATCCCACGATAATCCCGGTACAGCTTACAGTGTTGCCCTCGCCTGACATAGACGTTGAGCCAAGATCAATCGACATAGAGCTGCCGCCCGATACGATTTGGAACGCACCCATAGATGTATCCAACGATGGGGATGACGGATCGACGCTCAAGTACCAGATGGTCGACACCGAGACAACGGGTGGACCGTTCATCAAGTGGGCGAAGTCGGTTCCCAATCCGATACCGGAGGGCGACGTCGGGGCCATCATGGCGGAAGTCATCGATCCTGATGGTTTAGCCGATGTCGACAGTGTCCGGTTCTGGGTCACGAAGAACCCCAGTGACTGGAACTACATGCACGACGATGGGGTGGCACCCGATCAGGTTGCCGGAGACGGCATATACAGCAGCACTGCCAATGGCGTCTCGATGTACGGTACGGAGTTCGGCGTGACGGTCGAAGCCGTCGACCTGGGCGGCCCCGTATGCCACATCACTCACGTGCAGAAGGTTGAATTGACTGACGATGGCAGCGGACAGTCGTTCGACAGCTACAGCGGGCGTTCGGCCCTTGATGCCGAAGGGGACATTGAGGTCCTGTACCAGCAGGAGGTAGCTGTCGCGGAGGGCGATGTCAACGCCGAGGGCGTGACCAGTGTAGTGAGAGCGGCCTATAGCTGGGGGGATGCTGATGGAGCGGGCCGCAGCATACTGGTGTACACGGATGACATGTTCGTCGAACCCGGACAGACTTACGTAGAGCTGGCGCTTCGCGAACTCGGGCTCGCGTACACATGCTACTACGACGACTATGCTGGTTTCGGGGCAGCACTGACCGCTGGCACGTGGGACCTGGTCCTGGTCTCACACAACAACCGCTTCCAGTTCGGCGACTACTGGTCCGAGATCGAAGACTACGTCAATGCGGGTGGCAAGGTCGTTATCGAGACTTTCGATATTGACGGTTCTCACAGTGAAGCGACCACGCTCTGGAATACACTGGGAGTTGCGCACTCCAGCGACATGGGCTCGGCCGAACCGCTGTACCGGTGGCAGCCGGCCCACCCGGTCTTCCAGGGCATTGAGAATCTGTCCGACCTGACGACTTATACCGCCGAGTACAACGATAACGGCGACAAGTGTGATGCTGTATCACCGACCATAGCCGTCGGCGGCTTCGCGGCAGGCCCGACATCCGGCCAGGGCGGCATCTTCAGCGGGTCCATCGTGAACAGCTTTGTCATATCGAACTTCCGCTCTGACGACGATGGCGACGGGAAGCTGGACGCCGTCGAGCTGTGGAAGAACGAGATCATGTACACCATGTTCGGTTCGGACTGCGACTGGCTGAGCGAGACCCCCACCGAAGGCTCCCTGGGGTACGGCATGTCGGACGAAGTGATGCTGAGCATCGACACTTCAGGGCTGGCCCTGGGTGAGTACTCGGCAGAGGTGTACGTGGCCGGCAACGACCTGAATGAAGGCGTGACGTTCGTGCCTGTCAGGCTCACTGTTGCGCCGCCGGTCGAAACAGGCAGTGTCCTCTTCGACGAGACACACTCGCCTGTGAATTCGAGTGAGGCGGCGATGAAGCACTGGGCCGAACTGCTGAGAGCCTGGGGCTTCGTAGTGGACAGGGCAACGACAGTGCCTACTACATACGGTGAGCTGCTGGAAGGATACTGCGCGGTCATCATACCAGGCCCCACGGCCGACTACACGGAAGCTGAGATAGCAGCCCTGCAGGACTACGTTGACCACGGCGGCGGCCTGCTGATAACCGGCGAGTGGGGCGACTACGCTCAGATGAGCGGGTTGTTCCCGGTGGTCAACGAGCTTGCGGCATCGTTCGACATGTGGTTCAACGATGACGCTGTGTGCGACTACACATACAACGACGGGAACGCGATGTGGCCGCTCATTCCCGACTTCGAAGCTTCTGTCGCCGGTGCGAACGTCGACGAGGCTGTCATGTACTTCGGGTGCTCGGTTGGCGGAAACGGGACGGCCTTCCCGATCGCGTGGACTTACAGCTCGGCCTATGCCGCGACCGCAGACGCTGATGGGGAGATCGGTTCGGCGGGCACCGGGTACGCCCGAGGAGAGGCAGAAGACAGGAATGACTCTCCACCCACGAAGGAGGAGGCGCCGACTGAGGTACAGGACGGTATAGATGTATCGACCGGCGAGCCGGCCAGGTTCGGCTCCGAGTTCGTAGAGCTGAAACCTCTGGTGGAGGTCGATGGCGGGTATGACGTCCTGTGGGATCTGACGCACGGCGTCTACCTAGGCTACGAGCCTGGTGTTGATTACTCGAGCCTTGTCGCTCTGCTGGGCAGCGCCGGCTACAGTGTGGACACCACAACGGCCGGCGTGGAGAACGTCAATCTGAATGACTATGCTGTGCTCGTAGTATGCCTTGGGTCGTCATGGGACACGGCGTACACAGCGGGAGAGGTCGCAGCGATCGAAGCATTCGTCGAGAACGGCGGCGGCCTGCTGGTTCTGGGGGATAATGAGGGTTGCCCCAACTCGAACATCAATCCTGTACCGCAGGCCTTTGGCACAACATGCGGTCTGTCGACGCTATCCCCGACCGACGTTTACGTATCGGATATGGACGAACACCCGATCTTTGAGGGCGTCTCCGAGTTCTATCTCAGAGCGGCCGGGGAGGTTGACGGCATATCACCGTCTCAGGAGATGGCATGGACGCCGATGGATGCGGGAGAACCCGTCGCGACAGTTGCCACCCAGGGTAACGGCAGGATCGTTGCGCTGGGCGACTTCAATCTGTGGCAGGACGAGCACCTGGCCAAGTCTCAGAACCAGTTGTTCGCGGAGAACACGTTCAACTGGCTGGCCGAGCCCTCACAGCCCGGCCCCCCGGTCATGGCCGCTTCGGTGTTCGGAGCAGGTCGTGCCATGATTATCGGCGACGGTAACCTGTTCGACTACCTCGACTACGACGAAGACAGCCCGTCGGCCTTGTACGAGTACGATAACCAGAAGCTCGCACTCAACATCATCGACTGGCTGTGTCAGCCTAGACCCGATCTGGTGATCGAGGAGAAGTGGGAAGAGCCAACCGGGCGGATCAAGCATCTGCATTCGTTCGATGACCCGCCTTTGTATCCCGGCAGGCCGATAGAGGAGCCCCTCGGAACCGGCTGGCACGAACTCTACCCCGAATACTGCAATAGATACGCGATAGACGGGTGGATAGAGCCCAGCCCGGATGGTGTTCTCAGCCCGGGAGACATCGTGTCTCTGGGCGGTGTGGACCACCATGTGGGAGACCTGACCGCCACCATGTTCGTCACGCCTGAGGGTGGCGATCAGATTGCACTCGAGTACATCGAGGGATACGAGTACGTGGCCGGTGCGATGAGCGACCCGGAGGGAACGTACTGGTACAGTATTCACCCTCATGCATTTGATGACTACCTGATCGCCAGGTGGAAGGACGCATCGCCGGCAGGCCTCAGCGCGGGTGACCTTATTCTACTCACCGATGTGGAGACCGGAGCGGAACTTACGTGCGACGTTGATGAGGTGGCCTGGGACCTCGTGGTCAGCCCCGTCCTCGACGAGATGCCGGGCACATACCGGGTCTGCTACCAGGTAGCGAACATAGGTAACGCTGCTGTACCGGCCGGTCACTCGGTGACACTCTATGTGGATGAGGCGCCGGTGGAGCACATGGTGGTGCCGGTTGACCTCGGGCCGGGGGGCCGATACACCGACTGCTTCAGGACGATTGTCGAGTGCACCCCCAGCGAGGACCTGGTCGTCGTCTGCGCCGACAACTACGAGCAGGTGGTTGAGGCGGACGAGGTCAACAACTGCACGGAGAACATCTACGAATGCCCCTGCGAGCCCGCCATCGATGTGCAGAAGACTGTCTGGGATGACTGCGGCGAGAAATGGGTGAAGATTGCCTGCGTCCCGATCGAATCAGCGGCAACGTTCCGGATTACCATCGAGAACACCGGCGACTGCTGTGACCTGCTGTACATGGAGGTAACCGACTGGCTGCCGACCCGGACGTCGTACGTGCCCGGCAGCGCGACCGTGAACGGCATCCCGTGGGAGCCTTCGGGAATGAGTCCGCTGGGATGGAGCCTCGAGTTGGCGCCGGTACCTCCCGGAGGGAACGTAACCCTGGTGTTCGACGCCACGGTCGACGAGTGGAGCGCCGATATTTTCGGCAACCTGGTTGAAGTGGAGGCCTGGTGCGAGGGCACCGGCATTTCCGCCTCAGGCAGTGACGAGGCGGCGCTGCAGCCGTTTATACCCGGCGATGCGAACATGAACGGCGCTGTGAACATGCAGGACGTGACTTACACGGAGTTGATAATTCTCGGCTACCTTGACCCGACCTGCGGTGCGGATGCGAATCTGGACTGCACTATCAACATGGGAGACGTGACCACCATCGAGTTGATGATCCTGGGCTATCTGTGATCGGTAAGATAAGTTAAGTTAGAGAAAGCGTTGTTGTTGTCAAGTTAGTTAGGTTATGGTAAACTGCAGCGCGAGGAGGTAGCAGCCATGGGTAAGTTCCGACTACTGGCGGTGCTGGGGATAGTAGTGGCGCTTGTGGCGGCTGTTGTGCCCGGGCACGCACTGGCGGATGGGGCTGTCAGCGTCGTTGCCCCCGGGGAGGTTCCGGAAGGGGGTACTTTCACGGCTTATATCACTGTCGACTGGGTGGAGGACCTCGATTCCGGTCAGTTCGAGCTTGGATACGACCCGAACGTCATTGAAGTGACGCATATTGTCTCGGGTATCAGACACGGCACGCTGCTGCCTTCGGGGAACACAACAGTCACGGCGAGTCAGCCCGACACGGGCATACTGCGGGTGGTGGTGAACACAGCAAGTCATCCGGCTACAGGAGGTGTAACCGGGACCGGCTGCCTTGTCGAGATCGACTTCGATGTGCTGGGCGAGTACTGCGATACCAGCGTGCTGGATCTCGCCCCTCCTACGGGTTTCCAGAACGGGATGTGGGATTACCTGGCCTTCGAGATTCCCACGACTTGGTCAGACAGCGCCGTGCACGTCTGCCAGCCGCGGACCCTGGTATCGGGGGTAATCGATAGCGGTTTTGCTCCCACCGACGACTTCAACCCGGGCGAAACTGTGGCTGTCTATGGCTACGGGTTCCTGCCGGGTGAGCCGTATGAGCTGTATGTTCAGCCGTACACAATGGGCGTGAACGTTGCCGAGGGAGATGCACTGGTCGCCGGTGCCGATCCCAGTGCAGTGTCTCCGCAGCCGATCGTGTCGAACATGTACGGTGAAATAGGCCCGGTGCCTGTGTGGATCATACCGGCAACCGGTCAGGAGGGAACCTACTGGGAGATAGTAGCCGACGATGCGGGGGCCTCATGTGTCGGAGACGGACTGTACAATGCCGCTGAGGATGGACTCGACGCCATGGCCCTCGACGAGGAGGGCTTCTATGTGGTGCCCGAGGCCACGACGCTTATCCTGCTGTCACTTGGCCTGGTCAGCGTGGGAGGGTACTACTTCATACGCAGGCGCAGAGTCTCGTCAATCGAGGCTTAGAGACCAGATATCAGCTTGACGATCCAGGGAGACGGCGAGAGGCCTCGCCGTCTCTTTCTCTTTTCCCGGCCGTTCTTTGACCTCGAATTGGGTGGCCGGTATCATGGTAGCTGACCGGTGAGTCATGGAGTTCATCCGTAGATACGCTCTTGTCATCGGCGGTCTGCTTCTGGTCGTAGTCGTCGTGGTGCTGGCAACGGTGCCGGCCGATGTGCTCGCTCTTCAGACCACCTTCATCAGCAGCGAGTTGCACCACACCGGCGATGACCAGGTGCGCGTCCGAACCAAGCTCGACCTGGGGGATGCCGAGCACATGAGCAGCATTCCGAAGAAGCTGGCGAGCTGGGAAGGCCTTGACTTCGGATCATCTGAGGTTGTCGAACAACTGGGGGCTGAAGTCGTCCTGCTTCGCACGTATCTCTATTCCGAGAGGTACCTTCCCGTTCATTTCATAGTCGTCCAGAGCAACGACCCGACCTCATTCCACCCCCCTCCGCTGTGCTACCGTTCGTGCGGCTGGGACATCCTGGAGGAGGGAAGAGAGGAGATAACTGTCGCAGATGCGAGCTGGACAACGGGGACGGAGCCGATCTCCCTTGGCGCGAGGAAGCTGGTAGTGTCGCAGGCGCGTTCGGAAGGGGACGCCGAACGGCAGGTCGTGCTGTACGTCTACGTGAAGGGGCGGCTCTTCGAAGATAGCGTCACAATGGTGGAGACAGCCGCCGAGGTGCCTTCATCGGGCTCAACGGATGATACGCTTGAAGCGACAGCGACCTTTCTGGGTGACATACTGCCATACATGTTCGAGGCCGAGGAGGACCAGGGCGGCGAGATACTCGCTTCGCGCCTCGCCGGATCATGGGGTGGTATAGCGCTAATGACCGTGCTGGTCCTGGGCCCAGTTGCGCTCATGGTCTATCCCCGCCTCAGGCGTTCCTGACGACTGCAGATGGCTTTCTACAGGCGCTACGCAGTGCTTCTGTCAGCCATAGCTCTCGTGCTCATCCTCGTGGTGCTGTTGACCTCGCCGGCGTCCACACTCTCCCCCGGTGGTACTTTCATCGGCAGCGACTTGACCGGCACCGGTGGCGACGAGGTCCACGTGAGGACGAAGATAGACCTCAGCGACGCGGAAGCACTGAGCGAGTTCCCGAAGCAGTTCGGGGTCTGGCAGGGCGAGGACGCATCGCAGTCCGAAATCGATGATATGCGTGAGACGCTTGGCGCTGATGTCGTCCTGCTGCGCGACTATGAGAGAGCAGGGCTCTATCAACCGTTGGACGTTCTGGTCATGCAGGCCGAGACCGATGTCAGCTTCCGGCCGCTGGCTACGTGCTACGTAGCTCATGGCTACGACGTGGTGGAGGAGGGTAAGGAGACAGTATCGATGAGTGGCAATGGCTGGACGGAGGGGCAGGACCTCAGCCTGCCGCTCAGCAGGATGGTTGCTGTCAGACAGCGCGAAGGTGAGGTATACCAGCGGCTTGTTGTGCTGTACTTCTACTTGAGGGGCAATCAACTCAGCGGCGATGCTGTAACCATGCTACGGGTGCAGGCTCTGGCGACTCCGGCGGGTTCCTACTCAGGGATCCTGAGCATGCAGAAGGACTTCATCGCTGAGGCTGTACCTCTCCTCTTCGAGCCCGATGAGCGAGCGGGCTGGAGACCGCTTGCAGTGAGGCTGGCGGGCGTGGGGGCGGGAGGGTACCTGGCTATGGCGCTGCTGCTTCTAATCCCCGTGGCGATCGCGGTCTACCCGAGGCTGAGAAGTGAAGAGAGACAGACTGGCGCCACGAGTTGACATAATACTTTCACGTGTCAAGAAGAGCCTGGTGCTGCTCCTCGTCCTGGTGGTTGTGGGTGTGTTCTATTGGCCGACCTTGCGGTGGCTGGGAAACGCATGGCTCTCCAATGACTACTACAGCCACGGCTTCCTGGTGCCCATCGTCGCCGGGTTTTTCGCGTGGCAGAACCGGAAGGCGCTTGTTGGAAGTGAACCTTCGATCACAGGTGTCTTCGCGCTCTCGGTAGCCGCCATCCTCTATGTCTTCGGAATCGTTCGAGACGAGCGCCTTCTGACTGGCCTTTCGCTGATTGTGCTCGTCGGCGGGATTGTGCTGTCCATCTGGGGTCTGAGGCGAGGAAGGGTGATGGCCTTCCCTATCTTCTTCCTTCTGTTCATGATTCCGTTTCCATTCGTGCAGGACCTGGGGTTCACGCTCCAGGGCGTGTCTGTGGAGTCATCTGCCTGGCTTCTCCGGCTGTTCGGCATGTCAGTCGACGTCGTGGGTCGGGAGTTGCACTTGGGCGACCTCGCCTTCACAGTCGGGCTGCCCTGCAGCGGCATCAACACGCTGATTGCACTACTGGCGTTGACAGCCGTCTACACCTACCTGCTGGCTGGTTCCTGGAGAAGAAGGGCATTCCTGTTCATCCTCGCTTTCCCGATTGCCATAGCGGCGAACATCCTGCGAGTCACGTCTATCGTGCTGGTTGCACGCTTCGGCAATGTCGACGTGGCTACCGGCGTCTATCACGATGTATCAAGTCCTCTCTTCTTCGCACTGGCCTTCCTTTGCATTGTGTTGCTCGCGCGATTGATGAAGTGTAAACTTGGCTTCGGGGTTCCAGGGCAAGAGTGATAGACCTTATCGTCGCTGTATTCCTGACGCTGCTTTCCATCCCGGTTGTTCTGCTCACGGACGGACCCTTCAGAGTCGTTCTCCCAGTAATCGTGCTTCTGCTCCTGCCCGGATACTGCCTCATGGCTGCTCTCTACCCCCGAAATGGGAGCATGCAGGGTCCCCAGAAGCTTGTGCTCAGTATCGTATCCAGTCTGGCGATCGTACCTCTTACGATGCTGGCGCTCAACTTCACTCCCTGGGGGCTGGGCCTGGTTTCCGACACAGCGGCCATGTCGACCGTAATCCTGATACTGGCGACGACCGCCTTCGTGCGCCGGGCTCGTCTGCCGCGTGAAGAGCGCCCGCACTTTACGCGGCCGCGCATACGGCGTCCACAGCTTGACGGGGGGACGAAGGCGGATATGGTGATCTCCCTGGTACTGGTAATGGCTATTGCCGGCGCAGGCTGGGGACTCCACTACGCCGTTACCACTCCCAGCCACGAAGATGCGTTCACCGACTTCTATCTGCTCGGCGGTGACGGTCTCATAGGTGACTACCCCACCGAGCTTGCGCCGGGTGAGTCCGCCAATGTGACAGTCGGAGTTGTCAATCACGAGAACGAGGATGTGGACTACAGCGTCGATCTCCTTCTCGATGGACAGCCGATGAAGCACTACGGGCCGGTACTGCTCGCGGATGAGGAGGAGTGGAGCAGGGTAATACACATAGCCATCAGTGAAGAGGGCGAGAGGCACCGGGTTGAGTTCATCCTGCGCAGGGGCAGTGAGACCGAGCCTTACCGGTCGCTGCACCTCTGGATAGACGTGAGAGAGCGGCAATGAGCCTTGCGCGAGTCCTGGTCCTCTGCATTGCCGCCCTGGGAGCGGCCGAGGCGGTCACGATCTTCGTGTCACAGGTTGGCGGTGTCGTGATGCACATGGCACTGCTGGCCGCCCTGGTTGTTCTGGCGGTTCGTTGGCGCGGCGAGTCCTCGCACAGGCTGATGATCGCGCTGGGTCTGGCACCACTCACGAGAATACTCAGCCTTTCGATGCCTCTTTCCGAGATCGCTGATGTCTACTGGTACGTGATAATCGCGGTCCCGCTCCTTGTCGGGGTATTCGCAGTGATTCGCACGCTCGACCTCGGTCCGGACCAGGTCGGGCTCACGGCTCGGGCAATGCCGGTGCAGATACTCATTGGCCTGTCCGGTGCAGCCATTGGCGTTGTCGACTACCTCATCCTGGAGCCCGATGCGCTGATTCCCGCGCTGGACTGGCGCGAGATGATAGTACCGGTGATTGTCCTCATGCTGGCTACCGGGCTGGCCGAAGAGTTGGCATTTCGCGGCGTGATGCAACGTGCTGCCACCGAGGTCTTGGCCCGCTGGGGCTGGGTTGCGGTAGCGATGGTGTACGCCCTGCTACAGATGGGGCACGGCTCTCTGTTCCATGGCCTGCTGGCGTTCGGTGTGGCTCTCTTCTTCGGCTGGACAGTGAGGAGGACAGGCTCGATCGTCGGGGTCAGCCTGTCGCACGGTCTGGCAAATGTGGGGCTGTATCTCGTTTACCCGTTCGTGTTCACCTAGCCGATAATGCGGATTACCTCGATGCTGACGACGACGGCGAATGCAACAAGAAGAGGCAGGGAAAAGGTAACAGCGTAGCGCCTGAAGGCGAGCATAGCCGGCTTGCTGCTGGCACCGGCGACCTCGCTGGCGGCCATCCATGCTATCAAGAAGATGACCATGGCTATCGTCACCGAGCCGGCAAGAGCGGTCGTGAGCAAGATGGCAGTCATCTGAGGGACGACCTCCCGTTGCAGGTTAGCCGACACCGAACTGCAAGTCAAGGTCAGGGGCGCTCCGCCGCCGGAGAAGGAGGACTGGAATAACCCCGATTGCGCACGTAGGCATCGCCCTTCCGGCTGCCTATGTCCTGAGGCTGAACCTCGTGATCGTGGCCGTCTGCGCGATCTTGCCGGACCTCGTGGACAAGCCGCTATGGGCGCTCGGCATCGGGCCGGGCAGGTATGTCGGCCACTCGCTGGTCTTCGTCCTGGGCGTAGCCCTCGCGGCGGCGCTCGTGAAGCGTTCGTACGGTCTCGCGGCACTCGCCGGCGGCCTGTCTCATCTCCTTCTGGACTGGGTGGCAACCGGTCCGGTCGTCCCGTGGTTCTACCCGGTGGTGGACTACGGATTCCCTCCCCCAGCCTTCGAGCCTTCAGGTTTCTTCAGCAGGCTGTCAGGCTCGGTGCAGCAGTACTTCTTGCTCGATGTCGGGAACCAGTTGGTATGGGTAGCCGCCGTCTTCGCGGCGGCGCTTGTCGTGATCGGACTGCGCAGGCTCCATACGTCAAGGCGGAGGAGAGATGGGGTAGCCGTGAGCGAACCGGAGGAGTTCTAGGTGGTGAGCCGGCTGTCAGTGGAAATCGGGAAGAGGTGGCGCGATTCGCTATTCCGGAACTCGCTGTACCTGATGGCGAGCTCCGCCGTCACCGCCGTGGTCGGCTTCCTGTTCTGGATGCTGGCTGCCAGGCTCTATCCGGCGGAAGATGTCGGCATCGCTTCGGCCGTCATCTCTGCGATGATGCTGATCGCGCTCCTCGCAACACTCGGCCTTGACTACGGCATAGTCAGGTTCCTGCCGGGCGCGGGCAGAGACAAGAATGACACAATCAACACCTGCCTCACACTGACCGGTCTGGCCGCGATCGCGATCTCCGTCGTCTTCGTCCTCGGTGTCGGGGTCTGGTCACCGGCGCTGTCGTTCCTGCGCGACAACTGGGCCCTGTTCCTCGCGTTCGTGGGGTTCTGCGCTGTCGGCACTGTATCCCTGCTCATTGGCAGGGCCTTCGTGGCCGAACGCAGGGCTGCCTACACCCTGCTGCAGGGTAGCATCTTCAACGTCTCCAGGCTCGGGCTGGTTGCAGGCCTGTCGGCGAGCTTCGCGGCGTTCGGCATCTACAGTTGCTGGGGCCTTGGCCATGCGATGGCTCTCGTCGTAGCCGCCTTGCTGCTGCTTCCCCGCCTGAGAACCGGATACCGGCCGATCCCGGCTATCAGGTCGGCAGTGGTGAGAAGGCTCTTGCGCTTCTCACTCGCCAACTATGTCACTGCGCTCCTGTGGACCGCGCCGTCCTTCATCCTGCCGCTGATGGTCGTGAACCGGCTCGGCGCAGAGGCGACCGCCTACTTCTACATCGCCTGGTCGATCGCCAATGTCCTCTTCGTCGTGCCGCTGGCCACCTCGTTCACCCTGCTTGCCGAGGGCGCGCACGACGAGACCAGGCTCGCTGGCGATGCGAAGAAGACCATCGCGCTCACCCTGTCGGTCATCGTTCCACTGATAGTCGTCCTGGCTGTCGTGGGGGACAGGGTCCTCAACGCCTTTGACCCCGCGTACGCCGAGAACGGCTTCGACCTGTTGCGTCTCCTGAGCATCTCGGCGGTTCCCCTGAGCGTGAACTTCGTTTACTTCGGGGTGCTCAGGGTCCGGATGAGGATGCGGCCCGTTCTCCTCCTCAGCGGCTTCATAGCTGTGGCCACGCTCACGGCGAGCTGGTTCCTGCTGCCCGAAATGGATGTGCTCGGCCCCGGCGTCGCCTGGTTCGCCAGCCAGGGGATCGTTGCCGTACCGGTGTTGCTCTGGTCGCTGCGGGGTCTGCGGAGCGGCGCTAGCGGATCATCCTGATGAGCACGCCGTCATAGCAGGCGATGTCTGTGGGCACGCTCGTGTTGAGCCTGAAGGCAGCTTTGCCGTGCAGGACCACAAGCGGCGGGTTCTCCCACGAAGCGTAGTCCCCACCAGCCTTGTGCAGCAGCAGGGCGCGGCCCGTGTAGTCCTCCGCCGCACCATACAGTCTCATTCTGGCATCCCCGGTGCCGATCCTCCTCAGGGTGCCGGAGACATTAGCGATGCCGGTGTGCTCGGGTCATAACGAGGGTATTCGGAGCGCCGATGCTGTCGGTGGATGAAGTGCCGACTCCTTCCCAGAGCTGGATACGGCTGATCACCGCGTTGCCCGAGTCGACCCAGAGGAAGAAGTAGAAGGTGTGGGACGAGCCGTCCCGCAGCAGGTCGAAGATGACAGCCTTCGAGTCTGCGTACACGGTGTCCGCTGCCAGCTTCTCGCCCGTCGTGTCCCAGTCGCTGTCGAACAGGCGGTGGTCCGCGTCCTGCTGGTCCACGTACACGCGGCAGTGCAGGTGCCCCGCCGTCATGGTATCGATGTTCACCGCCAGCCTTGCTGCTATTCTCTTGACCACCAGCCTGGGGTCAACCGGCTTCGCGAGCGCCATGCTGTGCGAGTAGTCCGCGTTGCCCACGCCGGCGGCCTCCACAGTCGCCGTTATCGTTCTCGTTCCTCCCTCCAGGTCGCCGGTGTCCTCCAGACCGGGTCCGTAGTCGATTGTATCCACCATCTCTGCGGTCGATATGCCGATCCTCATGCGTCCTCCTGTCAAATCACGCGGTAGACTAACCTCGCCCGGCTGCTGCTGGTAACTGGGGCCCTGCCCTGGTCGGCCTCATCGCAGGAGATGACGAGCCTGATCTCGCAGGGGACTGCATCAAAGCCCGGCTGCGACGGGAAGCAGCCACCCCTCGCTCTCCCAACGTAGGCTGTCCCGATGTTCGTCTCCAGTACCGCCTCGTGCAGGTCCACCCAGGGACCGTCGCCGCTGCGCGCCTGCCATTTCCAGGTCATGTCCGCAGTCGGTGATGACACGGCTCTGAACTCGCCGACCAGGTCGAACTCGGCCCGGAGAATCCTGCCT
This sequence comes from uncultured Dehalococcoidia bacterium, assembly GCA_964574685.1. Lineage (GTDB taxonomy): Bacteria > Chloroflexota > Dehalococcoidia > SZUA-161 > SZUA-161 > CAZGDV01. The sequence goes on from CAZNOI010000003.1 coordinate 94,683, forward strand.
TCAACGAGGGGATCGATGGTCTTCGAGAAGACGATGGTCTCGACTCCGGCGTCGGCCGTCGTTACCTCATCCGAGACCTGGACGCCGCTCTGCGTCAGCGCTCCCGACACCAGCCTGTCCTCGAAGTCCACCAGGGGGTCGAGGCGCACAGGCAGCTCCTGCGGGCCCGAGACGATGCCTTTGACCATTACTGCCTCCTTGGAACATTAGTTCTCATCGAGCCTAGGGCATGCTCTACGGCAGTGTCAAGGGAGAAGGGTCGTTCCAGCGCCACGTGTCGCCGGAACGACCCGGTACTATCGTCCGCGACGCCGGCTGCCAAAGTACCTTGACGGAGTGTACGTTCGCCCCATATCCGGCTGCGCGACGCGACAATAGCATGTAGCTGTGGGCTGTTGCGGGGGCACGTGCGGCGATGTGACAGCCCGACTCTTCATCGGGGTGGACATCAGTTTGACTGGGAGTCGCAAGAGAACCAGCTTGGCGCTGATAGTGACAATGCTGGCAGCAGGTGTTGTGGCCAGTCTGTCTGCAGTTGTCGAGACATCATCCGATGCTAGGACTGCACCGGTATTCCCGACCAGACCTGGTTATGGCATAGTCTCGTCGGCCGGGCCACTCGAGGAATCCATCGACTGGTCAGAGGGAAACACCTCCGAAGTCACGATAGTGGCCGCACATAACACGCCAGAGAGGGGGGCCGCCGATTACATCTGTAACGGTGTGGCCGACGACCAGACTGTGCAGGCAGCTATCGATTCGCTCCCCGACAATGGTGGTGAAGTGCTCCTGCTGCCGGGGGACTACCGATTCTCGGCGGATGGTGAGTACTGCGTGGAGATACCGGATAACGTAGTGTTGCGTGGGAATCGAGGCGACCCCGCTCGAATAGGCTTGGTGGGTCAGCCTTCGAAGGGGATGTTCGTTACGGACGACTGGAGGTGGAACCCTCCTTATGCGAAGGTCTCGAACGTGACCTTGAGAAACCTGGTCATCGATGCCGGAAGTCCGAAAGGCTTCTGGCGAGAGGGAGATTGGGGTAATCATTGGGACTTCTTCGCGCTCTGTGGTTCCATAGAGCACCTGGTAGTGGACAACGTGCACTTCAAGTCTCGAAACCCCGGAGAGGTGACTACAAGATTGTTTCTGTGGCAGTGCAATGATGTCAGCATCCTGAACAGCACTTTCGAAGGGGTCGCGATCTGGCTATTCAGCCATACCGACAACGACGATCCCGCCTCGATAACGGGTGGAGACGCGTTGGTAGAAGGCTGCCTCTTTTCCGATACGTGTGACAAGATGGCCATAGGTGCGAATATGAAGGGATTGACGATCCGCGGCAATCGCTTTCGTGATTGCAGGAGCACGGCAATAGATGTGGGCATAAGCCCGAACGCACTGGTTGAGCAGAACAGCATAATGGGAGCGGCAGGGAACGGCATCTACGGAGAGGGCGGGTACGGTCAGGTCTTTCGCGACAATGCCGTCGACGGCGTCCTGGCTGACGAGCCCGGTGGCTGGAATGGGTTCGGGATCGCGCTGAGAGATAACCTGCATATGCGGCTTGGGGGGGATTCGCTCATCGAGGGCAACACCATCACCAATTGTGGGAACGGACTTGCAGTTATGGGCGTACCGAATGTGAGCGTTTCGGGCAACGTGATTGCTGGGATTGATGCTCGTGCGATACAGGTAGGATGTGTCGTGGATGAAGGATTGTACTTCGATGGCATTCCTTCGTTCAGCGATGACTGCCTTATCTCAGGAAACACGATTGTCGACTTCGGGCGCGCCGCCGGGTTCAGCAAAGGGGTTCTTCTTGTCGACGTTCGTAACTGCGTGGTAAGCAGCAATCTCATCGACGGGCTCGGCAACGCAGGTGCCCTGTCTGGAGTAGAGGTCCTGTGCTGGCAGGGGCGAAGAGGACACGAGACTATATCGCATCTGTTCTCTGGTCGTCCCGGGGCGAACATCATCGAGAACAACGCGATCTCTGGGGTATCCGAGCCGATTAGATATGCTGGACAGGAATGAACGTCATGACAACCGAGGCTTACCGGTCAATCGTCTTGCGCTTCTCTCGCTGCCTGTCAGCGATGATACCGCGAGCGAAGTCCCTTGGCGCGACGAACCAGCTTCTCCGTTTCAGTGGTCTCATGCCAGACCGCAGGGCGTCTTGCTGGATCCGAGTCCGCAGTGAACAGCTCCCTCAGTACTCTGCCGTCAGAATCGCCCGTTAGAGACAAACCAAGGGCATGCAGGATGGTCGGCGCAACGTCATACATTGATACCCCGGCTATTTCGCCCAATGAGGTCACGGCATCTCCGTAGGCGAGGAAGATACCCATTACATCGTGGTTTCCAGTCTCCCTGTGCGCTGGGATTATTGGCCGATCTTGATAGTGCGGGGTTGGAGCGTAGCCTTCTGCCATAGCGGGTAGAACAACTATGTCGGCGAATTCGTGAGCGTACGGGGCCCCGCCGTACAGCTCATCAGCATCATAGACGGCCGCCAGAGGATTTACCCCGGTATCAGGGTCTCGCCAGTTCTTCAGGTACTGCATCAAGTCGGACTTGAGCTGGCTTGACCGCTCGGGTTGGACTGTACCGTTGTCGAATCTCGATTCGGAGTTCAGCATGATCTCACAGAAGCTGGTGAGGGAAAACGCGAGTGTGTTGTCCCAGTCGATCCTTCTGGCCTTGTCAGCGTCGGTCTCCATGAAGTGGTCTTTCAATCGGGTACGCAGTGAAACCGGGACCGCATTGACAAGTGGATCGAGGCCCAGGTCATGTAGTGCGTAACGCACGGCTGTGACCATGTTCTGACCTGTGCGTCTGTATTTCAGATACCCGCCCTTTTCCAGGTATGCGTTGAGAGAGAACTGGCGTTGAATCTGCGCGAAGCCGTGGTCAGAAGCCAGAATCAGTAGCGTATCCTTGTCAAGGCACGTCCTGATGAGGTGTTCTATCTCCTCGTCAAGGAAGTAGTAGAAGTCGCGAATAGCTTTCGGGTTCCACCACAGGTGCTGCAGACGGTCAGTCTCCGTCACAACCAGGGACATGAACTCGAATCGGTCTTCGGACGCAAGACGCTCGAACAGCCGGAACCTTCGGTCAGCGGCATGGCGGAGTGCGGAGGGGAAACGCTGACCTTGCCCATAGATTCGAAAGTCAAGGTCAATCACGTAGTCCGGCATACTTCGCAGGATCTCGTCCCTCAACTCGGGAGGGTACGTGAACTGTGAACCGACCCCCGGCGTTTGCATACCGGATACAACGAGACCACTGATCTTCTGAGGGGGATACGTGATAGGCAAGTTGACAAGGAGACTCCTTCCACCGTTGTCACCTACGTGGTCCCAGATGGCCCTGGCCCGAAGGCTGTCAGACAGGCAGAGGGATATGGAGTGGTCTCTGTTGACCTTGGTGAAGTTGAAGTAGCCGTGCTTGCCGGGGCTGACGCCGGTCATTATGGCACCCCAGCCACTAGGTGTACCGGGAGGGATGGTGCTGGGCATGCGGCCCCAGGCACCGCCACGCATCAGGTGCGCGAATGTGGGGAGGTATCCCTCCTGTGCAAGGGGCGCAATGATGTCCCATGTTCCGCCATCGAGACCGAGCAATATCACACGTTTGACGGTGGTCAATCTGTGTCCTCCGCGGTTAGAGCAAGCTCTGTCTTCTTCCAGCGTGTCTCTTGATACAGGAGTACATGCCCGTTGTCGAGCACACGATTGGTGTCCTCCAGCTTCGCATGCAATGAATTCCACTGCGGATCATCGCTAGACATCCCAAGGATATGCGCATAGTGTAGGGGATCTTTGTCACTGAACACGAAGAGCTTCTGCATTCCCCGAAGTACCCATCCCTCTTTATACAGAGTCGCGAGTTCTTCTGACTCTTGCCAAACTTCATCCTCTGATCGAATGTAGTAGTCCTTCTCCCTTGGATTTCGGAGGATTGCATCTGGTGCATGAGTGTATACCCAACCCCTGGAAGCGAATGTGAGGCTATGAATGATGCTCTGCTCACCGCGGCTAACCAAACCAGCAGACGCGATTTCGCCCGCGGTCCACTCGTAGGACCGGACGGCATCAGTACCAGCCGTGTTGACAGCGCACAGGAACGTCGGCAGGGCTAGGAGGATGACGACTACTCCCAGAGCGGCCGAGCTCACACGCCGCACGTGACCGCCCTTCGACAGAAACAGCAGCAGAGCGGGGACGGCAAAGAGGGGCGCGTACATCAGGAACCTAGAGAACTGCTGACCGCCGTGGGTTCCGACCAGACCAGCGATAGTAAGAGCTATAACTCCAACCAAGCCGCCCGTGATCAACATCTCGCCTGAGGTCAGCCGTCTAGTTCGGAGGAACATGTAGAGGCCCAGCAGGGTCCCGGTCACGAGGAAACCGAACCAGAAGCCACGTACTATGCTAGCCCATAAGGGTAGCCGACTTCCGATGTTGGCGGCCCCCAGCGTGGCTGCGCTGGCCAGAAAGCGCCCTGACGAGAAGTCCTCCCAAGCCGATGGGACGAAGTCGGCCATATTCTCGAAGAAGTGCCATGACCAATAGACCCCCCACGCTGTTACCATCGCCAATAGGATAGCTACGGTATGCGTACCTACCCAATTCGCAGGTGACCGAATCAGATAAGCGACACCGAGTATGCCAAGGACCAACAAGGGAGCGAGGAGGGATGTCGCGAAGTAGCTGACAACCATGGCCGTGAACACAATCAGCAGTAGTGCCTTGTCTGATGCCTTAGTGTTGGACTGCTCGACGGAGTTGGCTGTCGGGTTTAGGGTGTCGTGATAGACCACGAGCCTTGTGAGCGCCAGGACGAAGGCTACCAGCATAGTGAAACCCAGGGCGCGTGGATAGAAGACGGTTATGTCATCGGCAATAAGCATGCTTCCCACGATCACTAGCGAGGTCGCGAGCATCGCCAAATGGTTGCTCTGTAGAATGCGGGTCGCCAGCAGGTATAGGCACGAAGAGAAGAGGAGGACATTGATCGTAAGCAGAAGCACTCGGCACTCGAGGATACTGAGTCCACCCATTTCAGATGCCGACGACGCAAGCATGTGCAGTCCAGGGAAATCGAAGTATACGAGGTTTTCGTGGCCAACGGGGATAGAGCCTTCTTGCAGAAGCCAGTTGACATGCCCCATGTTGAACGCACCATCGGCGTAGCTTCCATTCGGAGTTATGACTATCCAGAACCCGAGGTACACAAGGCCGAATATGCAGGCCAGGCCTGTGTTCTCCCAGCTTGGCTTGCCTTTGGAGTCCGGCTTACTCGCGACGAGTGTAGCCAGCACTGTCAACCAGACGGCAAAGAGAGTGCAGAAGAGGGGCAGGTTCAGAATCAGACTCGGCGCTTGAATTGGCTGGTACTGGTCAACTAGATGGACAGGGAAGAGGAGGAGCGTTGATGTGAGGGCAAGCAGCAATACCCAAGCTGCGCTGCGGTGTCGAATCGATAGAGCACAGGGCAAGTGTAGTATCTTCCGCACTTGAGTGCATCCTGTCAGGAGCGGCTATCAATCAACTCGAAGATGGAACAATACTGATGGACCACGTCGCGCCAAGTCACCGGTGGAGGCGGATGCGGGCCTAGCTCGCACCTATTGCGTCTAGCGGCGAGTTCCTCGATGCGCAAGCGCAAATCGATAGGATCGCCTGCCTTGGCATAAACCGCACCGTCATAGCCGTGCAGCAATTCCCGCATCACCTGCAAATCAGAGGCCAGGATAGTCTTCCCGTAGGCCATGCCGATGCTGGCCACCCCACTGCCGGAGGTTGCCAAATACGGGAGCACTAACACGTCTGTAGCTGAGAAATACTCTCGCACTACTGAGTTCGGCACGTACATTGGGCAGAACAATATATTGCTGCTGAATGGGGAGGTTTCGACAAGGCGGCTGACTTCGGCATCGTCACCCCAGTCTTCCCCGGCGATGATCAGTTTCGTTGCGCTGGCTACCGAAGGGTGCAGCCCATTGAACGCCCTCAGGAGCTCAGACACTCCTTTGTACCGCCTTATCATGCCAAAGAAGAGCATGACGAATTCCTGTTGGATACCGAGGCTTGCCCTTGCTTGGAGCATTGGGAGCGGCGGTCCGTAGCTATCATATGTCCCAAAGGGTATCGTGAAGACGTTCCTGGCACTGAGATGATAAGTCAGTATCGCCTCGGCTGCAACAGCCTCGGAGTGAGTGGTGTGAGCGTCGGCGAGTGACATTATGGCACCGCTCGCATGCTTGGACAGCAGCCGAAGCGGTTGGTATCCCATTTCAAGCGGTTCCGCAACCTCGTGAAGCTGGACTATCAGCGTAGTCCGAAGACAGATCTTTGCGTACAGCGCAATGAGGAGCTGCATGGGTATTGTAGCTGACGTCCACCATTGTAGGATCACTACCTCCGGTCTGTAGGTTCTCAGAAATCGAATAGCCTGCAGCCAGCTCACAGGCGAATTCCAGTCCATTCCGTTGAAGCTCTCTATTCCAGGATCGAGTGGTTCTGGAGACGTAGCCCTGCCGATGTGTTCTTTGCCAGGGTACAGGAACTCTGGAAGCAGGTTTCGGAGAAACAGTACTTCAACCTTGTTCTGACTATCACTAGCGAACGCATTTGCCAAGAGGAACGTATGGACTGTCACGCCGCTGCAGAATCTCTCGGAGGGGCCGACCACGCAGATTCGTCTTGACGAATGTGAGCGCATATACATTAGGAAGCCGGAATCTGACCGGAGGCGTCGCCATCGGACTTGTGCCTTCTCCGGCGCTGCAACTGCCGCGGATGTACTTCGGGACTAAGTCTGGTCAGTGGATTTCCCGGCTACCGGTGGTCGCCAGAATATCAGCCCCAGTATTGTTCTCAGGTGGTCGTAGCCTGCCTGGAAGCTGCCGAGCTTGGCCTTGCCCACCCTTGGGCGGTACTCGATGGGTATCTCCTTGACGCGAAGCCTCATCCGTGCGGCCTTGATCGCTATCTCGGGCTCGATGGCGAAGCCGCACGAGTTCACCGCCATGGCTTCCAGGTGCTCCTTGCGGATGCCGTACAGCCCGGTCGAGTAGTCCGACGCCGCGAATCCGTAGATGCACCGGATCATGTGCTGAAAGACGCAGTTGCCGAACCGGTTCAGGGGCGGGATGTTGCTCCTGCCGCGCCTGCGGGATGCGTAGACAACGTCACACGTTTCGAGGGCCTCGTACATCATGGGTATGGCCTCCGCAGGGTACGTGTCGTCCGCATCTATCAGGATGACGTAGTCACCACGCGCCTGCCTGACTCCCGACTTCAGGGCCTCGCCCTTTCCCAGGTTCCGAGGGTGGCTGATGAGCCTGCAGGGAAAGTCAGACGCGACATCGACCGTCCGGTCACTCGACCCGTCATCGACGACGAGCACCTCGCAGACGCCGTCGACGGCCCTGTGTATCTTCTCAAGGATTACCGGGAGGCCGGTCTCCTCGTTGTAGGCGGGGACGACGATACTGGCCACTACTCGCGTGGCGGTGGTTGTCGAGCCCTCGAGAAGGGACCCGGCCAGTACCTTCTGAGTCATGCCGTCCTTTCCGGCCTATTTGGGTGCCCTCACCCGCCTCACACCGACATAGCCGACCAGGCCCAGAAGACCGAGCCCCAGCAGGGCAACGGTAGCGACCTCCGGCGTTGGATAGCCGGGGTCCATATGCGGCGAACGGAGCGATGACTCTCCGTCAGTGCTTATCATGTGTGGATTCGTGTCCGTGTTGCAGACCTCGAGCGCCAGGTAGTCCCCCTGAAGAATGGTCGCGGACTCCGCCTGAAGCTCGATGATAACGGCATTGTAGCCCTGGTCGAAGGTAAGGAAGGTCTCGGTGGTCGTCGGTATGTCATACCACTGCTCGAGATCGGTATCCCAGCCCCCTATGTGCACTTCCCACTCGTCGAGGGACTCGGGATCAGGCTCCCCGATCTCGTACTCATCGATCCTCAGCTCGATGACCCATGCCCCGCCGGGGAACGTGACGTCGCACACGGCCGCGTTCTCCGCGAGCCATGTCTTGCACCCACCGGCGCCGATTGTTACCCAGCCCGCCTGAGCGCCCCATGCCTTCTCCATGACCGAGAACGGGGAACCGCAACTGTGCGGCGCGCCGTCCAGGTACCACAACTGGGACGCGGTTGCGCCGACCGCCGCGGGCATCGCGACCAGTATCGCGGCTATGAGCAGGGTAGCTGCAAGTACCCCGGACCGGGACCACTTCATTACGTACCTCCAAACGGCGCATGGTTTGGGTGCAACCCACGGAGCGAACCACGCACACGTAAGCATACAAGGTCGCACACAACCGTTGCCATTAAAGCACACGGGTAAACTGCTGTCAACTTAATCTAACCTACCTTATCCTATCTCAGGCCTTTGGGCCAGAGTACGATAGTACTGTACCGGAGCTTGACAAAGCCACCGGCGCTACGTAAAGTGTGCCTAGCTGCATGTCTGCTGACAGTATGGACAGGGTCTCTTTGCTGGGCCAGGTCCCCCTTTTCGCTTCCCTGCAGTCCGAATGGCTGGATGAGCTGGCCGCCAGTCTGACTGCCAGGAACTACAAGCGCGGCGAGACCATATTTCACAAGGACGACCCCGGCGATTCGCTCTACATAATCGCCGAAGGCCAGGTGAAGATAGCTACGACGTCGCTGGAAGGCGAAGAGGTGATACTGGCCATTCTGACGACCGGCGATTTCTTCGGCGAGCTGTCGCTGCTCGACAGCAGGCCGAGGTCGGCCGGTGCCATGGCTATGGAGGCAACGCAGGCGTTTACTCTTCACCGCTCCGACCTGCTGGAGGCGATCGGGAGACGCCCGGAGATGGTGAGCGGCATACTTGCGGCCCTTAGTGACCGCCTTCGGCGAGCGGACCTGCTGCTGGAGGACGCTATCTTCCTGGATTTGCCTTCGCGGCTGGCCAAGCGCCTCCTTGAGTTGGGCGAGAGGCACGGTATCGAGACGGAGAAGGGGCTGGAGATCGAGCTGCGCCTGACGCAGCAGGACCTTGCGAATTTTGTCGGCGCCAGCCGTGTCGCCGTTAACAAGCTGCTCGGGCAGTTCCAGGATCGGGGCCTCATAATGCTGGACAAGCATAAGCTAATCATCCTGAAGGGCGAAGAACTGAGGAAGCAGGTCCAGTGATTGAGGGCCGAGAGTCTCACGGGGCGGCCTGCGGGTAAGGAGATCGACTGTGTTCAAGAGAATCCTGGTTCCACTGGACGGTTCGGAGCTGGCGGAGATCGCCCTGCCCTACGCCGAGGACCTGGCGGGGGCGTTCGGAGCGGAGATAGTCCTTCTTCATGTGCTCGAATCCGACGATTCAGAGTACAAGCGCATGCACGAGTCGTACCTTCAGGAGGCGGCTGAGCGCGTGACGGACTCGGTGCGGAAGCGGGCCGCCGGCGACCAGGCAGGCGCGGTAAGGGTCGAAGCCGTCATCGCGGAAGGCCACCCGGCCGAGCAGATCATCGACCGTGCGGACGATGAGTCCGTCGATCTCATAGCCATGGCGACACACGGGCGGTCGGGAGTCCGCAGATGGGTAATGGGCAGCGTGGCGGACAAGGTAGTCTCAGCAACGCAAGCGCCGGTCACGCTGGTCAAGGCAAAGGCCGAAGGGACTGAGCGCAGGGAGACGCCATACGGGAGCCTGCTCGTGCCGCTTGACGGATCTCCGGAGGCGGAAACGGTGCTCTCATATGTCGAGGCGCTCGGAACGCGAATGGGCAGCCGTGTCGTTCTGCTGAGCGTGGTGCCCGGCGTGTCGGCGGTGTACGCGTTCCCGGGCGAGACCGTGCAGTTTCCCTACACCGAGGCCGATGTCCAGATCATGAAGACCGACGCCGAGACCTATCTCGCAAGCGTCGCGGAGAGGCTCGAGGAGAAAGGTCTCAGGCCCGAGTCCAGGGTTGTCGCAGGGGACACTGCTGAGGAGATAATACTCACCGCCGAGAGAGCGCATGCGGATCTCGTCGCAATGTCGACGCACGGACGTTCGGGAGTGAGTCGCTGGGCTTTTGGCAGTGTTGCCGACAAGGTGCTGAGGGGAGTGGACAGCCCGCTGTTCCTGGTGAGGACAGCATCCACCGGCTCATGAATCAGGTGCTGGCGGCCTGGTCCAACTCCTGAGTGCCGAGAGCCTTGAGCTCGTCGATATCGTTCATGCTCAGGGCCTTGGCTTTCCGCGCTATCCTCTTGATGAGCTTCGTGAGGACTATGCCTGGGCCGACCTCCACGAAGGTTGTCACGCCGGCTTCAGTCATGTACTCCACTGAGGGCTGCCACCTGACGCAACTGCAGAGCTGTTGAAGCAGTTCGTCCTTGACCTCCTCGACCGTAGTCATCGGCTTCGCAGACGCATTGGCGATCACGGGTAGCTGAGGCGGGCGGAAGCTTGTGCTCTCAACTGCGCGGGCCATGCCTTCTACCGCCGGACGCATCAACTCTGAATGGAAGGCTCCGCTGACTTCCAGGGCCACTGTGCCTACCGCACCTCGCGCCTGCGAGAGGTCCATGGCGTTGGCAACGGCTTCCCTGGTTCCACTGACAACGAGCTGACCTGGGCAGTTGATGTTAGCGACCTGGGCGCCGGTCTCGGTGCAGACATCTGCGACGGTCTCGGCGTCAAGGCCGATGATGGCCGCCATAGCGCCGGGCTCCATTTCTCCGGACAATTGCATCAGACGGCCCCGCTCCCTGACGAGCTGCAGCGCATCAACGAAGTCGAGGACGTTGGCTGCAACCAGCGCTGTGTATTCGCCCAGGCTGTGCCCGGCAAGGAAGTCGGCCTTCCTGCCGCCGTTCAGTTGCCGGGTGGCCATCATATATGCGACGCTGGCGGTCAGGATGGCGGGCTGGGAGTTTATGGTCTGGCGCAGCTCCTCCGCTGGACCTTCGAAGCAGAGACGCGAGAGGGGAAAGCCCAGGACCTCATCCGCTGCCTTGAAGACACGCCTGGCCTCCGGCGAGGACTCACATAGTCCGAGGCACATGCCCACTTCCTGTGACCCCTGGCCGGGAAAGACGTAAGCTATCTTGGACATGTCAGTATCTCCTGCTTCCGGCGCACTGCCCCGTCAACTCCGTTGGGAAGTTGATCGATGACAGTCCATTCGATTTCGCTGTCGCCCGCCACCACCGAGACCATATGGCCGCTATGGTGAAGATGTCTAACGACGTAGGCGACACCGTCGTGTTCCAGCAACGTGCGCCGGTCATCCGGCATGGCCTTCACCCGGCACGCCCGCAAGCCGCCAATGCCAACGCCGACCGCCTTGAGCGCGGCCTCCTTTGCAGTCCACACCCTGAAGAAGGCCGGCCAGGACTTGCCACCCGCGATTTCCCACTCTTCCTCGGACGCCGTCAGATCGAACAGGTACCGGCGACGAGGGGCCACCTTCTCAACATCTATGCCGACTCTGGAAAGGGCTGCAACCGCCGCAACGCATCCGGGCTTGTGTGACACAGACCAGTAGATTCCGCTCGATGCTACAGGCACATCGTCGTCGTCCTTCTGCAGGGGATGCAACTCGAAACCGCTCTTGGCTGCGCTCAGCCTCAACGCCACCCTCGAAAGCCTGCTGAGACGTTGAACACGCTCCTTGCCCGGCGCGGACCGTTCGGCCGTCGGAATGGACATTACGACGGGATGCAACACCATGGCGCGGATCAGTCCCTCGTCACCTTGAATACGATATCCTGGTCGAAGTAGTTCGCGGACATGCCGGCGTCCACGATTATGCTCTGGGCGTTGATGCCACTTGATCTGTCACTCAGCAGGAACGTTGCCACGTTTGCCACTTCCCTCGTGGCCAGCGACTTCTTTCGGAGCGTCGCTTTCTCAGCGTAGAGATAGTAGTCGAGGTAGCCGGGTATCCCCGCTGATGCCGAGGTCTTCAGCAGACCGGAATTCACCGAATTGAACCTGACGTTGGAGAAGCGGCTGAACGACTTCGCCAGGAAGACCACCGACGAGTCCAGGGCTGCCTTCACCGGGGCCATATACCCGTACGGCTCGGCCGCCATTCTTGTGGTGGATATGGATATGGTCACGACCGAGGCATTCTGGTCCAGCATGTCTTTGAATGCATTCGCGATGTTGAGGAACGAATAGCAGGAGATCTCCACTGCCTGCAGGAAGTCCTTTCGCTTCACCTCGTGGAACGGCTTCAGACCTTCAGAGTAGTTGGCGAAGGCAAGCGAGTGAACGAAGCCATGGAACTTGTCGTATCTGGATTGGAGGTCGCGTGCCAGCCGGTCTATCTCCTCCTCGCGCTCTACGTCGCATGTGTAGATGTCGGCGTCGGGTAGTATCCTGGCTACGTTTTCCTTCACTGCTTCATTCTGGACGACCTGCACGATCTCGGCGCCTGCCTCGGCAAGCACCTCGGTGATGGCATAGGCCACACTCTTCTTGTTGGCCACGCCGAATACCACGTATCGTCGTCCTTCTATTCCCAGGAAATCCATTAGCCTGCCTCTCTGATGCTCCGTCGTCAGCCCTCAACGAGGCTGACCGCGAATTCCACCGTAACTGCGGTCTTGCCGTCGGACCTGGCGCTGCCCTTCATGAAGAAGGCGTTGCTGACCCGTTCCACAAGCTCGGCTTCGAGTTCGAGCGTGGCACCGGGCTTCACCATGTTCTTGAATCTGGCGTTGGTCACCCGTGTCAGTACCGGCGTACCACCGCCTCCGTATTCTATGACTCCGGAAAGCAGTATGGCCCCTGTCTGGAATATCGACTCGCAGATTAGTACGCCCGGCATTATCGGATTGCCGGGGTAGTGACCTTTGAAGAACTCCTCTTCCGGTCTGACCTGTCTCGTTGCCTTGATCTTCGACTCTGTCAACTCGACAACTTCATCCACGAACAGGAAGGGTGGTCTGTGAGGTATAGCCTTCAGCACCTGATCATCCATCTCTAGAGACCTCCCGTTACCTCCAGCACCGAGCCGGTGACGTATGAGGCCTCCTTCGACGCGAGGAACAGGACGCAGGCTGCGACCTCCTCCGGTTTCCCGAAGCGCTTCAAGGGTACCTGGCTCGTGTACTGGTCACGCTGCTCCTTCGGCAGGTCCTCGATGAGTTCGGTGGCAATGAAGCCGGGAGAGACGCAGTTGACCGTTATCCCGCGCCGGGCCACCTCCTTCGAAAGCGACTTCGTGAGCGCTACCATCCCGGCCTTGGCCGCAGCGTAGTTGCCCTGTCCCTCGAACCCATATTTGCCCGACGGGGAAGTAACATTGATGATGCGACCATAGCGCTTTCTCGACAGGCTCTGCACTCCGAACTTGCACATGTAGAAGACGCCGCTGAGGTTTGTCTCGATCACATCGTGCCAGTCCGATTCCTGCATCATCCCGACTATTGCGTCCTTGCGTATGCCAGCATTGTTCACAATGATCTCGAATCCCTCGTAGCTCTTCCCAATGTGGTCGAAGAAAGCCTCGACGTCCGCCTGCCTGGATACGTCACACTTCTGCACGTCTATCATGTCCCCATGCTGGCTGTTCTCGTCCTTGAACCTGGCGGCGGCGGCCTCATTCGACGAATACGTTACGATCACCCTCGCGCCCTCGCGGAGGAAGCATTCGGCAATGCTCCTGCCGATACCCCTGGTGCCCCCGGTTATGATGGCCGTCTGGCCCTGGAAATCAAGCATCCGATGCCTCCCTGGGACTGGATTAGCCTCTCAGGTACTTGTCCACGTCGTTGGAAACGATGACTCCGTAGTTGGCTGCGCCCAGCCAACCCGACATGATTATGCCCACCGAGCCGGTGTGGAACAGGCCTGGCATGACCTTAGGCAGGTCCATGCTTACCTTCAGCCCCTCGAACTTCGTGCCAAATGACGCCCCACCCTCATGCAGCGTATATCGGTGGAACGTCTTCGGAGTGGCCGCCTCGACGTAATCGATCTTGTCCCGGACTCCGGGTATGTACTTGTCCAGCGCATCGACCGTGGTCTCTATCAGGTACTGCTTGTCCTTCTTGTACTGCTCGTCCGGGAGGAAGGCCCAGTCCTCGTATCGGGCATTGGTGGACGCAACTACCGAGTACATGTTGTGTCCCGGTCGTGTTGAGGGATAGTAGACCGAGAAGGTCCTGCTGGTGACGTCCTTACTCAGCAGCATCTCGGTGTCGAACTTCGGCGCAGTTGAGGTGAACAGAAGGTCGCCGCAGTAGTCGAAGCCTTCTCCCTTCTTGATACCCATGTAGACCTGGCAACTGCTGTTGTTGATGCGCACATTCCTCGATTCCTCCACGAAGTCATATGGGAAGTGCTCATCACCCACCAGCTTGTGTATGGTCGTCTTCAGGTTGCCGTTGGAGACTACGGCCTTGCTCTTTATCGGTGTTCCGTTGGCGACAACCCCCGCCGTCTTGCCGCCGTCCACCATAATCCTGTCCACCAGAGCCCTTGTGCGGATATCGACCCCGTTCTTGCGCAGCTCGTCCGCCATTCTTCCTATGAACAGGTCTGTGCCGCCCTGCACGGTATAGACACCCTTGCTCATGAAGTTCGAGAAAACGATACCGTAGCTGATGGCGGGATCGTCGAGCGTCGACCCGTTCGCGTATGTGATGGGCTCCATAAGAAGGCGCACCACGTCATCACGGCCGGGGAAGTACTTCTCGAACAACTCGCGGGCAGTCATCGACTGGTCATCATAGAAGTTCATATCCCTCGCGGTGTCAAAGAAGTCGTCGATGTTCTGCTCGGGTACCTTGAAGTACTCCTTCAGCAGCCTGGTGAAGTCCTGCCGGTCGAACGTGGTCGTGAAGGCGAACTGGGGGTTATCGAACCTGATACCCTTGAGCTGGACTATCATGTCCGCGATTTCCTGGTTCCAGTACTTGCGGCAAGTCTTGATCATGCCGACCGGGAAGCCGTGCAGCGAAACGTCGAATATGTGGTTGCCCCTTCTCTTGAACCAGGTGGCGAGTCCGCCAAGCTGGTGATGGTGCTCCAGCAACAGCACCGAGTGGCCGTTGCGCGCAAGCATGTTCGCCGATGTCAGTCCCGCGAGACCGCTGCCTATCACGATTGCATCGTATTCTGGTCGAAGGTTCTCCAGCTTGTCGCCCATTCGTATCTCTCCGATTGACTAGTCCTTTTGCAGGATGTGATAGTTCGCCATGGATATGCCGCTCAGCATCGCCCCGACGATGCCGAGGAACCCCTGGTCTGTACCACAGACGAACAGGTTCTTCAGGTGCGTACGGCCATCCTTGACCTTGTCCGGCGTTCCGTACACGGCCCCGTTGAGGTGACCGGTATACCTGCGTATTGTCCTTGGAGTGAACATGTCGGTGTAGACGATAGAGTCACGGAAGTCCGGCACGAATTGTACCGCCGCTTCCAGTGATCTTTCAATCCAGGCCGACTTCTGAGCCCGGTACTCATCTTCATCCAGTTCAGCCCATCTCTCGTAGTTGGCCATGTTGGTCACGCGAATCAGCGGTTCCGGCAGCGGCTGATCGTACTGGAAGTTGTTGGGGCAGCATATCACGCCGCTCGAGATATCCACCATTTCCCGGGGCTTCCTGTAAGTGAACCTCTCGCTTGTGCTGAAGAACGTGATCGTCCTATCGTAGCCGAGGTCGGACATCTCGCGGTTGAGCACGAATATGAATTCGACGAAGGAGAGCTGGCCGGGCTTCCGGTCATCGGCATCGGCATGCTGTCCCGGCAGAAGCTCCATGGTCTCAACATAACCGGCTGAGGAAAGCACGTACTTCGCGGTAACTTCCTCGCCGCTGTCCAGCAGTAGGGACTCGACACGATCGCCTGATGACCGCATTTCCTTGACGCCCTGCTTTAGCCGGAGTTCGCCCCCGCTTTCCCTGTACTTGTCTACCAGCACATCGAGTATCTGCCTTACGCCCGCGTGGGGCCTGGCGAAACCCTCGCAGAATATGCTGCTGAACATTATCACGAATTGCCCAAACTCCATATCGTCTTCCTGGGCATTCCCGTAATACATGAGAGGACAGAAGATCATGTCAACCAGCAGCGGATCCGTGATGACGGACTCCACAACCTCCCGTGCTGATCTGGGCCTGGCGTCGAGGGCCAGCGCGTCGTGCTCGCCCACCGCCTGCAGCAGCTTCTGGAAGTTGTCCTTCTGCTTCGGAAAACCCTCGTTGACCTCTTGAATCAGGAAGTCCAACTCGTTCGTGAACCGCAGGGTCTTAACGGGGAACGCAATCGCAGACATCCTCTGCTGGCACAGGTCAAAGTCATCGGGCTTCAGCTTGAGCTGCCGCAACAGCTTCGGAAGCGGCGTCGACTTGACGCCCCTGGGCACGTAGTTCGTCATAGCGTGAAGGCCGACGTCGAACTTGTGCCCGTCCCGGCTGTAGAACGAGTTGAGTCCGCCCACCCGATGATGTCTCTCCAGAACGCAGACCTTCTTGCCGTAATAGGCAAGCCTGATTCCTGCGGCCAGACCGGACATTCCTGCGCCGATTATCGCGACATCGTAGTCCATTGACACTCGCTTGGGTGCACTTCATCCCCTCTCGATTGATGGAATAGGCATCTCAACCGGCCGAATGGCGGCGAGGGGATGGAGCAATGGTCTGTTCCGGGCGGCTTGTGTCGGTTAGATATCCTTCATATGCGGTTCGAGATAAGCCACCGCGCCGTCCAGCGTCGAGAGCTTCATGTAGTCCTCTTCCGGCACGGTAACGTTGTACCGCTTCCGCAGCTCCATGATCATGTCGAGGAAGTCCATCGAGTCCATCTCGATCTGGTCACGGATTCGGACATCACCCTTGAGCTGGCTGAGGTCCTCATCCGGTACGATTTCGCTCATCACTTCGACGATCATGGCTCTGATCTCGTCTGGCTTCATTTGTACCTACCTTTCTATCTGGCTTGACAGAACCGAGCTGGCGCCGAACTACTCGGCGAACCGCTTCACCACAACGACCGAGTTGATTCCAAGCATTCCGAACGAGTTGTTCAGCAGGTAGTCTACCTTCTTGACCTTCCTCGGTTCTCCTATGACCAGTCCCTTCAGGTTGCACTCAGGATCGAGGTTGTCGACATTGATTGTATGATGAACCAGCAGGTCATTGAATGAGGGCAGGTTTCCTGCGAGTTCCAGCGCACCCGCCGCGCCCATTGTGTGTCCTATGAAGCTCTTGGTGTTGTTGACAAGTACCTCGGAGTCCGCACCGAACGTCTCGAGTATGGCGCGGCACTCCTGGGGGTCGCCCATCGGGGTTCCCGTCGCATGGGTGTTCACAACGTCCACGTCCGCCGGCTTCAGGCCCGCCTTTTTCAGCGCGAGGACCATGCACTCGGCCTGTCTCTCCCAGTTGGGCAGTATGAAATCGAGGGCATCCGAGTTGCTCGCGTAGCTGACGACCTCCCCGTATATGCGCGCCCCTCTTGCCACCGCGTCTTCAAGCCTTTCTAGGACGTAGACACAGCCGCCCTCTGACACCACTATGCCGTTCCGGTCCCGATCGAACGGACGGCTTGCCTTCCCGGGGTCCTCGTGGCTTGCCAGGGCGCCCTCGTTGCGGAAGGCGGCGAATACACCGAAAGTCCCCGGCGTCTCGGAAATGCCGCCCGCCAGGGCAAGATCGATCTCACCCAGCAGAAGCATCTGGTATCCCTGGATAAGCCCCAGGTTGCCCGCCGCACAGGCTCCGCCCAGCGTGTAGTGGGGCCCGGTGATGCCCATATTTATCGTGACCTCGCCCGCCGGGCTGTTCGCCACGGTCCTCGGATTGTGGTGATGTGACCAGAAGTCTACGTTGTAGTCGTACTGCTTGATATTCCAGATCTCGTGCTCCGTCTCGACGTTCCCGTGCTCCGTTATGCCCAGGAAGATGCCCGTTCTCGCCTTGTCGATAGTGTCCGGGGTCAGGCCGGCGTCACCCAGGGCCTCGTGGGAGCAGTAGATGGCAATAGAGCCCGCGCGCGTCCCGCGGCGCAGCTCCTTCTTCTTCTGATGCTTGAGTGGATCGTAGTCGCATACTCCAGATATCATCGGTCCCATGTAGTGCGTGTCTATAGTGCTCACACCGGACTTGCCCGCGAGCAGGTTCTGCCTGTACTCCGCCAGGTCGTTGCCGTTAGGCGCTGTTAGCCCGACGCCGGTTATAACAATCCTTCTGTCATGAATCATTGTAGCTGTCGCCCCCGTGTGGGATTCTGAGGACTACCATTCGACGCCAAGCATAATACAGGAGAGCCCGCTGCCTATTCCCAGCATGGCCACGTTGTCTCCAGGCTCCAGTTGGCCCTCGCTGAGGGCAATGGCGAGAGTAATCGGGAGCGATACCGGGCCGATGTTGCCCAGATACTCTACACTGGAGTAGCCTTTCGACGGGTCGAGCTTCAGCGTGTCGAACAGCATCCTCTGGTGCACTATGGTGACCTGATGGCAGAAGACCTTGTCTACGTCCGCGTTGTGCCAGTGGAGTTCCCTCTTGAGCGATCTCCAGGTGTCTCCAGCCAAGTCCAGGCCGTTCAGCAGGATGCCTTCGGAGTCGGTCTTCATCAAAGGCCTTGCGTTCTCCTCAAAGAAATAGGTGTCGCTCGTTATGCGACACAGGCCGTTGTGTTGGGAAGCAGTGCGTATCGTGCCGCCCATCACCTTGTGGCCCGACTTCGATATCGAGGAGTGGGCCAGCACTGCGGCGACTGCGCCCGAGCCGAGAGTCAGCGATGCCAGCGACGGCTTCAGTCTCTCCCGGTCCATGGTGGTATCTTTGACAATGTCCTGGATGGTGCATTCGGTGATGTGGCGGCTGCTCTCACTTGCCACTACGATGCCGGCCTTCACCTGCCCAAGCTCTATCATGTTGGCCAGGGTTACCATGCCGTTCACGAAACCAAGGCATGCGTTCGATATGTCGAAGATGGTGCCTGTAGGCGGCAGGCCGACGAGGTCATGCACCAGGAACGCCGTAGCCGGTTCGAGGAAATCACGGCTCAACGAAGTGTGGAGCAGGCATTCGATATCCTCCTTGGGTATGCCCGAGTTCTGTATGGCCCGCTCCGCCGCGACAGCGCTCGCCTGACTCGGCGCCATGCCTTCGTTCCAGAACCGCCGCTCCCGGATGCCCGTCATCATCTCGAGGCGTCCGTAGGGCAGCTTCAGGCGTTCATAGACGGGCGCCAGCCGCTGCTCCAGACTCAAGGACGTGACGACTTGAGGCGGGAGTTCGTAGCCGAAGGCCTCAATGCAGACGTTCTTGTAAAGCACCCATCAACTCCTCAGTCTGCACAGTCCCACCCGACTGAACGCACGCAGCATCGTTCGCGCTCGTATCCTGCCTAGCTTTGCTCCATCGACCGCGTCGCGCTCTGATGCGGCATGCGGCTTGAGGCTGTTCAAAGGCCGGGGTCACCTCTTGGGAGGATTGCCCTGCCCCCTCGATAACAGGGTCGGAATATGGAATTTGAGCTTGAGCTTGGACCAGCTATCCTGGGAGTCCTCGGGGATTATGCGGTCCGGGATGTACTTGCCGACCCCGGCGACTACCGTGGAGAACTTCCTGGAGCTGGCGGCAGAATCCGGCACCATTTCATCTGCAGCGGTAATCAACGACGAGACGACCTTGGGTGGAACGAATCTCTCTACTTCCTCGAACACCGCGTCAATCGCCTTCGAAGGTATGTGCTTGTCGAGGACGTTCATGGAGAACAAAAGAACCCTGTCCGGTATATACCGGTCAACGATCTTGACCTGAAGCAGAATCAGCCGTTCCGAGATGAACCGTACGGGAGGCTCAAACCGGTAGCCCTTCCGGAACAACTGAAGGCCCCGCGTTACAACAAACCTGACGGGAGGCTCGAAAGACGAGGTCCTGTGTTCCTCTACCATTGCCCCTCAATCACCATATAGTCCGCCAGTCTACACTCAAATGGTAAGTTAAAACTATCACACTGGCAAGCCACTTTGTCAAGAGCTACGCACCTCACTATCCCTGTCGTTTCCTACATACATCGGTGGGGAGGCCTCTGACGGAACGCGACAGGCCGCACCGGGAATGAGTCTCCAGCAGCGTACTCGTATTGCACGCAGGTCGTGCAGGTATTGCGTGCAGAAGCTCAGCACCCTTCATCGGTTGAACGAGAAGTCAGCCTCATCGAACTCCTTGGAGCGATAGCGCTCCCACCTGGGGAAGACTTCTCGATAGATGCCCAGGCGGATTCCTGCAAGCTTCAGGGCTCTCATGGCAAGCATTCTCGCCTGTCTGGGCCGGCTCAGCAGGGCCTTCGCCAGAGCAATGATGGTCTTGGTGAGGGAAGGCGGGCAGCCCTGAATCCTGGTGGAGTTCTGGAGACCCCTGTTCGCCCTGATGGAGCAGTTCCCGTACAGAACGGTTCGGGGCGTGTCCTTCTCGGCGTGCAGTTCGGAGCCGTACAGCAGCTCGGCATAGGCGAAGTCCATCCGGCGATTATCCTTCGCCAGAATCGATAGGGCCAGTGCCAGCGTGGCTGCGCACCCGCAGCACAGAGACTGGCCCGGGGTCGGCGCGGACAGCCCTGTGACGCCCGACGGCGCGAGCAGTTCTTCCTGTGGATGAAACTGCCATTCGAGGTGCTCACTTACCGATTGCAGTTCCTCGCCCCGTATGTCTATCGCGCTAAGGTCGAACGATCGGTCGTGCCGCTCGGCGTACTCGCGCAGGTACCGTACCTCGGCTGGATCTACGCCCAGTACGGCTGAGCCCACCACATCGCACTCGAAAACGTCCGGGCCGGCGATGATGAGGTCCTTGCGGTGGGCAATCCCCGCAAGCGTCTCGGGTCCCTTCTCCAGCATGTATATGCCGTCCACTATCTCGAGGTCGGTTCTGACAACCTCGTTGAGGTAGGATATGGCGCGGTCCAGATGGCCTGAGGTGTGGAACTTCTTCTTGGAGCCCTTGCTCAAGCAGCCCTTCAAGTTCTTGAACCCGAGTGATACCATGGTCTGGAAGTGAGTCTTCAGGGTGGGGATGTTGATGAGGAAGTCCGTTTCGAGGGCTGGCTCCGCTATCTGCGCCTTCAGTCCGCCGATGTCAACCTGCCTCGAAGGCTGCTCGTTGAAATCGGCCAGTTTGGCCCCGTGTTTGCGGGCCACGCGGTCGATACCGGTGCCTTTGAAGCCGTGCTTCGTGTAGGGTTCAAGCTCCTCGAAGATGCCGATGATGGCCCCCTCGCCTATGGTGATGTCGGAGCAGCCATACTCACGCAGAAGGGTCAGGACCATGTCCAGCAAAGTCGAGGTAGTGACCATGCCGTAGGGAGGAGTGATGGGGTGCCGGAAGCAGTTATTTGGCTTCACCAGCACCCTGTCGGTGGGCTTGAGCCGCCCGAACCCGTCGCACAGCTCGACGGCCTTGCGGAGTGAATTCAGCGAGCCGTCATATTTGACTATCGATACCGTCATTCGACTTCGGCGCCGACGGGATAGTGCCTTATCTCATCGACGAGCATTCTCAGGAACTCATGTGCCTTCTCATCGGAGAACATGGCTTCGCGGTAGGTGAGCGCCACATTCAGCTTCCTGTTGTATATGTTAACGCAAATGCACAGGCCCATGGGAGTCACCACCGGAGCCGAGCCCACGAAGTTCAGTATCCTTGCGTCCCCGAGCCTGGTCAGCGCAGCTTCTTCCGAGTTCGGCTTTGGCCACACGACCCCGATATTGGTCATGATGATCGTGTTGACGTATATGCGGCTGACAATCAGAAGCCGGCAGACCCACCTCATCAGGAAGAGGGGGAACTGAGAGCAAAGGTAGAAGTAGTATATCAGAGAGAAGGCTTTCCGGTTTCTCGCTGCCTCCCGCGTGGCCGCGTTCACATTGCGAAGCAGGCGAACAGGGTCCCGCCGGTCTTCGCGAGATGTCGAGGGGGATATCCAGGATGCTTGGTTCGATACCACGTTCCGGTATCCCCTGGGCCTCATGTTGACGGGCGTCATGATGTACACCCTCCCGCTTCGACGTCCATGTGCCGTGTTCCATTTCTCCACAGTCCTGTGACATGCTGCGAGAATGATGTCGTTCAGCATGACATCGGCCTGGCGGGCCTTTGACTCGATGGCCGAAAGCTCGTCCGGCGATATGGTCTCGAAGCGGTGTCGCAGACGCCTGGACGGTCCCGACCGGTCGTGATACACCCTGGTCGGCGGTGAGAATGCGTCCACGACGAAACGCCTGAACAGCGCCGCAACGATCTTGCGATAGTAGCCCTTGACCCTGCCTCGTTGAGCGTTGGCGAACTCGACCAGCTCATCGCCGGTGCGAGTGATACGTATCTCCTGAGACCCCGGGCTAACCCCCGCAGTGCCGTTGCTGTACAGCTCGATGACGCTCTTTATGAAGAGCGTGGCACGGACCCCGTCCGTCGATGAGTGGTGGAAGCTGAAGACCAGCAGGGTTTGATCGCTGTCCCATTGCAGCAGAAGCACCCGCAGGGGAGGCACCTCCCTTGGGTCCATCGGCTGGTTCATCCAGTCGAAGAGGGTGCTCTCATCTCTTGTGTGAATCAGGCCTTGGACTGTGAGAAGACCGTCTCTAGACGGTGTCTGCGTCTCCCTGTACGTCCTGAGGATGTCGCATCTAATGAGAGTGTTAGTAACCGGGAATATCTCCTGTGCCTGTTCCAGTGCATGTTCCAGCCTTGCAGCGTCGACCTTCCCTTGCAGGGTAAGGATCGCGTGGATAACCATTGGCTCGTTCGCTAGGTCCATTGCCAGCAGGCACTTGTCTGCGCAGTTGAGGGGTATCTGTATAGCTGCCATTACTCCTCGCAGAGGCGGCCCAGTTATGTTGATCGATCTGCTCAGTCATGTTTCACCGATGTGAGAAGACTTGTGGCTCTCGTATGCCAAACCCCGGCCGCCATGTGCCTGGCGAGGGGCGAGCAGCACAGCGTTGACACGGTGGGCGGCTGATTCCGTGGCCGGCGTCGTCCCCGAGACAGTGTAGCTGACCGTAGCGTCAGGCCCTGAGCCCGAACGGCGGGTAGCGGTCGGTAACCAGTATTATAGCGTAAACACCTACCCTGAGGAACCATCTGAAGACTGCGACCGCGTAGTCGAAGAGAGGCCTGGGATATCGCCCGGTCAGGAGGATGGCCAGCCACGCGATGAACACCACCACCACGAGAGCGGCACCGAGGAGAAGAAGGCATATCCAGTGGGGAAAGGCAAGGAGCCACTTGACCACGGGGAGCCAGCGGCCAAGCTGCCTTGCATCCGGGTAAGGGATGTGAAGGTGAACAGACTGGTCATCATCGATGGACGGCAGTTGATCCGTCATGAGGGTGAGGTAGGCGTAGATTCGGGCAAGGAGCTTCGTCTGGTTCAGGTTCCAGTCAAACCACCAGCGGGGATACTTGTGCCTTACCAGAAGCATTACGGCCGTTGGCAGCGCGATGAAGCCGGCGAGCAGGAATTCCCAGCGCCACTGGGCTGCGGCCCATACAAGCGCAAGCGCGGCGACGAACACGAGTACAATCTGGTTGACCAGTATGACGAAGAACGCGACTACCGGTGCTGTCAGGAGAAGCCTGAGAAAGGTGCTCAGCCTGTTGAGCTTGTGGTCAGGATAGTCGACAGTGAATTCGAGGGGGTAGCTGCTGGTCTCCTCTATGGGGCAACCTCCGTTCTGTGAGAGAACATAGCACGGCGACGGCCTGCCTGCAAGCTTCGGGCTATGGCTTCAATTGCCCGCGGCCCCGACCTCGATACCCTGCATAGCCTCGTCCAGATCGACGCTCGCACTCCTGAGGTCCTCGGGCAGGGCGTCCCTTGTGTGGTCGTACTTTTCCATCCAGAGCTTGGCCGATTCGCGGTTCCAGGCATAGGCGATGCCCGTACCTATGAGGCTTCTGGAATCGAGCAGTGTCTTGATTGCCCTTCGAATCGACATGGCCCGTGACCCCGTGTCCCTGTACATACGCGTGAGCCCTTCCATCAGCTCGTCGGCCGTCATGTGCCTGGGCTTGTAGACTACCTCGGTGAAGTCATAGTGGGTCCAGTCGCTCGGGAAGTCGGTGCGGAGCAGCCTTCCGTCCCTGCGCAGGTTATCGAAGAGGCGCGTGCCGGGGAGGGGTGTCAACACAGTGAACTGTGAAGCGTCCACTCCGGCATCCAGCACGAACTCGCTCGTCTTGTCGAAGACGTCCTTTGTGTCACCATCGCTGCCCAGTATGAACGCGCCCGCAATGGCGATGCCGTAGTGATGGATGCGCTTGACCCCCTCCTTGTATCTCTCCACGCCCACCTTCAGGTTCCTTACCTTGTTCATGGCGCGCAGGGCATCTTCGTTCACGGATTCGAAGCCTATTGCCAGCCCCGAGCACCCCGACCTTTTTGCCCACTTCAGCACCTCTTCACTGTAGGCGATGTCTATGCCGACCTGGGAGAACCAGCGCTTCTTCATCCCGCACTCCACCATTCCCTTGAAGAGCTGTATTGCTCTCTCCTCTCCCTTCTTGCCGTAGCCCATTATGGTGTTGTCGGTGAAGAACACGTTCTTGCTCGCGATGGTTCCCAGTTCGTCCAGCACGTCTTCAACCGGCCTGGGCCTGAACCGGCGGCCATTGAAGGCGGTGACAGAGCAGAACTCACAATCGTTGGGGCAGCCTCTGGCGGTCTCAATGCTTGCGAGGTCCAGGGCGTACTTGTGGGTGAGGAGATCACGTCGCGGTATCGGGAGGTTGTCCAGCGTCGTATGCTCGCCGCGGTAGAACTGCTTGAGTTCGCCCCTGTCGAAGTCATGGAGAACGTCCGGCCAGACGGACTCGGCTTCACCGATCACCACGCAGTCCGCATGCTGTATCGCTTCGTCGGGCAGCATAGATGCATGGATACCCCCGATAATCGTCGCGGCGCCTCTCTGCTTGAACTGCGCCGAGATGTCATAGGCCCTGGTGGCTGTAGGTGTCATAGAGGTGATACCGACGACGTCCGCCTCGTCGAGCGGAAGGGTCTCGAGGGTCTCATCGACTATCCTCACGTCCCAGTCCTCTGGAGTCAGGGCAGCCAGAAGGGCAAGGTTTGTCGGCGGGTATCTCATAACCGATACAGCCGATTCGTTCCAGAACTCTTGGTGTTCGACCTGCTGTACAGGATTCACGATTACCAGCTTCTTTGACATGGCAACTCACCTCTTGTCTCGATAGGGGAACCTGTTCGGACATAGCAAGGCAGTCCATTGGCTGTCTCGCTGCGCTGCTGGTGCGCTAGGCGGCCTGCGCAACAGCGAGCTTGGGAGACTGCTCTTCGGCGCTAACGGGGTATTCCAGTACCTCGCGGACATAGAGATCGAGGAACTCCTCGATCTTCTCCCTGGAGAACATGGCTGGTCTATAGGCGGCGGACACAGTGAAGTTATTCCCGTAGCTCCCGAGGCAGAGGCTAACCCCCATAGGGGACACCACCGAGGTAGACCCCGAGAGGTTCACTATCCTCGCTTCGCCCACGCCGGTGATGGCGGGCTCGTCAGAGCCTAGCTTGAGCCAGGTCGGCCCCAGATTGGTGAGCAGCACGCTGTCCACGTACGTGCGTGAAATCATCAGGAAACGGCACATCCCCCGCATGACGAACAAAGGGAACAACGAGCAGAAAGAGAAGAAGTACACCAGTGAGAAGGACATGCGGTTGTGCGTGGCATCAACCGCATCGCTTCTGACCTTCCTCAAGAGATGTAGGGGATCCCTGCGGTCGCCCGGTCTCGTCGACAGGGAAAGCCAGGATGCCTGGTTGGATACGATATTGCGGAAACCCTTGGGACTCAGATTGACAGGAGCCATGATACGTATCTTGTTGCTTGCCCTGCCATGCGTAGTGTTCCACTTCTCGACCGTCATGTGCAGAGCGGCCAGCAGAATGTCGTTCAACTCCACACGGGCAGCGGTTGCTCTTGACACCAGAGCTTCCAGAATGTCCGGGGCTATGGAACGGGAACAATGCCCGAGGTCCTTCGACCTGCCGTTTCCGTCGTGGTACACCCTGGTCGGCGGCGGCCATGCGTCAGTGAAGAAGCGGTGGAGGAGATACTTGGCCATCTTCCTTCTGAAGCCCTCGACACGCGCCGTCTGGCTCCTGGCGAAGTCGAACAACTCATCCTGACGCGAGTACATGCGCGGGTCCTCAACAGGCACAGGAGGGTTGTCGGAATCGCTGTTGTATGCTTCTACGATGGCTCTGACAAAGAGGAGCGCTCGCAGGCCGTCGATCGCTGAATGATGGAAGGTGAATACGAGTGACGTCTCGATGGGGGTCTTCTTGACCAGATGCAATCTGAAGGGGAAGTCGCGCCGCACGTCGATGCGCCGGTTCAGGACCTCCGACAGACAATCCTCATACGATCTGCCATCATGCGTGAGGTCTTTCACAACGACGGCACTTCGCCCCGGATCGTCCTGGACCTCTCGACAGAGCTTGAGCCCTCCTTTACAGAGGAGAGTGCGCATTCGCGGATGCGTCATCTGGGCGTGCCAGACCGCATCATTCAGCTTCTCGGGGTCGACCCGGCCTTCCAGGTCGAGTATGGCATATGTAGTGACCGGCTCGTCGATGCCGTCAAGTGCGAGGAGGCATTTGTCGACGCAATTCAGCGGTATCTGTACGCCCGTGCTGTTCATTGTGCTCATACTACAGGAGTCTCGGCCCGGTGGCACGGCGCCGGATCGAGCGCCCCAGCCTGGCTGATTGACATAACCTACTACGCGCGTTGCAGCGAATCGAGGATGAAACGCGGTGAAACGTATCGGTACAGAACACTGAGGACGACAGTCTAGCACGAGGTAGAGCAAATGTCAAGTTGAGTTAGTTTTGGGTAGTGGGTCAATTTGGGAAGGAGGCAAATGGGAGTGACTGGGACAATGGTTACCAAGGGCAGTAGCATACTTGACTCATACCCCGCGACTGTAGTAGCGTATCGTGCTATGGCGGAGTGGACGACTCTTCAATTCACGCGTCGGCAAGTTGATGATGCTGGTACGGCGTTGGTGGATAGGGAGAGGCAGATTCCCGACGGGTCAGACGCCCTAGTAGTCATCAATAACTGGCGCGCCTGTCATGCCTTCCCATTGAACACATTTCAGATGGGATTGCGGGATAGGGCGAAGCAAGTAGACGAGGACGCCATTGTTGCACAGAGGATTAAGCGGCTTTCCGCAATTGAACTCAAGCTACGCATTATGCCGAGGCTTCGTCTCACACAAATGCAGGACATAGGTGGATGTAGGGCAATTGTCACTAGCACAAGACAAGTAAGGCGTCTCCACGATTCCTACAAGCGAAGTCAGATCAAACATAGACTCGTGCATACAGACGACTACATAGATAATCCACGGGGCTCCGGTTATCGAGGTGTACATCTCGTCTATAGATATTTCAGTGACAGGAACTCTGCCTACAACGGTTTCAAAGTTGAAATGCAATTGCGTACCATGCTTCAGCATGCGTGGGCAACAGCAGTAGAGACAGTAGGAACCTTCAAACAGCAAGCACTGAAATCAGGTTTGGGTGATGAACAATGGCTGAGATTCTTCGCACTGATGGGTAGTATCTTGGCAATCAGTGAAGGTTCCCCACTTGTACCAGATACACCGGATAACCGTAGTGCACTTGTGCGAGAACTACGATACTATGTCGATGAACTGAAGGTATTGCAGCATTTGGCTAGTTATACCGCTATCCTTGACGCTGTCACACCTCCGAAGTTTAGTAAATACCCGTACTTCCTTCTAGAATTGAGACCAAGAGAGGGACACCTAAGTGTTACACCGTATAGCCGCAGGGATGCCAGAAACGCATCATCAGGATATGTTCATGCAGAACAAGAGGCTCGCTCTAAGTCTGCGGAAGAGGAGGAGCGAGATGCAGTTCTGGTTTCAGTGGATGACATGAATGCTCTGCGCAAGGCGTACCCCAACTACTTCGCGGACACGAAGCGCTTCGCAGCAGAAGTGGTAAAGGCCACCAGGTCCTGAGTCGCTTTCATTCTACAAGCCCTACAATCGTCTCGATTCCCCACACATGGTCTGTCGCCCCGGCAGCCACAGCCGAAGTTGCCAGGCTTTCCACAAACCCTGTGGGCCTATCCGACAGGGTATGTCCTGACCTGCCTCACGTACATATCCAGGAATGACTCGGCCTGCTGTGCCGAGAACATCGCGGTCCGATAGGTCAGTGAGATGTTCAGGCGCCGGTTGTAGATACCAACGGATATGCTCAGGCCCATCGGGGTCACCACCGGCGCGGAGCCTGTGGCGTTGATGATGCGCGCATCCCCGATGCGGGTGATCGCCGGCTCGTCATTGCCGGGCCTGGGCCATGTCAGGCCAAGATTCGTAATCAGTATCGTATCCACGTAGGTCCTGGTGAGCATCAGGAAAACACACATTCCTCGCATGATGAACAGCGGAAAGCGGGAGCAGAAGTAGAAGAAGTAGACGAGCGAGAACGGTATCCTGTCCCTGATGTCGCTGACAGTTCGTTCGCGGATTGCCCTCAACAGCGTTGCCGGATCTGCCCGCATCGCTGGAGTCGTTGTAATGGAAAGCCAGGAAGCCTGGTTCGACACTATGTTCCGGAACCCCTTGGGGCTGATGTTAACCGGCGCCATTATGCGAATCCTGTTGCTGGCACGCTCGTGCACTCTGTTCCACTCCTCCACAGTCCTGCAGCACGCCGCCAGCAGCAGGTCGTTCAGTTCGGCACCGGCTTCAGCGGCCTTGTGCACGAGCATGTCCAGTTCGTTCGGTTGAAGGGTTGCATAGACCAGGTCGAGTTCTCTGGACCGTCCCGAACGGTCATGGAACACGCGAGCCGGCGGCCTGAAGAAGCCTATTGCGAAGCGCCGAAACAGACTTGCGACCATTCTTCTGCGGTAGCCTTCCACCCTCGACCGCTGGCTGTGAGCGAACTCCAGCAACTCGTCACCCTGGCGGGAGCCGCGAACCTCGGCAAGCGATGGAGATGTCTCAGGTGAGGCGCCGTTGTAGCTCTCGAAGATGGTCCGCACAAACAGCACGGCCCGGAGTCCGTCTGTGGCTGTGTGGTGGAACGTGAAGACGAGCAATTGACTTCCGCCATCCCCCGAGACCAGAAGAGCCCTCAACGGCCACTGGCGCCTGGGATCAAGGCTGCGGTTCATCCATCGCCGGAGGTAAGTCCGGCGTTCGTCCTCGGAAGAAACTGACAGGTCGGCGACCGTGAGAACGTCCTCTCGGATGTCTTCAGGGATCGCGCGAAAGGTCTTCGTGGGCCCTGCTCGCACCACAGTCGCCATGACAGGATGTGCCCGTTGAGCTGCCCGGATGGCCTGCCTCAGTCGATCGGGGTCAAGGCTGCCATCCAGTTCGACGATGGCGTGGATGAGCATGGGCTCGCCGATACGGTCGAGGGCGAGAAGGCATTTGTCGACGCAGTTGAGGGGTATCCGGTTCATGCTGTCATCAGAAAGGCCGTACCGGCCGTATCCCGACCGTGGCGGTAGAGGAAGTTACCTGGAGGACTCGACCCTTCTCTTGGCGGCCTGCGCGATTTCCTCGGAAACGGCCTGGCCGCCGCGACGGGCCATCGGAGCGAGCAATCCTGATACGTTGCCACCTATTGTCACCCTCGTCTTGCCGTCAACCGGCTCGAACCTGTAGAAACGGGTCAGGCTGGTTGCCAGGGCCCTGCTGGTCATAGTGACCGACCTCTCCGGCTCGAACTCGGTAATCGTCATCAGCAGGTTCACCTTCAGCCTGCCTACCCGAGCCCTCACCAGCAGCTTCGAGCCTACCGTCAGCGGCCCCTCGGACACGCGCTCGATCTTCTCGATTGAAGGCATCCACTGCGGCCATTGCTCCAGTTCGTCGATGAGTGCCCAGACCTTCTGGACGGGGGCGTCTATTTCCAGAGTAGCGCTGAACTGCATTCCCCACCTTGGTCGGTGAATCGAGCTTGTCGCTGATGATACGCAGCCCCCGGCCGGGTGTCAAGCTGCCGTGCGGACGGCTCCAGTCTTCAGTATATGGGCTGGATGGGTACGACGTCGTATCGGTACTGCCGTATCTTCTGGAGGAACTCCTCTTTGAGCATGTCATTGTTCATTATGGTGTCTATCTCCTCCATATGCTTCTTGAACAGCTCCTTGTGGTACGACGTGCCATAGTACCTGACGTAGTGACGGGTCACAGTAGCTGCGACTTCGAGTTCCCAGTGCCCGTCCAGGTCTCCTGACGCGAAGAAGAAGCATCGCCAGCTCTTGTCATCACACACACGCATCCTGCAGGGCGCGAACTCGCAGAAGCGCGGCCGGCACGTGTAGACTCGGCAGTGCTCCGCCCGGCCTTCCTGCCTGTCATAGTAGATGCACCTGGACCCTCCCTGCATCTTCTTCAGCTTGAGTCCCCCGGTGAACGTGTGAGGATGCTTGGCGACGGCGTGCTTGAATACCTCGCCGACCGAGCAGTTGGTCGCCGAGGCTATTCTGTCGATGTCCATCAACGTGATTTCGCTCTCCATCCTGCACTCGGCGACCTTACACCGAGAGCAGTTGTACTTCAGCTCCATCGGCCGGCCGTTCTCATCGCGGGCGACGAGAAGGGTCTCTCCGGCCTCCGTGACTATATAGTGTTTGAGTTCGTTGAGCGTCTGGTAGTAGCCTTCGGCATTCCATTGAGTGCCGTATTTCTCTATGTAGCGCTTCGTATGGTTCTCCGCCATGGCGTGTTCCCAGAATATCTCGTACGGCGCACTGCTGAGGTAGAGTTGCTCCCATAGGTCCTTGTCGACCTTCAGTATGTCGGGGCACGGGAAGAAGCTGCAGACCCTGGGCTTGAAAGAGTGGATGGTGCACTGCTTCTGGTCGTCAAGGAAGACGCATGCCCCTCCGTCGGCCTTCCTCATCGCGAATATGCCGACCCTGGGCGCTACCTGGTCGGCTACACATCGCTCGAAGGCCTGGCGGTCGTCGATTCGCATCTCGACAGCGATCCTGTGCACATCATATATGGTGATCGGTATGTCCTGGTGACAGCACCGGCCACACTGCTTGCATCGGTAGTCCATCAGCAGCGGTATCTCGCGCGATTGCCGGCTCTTCTGTCTGAGCGAATTCCTGGATGATGCCGCCTTTGCTGCCGGAGTCTCCTTGACTTGCATGTGACACTCCTTGGCGTTTCTGAGCAGGTCTGATGAGGACTGACCGGGTCTGCTCGGGTGCGTCCGGTTCAGAAGCTAACATGCCATCCAGGGGTATACAATGGGTACTTTGGGTGACGTGATACAGGACGATAGTACTGGGTGGGTGGTGCCGGGGGCTGAGTGGCATACCCGAGATACATATGAAGAGCGCGGCAACTCGGACCCGATCGGTGGGACCAGATCACCTGCTACCGCGCCCCTGGTCAGTCTCTATATCTCGGCGGGTTCCAGTTCCTGCTTCCTGGCGGCCTTCTTCTCGCGCTCCAGCCTTTCTTCCTTGAGCAGCTTCTTCGTATGCTCGATCTCGTCCGGCGTGACCTTGAGGCGCATTTCTTCGAGTCCCTGCATCACTCTGGAGAACCTCGCGCCTTCGGCGGAGCTGATCCACTCCAGTTGAAGCCGCTCGGGACGGATGCCGAGCTTCTCCAGACGCTTCCACAGCTTCTCGGCTCGCTTCTGCGTCCAGTGGTTGGCGTCGATGTAGTGGCAGTCGCCGATATGACAGCCGGAGAGCAGCACAACGGGCGCTCCCAACTCGAAGGCATGCAGGATGAACTTCTCGTCCACTCTGCCGCTGCACATCGTGCGGATGAACCGGTTGCTCGGCGGATAGCGCAGCCTGGATGTACCCGCCAGGTCGCCGCCGCCATAGCTGCACCAGTTGCAGAGGAAGGCCAGCACCTTGTCCTCCGGCTTGCCTTCCAGGGCTGCGTCTATCTGGGCCATTATCTGGGCGTCTGTGTAGTGCTGCATGGTGATGGCGTCAAAGCGGCACTCGGCTGCGCAGGTGCCGCAACCGGCGCACGCCGCCATCACTATCTGCGCCCCTGTCTTGGTTCCGGTGTCCACGGTGATAGCGCTGTAGGGGCAGACCTTCTCGCAGACACCGCAGGAGGTGCACTTGTCCTGGTCCACCACGGCCTTGAGCGCCTCGGTCTTGATGGTCCCGGAGCCCAGAATGATCGAACTCCTGGATGCGGCTGCGGAAGCCTGTGTCACGCAGTCCTTGACGTCCTTGGGCGATTCGACACATCCGGCGAAGAAAATGCCGGGCGTCGGTGCGTCCACCGGCTTCAGCTTTGGATGTGCTTCCATGACGAAGCCGTCACCGGTCTGCGTCAGGTTGAGTACGCTCGAAAGGTGTTTGAGGTCCCCGGAAGGCTCCAGGCCTACCGACAGGACGACCATGTCGAGTTCGTATTCCTCCACACGGGCGGTTGTGGTGTTCTCCACCTTGAGGCGCAGGTTGCGCGTACCTGGGTCCTCCGTCACATCGCCGGGCAGGCCCCGTATGTATCGCACGCCTTCCTCTTTGGACCGCCTGAACAGGTCCTCGAACCCCTTGCCGAACGCCCGTATGTCCATGTAGAACACGTAGATCTCTGCGTCCGGGTGGTGCTCCTTGATCAGCAGGCTGTCCTTGATCGTGTTCATGCAGCATACGTTGGAGCAGTATGGGTTCCCTCTGTTCTGCGTGCGCGACCCAACGCACTGGATGAACCCGATCCGTTTCGGCACATTTCGGTCCGAAGGACGCACCAGTTCACCCTGGGTTGGCCCGCTGCCACAGATCAGCCTCTCGAACTCCACGCTGGTCACAACGTTCTCGAATCGCGTGTATCCGTACTCGTCCAGTTGTGTAGGATCGTAGACACCCATGCCTGTGGCCACGATTATGGTGCCCACGTCCAGCTCCACAACCTCGTCCTCCATGTTGAGGTCGATGCATTGCTTCTCGCAGGCATCAACGCACTTGACGCAGGCAACCGGGTTGTTGCCCAGACATGCGGCCATATCCACGACGTAAGCGGATGGCACTGCCTGGGGATGGGGAATGTAGATAGCCTTGCGCGACGAGAACCCCTGCTGGAATTCGTCAGGCATGACTACCGGGCATACCTCGGCGCACTTGTCACAGGCCGTGCATGATTCCTCATCCACGTATCGGGCCTTGCGTCGGACCCTGACCTTGAAGTTGCCTATGTAGCCGCTTACTTGCTCGACCTCGCTGAGGGTCATCATCTCGATCCGGGGATGTCGACCGACATCCGTCATCTTAGGACCGAGTATTCATATCGAGCAGTCCATGGTGGGAAAGGTCTTGTCGAGTTGCGCCATCACGCCGCCGATTGTGGGTTCCTTCTCCACCAGGTAGACCTGGTGGCCTGCGTCGGCCAGGTCAAGAGCCGCCTGTATGCCGGCGACTCCACCGCCGATCACCAGGGCGGCGTCCGTGACAGATATCTCACGCTCGTACCCCGGCATCAGGTAGCGGGCGCGCGCGACCGCCATGCTCACTATGTCCTTGGCCTTCTCAGTGGCCGCCTCACGGTTCTCCCCGTGTACCCAACTACAGTGCTCGCGGATATTGGCCATCTCCATGAGATATGGATTCAGGCCTGCCTCCGAGACGCACTCGCGGAATGTGGGTTCGTGGAGCCGTGGGCTGCACGCAGCTACAACAACGCGGTTCAGGCGGTCTTCCTCGATATGCTTCTTGATCTCTTCCTGGCCGGGGTCGGCGCAAGTGTATCTGTTGCGCATAGAGAGTACGACGCCCGGCAAGGTCTCTGCATATTTCCGGACCGCCTCTGTATCGACTGTGCTGGCTATGTTCAACCCACAGTCACAGACAAAGACCCCTATCCTCAGATCGTCTTCAGCCATCGCTCACCTCCTTTCCAGGGACCGGGCCGCCAGATACGCCAAGTCCTCAATCTCGATATCCTTGCCGCTACCGTTCTCGCCCCTCTGGGCGCACGTCAGATGTATCTGGCACTTGGGGCAGGCTGTCACCAGTACGCTGGCCCCTGTTGCTGACGCCTGTGCCAGGCGATCGGCCTGTATCATGCGATTGACTGCTCTGCAGTGCACCCAGGGGCTCGCCCCGCAGCACAGGGCCTTCTCTCTGTTGTCCTGCATCTCCGTAAGAGTCAGTCCTTCGATTGCATCCAGTAGCCGGCGAGGCTGCTCGAAGACCCTCGAACACCTTCCGAGAGCGCATGGGTCCTGATAGGTGGCCGTCTGGTCGGCCTCGCCCAGCTTCAGTTCTCCGCTCTCTATCAGCGGCGCAAGGACCTGTGAGACGTGCTGTACCTCTATGCCGCTCTCGCCCAGAGCTCTCGGATAGTCCACTGACAGGCAGTACATGCATTCCGCGCAGTTGGTGATGATTCTCTTGACGCCCCTCTTCTTGAACTCGTCGGAATTGAGTCCTGCCAGGGTCAGGAACCCTTCCGTATCTCCCTGTGATAGGAGGTCTTTGCCGCAGCAACGTTCGTTGCGAATCACGTCGAAGGGAATTCCGGCCTCGTTGAGCAGCCTCATCGCACCCTTGACGCCGTCGAGCGTGTGGACGCCCATTTCGTCGAAGACGACGTCGAAATACGGCGCACAGCCGGTGAAGAAGACAGTCTCGGAGCCCTCTGCCAGCTCTATGTCCTCCGGCAGCCAGCCGAGCCTCTCCTGCTGCAGGTCTCCTCTCGCCATCATGTGCATGTATGACTGAAGTACTCCGCCGTGAGTGCACTGCAGGCGGGCGCCTTCTGCCAGAGCCTCGGCCCTGGCAGCGTGAATGAACTCGGGAAACCGGACCAGGTAGTTGCAGCGCTCGACGCACATGTAGCAGCTCAGGCAGTCCCATATGGTCTCGTCCACCGGGCCTGCTGTCGGCCTGGTCAACCATCGCTGCGCAATCAGTCGCGGGTTGAAGTCCGAATCGCGCTGGGCGACCGGACATACGACCGTGCACTTGCCGCAGTCCAGGCACAGGCGGATGTTCGTTGCCGCGCTCTCTCGCTCCGATCCGGTCAATTTCAGCCTATGTCCTCTCTGATTTCGGGGGTCTCGGAAGTCGGTTGCGGCGCCCGGGACGATCCCGCTGCTATCTGGTCACGGGAATGCCGGTACGCGTCCGGCGCAACTGCTCCACGAAGGATGTGACCTGCCGCACGAAAGTGTAGCCGTCGCCTCGCGGGATACTGACGAGTGTGAGCCTGTGTTCTTCCAGTCCAAGCATCCGGAGCACAATACGCGCCCTCTCGAACTCGCTGTTGACCAGGTCCCGTTCCTTCCCATACTGGCAGTTCTGCGGCTCGCAACCCAGGAGCATGACGCCGACCGCGCCGAGTTCGAAGGGCTTGAGTATCAGACCCTGATTCAGTCTGGAAAGGCAGGTCACCCTGACCAGCTTCACGGACGCCGGATAGCAGTATCCGGCACGGGCCGCAGCCTCCACGCTGCTCAGCCCGTCCCAGTTGCATGCGTAAACGATCACCGGGGCTTCCATGTCATTCACCCGACTTCCACGGCCTCCGGCTCTCCACCCAGCACGGCCTCGAGCGTGACGATCAGGTCGTTCTCGCTCTGGTAGCGCTGGTACAGGGCTCCGGTCGGGCACCTTGCCACACATGCCCCGCATCCCAAGCAGAGTAGCTCATCGACGCTGGCTACCGGCAGGCCGTTCGGGCCGTCCGCGAGGGTCAAGTACGGGCAGACAGTCGTGCAGTCGCCGCAACCTCGGCACAGCCGCGTGCTGACCGCCACCGAGCCGATCCGCGGCCCTACGAAGGCCTGCCTCAAATACGCGGCAGTCCTTGCCGCAGCCGCCGATCCCTTGATTGCCTGGTGGTCAGGAGTATCGCCGTCGGTTACCGTGGTGAAAACGCCTGAAGTCTCTCTTATCGTGACATCACGGATGGCGGCGGTGTCGAAACCCCTTCCGAAGTCCTCCGAAAGGTCGGGACGGTCGTTCAATGACTCGAAGAGCTTCGTGATGGCGTCGTTGTCGGAATCCAGGGGCAGTTCACCTTCCGAGTCGCCAATGTCCAGAAGCAAGGCCCCGGCCTTGACGCGGTTAGTCTGTTTGCCGTACCGCAGCATCAGTTCATAGCTTCCCGGCTCGCCCGTGACCTTCAACTCGTCCGGCCAGGGATTCACTCGGACTCCCGACTGCTCCAGGAGGTCTGTCAGGTCATTGCGGCGCCCGCTTATTGACGGGGTGACCCTTGCCTCCGACTTCGGCCCTGATATCAGGGCTACCGACAGTCCCAGCGACGCGAGGTCCCGGGCCGCTGTCAGCCCACTGAGTCCAGCACCGAGGACCACGGCGCTCTTCTCGATCTCACACTCACGATGGGCTGCCGGAGAGGCCTCTCTGGACCTCGCAACGCCCGCGGAGACCAGACCGA
The DNA here is from genome assembly GCA_964574685.1 of uncultured Dehalococcoidia bacterium. Taxonomy (GTDB): domain Bacteria; phylum Chloroflexota; class Dehalococcoidia; order SZUA-161; family SZUA-161; genus CAZGDV01. The sequence goes on from CAZNOI010000003.1 coordinate 131,081, forward strand.
TTGCCTTTCGTGTTGCGCCGTCGGGGTCGTCCCGGTGTATCTTCGCGCACTGCTCACGTATGTTGACGAACTCCACCACCGTGTCCGGCACGGAGGCCAGTGCATCGAGAAGGTACTGATGGCAGAGTACCCTTCTCTCGGTACAACTGAAGCAGACCTGGTCAAGGCCGCAGCACCTGCACGCGGCCAGCACCACCTTGCCCAGCTTCCATTGAGAAATATGCTCAGAGACCGCCCTGGCTCCATCGGCTGTGCATGCCTGGGGAATCGTCTCCACATTGCACACGCCCGGCAGCACAAGGGCCTCGTTGATAAGCCTGTCGAAGTCGATGATTGAGTCGGTGTAGCCGCCACAACTGCACAGGACAACGCCAGTCCTCGATGTGTCTACCTGGGCCGGTGCCGTCTCCGGCGTTGGAGTGGTCTCGGCGCGCTCCCCGGCTGCTGCTGCAATCTGTTCCTTCATGCCGAGCTGTCTTGCGACATCGACCACCACCGCGGAGGCCTTCTCCAGTTCTTCCGAGAGGTTCCGGCCCTTTCCGGATTCCACCGTATAGAGGCCCGGCTTGCCCGCCAGCGACGAGGGGAGGTCGATTCCTGCGGATGAAAGGCTGCCCGATATCGCGGAAGGACCGAAATCGACGACCGCATCCGCGACGATATCGACGGGTTCAGCCCTGTCTTCATGTATGACAGCCCCCAGTTCGCAGACCCGCTCGCATTCGCGGCATTCGCTGCAGAGGGCGCAGTTCAGGCAACGGGCCGCCTCACGCTCGGCCACGTCGTCCGGCAGGCCGAGACGCGTCTCCTCGAAATTGCCCTTTCTCCTTGAGTGCGGGAGTACGGGCATGCGGGCTCGCCTGTGATGAGACACGTTGCGCTCTCTTACATCTACGTCTACGGGCTCGGGGACCTCCGTGGTCCGACCCTTCCTGAGGTCTCGTCCCCGCAGATAGCGGTGTATCGACTCTGCCGCCCTCAGGCCCGCCGCCATCGCCTCGACAACGTTGTTCGGCCCGGTGACGCAGTCTCCACCTGCGAACACTCCGGGAAGGCTTGTCTCGAGAGTCAGCGGGTCCACACTTACGGTGTTGTTCTTCCCCTGGGTCTGCAGTCCAAGCATGTTCAGCAGACCGACGTTGGGTACCTGGCCGATTGCTATCACTACATGGTCCGCGTCCAGCGTGTATTCGGAGTTGGGAATAGGTTCGGGCTTCCGCCGGCCGTCCTCTCCCACGGCCCCCATCCGCATCTGCTGGCACCTGATGCCCGTGACCTTGCCGCCGTCCCCGAGTATCTCAAGTGGCTGTGTCAGGTACTCGATTTCGATGCCCTCCCGCACGGCCTCCTCGAGCTCCTCCCCTACGGCGGTGATCTCCTCCTCGGTCCGGCGATACAGCATTCTGACGGTGCCCTTGCTCCGGCGCTTGACGGCACGGGCCGAGTCGACTGCGCTGTTGCCGCCGCCGATTACGACGACATTCGAGCCAACCTGCGCTCCGACCCTCATGTTCAAGGCGAACAGCAACGACACTGCATCGACGACGCCATCGAGTTCCTCGCCCGGTATCCCCAGGCCCTTGTTCTGATGTGCGCCGATGGCCAGGAAGAACGCTCTGTAACCCCTCTCGCGCAGGTCGTGGATCGAGACGTCACGCCCCACGGTGACGCCTCGCTTGAAAGTCACCCCGAGGTTCTGGATCGCCTCCACCTCCCGGTCGCGGACCTCCCAGGGCAGGCGGAACCTGGGTACGCCTGTGGCCAGCATACCGCCGACGACCGCGTGTGCCTCGAATACTGTCGGCGTATACCCTCTCCGCGCCAGTTCCCATGCAGCGGCGAGTCCGGCCGGACCGCTGCCGACTATGGCTACTCGGTCTCTTCGTGATCTGGATGGCACTTTGAGCCTGTAGTACGGGCCGCTTGTGGCGTGGTCCGCCGCGTAGCGGTGCAGGGCCTGGATGAAGAGGGGGCTGTCCACTTCGCCCCTCTTGCAGCTCCCCTCACACGGGTGCGTGCAGACACGGCCGAGTATCCCCGCAAGGGGGGCCGATTCGTTTATCAGCGCGAGAGCCTCATCGGCCTTTCCCTTGGAGAGGAGGGAGACGAATCCCTGCACGTTGATCCCCAGGGGGCATGCCGCCCTGCACGGCGCCACGCCGTTCTTCTCGATATAGAATGCGGATGGGGCCGTCCTGACCCCAGGTATCGGTGCATGTATCGCGCTGTGGCCTATCCTTTCCCCGTGGAGAATCGTGTTCACTTTCACCGAGCACTCGTCTTCGCAGCGACCGCAGCTCGTGCAGATATCGGTGCGGACGAATCTCGGCCTCCTGACCGCCCTTATGGCAAACCTGCCCTGTTTTCCGTAGACGGCCCTGACGTCGGCATCGGTGTGGACCCTGACCAGAGGGTGAGTGGCCGCCCGGAGCGCCAACGGCCAGAGATGCGGATGCTCCGTCTCCACACCTACCGCGGAGTCACCCAGTTCCTCCAGGCCGAGAGCGGAATCGGCGGTAATGAGATCGACTTCGATGCCCAGCTCGGCCAGAGTCAAAGCAGCCTGAGCTGCGCCGATCGTGCTTCCGCTGATGGCGACGCTCTTCCTATCCATCTTGGACCTCTGCCGAAGGTCTGTTCTTGAGACCGTACTCGTAGCCCATCTCGAAGGCCTTGGTGTTGACCTCCTCGGTCCCCTTTGGGACTGTGCTCAGGACCGAGTCCTTCAATCCGTCGGCTGATACTATGTCGTTCACTGCAGCGAGAAATCCGAGCATGATGATATTGGCGACTACGGGTCTGCCCATCGCCCTTGCCATGCGTGTCGCCGGTATCGAGAGGGGTGGAGGAGCATGGTCCGGGTCGAGATTCACCAGATCCGGGTCGATGATGACGAGACCACCTTCCGGGAGGTCCCTGCCATACTTGGCGTATGCAGCCTGAGACAGGATGATCACTACTTCCGGTGTCTCGACGTAGGGATAGCCTATGTCCACGTCCGAGATTACGACCTCGGCAGTGCAAGCGCCGCCGCGTGCTTCCGGGCCGTACGACTGGGTAAAGGTAGCGAAGCCACCGTCGTGTACAGCGGCCGCCTGGCCTACGATCTGGCCTGACAGTACGACCCCCTGGCCGCCGAATCCTGCTATTCTCAGCTCTTTCCTGGCCAAATCGGCTCCCTCCAGCCTCTTCTTGTGCGCAGCCGGCGCTATGCGCCCGCTGCCTTCTTCGCCATTCCTTCGTAGTAGTCGAGGAAGGTAGGCCGCTCTATGTCGACGAACTTACCGACCACGATCGGGCCGCCGGGCGCGAGGGCCACGTCCCTGGTGTCGGCGCCGTGTCGAATGACACTGCTCTCCTGGTAGACAAGCATCATATCCATTCCCTTGCCCTGCTTGTTCATGCGCCCGTAGAGAGTAGGGCACGGACTCATGACCTCAATGAAGCTGAAGCCCGGCTTCATCATGGCCTCGGCAATAGCCTTCTCCAACTGTCGGACGTGCAGCACCGTCCATCGGGCAACGTATGTGGCGCCACTGGCCGCAACGAGATGGGGCACGTTGAACGGGTGCTCGTAGTTGCCGTACTGGGTCGTAGACGTGCGCGCATCCAGCGGGGTGGTTGGGCCCACCTGACCGCCCGTCATCCCGTAGTTTAGATTGTTGATGCAGACCACTGTCATGTCCATGTTGCGGCGCGCCGCGTGGATGAGATGATTGCCGCCAATGGCTACAAGGTCACCGTCGCCGGAGAAGACGACCACATTCAGCTCGGGATTGCCCAGCTTGAGCCCTGTTGCGAAGGGAAGCGCCCTCCCGTGCGTAGTGTGGAAGGAGTCCAGCTTCACATACCCTGCAGCCCTGCCTGAGCAGCCGATGCCTGAGATCAGTGAGACCATGTCCGGCTCCAGGCCGGCCCGCTGCATCGCACGAATGAAACAGTTCACCGCCGACCCGATACCGCATCCGGCGCACCAGATATGAGGCATCCGGTCCAGTCGAAGGAAGGAATCAACGTCATACGTATGGACCGCTGTTGTGGTGGTCATTTCACCGCTTCCCTTATGGCCTCCAGGATCGCTTCAGGCTGATGCACGCCGCCGCCCATATGGGGAACGAGGACCGTCTTTGCCTTGCCCGACGCGCATCGCTCTACCTCGAAGACGATCTGCCCGTAGTTGATCTCGGGTACCACGAAGGCCTTCACCTGCTCCGCCAGCTCCCTCACCTGGCGCTCGGCAAAAGGCCATACTGTTATCAGTCTCAGGAGACCCGCCTTGATGCCCTCATCCCGTGCGTGCTGCACTGCGAAGCGGGCGATTCGAGAGGTTATACCGTAGGCGCACACAACGACCTTGGCGTCCTCCAGCCCGATCTCCTCACACTCGACGATGTCCTCGCGATTGAGCCTGATCTTGTCCACCAGCCGGCGCAGGAGCTTGTCCTGTGCCTCCGCCGTCATGACCGGATAGCCCTTCTCGTCGTGAGTGAGACCCGTCACGTGGAACCGGTGGCCCTCGCCTGCCACTGCCATCGGAGGGATCAGGCCGTCATCGGTCGCGTACGGAAGGTACTCACCGGGCGGCTTGTCCGTCTTCCGCCTCTCCACAAGCTGCGCCGCATCGATCTCCGGTATGATCACCTTCTCGCTCATATGCCCCACCGACTCGTCGGACATGACGAGGGCGGGCACCCTGTACTTCTCCGAGAGGTTGAACGCCTTAATCGTCAGATCGAATATCTCCTGAGGCGAACTCGGTGCCAGAGCGATTATCTCGTAGCTGCCGTGCGACCCCCAACGCGCCTGCATGATGTCGCCCTGTCCGGAGAGCGTGGGCAGGCCGGTTGATGGTCCCGCCCTCTGTATGTTGACCAGAACGCAGGGAGTCTCCAGCATGACGGCCAGTCCCAGGTTCTCCATCATAAGACTGAAGCCGGGACCGGATGTGGCGGTCATCGATTTCTTTCCCGCCCAGGCCGCACCTACCACGGCGGCCATGGAGGCGATCTCGTCCTCCATCTGGATATACATGCCGCCTATATGGGGAAGCCGCTCCGACATGCGCTCGGCCACCTCAGTGGCGGGCGTAATCGGGTAGCCGGCGAAGAACCTGCACCCTGCCGCTATGGCGCCTTCGGCGCAGGCCGTGTCGCCGTTCATGAAGAATGTACCGGTGAGCTTGCCGTTCTCGGACATACGAGAGCACCTGCTAGACCTGTTGGTCTTCAGAGGGAATTACGTGGACAGCGAATTCGGGGCAAAGCACCTCGCAGAGGCCGCACCCCAGACACTTGTCAGGGTCGCCCACCTCGGCCAACTGGTATCCCTTCTGGCTGAGTTCGGTACCCATCCTCAGTACGCCACGCGGGCAGAACTCGACACAGTATGTGCAGCCCTTGCACCTGTCCGCGTCGATAGAGACGACACACGGCTTCGTGGCCTTGTCTGAGAGGTCGAAGGGTTTCCTCCACAGGTTCATTGCACAAATCCACTAGGTTGTGAGGTCGGGAGTAGTGTACCGTTCAGGAGCGGCCTATAGCGCCGCTGCCCCGAGGCCCTTCCCGGCGAAGGCCGCGCTCCTCCTGAATGCACGAGACACAGCCCTCACTTCAACTCAGTATATCAGGTATGTCCAGGCTTATCAAACTGCGGCAGGAAGCCCCATACTTCCACGCTTGAAAACCATTCAAGCCGTGTGCATAATCAATGGCCCAGGCTCTAACCGTGAGACGAGGTGCAGGTTGAAGGCGGCCGTTGTCCATGGCAAGTCCAGCTTCGCGATAAGGGATGTGCCGACCCCGGTACCGCGCGGTGATGAGGTGCTGATACGCGTGCGCTGCTGCGGTGTGTGCGGGTCGGACCTCCATATCTACAAGGAGGGCGCTGCCATAGGCGCCGGACACGAGTACGCTGGCGACATCGTGGAGGTCGGCCCGGCGGTGGGGGGGTGGAAGGTCGGCGACAGGGTCGCCGTGGAGCCGCGAATCGCCTGCGGCACTTGCGACTGGTGCGCGCGCGGCAACGTCGGCCTCTGCGACGATTACTATGCGGCCCTGCTTCAATATGAAGGCGCCTATGCGGAATACGCACGGACCAGGTACACTCAACTGCACAGGCTCGCCGATGACCTTTCCTACGAGCACGCGGCGCTTGCCGAGCCGACGGCCTGTGCTCTGCACGCGGTAGCCCTGTCGGGCCTTCGGAAGGGAGAAGTGATCGCGGTGCTGGGTCTGGGCCCCATCGGCCAGCTTGTGGCCAGGGTCGGCAGGTCGCGGGGTGCGCAAGCGGTCTACGGCTGCGATTCGAGCAAGTCCAGAATCACCCTCGTTGAGGAAGTCGCGGATGCTGTATTTGACATAACATGCGACAACGCCGTTGAGAGGGTAATGGAGCTTACGGGTGGCCGGGGACCCGACCGGGTGTTCGAGTGCTCGGGCAGTGCGACGGCAACGCAGGACGCGGTCGCCCTTGTCAGGAAAGGCGGCACGATAGTGATACCCGGCATCTGTTTCGACTGGGTGCATCTGCCGGTGAGCAACATCACTCTGAGGGAGCTCACCGTGCGGGGCTCCATATGCTTCTCGGCGGGGGAGTACGCCGCCGCTCTCGCAATGATAAGGTCGGGAGCCGTTGACGTTGCACCGCTGGTCACGGGTAACATGCCTCTCGAAAGGATAAACGAGGCCTTCGAGACTGCCGCCAGAGGTGAGGGCGGCAAGATTATGATTGCGCCGTAGTCGGGCGGGTTCGCGTTCCAGGCGCGCTACGCCGGCTGCGCCGCCCCTTCAGTAGACACTCCCTTTTCCTGGAGACGCTTCTCACCCTTCGCATTCAAGTAGAATACCAGTCCGATGAACAGAAGGAATCCGCCGAGCGGGCCAATGATGAGCGCTATATTGAGCCCACCACCTGAGGGTCCCGCGTGTAGGGCGAATGCTGTCAGGTGGGTGATCTGCGCCGTGGCGACGTGGCTGGTCGTGTTCACGGTCGTATCCAGGTACACCCATTGCTCGGTGGTTGTGTCATAGTAGGCAATTCTCAGGGCTTCTGCGGAGACACCGGCAGGAAGGGAATCGGCGTCGTAGGTGATGTTGATCGCAATTGCCGGGTCGAAGGTAACACCGTCGGGCCCGAAGTCGTAAGCATACCCTATCCTAGTTGAGCCTGTCGGCGGATCGACCGGACTGCCGGCCCGCGAGGCCAGCATGGTCTGGACGGGCGCGGTCTCCTGTGTCAGGACGGTGGTCCCCAGCAGGATCTCAAGCCAGGCCATTTCGTCGGGCGTGTAGACATCTGTATACTGCAGCACCAGACCGGCCGGAGTAACACGGCTGCTCATGTCTACCCGGGTCACCTCGGTCGCGGTTGCATTGCCGCTTGGGGTCGGTGTGGGCGTGGGCGCCGGCGTGGGAGTCGGCGTGGGTGTGGGAGTGGCAGGCGGGATGCCTGTCTGAGAGTACTTGACGGTCACGTAGTCCGAGTCCACCTTCGTGCCGGTACTTGAACCCGTGACATAGACCTCGTTCGTGGTATCCAGGGCAAGGGCCCTCGCCCTGTCGTCTGATCCGTTGCCCCCGTCATATCGAGCAACCCACATCAGATTACCCTGGCTGTCATACTTGACTGTCGCGAAATCGTAGGCAGTCCCGTTGCCCTGGCTGCAGCCGCTCACGTACGAGCTGCCGAACTGGTCGATCGCTATCGCACTGGCGACGTCGTCCCCGCCTGCGGGCCCGTCGTAGCGGGCATTCCAGAGCAGGTTGCCGTCGCTGTCGTACTTCATAGTCAGGTAGTCATAGCCGGTACCGTTTCCAAGGCTGTAGCCGGCAAGGTATACGTTCCGGGAAGCGTCGGTGACCATAGACCGGGCGATATCGGTCCCGTTGCCGGGGTAGCTGTAGCGGGCGCTCCACAGTCTGTGCCCGAGGGGGTCATACTTCAGGAGAGCACAATCCAGGCCTGTTACGCCGCCTTCACTCGTGCCCGCCACATAGAGGTCGCCGGATACATCCAGCGCCAGGGCTTCGGCGCTGTTGTACCCGGGCGCAGGACCGACGTAAGTATCCAGCCACATCCGATTACCGTTGGCGTCGTAGGCTATGGTAACGAAGCTACTCGATGGGTCCACCGTGTACGGGGGCAGGGTACCGCCCCAGCTCCGGCCCGTTGCCCACGCGTTACCTGCTCCATCCGTAGTGACATCGTTTGCGAAGTCATCTCCGCCCGCCGTGCCGGCGTAGTAGTCCACCCACTGCTGGGTCCCGGATCCGTGGTACTTGATAATCGTGAAGTCTTGGTTGGACTCGTTGCCCTGACTGGACCCCGCTACGTACACGTTGCCGGCTTTGTCCAGTGCGATGCTTCGTGGGAAGTCGTCACCACTCAGCGGCCCGTCAAACCTTGCAACCCAGGATTGGTCCCCGTTGTCTGCATACTTGATTGTAGCGAAATCCCGACCAGTAGAACTGCCCTCGCTTGCCCCGGTCACGTGCACGTACCCCGTTGCGTCTACAGCGATGGCGCTGGCGAAGTCATCTCCGCTGCCGGTGCCGTTGTACCGCTTCGCCCACGTCTGCGTCCCCGTGCCCGAGTACTTGATGGTGGCGTAGTCGCGCAGTGTGATGTTGCCGCCGCGACTGTACCCGGCGACATGGATATTCCCGGAACTGTCGATGGCCATGACGGTCGAGTAGTCGTGTTCAGTCGAGTTCCCGTCGTACGTGACAGCCCAGTACTGTGTCCCGGTTATGTTGCCGGGTATCGGCGTTGGGCCGGGGGTCACCGAGGGAGAGGGGCTTCGGGCCGGGCGGGGCTCCGAGGCTATGCTCACCACGTATATCTCGGGAGGGCGGGACCCCACAGAGGTCGAGGTCCCTGCCACGACGTAGCCGCCGTTGCTCGTTTGTCGAACCGAATGGGCTTCGTCAGAGTCGGTCCCGCCGAAGTGCGTCTCCCAGGTAACCAGGCCGTCCCGGTTCACCTTGATGACGTACGTATCATAGTCGCCCGTCAAGGAAGTCCTGCTGCGACCGGCCAGGATGAACCCCCCGTCCGCGGTCCTGTCCAGGGAGAAGGCCTCGTCGGAGAACCTGTTGCCGAGGCATCTCTCCCATACCACGTAGCCGGAAGAGTCCGTCTTGACAAGATATATGTCGTTGGTCCCGGTGCCGCCGCGTTGTGTGGCCCCCGCGATGACGTAGCCTCCGTCCCCGCTCGTTTCGACGGCGTAGGCTATGTCTGTCCCGTTGGCCCCGTATGACCTTCTCCACTGAAGCTCGCCGCTCGCATCGGTCCTGGCGAGAAAAGCGTCTCGCGTTCCCGTCCCGTAGGATTCCGTGTAGCCCGCAACGATGAAATCGCCATCCGCAGTCTGCTTCACGTCGTAGGCTCTCTCGTTGCCGCAGCCTCCGATGGACTTCCTCCACGTCTGATTGCCGTAGCAATCGGTCTTGATGAGCAGCATGTCATCCAGGCCGTTGCCTATGTTGCTGTAGCCGGCGATCACATACCCGGAGTCGTGCGTCCGGCGCAGGGCGAATGCCTGTCCCGACCCCAGCGTCCTTTCCCAGTGAAGTGTGCCGTTCCCGTGAGCCTTCGCCAGATAGACGTCGTGGAGGATGCGCTCGGTCGACTCGACTGACCCCGCAACCAGGAAGCCTCCGTCAGAAGCCTCTTCGACGGCGTATCCCCAGCCTCTGCCGAGCCTCTTCTGCCAGACGGTGTTCCCGTCGCTGTCTACGCGGAGGAGGTAGGCGTAGATGGTCTTTTTCGCCCAGCCGCCCAGTGACTTGGAGTAGCCGGTGATGACAAAGTCGCCGTTCTCCGCTTCGAGTACAGCCTCTCCGCTATCCCACATTCTGCCGCCGAATCCGAACTGGCGACTCCAGGTTATCCTGTCGCCCTCGTCGGCAGGCGCGACGCCCGGCATCACGACGAGGCATAGCAGGATGAAGACAAGTGCAGGAAGCCCAAGTCTGGCTAACATACTTGGACTCTAGCATGCTTCCTGCCGTTCGATGAATGGGTATTTCCGGTACGTGCGGGTAGGTAAATCGTACTGAACCCGGGCACCGGAGGGCGATTCGAGAACGGTGGAGCGGGGATGTCCTCAGGCGGTGCCTGTGTCTGCCAGAGCCGCCCGAAGTTGCTGACCTCGGAAATCGGCGAAGCTCATGACTGCAGGGTCGGTCCTCACATCGAGAACCGCCGGCAGGCCGGAGTCGAAGGCGCGCTGCAGGGCCGGCTTGATCTCGCTCGCTTCGGTCACCAGCTCGCCATAAGCGCCCAGGCTCTCGGCATACTTATCGTACCTGACATCTTCGCTTAGCCTTGAGCACAGGTCACCGCACTGGTTGAGCTGCTGGTCGTGTCTCACCATGCCCCACTGACAGTCGTTGCTTATCACCACGACAATCTGTTTCTTGTGCCGGACGGCTGTGTCGAGCTCGCTCGCGTTGAAGAGGAACGAGCCGTCGCCTACTATGACGAGCACCCGCCTGTCGGGGTCGGCCGTCTTGATGCCTATGCCGAACGGGATACCACCGCCCAGGTGACCCAGTGATCCGCCCAGCGCCGAGATGTAGCTCCCGGGGAAGTTCGCCCTGAAGAGCGGTGTAACGTGGGCCTGGATGTCTCCCCCGTCCATCACTATGAAGGCATTGTCCCCAAGGAACTCGCAGACATCCCTTCCCAGCCTTCTCGGGTCAATCGGGCTGGCATCGCTCGATGCGTCGCTGTACAGGCCGTCCGTGATGGCCCGGATCGTGGCCTGTACCCCCTTCAGCCAGTCAGTCTCAGTCGGCTGCCTGCCGGAGGCTGAGATTGCCTCTCTTGCTGCCGCCGTCATCTGTCCCAGAACGGCCTTCGCGTCGCCCCATATGCCGAGGTCAATGGGTCGGTTTCTGCCTATCTCGGTAGGCTCGATGTCCACCGATATGACTCGCACGTCAGGTGAGTAGAAGTTGCCCGAGCCGTAGCCCAGGACTTCCTCGAAGCGCACGCCGACTGAGAGTAGGACATCCGCTCCCGCGATGCTTCCCCAATCGTATCCCACCGGGCCGCCGCAGAGTGGATGGTCGTCGGGTATGCCGCCCTTGCCGCCTATTGCGTAGCACACGGGTATCTTGAGCAGTTCGGCGAATTCGACTAGTTCGGCTGAAGCCGCGGACCAGAGCACACCGCTGCTGATGAGTATCCCCGGCCTCTGCGCGCCGAGAAGCCAGTCTACGGCCTCCCTGACCAGTGCCGGATCACCGTGGGGACGCGAACCTGTCCTGTACCTGTGTGGGGGCAAGACGGGAGCGGAATCCTCCTCGACATCCAGCATCAGAGCGTCATCCGGCAGGTCGAGGAGTACAGGACCCTTTCGGCCCGTGTCGGCCTGCCGGAAAGCCGTCGCCACGTACTCAGGTATGCGCCTGGTGGAAGTGCAGTAGCCCATCCACTTCGTTACATCCTCGTACATAGCTCTGGAGTCGAACTCTTGCACCGCGCCCATTCCCTGGAAGCGGTGCGCCGTGTGCGTGCAGATGCCTATGACCGGGGCGTTCGCGTACTTCGCTGTGGCAATGCCCGGCGCCATGTTGATGACCCCCGGACCCTCCGTGACCATCCCTACCCCCGGACCGCGGGTTGCCATCGCGTAGCCCGTTGCAGCGTTGGCGACGGCCTGCTCGTGTCGCATGTCGATCAGCTCCACGCCAGCCTCCGAGCAGGTATCGTAGATGTCGCTGAGCCCTCCGCACAGAGTGAATATCGCCTTTGCTCCCTCGTTAACGAGGGCTCTGCCAACGAGGGTACTACCTTTTACCCTGGCCATGTCGTACCTCCGCCACCAGTTCTTGTGGGACTCTTCCCTACTGCAGCCAGTGGGTCCAGTAGCCGAGCGGCCTGTCCACGTCGCCGATGTCGGCGGTACCGGTGGACCGGACGAAGTTCCTTATCTGCGCTGTCTCGGCGTCCTCCAGATTCCAGCTCTGTACCCAGCCGACGAAGGAACCCTCTGCATCCTCCAGGTCCTTTTCAGCGGCTGCGTCATCTGCGTACCTGGAGAGCTTGTGTACTGCCAGCCTGCCGTCGTCCGCATGGTGCACGCTAGTGCACGTGGCAAGGGGCGCGCCGTAGACATCGTGAGTTGAGTCTATCCTGAGCGGATCAGCCGGAACCCTCGTCACGGTGTCTTCGAAGTCTCCGTCGTCCATCATCGATCTGCCCCAGCCTTCAATGACGCTCAGGCAAAGCCTGGCCTCATCGGCGTCCTCGGCAAGGATAACCCTGTCGTTGCCGATCATGGCGACTGTGCTTCCGTCCCCGGCGTCAATCCACAGCCAGCCGCCGAGGTACGCTTCGGACTCATAGCCGTCCTCGGAAAGCGCCTCCTCGATGGCGTCCGTGTCAAACGAGCCGTCATAGATGGCGGCGCGGTCAGCCGAGAAGAGCAGCCACGAGATGTCTGCCATCGGGATTCCGATTGACTGTAGGTCAGGCCCGACACCTGCCTCATACGCCTGATAGTAGTCGATGAGCCCGGCAGTCTGTCGCATTGTGGCGAGACTGATATACCTGGCGTTCTGCCATTCAATTGGGGCGTCACGGAAGGCATCGAGCGCATCCTGCGTCGCCGGCTGTCCCGTTGGCATCGGCGCAGGGCTTGTGCCACCGGGACCGGGTGGCACCGACGTAATCTCGGGTGTTGCCTCCGGGGTCGGCGTCATCGTGGGAGTGGCAGTTGGCTCCTCCGTGCCGCCGCAGCCGGAGACAGTCACGGCGAGTACCAGTACGAGTGCTATCAGCAGTGTTGATTGAATCCTCTTCATCCTACTCTCCTCGACTCTGAGATGACAGGGATTGCCAGCATTATCTGACTCTGCTCCGCCAAATGCAAGCCGTATGTGCTGTTTGTCCCCTCGCGTTCGGTTGCCGCTCGACAGTCGCGGTGCTAGAATGGGGCGGCCTGTGAACGGCGTTTGCGGGCTTTGCACGGGCCTGTCAGCCCACGAGAGCCAGCCATGTTCCCGATTTCGGACAGCGACCTCAAGACGAGAAGCCGCCCTTATGTGAACCTCTCCATCATCGCTTTATGCGCGGTGGTGTTCATATATGAGCTGACGCTCGGTGAATCCGGAAGGACCGCATTCTTCTACCAGTACGGCCTGATCCCGTCCGAACTCGCACAAGGCATGGACTACATGGTGCTCCGTACCCAGGAGGGCAACCTTGATATTGCGACCCCCTTTAGCAACTGGGCCACCCTGTTCACGTCCATGTTCATACACGGGGACTGGCTGCACTTCCTCTTCAACATGCTCTTTCTCTGGGTCTTTGGAGACAACGTGGAGGACAAGTTCGGGCACTTTCGCTACCTGCTGTTCTACCTCCTGGCAGGTGTCGGGGCCGCCTGGCTCCAGATAGCCATAGACACCGGTTCGCAGGTGCCTACCATAGGCGCCAGCGGCGCCATAGCCGGCGTGCTGGGGGCGTATCTGCTTCTGTACCCTTACAGTCGTGTCCGCACAGTCGTCATCATCATATTCTTTATCACCTTTGTGAGAATCCCGGCCGCGCTGCTCCTGGTTGTGTGGTTCTTCCTGCAGTTCCTGAGCGGCATAGGCTCGCTGACAACTACCGCCGCGGGCGGAGTCGCCTACTGGGCGCACATAGGGGGCTTCCTTGTCGGAGTTGTAGTAGTTGCAGTCTACAAGCTGGCCACCCGACAGAAGATGTGGCCTCGAGGACCGGGTGGATCAGCGGGCGCCGGGGGCGGACAGCCGGAGGTCAAGTACTGGCGCGGCAGGCCGCTCTAGCGGCCGATCACCGGGAGGGACCTCTGTTCCTCCGGGCATCCTGCTTCTCATGGAGATAATCCAGAAACACGCCTAGGAACAGGAGCAGGACTCCCATCGACAGCGCGAACGATACTGCTATCGTCAGTTGAGGCATGTCAGTCTCCTGTGCTTCGCTCCTTCATCAATCGCGGTAGTGGAAGTACCTGACTACATCGTGCGACAGTCAACCCTGGTCGGCAATCCCCGTTAAGTACTCGTCTTTGTGGTACTTTTATCCGCGGCCCTTGTGCGCTGCCTGCGTCTTCCTATCCGCCTGGGTGCAGACGCGGCCAGCGGCTTCGCGGCATGGCTTCGCCCTGCCGAAGCCGGACTGCATCGCCTGGACGCGACGCAGAGTCCGCCGTTGTCGTGAAAAGGGATGGGCTCCCAGTACTTGCACTGCTCGCAGAACTCCAACTTTAGGGGACAGTCCTCTGGCTTCTCCACTTCAGCCGCCTCCTGCAACAGCCTCCGGATGAACCGGACGAATCATCTTATTCTCATTCTCACCCGGCCTGATTCGGGAGGCAATCCCATTTACGTACCGACCGGAGGTGAACGATACTACTAATCCCCCCAAAGGCTCGTTGCGGCCAAACCGTGCAAACATGCGCGTTTGTCGACTTGCCTATCATAACCGGCGCGGTGTCTTGCCAACGTTCGCGGAGTAATGCTATTCTATGCCGCGGAAAGGGGGCCCGTTGACCTGGCAGGAGCGTTTCCGCAGTATCAGAGAACTGGCTGAGAAGCAGGAGGCACACGAGAAGGAGCGGGAGAAGGAGGAGCGGGAACGCCTCCGGCGGATGAAGAAGGAGCGGGAGAAGGAGGTCAAGGGACTGGCCTCCATGGTCAGGAAGGTCTGCGTCGAGTTCGCGCGGGGGGTCGACGGGAAGATCGACCGGCACAAGCCCAAGGAGTGGGGCAGGGAGAACTTCGGGTGGAACATACAGGCCAAGTTCGGTGGTGTCAGGGTGAGGGCCTGGCCGTGGGTGAGGGACCCCGCGAGGCCGCTCCCGTTGCGCGGAGTGTGGCTGCAGTTTCTGGACCCCAATGGCTACTGGATGGTTGACGAGCGGCGGGTCAGAGGGACGGGCCTGGGACCGAAGGAGAACCCTGCCGGTAACGGCTACTACTACTGGCGTGCGAACGGCTACGAGGGCCGATGCGCCTTCGGGTACTTCATGTCACTGGACGGGCTGTCGGAGGAGAAGCTGGTGCGGAGCCTCGAAAGAATAGGGCAGGACCTGCTGCGTTTCACCTGGGACGAGCTGCGGGTCCCTTCGGGCGAGGAATCGTAGGCCGTGAGGCCCGGCGCTTGACCGGGGCTACCAGAGAACGCCTGCCGCCCACAGTATCAGAAGCAGTATCCCGATAGACGGACCGAACAGAGCGACAAGCAACACAGGGACCGCGAGGCCCAACTGGATACAGGCGAACAACGCCTCGAAGAAATCCTCGACGAACTGTCTCATCTAATCCCCCATCTTCCGAATACGTTCTGATTGTGTTACGGCCTGAGCATTCTAGTCCACCGAGAAGCTGCAGAGCCAGCCGATGAGCCAGGCGATTCCCAGCGGAATCGCCACGCATACGCCTAGCAGCGCTACCCTGGTTACCACGAACCAGACTCCGTGGATGAGGTCATCCCCGTCAACCTCCACCTCCCCTATCTCGGGCAGGTGCGCCTTCATGCCTGGTGTGTTCCGAACGACTTGCAGCTATGCCGGTTGCCGCCTGACATCGCGGATAGTATCATATCAGAACAGTCCAGCGAACTGAACCCCTACTTCCCCTTCGCCAGCTTGATCGTCCTTTCCATGAAGGCCGACTGAAGCGGCTCGATTGCCATGGCAACCTTGAACGGAGACGTCTTCTCCAGTACACCGATCATCCGGCCCAACGCGCGGTGGGAGAGCTTCTCCGGGTTCTCGAAGAGGACGTTGGCGAGCTTTCCGCGTTCGATGGCCATGCGGGTGATCCGGTCGAACGTGTTCTCGGGGGTGAACACCCTCTGCGGGCGTGGCTTCATCGATATCGCGCCCTGCTTGCAGGCCGAGTAGCATACGCCGCATCCCATACACAGCGACTCGTCAACAACCGCCCAGCGCTTCTTCTCCTTGCCTTCCCCTTCCTCTCTGATCTCTATCGCGTCGATGGGGCACGCCTTGGCGCATTTGCTGCATCCCTTGCACTTGGACAGGTCGATGGACATGATCCAGTTGGACGAGACGATGGCCTTTGTCTGCTCGAAGGTCTTCATGGCCCTGACCATCTCGCAGCAGCAGCCGCAGCAGTTGCAGATGAACGTCACGTTGCGCTTGACGTTGTCCCCCGACTGGCAAAGCCCGGCCTCCTTCGATTCCTGCAGCACTCGCATGGCCTCGTCGGTCGAGACGGCCTCACCCAGGCCGGCCTTGATGATGGGCAGCGCGCCCCCGTTGAGCGAAAGGCAGGTGCGGCGCGGGGCCTCGCACGGATGGCCCAGCAGGTCGGCCTTGTTACGGCACGCACACAGGGAGACCGCCGCTGCGAAGGCCGACTGGACAACGTGGCTGGCCCGCTCCCAGTCCAGTATCTCGATGTGGTCATCCTGGGGCAGCGCTTCCTCACGCACGAAGGAGCGGCCCAACTGGGTGTCCTTCTGGTAGATAGAGCGAACGAACCTGTCGTCCTTGCTCATGTACTCCTCGAAGAGGCGGGCAAGCTCGCCCACCGGCCGGTCTCCATCGATACGCATGAAGGAGTACTCGAAGAGGCCGATCACCACGGGAGGCAGTGCGAAGTAGCGTTTGCCCTTGATATCGATGTCCAGCATCACCCCGCGCTGTGCCATCTCGCCGAGCCGGTCGCCGAGCTGGTCGGCGGGAACGCCGAGCCTCGTGCTGAGTTCTTCCAGGCGAGTGGGCCGGCTCGGGATGTTCCTGACGAACTCGGCCTCCTCGGGCGTGAACATCAGCTTGAGTATCTCGATGAATACCGGAGAGTACGGCGCCCCGGTGACGTTCCTGTCGAGGCGCTTCTGCAGGCTGTGATATGCCTGATGATTGTGGTCGTGGCTCATGATGCGGCTCCTGATGTACTGGGGCGGCGACTCCGGGCTGCGGGTGGCTGCCGGGCCGGGATTCGAACCCGAGCTTGCGGCTCCAAAGGCCGTTGTGCTACCACTACACCACCCGGCAATGACAGGTAAGCCCGAACTGAGGCGATTATAACACCGCCTCATTTGCGCGACAAAGAGCGCGCCCTCCTGCCTCTATGCTATCATACGCCGCGCAGGTGGCACGGAAAGGCCGGGCAAGAAGGAGGGGGTTGAGATGACGGTTGAGTGCGTGGACACCACCACAGATCAGGCCAGGGATTCCATAATGCGGTGCGTGATAACGGTGGAGGGGCAGGGAGGCCGGGTAACGGATGTGAAGCTGTGGCCGCTGGGCGACCCAAGGCATGGACGGGTACTGGCTGCCGTGTTCTATGAGAGGTGATGCTCGGTCCGGGCGCTCGCCGTCTGCTCGCGCTCGATGTGCGCCGCGTTGCGCCACCGGACCAGCGAGCCGAAGAAGGTGATGAGGAAGCCCACGAGAGCGGCGGAGAAGAGCCCGATCCCCACCCAGTCGTCGGGCAGCCGGTCCACGTACCTGGCGAGCGTCACCGCCATGAGCACGCTGGCGACGGCCATGAGGGCCGCTGTAATGAGGAAGCTCGTCGATCTTTTCATCCCACCGCTGACAGCCTAGCACGATTGTCCGTGCGGAGCAAGGGGCTATGCCCTCGACCAGGGTAGACAGGGTGCATCCGCTCCCTGCTGCGCCTGTGGTATGGGCTGGCTGTGGGAGCGAAGCCGGTTGGTGGACGTTTGGGAGTGGGGGCGCATGGCCATGCGCCCCTCTCGCGCTACAGTTCACTCCCGTGATATGCTTGTCTTAGCTTGTGCGGTCTCGGAGTTCTGCACCGAGACCCTTAGCCCGCGCGCAGGGGTCGGGTTACCGGACCCCTACAGAACGGCGAAGCCTCCGAGCTAGGTAGGGTGGATGGAGCGAAGCGGAATCCACCATGACCGGGTCAGATTGCCATCAGACGTTCGGCTGGAAGAAGAGCGCCGGTTGGCAGGAATCAGGGGATCATGCTGCTGGTGCCGAAGGCCGGATTCGAACCGGCACGAGAGTCACCCCTCAACAGTTTTTGAGACTGTCGCGTCTGCCCATTCCGCCACTTCGGCAGGGGAGGTGGCTGGTGCCGAGGAGCAGAGTCGAACTGCTGACACCGCGATTTTCAGTCGCGTGCTCTACCACCTGAGCTACCTCGGCGTCAACTGCTGATTCTAGCGGAAGCCTCAGCCGAGTGTCAAGCTGGACTGGCTGTCGGTAGTGGGTCAATCTGAGAAGGGGGAAGGGATGGTACTATCCAGGTGTTGACATTCTGAGGAATCAGTTGTACAGTATATCTGTACAAGTTATTGAGGACGGGAATCATGGTCACCCAAACGACATATACCAATGCCAGGCGGTCCTTCTGTGCCTTGTGGGATCAAGTGATATCAACACGTGAACCGGTTTTCATTACACGCAGAGGGTCTGAGGATGTTGCCTTGATCTCGGCAGATGAACTAAGTAGCATAATGGAGACAGCCCACTTGCTTCGTTCGCCCGAGAATGCCAGAAGGCTGTTGGCGGCGTTGAGTCGTGCCTATGAGGAAGACACTAGACCGTCATCTTTAGAGGAACTGAAGCAAGAGTTAGCTATTGAGTAAGGGCAAGCGAAGAGCAAAGACGAGAAAGGCGGTATTTCACCCCGAATTCAAAGAAGACTCAGACTACTGGGTCGACAGTGACTGGAAGATCGCACACAGAGCGCTAGACATAGTAGATGAGATAATGCATCGAGACCCGTTTACCGGCACGGGAAAACCTGAACCACTAAAAGGTATTCCGGATATATGGTCGAGGCGGCTTACTGAAGAACATCGTATTGTCTACCTGGTCCGTGATGACCGAATCGACTTCCTCCAAGCACGTTACCATTATTGAAACGATTTCCTCAAGCGACCGCACATGACCAGTTCAAATCGCCCCGCTACCCGGTTGTCTTCAGAGAGTCGAAGAGGGACGAGGACATGTCCTGCAGTACGGCGCAGTGCTCGCTGTCGGTCAGATCGCTGTGCAGCGGCGTAACGGATATGCGGTTCTGCTTGAGCGCCCAGATGTCGGTGCCCTCGCCGCCGACCCACTCGGGCGCTCCGTGTCTGATCCAGTAGTAGTCGCGCTTGCCGTCGAAGCCCTTCGAGATCGCGCCGTTCCGGACCGCGTCGGTGGTGCTGCGCTCTCCCAGCCTCGTTATCTCGATGCCCTCGATGTCCTTCAGAGGCAGGTTGGGCAGGTTGATGTTCAGCAGCAGCTTGTGCGGCAGCGCGCCCTCCTTGAACTGCCGGGCGAAGGCCAGCGCGAGGCCCGACGCCACCTCGAAGTTCAGGTCATGGAACGAGGCGACCGATAGGGCCATGGACGATATGCCGTGGAAGTATCCCTGAAAGGCGGCGGCGACTGTCCCCGAGATGATCACATCGTTGCCCAAGTTCGAACCCTCGTTGATGCCGGAGACCACCAGGTCGACCTTCTCTCCCAGTACCATGCCCAGCGCGATTATCACGCTGTCGGAGGGAGTGCCCTCGACGATGTGCGTGGGAATGCCATCGCTGATCGGGACGACCTCTCGTACGCGCAGCGGATGATGCAGGGTCACCGAGGTACCGACGCCGCTCTGCTCGCGGTCGGGGACGACCACGACCACCTTGCCCAGCTTCTTAAGTTCCTCGACCAGCGCCCGGAGTCCCGGCGCGGCGACACCATCATCGTTGGTGACGAGTATCTTCAATTGAGCGGCCTCCGAAGCTGGAGTTTAGCACAAAGAGGGCGGTGGAGACAAACCTCCGCCGCCCTCACTGTCGGCTATCCGATCTCGTGAATCGGATCTCCTAGGTACGAAGTGTGATGTTGTCTATCAGCCTGGTCCTGCCTACCTTCACTGCCAGCGAAACTAGGGCAGGCCCCTCTATGTCCTCCAGTTCCTCCAGATTTCGGGCGTCGGCTATGCTGACGTAGTCGATGCTCGCCCTGGGCTCACCCTCAATGAGGGCCGTCATCTCCGAGCGGATGCGCGCGGCGCTGGTCTCACCCTCCTTCCAGAGGTCATAGGCCAGCATCAGTGCTCTGGGTAGAATAAGCGCCGATTCCCTCTCCTCCGCGCTGAGATAGGTGTTTCGACTACTCATCGCCAGCCCGTCGGGGTCTCTGGCCGTGGCCACGGGCACGATCTCAAGGTTCATATTGAGGTCGCTGACCATCTTGGCGATGACTACGAGCTGCTGGGCGTCTTTCTCGCCGAAGTACGCCCTGTGCGGCTGTACTATGTTGAACAGCTTGGCGACCACCGTGGCGACGCCCCGGAAGTGCCCCGGGCGCGAGGCGCCTTCGAGGCGTTCTCCCAGTCTGCCGACCTCTATCCAAGTGTCGAAGCTGGTCGGGTATATCTCCCCGGCGTCGGGCATGAAAACGACGTCCGTGTACTCCTTGCTGAGGAGGGAGAGGTCGCGCTCGGTATCGCGCGGATAGGCTGCGTAGTCTTCCGAGGGGCCGAACTGCGTGGGATTGACGAAGATGCTGACGACGACGTGGCCGTTGTCGGCCCGAGCCCGCCGCACAAGATCGAGGTGGCCTTCGTGGAGATAGCCCATCGTGGGTACGAAGCCCACGGAGCCCGAGTAGTTCTCCCGGAGTTCCCTCATTTCGGTGATGGTGCGAGCTACGTCCAACGAGGCGCCCTTGTGATGCTATACTGACTTCTCGATCTCACTGATTACGCTCTCGTCCATCTTGAAGCACTGCTGCTCGGTGGGGAAGTCGCCCGACTGGACCTCTGAGATGTAGTCTCCCACGGCCTTCTTGATATCGTCGGCCAGCTTCACATACTGCTTGGCGTGCTTGGGCACGAAGTCCGAGAAGAGGCCCAGGAGGTCGTGTATCACCTGGACCTGACCGTCGCAGTACCGGCCCGCGCCGATACCTATGGTGGGTACGCTGACTCTCTCCGTTATCATCCTGGACAGGGGTTCCGGTACACATTCGAGGACAATAGAGAAGGCGCCTGCGTCATCCAGCGCCTTTGCGTCCTTGACCAGCTTCAGTGCGGCGTCCGGGGTCTTGCCCACTGCTTTGTAGCCTCCGAGCTGGTTGATCGACTGCGGGGTAAGGCCGATGTGCCCCATGACGGGTATTCCGCAGTCAACGACCCGTCTTACCGTGTCGGCCATGAACTCGCCACCCTCCAGCTTCACTGCCTGGCACCCGCCCTCCTGCATGAAGCGGGCGGCATTGCGCATTGCCTCCTCCGAGGATATCTGGTACGTCATGAAGGGCATGTCTCCAACCACAAGGGCGTTGAGCGCACCCCGGACGACCGCCTTCGTGTGGTGGATCATCTCATCCATGGTCACCGGTATGGTCGACTCGTACCCCAGCATGACCATGCCCAGACTGTCGCCAACCAGTATCAGGGGAATCCCGGCCTCGTCGATCAGCCTGGCTGTCGAGTAGTCGTAGGCCGTGAGCATAGAGAACTTCTCGCCCTTCTGCTTCATCTCCCTTATTCGGGTGATCGATACCCTCATCGAAGTCCTCCCCTGTTGGCGGTCGGCGATGGCGGAATGACTATCTGGCCGTGAACGGTGAACAGACTTCCATGTCCTTGTACGTC
This sequence comes from uncultured Dehalococcoidia bacterium, assembly GCA_964574685.1. Taxonomy (GTDB): domain Bacteria; phylum Chloroflexota; class Dehalococcoidia; order SZUA-161; family SZUA-161; genus CAZGDV01. The sequence continues at coordinate 152,650 of CAZNOI010000003.1, forward strand.
ACGCGGTTCTTCTCGTCGACGAATACGACCGCCGGATCGACGTGAGGAGCATCTGCATCGGATACGGTCTGGTAGGAAATGATGATAACCTTGTCACCCTCGTGGACCAGTCGCGCCGCCGCCCCGTTGATACAGATAACGCCCGAACCCCGCTCGCCCTCGATGATGTAGGTCTCCAGCCGAGAACCGTTGTCGACGTCGAGGACGTGGACCTGCTCGTATGGCAGCATGTCAGCCGCTTCCATGAGGTCCTTGTCTATAGTGATGCTTCCCTCGTAGTCAACGTTGGCCTCGGTTACTGTGGCGCGGTGGATCTTCCCTCTGAGCATTGTCCTCATGATGTGTACCTCCTGCCAGCCGGTTCCGCCAGGATCTGACGCATCTCCTCGGCTCTGGCCTCATCGATCTTGCCCTTGTCCAGGGCGATCGGGATTGTCTGGAGTCCCAGCTCTCTGTATGTGGAAAGCAGCGTCGGGGCGCTCTGCTCCAGCGCCGCTAGATGCTTGTTGATTGTACCGACGTCTCCTCGTGCGATAGGCCCGGTAAGGCAGTTGGGAAGGCCGACGTTGTCCACGTTGTTCAGCGTACCCCTCAGCAGCGGCATGAGCGCCCTCACCGCATCGGGCCTGTCGACCTGGAACACCTGCCAGAGATCTGTGGCAAGCTTTACCAGCGTCACCAGATAGTTGCAGGCCACGACGGCCGCTGCGTGGTAGAGTACTTTGTCTCCTGCGCCCAGCTTGATCCAGTTCCCTTCGAGGTCCTGCGCCATCTGTTGGAAGACATCGAGCAGCTCGCCTTCCGTCTCCAGAGCGAATGTCGATCCCGGGAGGTTCTCGATGGCGTGCTGGACGCTGGCGAAGGTCTGGAGCGGATGGAAGCCGCCGACGCAGGCCCCGGACTTCCTGGCGGGCTCAAGGCTTTCCAGTGAGTCCGCGCCGCTGCAGTGGGCCACGCTCTGGCCCGCTCTCCACTGCAGCTCCGCGGCTACCTGTGCTATGGCGTCATCGGGGGTGGTTATGAATATGAGGTCGGCCGCGCCTGCGGCCTCCTGCTTGCTGTCGTATGCTGCGCAGCCGGGCACACGCTCTGCCAGCCGGTCCGCCGATGCCTTCGTACGACTGGCCACCGCCACTACCGGGTATCCTTTGCGGCTGAGCCTGACCGCCAGTGCGTTTCCGACCGTACCGGCGCCGATGAAGCCCAGCCTGACTCCGGTCCTCTCCACTTTCGGCTGCATCGCTGTCTCAGAAACCAGAAAAGCCTTCGCGAGCACGGCCCGAGAAGGCTCAGGTATCTGACTACCGTATTTGCCGTCTCGGTCGTTGCCGATCCAAGCGACTTAATTGTAGGGTCTGCCGCTTACCTTCCCGCCCACGAGGGGTCGGTTGGGATTTGATTATATCACAGGAGGGGGGTATGTCAAGGTCGAGGAAGCCGTGACAGCCTCGCCGGAGTTCACCTTTCCCATCTTTTTCGGGTCGGGCCGGGACTGCATCGGAAATGACCGGCTGTCAGCCGCGGGGATCAGAAGTGCTCGAAAAGGACATACTTGTGCCACTCGGGGTGGCTGCGGTAGCCTTCAAACGTGAAGTAGTAGCTGTTCGCCTTCGGAGTGGCAGGCTTTCTGAGCAGGCTCATCCCCGCCTGCTCGGGTGTGCGGCCGGCCTTCTTCTGGTTACAGGCCACGCACGCGCTCACAACGTTCTCCCACACATGCTCGCCGCCCCGGTGTCGCGGCACTACGTGGTCGATCGTGAGGGCTCTGCTCTCTTTGCCGCAGTACTGGCAGGTGAAGCCGTCGCGTATGAAGACCTCGCGCCGGCTCAGCTTCTTCTGAAGGCGCGGTCTCTTGATGAGGTAGATGAGACGAATGACGGATGGCAACTCGACCGCCAGCGTGGCGCTGTGGATGGTCGTGGAGTCCTTCTCCAGCACCTCCGCCTTGCCCTGCCACAGCATTACGACTGCTCTCCGTGCCCTGCACACATTGAGCGGTTCGTAGTTCTGATTGAGTACGAGTACAGGCTGGTTGACCACGGGGAGCACTCCCAGCCCAATTCTAGCAGGTGAGGTGCGTGCGTGCAATCGCCTGCGTGCCTCCCTGCGCTGCCCCCGGGGCTGTCCGGAAAGGGAAACGGCAACCGCTTGCCGTCACAGTGTCCCTTGACCCTCCGTCGCGCTATGCTGTATAGTGATGCTAGCCGTTGCAGGAGGAATACAGTGAGTCTGCGCATTCCCGGCCCGACACCATGTCCCGACGAAGTCCTGCAGGTGATGAGCAGGCAGATGATCAATCACCGGGGCAAGGAGTTCGCTTCGCTGATCCAGGACGTGACCGTGAGGCTGAAGCGGCTCTTCCAGACAGAGCAGGACGTGTTCGTGCTTACGGGCTCGGGTACGGGGTCAATGGAAGCCGCGATCGTCAATACACTGTCGCCCGGTGACAAGGTCCTTTCCCTTTCCAACGGTGTCTTCGGTGACAGGTTCGCCACGATAGCCGAGCGCTTTGGCGCCGACGTGACGCGCGTGAAGTTCGACTGGGGCAAGGCCGTCGACCCCGACGAGGCCGCGAAGGCGCTGAAGGCCGCCCCCGGGGTCAAGGCCGTGTTGGTGACGCACAACGAGACCTCCACCGGAGTCACCAGCGACCTTGCCGCTATTGCATCGGTTGTGAGAGAGCACGACAAGCTGCTGATCGTTGACGCAATCAGCAGCCTGGGCTGCATAGACCTCCAGGTGGACAACTGGGGCTGCGACGTCGTCGTGACTGGCTCTCAGAAGGGCTGGATGGTGCCTCCGGCGCTCGCCATGGTCAGTCTCAGCGAGCGGGCGTGGAAGGCCAACGCCGAGGCGAAGATGCCACGGTTCTACTGGGACTTCAAGACCGCCAGAGACTTCCTGGAAAAAGGCCAGACGCCCTGGACGCCCGCTGTGTCGGTCTTCTTCGCGCTGGATGTAGCTCTGGATATCCTCGAGAAGGAAGGCCTTCGGAACATCTTCGCCCGGCATGCGAGACTCGCCGCTAAGACCCGAGAGGGCGTCAAGTCCCTGGGCCTGACTCTGTTCGCGGACGAGAAGGCCGCCTCGGACACGGTGACGGCGGTCAAGGTGCCCGAGGGAGTTGATGGCAAGGAGCTGGTCGCGCTGATGAGGGACGCTCACAACGTGGAGATGTCCGGCGGACAGGCGAGCCTTGCGGGCAAGATATTCCGCATAGGTCACCTCGGCTATGTCACCGAGGCTGATGTTGACGAGGTCATCTCCGAGCTTGGCAAGGCGCTACCCAAGGTCGGATTCAAGACTGCCAGCGGGTCGGCCACTTGAGCTATGGCCACTACCAAGTGGAAGATACTGGTCGCTGACCCCATCGCCGACGAGGGTATCGACCTTCTCAAGTCAGGGGCCAAGGTCGACGTCAAGCTGGGCCTGGACCCGGCCTCTGTCCTCGATATCATAGGCACGTATGATGCCCTGGTGGTGCGCAGCGAAACCAGGGTGAGCGCCGATGTCATCGAGGCCGGCAAGAAGCTGCAGGTGATCGGCCGGGCCGGTATCGGCGTGGATAACATCGACGTCGAGGCCGCCACCAGACGCGGAATCATTGTCGTCAACGCCCCCGAGGGGAACTTCGTATCAACCGCCGAACATACGCTCGCGCTGCTCCTCTCGCTCGCCCGACACATCCCCCAGGCCTGTGCCAGGCTCAAGGCGGGCGAGTGGCGCCGCAAGGAGTTCATCGGCACCGAAGTCAGGGGCAAGACCCTCGGGGTCATCGGACTGGGCCGCGTCGGGTCGGAGGTCGCGAGGATGACCAAGGGCCTTGAAATGCGGCTGATTGCCCACGATCCCTTCATCTCGACGACCAAGGCTGAGAACCTGGGAGTAGAGCTTGTCTCGCTTGAAGACCTCCTGAATCGTTCCGACTTCATTACCATACACATACCGTTGAGCACGCCGAGCAAGCCCTTCCTCGGACGCAACGAGCTGGCGCTCGTGAAGCCCGGTGTCCGCATCGTCAACGCGGCCCGGGGCGGGATAATCGACGAGGAGGCCCTGTTCCAGGCCATCGAGGACGGCCGGGTCGCGGGCGCGGCGCTCGACGTGTTCAAGAACGAGCCGGTCACGCGCAACGTGCTGTTCGACTGCAACCAGGTTATCGTGACGCCGCATCTTGGCGCTTCGACCGCCGAGGCGCAGGCCAATGTGGCGGTGGGCGTCGCCGAGCAGATACTGGGCGTCATGAGGAACCAGGCCGCCCGCCACGCTGTAAACGTGCCGCTGATCGCTCCCGAGACCGCCTCGGTGTTGCTGCCGTTCCTGGATGTTGCCCGGAACGTCGGCAGGCTTTGCGCTCAGCTCGCGGACGGGCATCCGAGCACGATAGGCGTGAAATATGAGGGCGAGATCGCGGAGTACGACACGTCCGCGCTCAAAGCCGCCGTGCTGGGCGGGCTTCTCGAGGAGTTCGTAGAGGAACGCGTCAACATGGTCAACGCGAGCGTGGTTGCCCACAGGCGGGGCCTCAAGGTGGTCGAGCAGAAGACCTCTGACTGCGAGAACTACACGAACCTGATCTCCGTCGAGGTGCGGACCGACACCGGAGCCATTACCGTTGCGGGAACCCTGATGCGCGGCCAGACTCACATCGTGCGCATCGATGACTACTGGCTGGATATCATTCCCTCGGACGCCTACTGGTTGTTCTGCGATCACCGCGACCGGCCCGGTCTGATCGGCGCGGTGGGCATGGTCACCGGCAACTCGGACATCAACATAAGCTCGATGCAGGTGGGCAGGCTCGAGCCCAGGGGCAGGGCCCTGATGGCGCTCGGGCTCGACAGGGAGCTGAACGAATCACAGATCCAGCAGATCCTGGCCATCCCCGACGTATACGCCGCCAAGGTCGTCAAGCTCTAGACCGGCTGCCGATCTCTCACCTCCACCTTCCCTCGTTTGACCGCTGTGGTATAATCCACGCGAGTTTGCCACGAAGGTGTTACTTCGTCCTCAGACGGTGTTCCGGCCGTTTCCGGAGCGCAAGGGCAGGAGTGCAACGCCACGCCGTGAAGCAGAGAGACACTGGAGGCTAGAGCATGACTGAACCGACGGACGGCAATCTGATGAATGAGCTTCGAGCTACACTCGGCAAGTGGCTGGCCCTTGATCGGGACAAGCAGATCGAGGTATGGAACACCGTGGGTTTCGACCTCTTTCTCGGAGTGGCCAAGCTGAACATGACGCTGCTCGATCGCGTCGAAGAGATGGACAAGCGCCTGCAGGCGCTGGAGCAGAAGTAAGCATCAAAGTCGGCGCGAATCGCGAAGGACGCTCATGCGCCGTAGCTACTGGTTTTACCTCAGGAACATCTTCATCAATCCTGCGAAGGCCGCCTCCGCCGTCCGCGAGGACGGCGAGACCGGCAGAGTGGCTGTCTGCTCCTTCCCTCCCGGCAGTCTCGTTGACTGGCGGTCGGGCTGTTGCTACACTAGTGCCGGAAGCCGGGTTTCCCCAATCCGGCGTGCGGGGGAGCGGATGAGTCCCGGTGGGCTTCGCGGACTTCAAATCCGTTGAGGGGCGCTAGTAACGTCCCTGGTGGGTTCGACTCCCATGCGCTCCCGCCACAGAAAGTCAACCAAGTTAACCAGAAAGTTAACCAATTCCTCGAATCCCGCAGGGACGGGCTCTCACTAGAGACAATCAGGTTCTACCGTGGATACCTCAACCTGTCAGCATCAGTCATAGGCACTGAGACCACAGGGCAACAGGTGAAGCAGTTCATCGACTCCCGTCAATGTGGCAGTGGCGGCAAACACGCCTACTATCGAGTACTCAGGGCATTCTACAATTGGCTGTACTCTCCGAGGTCAGGTCGTGGGCTCAATCCCCAAGACAACCCAATGCTGATTGTAGACTCTCCGAAGGTGCAGAAGAAGATACTGCCATCACTGACCACTGAGCAGATCGCGTACCTAATAGGCCAAGCTGAATGCGTTAGAGACAAGGCTATTGTTTCCCTATTCTCAGACAGTGGTCTACGCTTGTCGGAGTTGGCCTCAATCAAACCTGAGCATATTGACTGGAGTAGTCGTCTGGTGAAGGTACGGTGCAAGGGCAACAAGGAAGGCTATGCACCATTCGGGGAGAGGACAGAGTCTCTACTGAGAGAATGGATGGCTCAGCATCAGTCTGGTGACGGCACCATTTGGGGAATAGACCGCTGGGAGATCGTTACCCTACTCAGAGGTCTCAGAGACAAAACAGGGCTACCCTGCAATCCTCACACGTTCCGTAGAAGCTTCGCTACAATACTAGCTAATCGAGGAGTAGACTCTATCCACATCATGAGGCTGGGACGTTGGGAATCAATCCAGATGGTAGAGAGGTACACGAGGTCAGTCAGGTTCCAGGACTCATTGAAGCTCTACAAGCCGATAATCAGTTAACCAATGGAGTAGCAATCCGTTGGGTTAACCACATGTGCAATTCCCCAACTGTGACAGCCAATCACCCACATGGCCTATAGGTCTCGGACGGAATCACGGCATGGAATTCTTGAAGCTGACTTTCGAAGTTGCCCTAATCTAGTCCCTTGTGGCATTGAGTAGGTTCGCACCTACCTCACTCTATCCCCCAACCTAGTACGAATGCCTATCTGTGAGTTACTCATGGAGGTTAATGTAGGTAGAAGGTACCATCAATCCTATGGTATCCCTACGAGTGGGGTACGGTATTCCCCGATCTGTGAGCGATATAACATTTAATTCTCTCTCTCGCAAATTTTTCAAAATGAAAAAACTGGGCAGAAAGTAACGGACTGGCCGGTACATTTTCGTCATTGCTCTACACACAGGTCTTAGTCTAAGCTTGTGTAAGACCATGCTAAGGAGGTTGAGGGATGAGACAGGCAGTGATGAGGCATCACGTAGCCCTTGCCATGCTTGCACTGGTTCTGTTCGTGGCATACCAGATGTGCTATTACATGAATAAGGCACTCTGGGTCTCGGACTGCATGTGGCTGATAGGAATCCCATTTGCTGTCATTGCCACCTACGCTGGTACCATCATGGCCACGACGAACGACAACAGCACCAGGGGTTCCGCAATTGCTTCGGCAGTAACAGGTGCCATAGTTCTGTGGGCATTGCTCAGTGGGGTCTGGGGACTGTTCTGGTTCTAAGCAGAAGTAAGGGGAAGCATGGAATTAGTAGGCACAACACGTTCGATGGTTGTGTGCCACATCTGTGGCAAGAACAACCTCGTACCCAATCGCCCCAAGCCTCGGGCAACATACAGGTGCCGTAGCTGTGGCGTAAGGCTGGAAGTACGATTGGCTGAGAAGAGGAGCATGTCGCGGAAACTGCTGCTTACTCTCGCTGCCTTCCTGACCGGATTGGCTATTCAGGTTGTTGGTGAGCTTATCAACAAGTTCGTTTATATACAGCTTCTCCCCTCCAACTTGGGGCTAGTCGAACTGCTGTTTGGCCTGCTGGGCTTCGGAGTCATGGGTGTGTGCTTCTACCGATGGGTTCTGAAACCGAGACCTCGACTTTGGCCCGCTTCTCATGAAAGATGAGGCGGATAGGGCTGTGTTCCACTACGTCTAGAAGTCTGGGGAGGGTCGAATCATGAGGCGGTTAATGCTTCTATTCGTTCTTATCATAGCCATGAGCGTGGCTCTAGGATGCCATGAAGGGTGTAGCAGATACATTATGCCAGCCATGGGAGCGGTGGACTCTACCGGCAGTCCTTCTCAAGGCATTTCCCGAGAGTCACTTCAAGCATTGGAATCTCGCATAGCGGAAATCGAAAAAGACATCGAATACCTGAAGGGGAGAATAAAGCGTCTCAATGACGAAGTGTCCCGAGACCCACTGGGTGACTCGCTGGAGAGTAGAGTCAGACGCTTGGAGGAAAAGGTCAGGAGCCTGGAGTATAGCCGAAGCTTCTCGTCCGGCTCCTACCGTTCGTACTAGTTCGAGTGGTGAGCAAGATGAGAAGACGTAGCACCATGATTCTGGGTAGAAGAATAGCGGGTATCATGCTGATACGTACCGCGTTAGTCTGCATGCTGCTGCTAGTCCTTCTTACGGGTTGCGGTGCAGGCATACAGACTTGCAGTCAACACGGTATCACATTCGAAGTGTCAGACGATTTACGATTAGAGGATTCGTTCAGTGATTTCCTAGCAGGAAGTACCAGCATAGGCGCTAGCACATTTGAGTCGGGCGGCATCATTAGCTCAGAGAAGAACTTCATGCTCATTTGGTCGGAATGGCCTGAACCAACAACGGGTGAATTGAATCTCGCAGTTAAGAGTGCTCCGCTCATGTTCGAGTCGCCAAGCGGCTCATTCCAGGCAAGAATCACTGGGGATCTGCTACAGGAGCGGGTCGCTGACTACTCTCTGACCTATGCTGAGATGGACTTCACCTCACCTGGCTGGGATGCGACCGGTCTAACGGCGGTCTGGTACTGCCAGTCCAGCCACCGGCTGATGCAGCTTGTAGTTATTCACAAGCACCCCCACAGAGAAATGGAAAGGTTCATGAGTAGCTTTTCCTCTGCCTAGGGGTGTGTCCGAGTAATCCATCTGCTGTAGCTGAGAAGACCGAAGAATCAGGGACATTCAGCTTCAAGGAAAATGTTACTCATACAGGCTCCTAGCGGGGTCTGACAACTCTAAGCTTGGAGGCGCGCCATATGACCCCCCTTGCTGTCTGGGCACTAGTAAGTGACAACGGTCTACACCTCCTATGGATTATTCCATTCGCGGTCTTTCTGCTAAGTATCGTGCTCATGGCACTCGGTGGGCTGCTCGCACTTGTCAATGGAGTCAAGTCCGGACTCGCAAGATTGGCTGCGCCTGGAAAGCTGCGAGTATTACAGGCCAAACAGCTTGGTAGACGCAGAATAGTCCTTGCAGCCACAGCTGTCATGGCTGTTGTAGTTCTCTTGGCCATCACGACAACGGTTCCATTCATAGAAGTGACAGACAGAGAGCCATACACTGCCACCGAGACCTACATAGTGGAAGTGCCATACACGGAGACGGAAATAGCTGCTTGGAGAGATGAACACACGCCACTTCCTGGGTTGGTTAATATTGACGATCTGTCTGTGGAGGAAATCAGTGACATCTTCTCAGGCAAGACCACACCTGAGATACCTCCAATGCCTCCAAAGTACGAGTGGAGGCAGAGAGAAGTAATCGAGTGGCGAGATGACCTTACCCCGTAAGTAGTAGCACCGCTCTCTAGAGTCCAGCCACTGTTCC